>NZ_JBIWIO010000002.1:0-831109 GCF_044764665.1 Streptomyces sp. NPDC093795
CGCCGAGGACTTCTGACGGGTGACGACTTCTGCCGGCCGACGGGGGCGGGGCGGGGGGGGGGGGGGGGGGGGGGCCCCCCCCCCCCCCCCCCCCCCCCCCCCCCCGACGGGGCCTGACCGGGCCTGGCCGCGCCTGACCGGGCCCGTCCGGGGCGGTTACTTCACCGCGCCCGCCATCACCCCGGTTGCGAACTGGCGCTGGAAGGCGAAGAACACCACCAGCGGCACCACCATCGACACGAAGGCCCCCGGCGCGAGCACGTCCACGTTGTTGCCGAACTGCCGTACCTGCTGCTGGAGCGCCACCGTGATCGGCGGCGACTGCGAGTCCGCGAAGATCAGCGCGATCAGCATGTCGTTCCAGACCCACAGGAACTGGAAGATCCCGAGCGAGGCGATTGCGGGACCGCCGAGCGGCAGCACCACGCGGGTGAAGAGGCGGATCTCGCCCGCACCGTCGAGGCGCGCCGCTTCGAGCAGCTCGCGCGGGATCTCCGCGAAGAAGTTCCGCAGCAGGAAGATCGCGAACGGCAGCCCGAAGGCGGTGTGGAAGAGGACCACCCCGAGGGTCGTCTCGAAGAGTCCCACCGCCCCGAACAGCTTCGACACCGGGACCAGGGCGACCTGCACCGGCACGACGAGCAGGGCGACCACGCCCAGGAACCACCAGTCCCGGCCCGGAAACTCCAGCCACGCGAACGCGTACCCGGCGAACGAGCCGATGACCAGCACGAGCAGGGTCGCCGGGACGGTGATCAGGATGGTGGAGCCGAGGGAACCGGTGATCGTGTCGTTCGCGAGGAGATGGGCGTAGTTCTCGGTGGTCAGCTGGGCCGGGGCGGTGAGCACCTCCCACCAGCCGCTCGCCGCGATGTCGGACGGCGAGCGGAGCGAGGAGAGCAGCAGCCCGACCGTCGGCAGCAGCCAGAACAGGCCGGTCAGGACGAGGAAGACGCGTACCGCGCCCCCGGCGGCACGGGCGGCGACCCGCGCGACCAGCGGGCGGGACGACCGGTCGTCGGGGGTACCCACCCGGGACGACCGGACCTCGGGCGAACTCATCGGCGGGCCTCCTGGCGCAGGCGGCGGATGTTGAAGACCATCACCGGGACCACCAGGAGCAGCAGCAGGACGGCGATGGCCGAGCCGACCCCGAGATCGGCGTCCGTACCGAAGGACGAGCGGTACAGCTGGAGCGCGAGCACGTTCGCGTCGTCCTGGGCGGAGCCCGGCGCGATGACGAAGACCAGGTCGAAGACCTTGAGCACGTTGATCATCAGGGTGACGAGGACGACCGCGAGGACCGGGGCGAGCAGCGGCACCGTGATCCTGCGGAACACCTGCCACTCGTTCGCCCCGTCCACCCGCGCCGCTTCGAGCAGCTCGCGCGGCACGGCGGCGAGCCCGGCGCCGATAAGCACCATCGCGAACCCGGCCCACATCCACACGTACGCGCCGATGACCGCCGGGGTGACGAGCGAAGGCCCCAGCCACTCCACGCCGTTGTACTGCTCGCGGAAGTTACTCGCGGGCAGCCGCAGTACGGCTCCGTCGACGCGGTCGGCGGGCAGCGTGAAGGTGCCGTCGGCGCCGGCCGTGGCCCTGGCGACGACCTTCCCGTCCCGTACGGCCTCGATCCGCAGCCCCGCGAGGCCCAGTTCGGCCGGGTCGACGGCGTTCGGCCGCCCGCCGCCGCCCCGGGTGAAGTCCAGCCAGGCCGTACCGGTGACCGTGTCCTCCGTGGGGGCGGGGTCGCGGGCCGGGCGGGCCTCCTCCGGCATCTGCCCCGGCGCCACCCCGACCAGCGGAAGCCGTACGGGCTCCCCGGCGCGCACCGGATCCTTCGTGACGAACGCGCCGCCGCCCGCCGCCTCCAGCGGGTGGACCGGCAGTGGCCGGGCCCGGGGGAAACCGGACGACTCGGCGAAGGTGTCGTGGACCCCGACCCAGACCGCGTTGGCGACCCCCCGGTCCGGATCCTGCTCGTAGACGAGCCGGAAGATGATCCCGGCGGCGAGCATCGAGATCGCCATCGGCATGAAGACGACCAGCTTGAACGCCGTACCCCAGCGCACCCGTTCGGTGAGCACGGCGAAGATCAGACCGAGGGCGGTCGCGACCGCCGGGGCGAGAACCAGCCAGATCAGGTTGTTGCGGACGGCGGTACGGAGCGAGTCGTCGGTGACGAGGGCGATGTAGTTGTCCAGGCCGACGAAGGAGTCGCCCGAGCGGTCGAAGAGCGAGCGCTGGACGGAGTACCCGATCGGGTAGACGACGAGCGCGCCGAGCAGGAGCAGGGCGGGGAGCAGGAAGCCGGCGGCGACGGTCCTGCTCCTGTTGCCGCTCCTGGCGCCGTGGGGGTGTGTCCTCGGCATGCCGGGGCCTCAGCTCTTCGCCGCGGCCCGGTACGCCTTCTCCGCGTCCGCCTCAAGGCGCGCCTGCGTCCCCGCGATGTCCTTCGGGTTCTTCAGGAAGTCCTGGAGCGCCTTCCACTCGCCCTTGCCCGGCGTCCCGCCGAAGGACTGCGGCATCTGGTCCGACATGTCGAAGCGGAAGGTGTCACCGGCGCCGATGAGCGCCTTCGCGATCTCGCGCTGGACGTCGTTCGGGTACGCCGCCGGGTCCAGGTTCTTGTTGGGGGAGAGGAAGCCGCCCTCGGCCGCCCAGATCTTCGCCGCGTCCGGGGAGGCGAGGAAGGCGAGCAGCGCCTTCGCGCCCTTGCTGTCCTTGAGGGCCACGGCCGCGTCGCCGCCCGTCACCACCGGGCTCGATCCCGCGCCGACGGTGGGGAACGGGAAGACCTTCGCGTCCGTACCGATCTTCGCCTTCGTCTGCGCGATGTTGACGGCGGCGAAGTCGCCCTCGAAGACCATCGCCCCCTTGGGCTGGTCCCCGCCGGTGAAGGTCTGGGTGACCGAGACCGGATACTCCGTCTGCAGCGCGCCGCTCGTCCCGCCCGCGAGCAGGGCCGGCTTGCCGAACAGTTCGGCGAGCGTGGTCAGGGCCGCGGTGACCGACGGGTCCGTCCACTTGATCTCGTGCTTCGCCAGCTGGTCGTACTTGGCCGGGCCGGCCTGGGAGAGATAGACGTTCTCGAACCAGTCGGTGAGGGTCCAGCCGTCCGCGCCGCCGACCGAGACCGGGGTGACGCCGGAGGCCGAGATCGTCTCGGCCGTGGTGAGGAACTCCTTCCAGGTCTTCGGCTCGGTGGCGCCCGCGTTCTCGAAGACGGCGGAGTTGTACCAGACCAGGGACTTGTTGGCGGCCTTGAAGTAGACGCCGTACTGGGTGCCGCCGACCGCGCCGAGCTCCTGCCAGCCGCGCGAGTAGTTCGCCGCCAGCTGGGCCTCGGCGTCCGGACCGACCGGTTTGAGCCACTTCTGGGCGGCGGCCTGCTGGATCGCGCCCACCTGCGGGAGCATCGCCACGTCCGGCGGGGCGCCGCCCGCGATCTTCGTACCGAGGAAGTTCACGATCGGGTCCTGGGCCGGCACGAAGGTGACGGTCGCGCCCGTGCGCTTCTCGAACTCCTTCAGAACCTTGGTGAAGTTCTCCTGCTCCGGTCCCGTCCAGACGGCGGCGACCTCGATCTTCTCGCCCTTGAGGGGGAGCGCGCCGCCACTGGGCGCGGAAGTCCCCGGATCCTTGTCGGCGCCGCCGTCGCCACCGCCGCCGCATGCCGCGAGGGCGAGTGCGGCGAGTGCGGTGAACGCCGTCATGCTCACTGCGGCCTTGCGTGGACGAAGAGTTGTACGCATCGCTGCCCCGTCTCTCCCGTGCGCTTCGCTGTCCCGTGCCGACAGGTCTACGCCGGGTGGCGGGGCCCCGCAATACCGCCTTCCGTGTCAAGCGGGGGATCGTGACTGCCTCGTGACGTGACGTCAGCCGTGGGACGCGGGGGTCAGCGGGGGCACGGGAGCCGCCTCGACCGAGCGGGCCGCCCGGTCGAGGGCGCTCGCCAGGAGGGCCAGATCCGTCGGTCCGTTGCCCAGCTCGCGGACCGGGCGGCGGGTCGGCGGATCACCCATCCGCTCCCACTCCAGCGGGACGACCGTCGGGCGGAGCGTCGCCGTCCGGGGGATGCGGCCGGTGACGCGGCCCGCCTGGAAGGGGGTGACCCGGCCGTCCGGATGGCCGAGGCGCCCGCGTCCGGCCGCCGGCACGTCGGGCCCGGCGGTCACCGGGGGCGCGTCGAGCACGATCCGCAGCCGGGCCCCGTGCGCGAGCTCCGTGTCGGAGGTCCGGTCCGGGCGCGCGGAGGTCGCGACGAGGTGCACCCCGAGCCGCTCGCCGTTCCGCGCGACGGCCTCGAGGGCCCGCACGACCGACCCGGCGGCGGGCCGGCCGGACGCGCCGAGCGCGGGGGCGACGAGGGCGTCGAAGTCGTCGACGAGGACGACGAGCCGGGGGAGGTAGGCGGAGCTTCCGCCCCTGAGGGGGGCGGGCTCACCGGTGGCGGGGCGGGGGACGCGTCCGCTGGGGTGGTCGGTGAGGTCGCCGGTGGCGGGGCGGGGGACCCGACCGCCGGCGTCGTCCGCTGCGGGGGCGCGTCTGCTGGGGTGGTCAGTGAGGTCGCCGGTTCCGGGGTGGGGCGTGCGGCCGCTGGGGCGGTCGGGGAGGTCGCCGGCCCCGGCGCGGGGGATGCGGCCGCTGGGGTGACCGCCCAGGTCCTCGGCTCCCGGGCGGGGTACGCGTCCGCTCGGGTGGTCGGTGAGGTCGCCGTCGCCCGTGCGGAGGGTGCGGCTGCTCGGGCGGGCGCCGGGGTCGCCCCCCGGGTACGCGGTCCGGCTGCTCGGACGGCCGCCGAGGTCGTCGCCGCCGGGGTAGGGAGTGCGGCTGCTCGTTCTGTTGTCGGGGTCGCCCGGGTACGGCGTCCGGCTGCTGGGCCGCCCGCGGAGGTCGTCGCCGCCGGGGTAGGGGGTGCGGCTGCTCGTTCGGTTGTCGAGGTCGCCGGGGTAGGGGGTGCGGCTGCTCGTTCGGTTGTCGAGGTCGCCCGGGTACGGCGTCCGGTCACTCGTTCGGCTCTCGCGGTCGCCGGGGTACGGGGTCCGGCCACTGGGGCGCCCGCCGAGGTCGTCGCTGCCGGGGTACGAAGTCCGGCGGCTGCTCCGGCTTTCGATGTCGGCGGGGTACGGCGTACGGCTGCTGGCTCGGCCGTCGATGTCGGTGGGGTACGGGGTCCGGCCGCTGGCTCGGTCTTCGATGTCGGCGGGGTAGGGGGTTCGGCTGCTGGTTCGGCCTTCGATGTCGGTCGGATACGGGGTTCGGCCACTGCCTCGGTCTTCGAGGTCGGCCGGGTACGGCGTGCGGGCGCCGGCTTGCTCGTCCGGGTTGGCCGGGTACGTGGGCCGGCCGTTCGCTCGGCCGTCCGGCGTGCCGTATGTGATCCGGCCGCTGGGGCGGCCGCCGAGGTCGTCCGTGTCGGGGTACGGGTCGCCCGTACGCCCGCTCCGGGAGCTCGGCAGGGCGCCGATCGTGCCGTCGCCCGTGCGCAGGGTGCGGCTGCTCGGGCGGTTCGCGTGGTCGCCGGCGTCCTGGACGCGGACGGTCGCGCGGGCGCCCTGCGGCACGGACTCCGCCGCGCTCGGGGCGCGCTGGCCGATCAGCCGGTCGGCGCCGCGCGTGCCACGCCGGTCGGCGAAGTGGCCGTCGCCGATGAGCTCCGCCCGGCGCTTCAGCTCCGCGCCGAGCGCCTGCGCGAACTCCCGCATCCGCACCGGGTCCGAGGCGACCAGGTGCTCGGTGACGTGCGGCAGCTCCGTACAGGCCGCGAGTCCTTCGCCGCGCTCGCCGCCCGCCCCGTCCACCAGGAGCAGACCGAGCCGGTCGGGGCGCCCGCCCGCCGCGAGCGACGCGGCGATCGAGCGGAGCAGCTCCGTCCGCCCGCTCCCCGCGGGGCCCTCGATCAGCAGGTGCGGGCCCTCCCGGGTGAGGTCCACCGCGAGCGGCCCGCGCGGACCGGCGCCCAGGACGGCCGTGCCGTCACCGGCGGAGGCCCAGCGGGCCATCAGCGACGCGGGCGTGGCCCGGGCGAGCCCGAGCTCGTCGAGGAGCCGGGCCGACGGGGGCAGCGCGGCGGCCCGGGCACCAGGGACCGCCGTCGTGTCCGTACGCAGCGGGGCCAGCGCGCGCCCGAACCGCTCGGCCCAGGCGACGGAGACCGCGTCGACCACGCCGACGGTGCCATGGCCCGCGACCCGGCCGCCGGAGGTCCGCAGCAGCCGCAGCGCCGTCGCCACGTCGCCGCTGAGGAGCACGGCGGCCCCGCACTCGCGGAACGCCAGGGACGAGGCGCAGGCGGTCTCGTACGTGGCGGCCACCGGCGAGACCGGGGAGGCCGAGGGCGCCTCGGCGAGGCACAGGAGATGGATGCCGGCGGCCGCTCCGGCCCCGGCCAGCCGCGCCACCGTCTCGCGGAGCGCAGCCGAACCGGGATCGCCGTCGACGACCACGACGGTCGTCGGCCCCTCGTGGCGCGCCGCGACCTCGGCGATGGACGCGCGGTCGGCGCTGGGCCAGCCGGGGCCGAGCGGGCCGTCGTCGAGCCGCCGGGTCAGCTCCGCCGTACGGGCCTGGGCCTGCTCGCGGTCGTACGCCAGGAGCAGGCGGCAGTCCTGGCCGTGGGCCGGCCGGACGTGCGGGAGCCAGCCGAGCCAGCCCCAGGCACGGCGCCGCTCGTCGAGCGAGCGGTTCCGGTCGGCGCTGATCAGCACGATCTCCAGGTCGGAGGGGGAGTGCAGGGCGGCGAGCTGGGCGACCACCGACCGGGCGAGGCCGGCGAGCCGGTCGGCGGGGCCCGCGAGACCGAGGGAACCGGCCTCGCGCAGCGCCACGGTGACGGGCACGCCGGAGAGTTCCGCGCGGTCCGTCGTACCGAGCCGGACCACCAGGGACTCGGGGTGGTCCTCGCCGCGCTCCCAGAGCCGGGGGCCGGGGCCGAGGGCGGTGAGCAGGAGGGTGGCCGGGTCGGGCCAGGTGTCGGCCGCCGGTCCCGGCGCGGACGCGCCGTCCCGCGCGCTGGTGTCGGGCCGGGGGCCGGCGTGGGTGTCCGGGGCGGTACGGGGGTCGGCGGCGGGTGCCGGGAGGTCCTCGCGGCCGCCCGTCCAACGCCGGGCCCACGCTCCGAGCCCGCGCTTTCCACCCGCGCGCGTGGGCGCGGTCGGGGCCTCGCCCCTGGCCTGACGGGTCCTGCCGCGGGCCGCGCCGCCGCCCTCGGCGCCCGCGGATCCGTCGTGGCGGTCCCCGTGGCCCCCCGCGCGCGCGTGGCCGGGGGAGTCGGCGCCGTACGGACCGTCGTCGTACGGCTCCGAGGTCGCGCCGCCGCCGTCGTACAGGACACCGCGCGCATCGCCGTGGGTGGAGTCGTGGGCGGCGTGGGCGGCGCCCACGGGGGTCCCGGGAACCGCTCCGGGCACGCGCGCGTACTCCGGCCGGTCAGCCCTGTAGGCCTCGTCGGACCGGTCGGCCCTGTAGGTCCGGTCGGACTGGTCGCTTCGGTCGGCCCTGTACGCCTGGTCGGACCCGTCGGACCTGTGCGCCCGGTCGGACCGATCGGACCGGTCGGTCCCGTCGTATCGGTCCGTCCCGCCCCTCCGGTCCGTCCCGCCCCTCCGGTCCGGCCCGTCCGTCCGCTCCGTCCGGTCCGGCCCGTCCGTCCGCCCCGCCCAGTCCCGTCCGTCGTCCGTTCCCCGCGCGACCCGCAGATGGCCCTCGCCGTCCGGGGCCGTCGCCCTCGCGTCCGTACCGCGGAGGTCGTCGCCCGCGCCGGTCAGGCGGAGGGCGGATTCGCCGAGCCGCAGCAGCGCGCCCGCGGGGAACCGCACCGGGCGGTCGCCGACGGGTACGCCGTCGAGGGTCGTGCCGTTCGTCGAGCCGCGGTCGGCGACCGTGACCCGGCCGTCCTCGCCGACGGTCACCACGCAGTGCGCACGGGAGACGTCCGGGTCGTCGAGCGGAACGTCGGCGTCCACGGAACGGCCGATTCTGATCGGTCCGCCGTGCAGCAGATGCACCCCGCCCGCGTCCGGGCCCGCCACCACGTGCAGCCGGGCGGAGGCCTTCTCGCCGACACGGTCGTCCGGTCCCGGGACCTGGAGGGAGAGCACGGCGCCGTCGACCAGCGGGGGCTCGCCGAGGACGCTGCGGCGGGTGTCGAGCCGCTCCGCGCCCGCGTAGAGCACGGTCGTGCCCGAGGCGGAGGTGTCGGGGCCCGTGACGGCCGCCGCGAGGTTCGAGGCCACGGCGGCGAGCGCCGTCCCCGCGGGGGCCGTGACGAGCACGTCGCAGGCGCGCCCGGTGCCATGGCCGGCGTACGGCGCGAGGACGGTCAGCCGGATCTGCATCGCCGTCAGCGGTCCCTTCTGCGCGACATGCCCGGCAGGGGGACCGCCCTGTGACTCCCCCCACCCGGCACGGACACGTCGTCCGGTACAGGTCGGCACGGCGCAGGGGCTCCCGACCCCTCGACGCGACGTGCTGGAGGCATCCTCGCACCTGCCACCGACAACCCGCCCCCGGGTCGGCTGGAAGTGATCTTGAATGGTCGGCTGTGGACGTAAAAGTGCCTGGTTGAGCATGCCTTCGGAAGGTGCCCGGCAACCGTCGCGGCCTCAGGAGCGTCTCCTTCCGGACAGGTGTCCGGTCGTTTCAGGGCCCCGGCCGGGAGCATCCCGGCACTCCGGGCCCGGCCCCCCACCGCGAGGAACCTCCGCCGGCCCCGTCCACAGGCATCGGAATCGGCCTGTGGAGGACCGGCCGGTACCCCGTTCGGCGGCACTAAAGTGGGTCGGACACCCGGACGGGTCACAACAGAGGACAGGGACCCCGGGTACATCACCGGAGCAGCCCCGACCACGGACAGCAGGGAGCGCGTGACGTGCGGCCTATCGGCAGCAAGTACCTGCTCGAGGAGCCGCTCGGCCGCGGCGCCACGGGCACCGTCTGGCGAGCCCGCCAGCGGGAGACGGCGGGCGCCGAGGCGGCCGTGCCCGGCCAGCCCGGCGAGACCGTGGCGATCAAGGTCCTCAAGGAGGAGCTGGCCAACGACGCGGACATCGTGATGCGCTTCCTGCGCGAGCGGTCCGTCCTGCTCCGGCTCACCCACCCGAACATCGTGCGCACCCGCGACCTGGTGGTCGAGGGCGATGTCCTCGCGCTCGTCATGGACCTCGTCGAGGGCCCCGACCTGCACCGGTACATCAGGGACAGCGGCCCGCTCACCCCGGTCGCCGCCGCCCTCCTGACCGCCCAGATCGCCGACGCGCTCGCCGCGAGCCACGCCGACGGCGTCGTCCACCGCGACCTCAAGCCGGCCAACGTCCTGCTCGCCGAGCAGGGCGGCCAGATGCACCCGATGCTCACCGACTTCGGCATCGCGCGCCTCGCGGACTCCCCGGGCCTGACCCGGACCCACGAGTTCGTCGGCACGCCCGCGTACGTGGCGCCCGAGTCCGCCGAGGGACGCCCGCAGACCTCCGCCGTCGACATCTACGGCGCGGGCATCCTGCTCTACGAGCTGGTCACCGGCCGCCCCCCGTTCGCGGGCGGCACCGCCCTCGAAGTCCTCCACCGGCACCTCAGCGAGGAGCCGCGCCGCCCCTCGACCGTGCCCGGCCCGCTGTGGACGGTCATAGAGCGCTGCCTCAGCAAGGACCCGGACCGGCGGCCGAGCGCGGTCAACCTCGCCCGTGGTCTGCGTGCGGTCGCCGCCGGCATCGGCGTCCACTCCACGCCCGCCCAGATCGAGGCGGCGGACGGCGTCGGAGCGCTCCTCGCGCCGGACCCGGCGCCGGCGCCCGTCCCCGAGACGCCGGGGGCCGCGGACCCCACCCAGGTGCTGCCCAGCGGCGCCGGGACGCCGCCGCGGTACGACCCCGCCGGCGCGACCAGCGTCATGCCGACCAGCGGCCCGTCGGGCGCCGCCGACCCGACGGCCGTCATGCCTCCCGTACCGCCGCGGCCGCCGGAGCCCGGGCAGGGCGCGCAGTCCGAGGAGCCGCACCCCTGGCAGAACCAGCTGCGCGCGGCCCGCGACCGCAACGAGCAGACGCAGGTGCAGTACCTGGACCCGAGCCAGGACCCGCTGCGCCGCCGCCCCCAGCGGCAGCCGCAGCAGCCGCAGGACCGGCAGCAGCAGCCCGGCGCGTACGGGCAGCAGCAGTCGCCTCAGCCGTACCAGCAGCAGCAGCGCCCCGCCCCGCAGCGGCCCGCGCCCCAGCAGTACCAGCAGCAGCCGCAGCACCAGCAGCACCAGCCGCAGCAGTACGCGCCGCCGCCCGCCCCGCAGCAGTACGCCCAGCCCCAGCAGCAGTACACCCCGCCGCAGCCGCCGCCCCAGGCCCCGGCGCCGCGCGAGCCGCGCCCGCCGCGTCAGCGCAGCGCCAACCCGGTGCGGATCCCCGGCCTCGGCTGCCTCAAGGGCTGCCTGGTCATGATCGTCCTGTTCGTGGTCGCGGGCTGGCTCGTCTGGGAGCTGACCCCGCTCCAGGACTGGATCGCCGAGGGCAAGAGCTACTGGGAGGCCATCGGCGACGGCATCACGACGGTCACCGACTGGATCTCCACGATCGGCGACTCCACCGGCTCCGGGGGTACTACCGGCGGTACGGGACAGTAATCGCGGGTAATACTGCCGATTTATCGACTTCCCAGGGGTGATTTCCCCTCGGAAGTGACGACCGGCGGCTGCGGACGCGTAACTTTGCTCGCGAACCGCAGCCGCTGAGGGAGCAGTCTTGGCACGGAACATCGGCAGCCGCTACACCACCCACCAGATCCTCGGGCGGGGCAGTGCCGGAACGGTGTGGCTCGGCGAGGGGCCCGAGGGTCCCGTCGCCGTCAAACTGCTGCGCGAGGACCTGGCATCCGACCAGGAGCTCGTCGGCCGCTTCGTCCAGGAGCGCACCGCCCTGCTCGGCCTCGACCACCCCCGCGTGGTCAAGGTCCGCGACCTCGTCGTCGACGGCAACGACCTGGCCCTCGTCATGGACCTGGTACGCGGCACCGACCTGCGCACCCGCCTCGACCGGGAACGGCGGCTCGCCCCCGAGGCCGCCGTCGCGATCACCGCCGACGTCGCCGACGCCCTCGCCGCCGCGCACGCGGCCGGGGTCGTCCACCGGGACGTCAAGCCCGAGAACATCCTGCTCGACATGGAGGGCCCGCTCGGCCCCGGCGGCGCCCACCCCGCCCTCCTCACCGACTTCGGTGTCGCCAAGCTGATCGACACCCCCGGCCGCACCAAGGCCACCCGGATCATCGGCACCCCCGACTACCTCGCCCCCGAGATCGTCGAAGGCCTCCCGCCGCGCGCCGCCGTCGACATCTACGCCCTCGCGACGGTCCTGTACGAGCTGCTCGCCGGGTTCACCCCCTTCGGCGGCGGCCATCCCGGCGCCGTCCTGCGCCGCCACGTCACCGAGACCGTCGTCCCGCTGCCCGGCATCCCCGAGGAGCTGTGGCAGCTGATAGTGCAGTGCCTGGCGAAGGCCCCGGCCTCCCGGCTGCGCGCCTCCGAGCTCGCCGCCCGCCTCAAGGACGTCCTGCCGCTGCTCAAGGGCATCCCGCCGCTCGACGTCGACGAGCTGGACCCGGAAGAGACGGCGTCGACGCCGGAACCGGAACCGGAGGCGTACGCCACGGGTACGGGCGCCGGTGAGCCCGGCCCGCGCCGGGCCGCCGTCCCGCTCGTCCCGGGCGCATCGGCCGACTCCAACCGCGACACCCACACCTCCATGCGGGTCCCCGCCCCCGACGAGCTCTCGGGCGGCCCCCTCGGCACCGCGCGGGCCCCGCGCGCCGCCGGCGCGCGCCGCCCCGGCTCGGCCCGCCACAAGGCGGAGGCGGTCCGCAAGCGCCGGATCACCCTCGCCGTCGCGGCGGTCTTCGTCGCGGGCGCTCTGGGCGCCGGCGGCTATGTGGTGGCGTCGGGGGACGCGGACACCCCGCCCCAGGACTCGAAGCAGTCCTCCCTGCCGTAGGCGTCCCAGCGGCGGCGGTGGCCAAAGGTTCGGCTCCTTGCCCGGAGCCGTTACGCTGGACGCGTGGCAGTCGTCGATGTATCCGAAGAGCTGAAGTCCCTCTCCTCGACCATGGGGTCGATCGAGGCCGTCCTGGACCTCGAGAAGCTGAGGGCCGACATCGCCGTGCTCGAAGAGCAGGCCGCGGCCCCGTCCCTGTGGGACGACCCGGAGGCGGCGCAGAAGATCACGAGCAAGCTTTCGCACCTCCAGGCCGAGGTCCGCAAGGCCGAGACCCTGCGCGGGCGCATCGACGACCTCGGGGTGCTCTTCGAGCTCGCCGAGGAGATGGACGACCCGGACACCCTCGCCGAGGCCGAGACGGAGCTCACCTCCGTCCGCAAGGCCCTCGACGAGATGGAGGTCCGCACCCTCCTCTCCGGCGAGTACGACGAGCGCGAGGCCCTGGTCAACATCCGGGCGGAGGCCGGCGGCGTCGACGCCTCCGACTTCGCCGAGCGGCTCCAGCGCATGTACCTGCGCTGGGCGGAGCGCCACGGCTACTCGACCGAGATCTACGAGACCTCGTACGCGGAGGAGGCCGGCATCAAGTCGACCACCTTCGTGGTGAAGGCGCCGTACGCCTACGGCACGCTCTCCGTCGAGCAGGGCACCCACCGCCTGGTCCGCATCTCGCCCTTCGACAACCAGGGCCGCCGCCAGACCTCCTTCGCCGGCGTCGAGATCCTGCCGGTCGTCGAGTCCTCCGACCACGTCGAGATCGACGAGGGCGAGCTGCGCATCGACGTCTACCGCGCCTCGGGCCCCGGTGGCCAGGGCGTCAACACGACCGACTCGGCCGTGCGCATCACGCACCTCCCGACCGGCATCGTCGTCTCCTGCCAGAACGAGCGCTCGCAGATCCAGAACAAGGCGAGCGCCATGAACGTCCTCCAGGCCAAGCTCCTGGAGCGCCAGCGCCAGGAGGAGCGGGCCAGGATGGACGCCCTGAAGGACAGCGGCAGTTCCTGGGGCAACCAGATGCGCTCGTACGTCCTCCACCCGTACCAGATGGTCAAGGACCTCCGTACGGAGTTCGAGGTCGGCAACCCGCAGGCCGTCCTGGACGGCGAGATCGACGGCTTCCTCGAGGCGGGCATCCGCTGGCGCAAGCAGCAGGACAAGTAGCCCCACGGCAGCACACGTCCGGGCCCCGCACCTTCCGGTGCGGGGCCCGTCGTCGTTCCGCCCGAGGCATGTGTCCGGTCTGCGGATTCGCTGACGCAAGCGGAAAGAGGGTGGGTGGGACGCTTTGTCGACAAGGGAACTGGTGCTGTGGGGCCCGGAGTTCTGGGTTTACGTCACAGTTGCATCGTCGTATGTGGGGCAGAAGATGATCTTTCGGACATCGCACGCGCAACGGCCTTGACGCTTCATCGGAAACTCGGAAGGGTGGCGTACTGGCATGCGCAATTCTGGGGCGCGTGTGAACGGGGGCAGGCCCAGTCGTGACGCCGCCCCTGCTGCGCGGGCCCCGAGCGCTGCCCCATGACGAGATGGACTACTGGGGGTAGCACCTAGATGAGCAGAAAAATGCGAGTGCGCTTCGTGCGTATCGCGGCCGGTGCCATGATCGCCGCCGGCGCTTCGCTGACGGCGGCGGGTGCCGCGCAGGCGTTCGGCGTCACTGACGAGCCGCCCGTGTGCCTTCCCGAGAACGTCGGCTGCGAGGAGCCGCCCGTCGAGCCGCCGGTCGAGCCGCCCGTCGAGCCGCCGGTCGAGCCGCCGGTCGAGCCGCCGGTCGAGCCGCCGGTCGAGCCGCCGGTCGAGCCGCCCGTCGAGCCGCCGGTCGAGCCGCCGGTCGAGCCCCCCGTCGAGCCGCCGGTCGAGCCGCCGGTTGAGCCGCCGGTTGAGCCGCCGGTTGAGCCCCCCGTCGAGCCGCCGGTTGAGCCGCCGGTTGAGCCGCCGGTCACCACCACGCCCGGCACGCCGGACGACGGCGGTGACGACAACGGGAACGGCAACGGCAACGGGAACGGGAACGGGAACGGCAACGGGAACGGCAACGGGAACGGGAACGGCAACGGGAACGAGACCACCGCGCCCACCACGCCCGGCGGCACCGACGACTCCGGTGACGCCGGCACCTGCACCGTCGACCTCGACGGCGCCGAGTGCGTGGACGGTGGCAACAACAACACCGACACCAACAACGCCGGCTCGCAGCCCGTGCAGCAGGGTCAGGCGAAGGAGGAGCTCGCCGAGACCGGTGCGGCCGAGACCTCGTTCCTGATCATCGGTGCAGCGACCATGATCGCCGGTGGCATCGGCTTCCGTATGCTGCCGCGTCTCGTCGCCGGTGGTCGTACCGCCGTCTGACCGATCCGCGAAGAAGAAGGGCCGGGGAGCTTCTCCCCGGCCCTTCCTCGTGCTTTCCGGCTCGTGTGGACGCCCGCGCGGCCCGGCTAGGCCGTACGGACCGCCGCGAGCAGTGCGATGGCGGCCAGCAGAGCGATCGCGAGCGTCAGCAGCATCGCGGGCGACAGACCCTGCGGGGTCAGCCGCTCCCGGTTCGCGCGGCAGACGCGGCAGCGCCCCTCGGCGACAGGGGCCGCGCAGTTGGCGCACACCAGTCGGTCGTAGGTCATGCGCTCTCCTCCTCCCGCACTGGGGGCTACTCATCGGGACAACGTCCGACAGGGCCGGGACGTTCCCCCTACCACTGTGCCAGCTCGGCGGCGTTTCGGCGCGCCCCACCGGACAGCTCCCGGCCCGCCGGGAAGGGCGAAAAGGATAAAGCGCGCAAGCCAGGACCGCGACTGCGCGGGACTACCCCGTTCGCGTAAGGTCACGCACACCTACTCCCGGCCGACCGTGGTGCATCCGTGATCCGATTCGACAACGTCTCCAAGTCCTATCCGAAGCAGAACCGCCCCGCGCTCCGGGATGTCTCCCTGGAGATCGAGAAGGGGGAGTTCGTCTTCCTCGTCGGTTCCTCCGGCTCCGGTAAGTCGACTTTCCTGCGCCTGCTCCTCCGAGAGGAGCGCGCCAGCCAAGGCCAGGTGCACGTCCTCGGCAAGGACCTGGCCCGGCTGTCCAACTGGAAGGTGCCGCACATGCGGCGTCAGCTCGGCACCGTCTTCCAGGACTTCCGCCTGCTGCCCAACAAGACCGTCGCCCAGAACGTGGCCTTCGCCCAGGAGGTCATCGGCAAGCCGCGCGGCGAGATCCGCAAGGCCGTGCCGCAGGTGCTCGACCTGGTCGGGCTCGGCGGCAAGGAGGACCGGATGCCGGGCGAGCTCTCCGGTGGTGAGCAGCAGCGCGTCGCCATCGCCCGTGCCTTCGTCAACCGTCCGATGCTGCTGATCGCCGACGAGCCCACCGGCAACCTCGACCCGCAGACCTCGGTCGGCATCATGAAGCTGCTCGACCGCATCAACAGGACAGGGACCACCGTCGTCATGGCGACCCACGACCAGAACATCGTCGACCAGATGCGCAAGCGCGTCATAGAGCTCGAGAAGGGCCGCCTGGTCCGCGACCAGGCGCGCGGCGTCTACGGATACCAGCACTGAGCCTGTAGCGAGTAGGAGAAAGCAGACCCATGCGCGCTCAGTTCGTGCTCTCCGAGATCGGTGTCGGTCTCCGGCGCAATCTCACGATGACCTTCGCCGTCGTCATCTCCGTGGCCCTCTCGCTCGCCCTCTTCGGCGGCGCGCTGCTCATGCGCGAGCAGGTCAGCACGATGAAGGACTACTGGTACGACAAGGTCAACGTCTCCATCTACCTCTGCACCAAGGGCGACGCGACCGAAGGGACCAAGTGCCCCAAGGGCGCGGTCACGGCCCAGCAGAAGAAGCAGATCGAGGCCGATCTGAGGAAGATGGACGTCGTCGAGACCGTCTACTACGAGTCGGCCGACGAGGCGTTCAAGCACTACAAGGAGAAGTACAGCGACACCGCCATCGCCTCCGTCATCACGCCGGACCAGATGCCGGAGTCGTTCCGGGTCAAGCTCAAGGACCCGGAGAAGTACAAGGTGGTCGCCACCGCCTTCGCGGGCCGTGAGGGCGTCCAGTCGGTGCAGGACCAGCGGGAGATCCTGCAGAACCTGTTCGACCTGATGAACGGTATGAACATCGCCGCCGTCGGCGTCATGGGCCTGATGCTGGTCATCGCGCTGATGCTGATCGTCAACACCGTGCGCGTCTCGGCGTTCAGCCGCCGCCGCGAGACCGGCATCATGCGGCTCGTCGGCGCGTCCAGTTTCTACATCCAGATGCCGTTCATCATGGAGGCGGCGTTCGCCGGGCTCCTCGGCGGCGCGTTCGCCTGCGTGCTGCTGGTCGTCGGCCGGTACTTCCTGATCGACCACGGCATCGCCCTCGCGGACAAGATGCAGCTGGTCAACTTCATCGGCTGGGACGCCGTCTTCTCGGTGCTGCCGCTCGTGATCGCCATCGGGCTCCTCATGCCCGCCATTGCCGCCTTCATCGCGCTGCGCAAGTACCTGAAGGTGTGAGAAGAGACCACTGACGGTGGATGGCGTCGTACGGCCAAAGCCCGTGCGGCGCCATCGTCTTGTCCTACAGTGGGCGGCATGTCGGCCGACACCGAACACCTCTGTACCCGGCCCCGCGGCTTACTCCGTGGGGCCGTTCTGACGTTGGTCTTCGCCGGGGTCCTCGCCACCGCCGCCGCCACCGGCTCCCTGCCCCGGCAGGACGCGGCGGGCGAACCCTCCGGCGCCTCCACGCGCGCGGGGCAGCGGCCCCCGGCCGGCGCGCCCGTCGACAGCGCCGCCCTGAACCGCGCCGCCGCCGCTGCCATGGCCGACGGGAAGTCGGGCAAGCAGGCCGCCGAGGAGTTCGTCAGCCGCAGCGGCGACCGCTGGGGCGCGGTGTACGACAAGAAGGAGTACGCCGAGTTCGAGCAGGCCCTCGACGGCACCTACACGGGCGTCGGACTCTCCGCGGGCCGTGCCGGTGAGAACCGCGTCCGGGTGACCCGGGTGCAGGCCGGCGGCCCCGCCGAGCGGGCCGGGCTCCGGACGGGCGACCGGCTCGTCTCCGTCGACGGACGCCCCGTCGACGGCCTCTCCGTCTCCGAGGTCGTCGCCCTGCTGCGCGGCGACGGCGTGGCCGGCACGGCCGTCGCCCTCCGCGTCGAGCGCGGCCGCACCGCCTGGACGCAGACCCTGCGCCGGGCCCGGCTCGCCACGGACCCGGTCACCGTCCGCCGCCTGGACGACGGGACCCTGTTCATCCGGGTCGCGGCCTTCACCAAGGGCGCGGGCACGCGCGTGCGTGACGCGGTACGGGCCGCCCCGGCCGGCGCCGGTGTCCTGCTGGACCTGCGGGGCAACGCGGGCGGCCTGGTCGCCGAGGCCGCCGTGGCCGCCTCCGCCTTCCTCGACGGCGGTCTGGTCGCCACGTACGACGTGGAGGGCGAGCAGCGGGCCGTGTACGCGGAGGGCGGCGGCGACACCGGCAGGCCCCTGGTCGCGCTGATCGACGGGGGCACCATGAGCGCGGCCGAGCTGCTCACCGGCGCCCTCCAGGACCGGGGCCGGGCGGTCACGGTCGGTTCGCGCACCTTCGGCAAGGGCGCGGTCCAGATGCCGAGCGCGCTGCCGGACGGCTCCGTCGCCGAGCTGACCGTCGGCCACTACCGCACACCGGCCGGGCACGCGGTCGACGGCCGGGGCATCACCCCCGACCTCGCGGCCGGGGAACGGGCCGAGGAACGGGCGAAGACGGTATTGAGTGGCCTCGGAGGGGGCTCGTAGTGCGAAAATGACCGCACTATGGCAAAGGGACTCGTGAACGTGCAGGGCAAGCCTGCGAAGAAGAACCAGGACAAGGCGCCCGAGCGCAAGATCATCGCGCAGAACAAGAAGGCGCACCACGACTACCACATCGTCGACACGTACGAGTGCGGTCTGGTCCTCATGGGCACCGAGGTGAAGTCGCTGCGGATGGGCCGCGCCTCGCTCGTCGACGGCTTCGTGCAGATCGACAACCACGAGGCGTGGCTGCACAACATCCATGTGCCCGAGTACATGCAGGGCAGCTGGACCAACCACTCGGCGAAGCGGAAGCGGAAGCTGCTGCTGCACCGCGAGGAGATCGACAAGCTGGAGTCGAAGTCGCAGGAGACGGGTCACACGATCGTGCCCCTCGCGCTGTACTTCCTGAACGGGCGGGTCAAGGTCGAGATCGCGCTCGCCAAGGGCAAGAAGGAGTTCGACAAGCGGCAGACCCTGCGCGAGAAGCAGGACACCCGCGAGACCAACCGGGCCATCGCGGCGGCCAAGCGCAGGGAGCGCGCGGCCAAGATCGCCTAGCGGCGCGGCCGCGGGTAATACGCTGGCGACAGCGGCCGTCGGTCACGTACGATGGGCTCTGCACACCTCGCAAGGGGCGTGCGCGTTGAAAAATAAACATGGGGATGATCGGTTTCGACAGCGGATACCGATGCAGAGGAAGCGTGTCGAGGAAGCGGCAATGATCTCGTTAACCATATGTCGCAACCAATAATCGCCAACTCCAAGAGCGATAACTCCCGCTTCGCCCTCGCTGCCTAATTTTAGGTAACGACAAGAAGCCTCTGTGAGGAGCGTCAGCCCGGGGATGGTCCCGACCCGGATCCTGGCGTCATTCAGGGATCTAAACCTCTCGGCCCGGTCACGGGGCTGAGGGGGAAATCAAACAGTGACTGAGCCCGTCGGAGACTTGTCCGCGTGATCTCCGGGGCTGAGAAACTCGTAGCGGACTGCACACGGAGAAGCTCTGTTTCCGTACCGTTGGACGCGGGTTCGATTCCCGCCATCTCCACCGAGCGTCCGAGGGGCTTGCCCGCTCGGACACCTCATCCCATGTGGGCGAAGGCCCGGCAGTCGTCAGACTGCCGGGCCTTCGTCATGCTCGGGCCTTCGTCGCGCGCAGGGTCAGGGCCAGCGTCAGGGCGAGGCTCGCTGCCGTGACCGGGATCAGGAAGCCGAAGGCGGGGGAGGGGGCGTGGTCGGCGGCCCAGCCGCCGGTGGCGGAGCCGGCCGCGATGCCGCCGAGGAGGGCCGTCACGGCCAGGGTCATGCCCTCGTTGAGCTGGGACGTCGGCGTCAGGCGCTGGAGCATTCCCATGCCCGTCACCATCGTCGGAGCCGTCGCCATGCCCGCCACCAGGAGCCCGGCGGCGAGGGCGAGCAGCGAGCCGGTCGTGGCGGCGAGCAGGGGCAGCGTCATCAGAACGGCCATCGCGGCCAGGCAGGTGCGCAGCCGGGCGGTACGGCGGGCGCGGCCGAAGAGGAGACCCGCCGCGCACGACCCGGCGGCCTGGAGGGCGAGGACGGGGCCGGCGGCGGGGCCGTCCACGTACGCGAGGGTCACCACCTCCATGGAGCCGAAGACCGCGCCGGTGGCGAGGAAGACCGCGAGGAGGGGGATCATGCCGGGGACCCGCAGCGGGGAGCCGGCGGCGGTGCGCGGCGCGATCGGCGGTTCGGTGGAGCGCTGGGCGGTGAAGACCAGGACCCCGCCGAGGAAGAGCGCCGCGGCGACGAGGGTGCCCGCCTCGGGGAAGAGGGTCGAGCAGACGAGCGCGGCGACGACCGGGCCGAGCATGAAGCAGAGTTCGTCGACGGCCTGCTCGAAGGCGTTGGCGGTGTGCAGGGCGTCCCGGTCGCCCCGGAAGAGGTGGGCCCAGCGGGCCCGGGACATACCACCCGTGTTGGGGCTCGTGGCGGTGAGGGCGGCCGTGGCGAAGAGCGCCCAGACGGGCGCCTTCGCGTGGACGCAGAGCAGCAGGACCAGCTGGCCCAGGACCGCGTAGGCGGTGGCGGGGACCGCGATCCGCGCCTGGCCGTGCCGGTCGACGAGCCGGGCGATCCAGGGGGCGGTGAGGGCCCCGGCGGCCGTGCCGGTGGCGGTGACGGCGCCCGCGAGCGCGTACGAGTCGTAGGCCGCGGCGATCATGATGACGGCGCTGACGCCGAACATGCCCATGGGCAGCCGGGCGATCAGATTGCCCGCCGTGAAGGCGCGGGCGCCGGGGGCGGCGAAGAGGCGGAGGTAGGGGTTGCGGGGGGTGGGGGTGGGGGCGGCGGTGCGCTCGTCGTCGCCGGGGGTGGTGGGGGCGCCGGGGGTGGTGGGGCCGGTGGGGACTGTGGGCGGGCGTTCGCGCGCGCGTGGGCTGGCGGTCGGTTGTTCGCGCGCGCGTGGGGCGGCGGTCGGGGAGAGATCCGGTTGCGGCATGGAGCAAGGCTCCGGGAGCGGGGCGGGCGGGGTCCAACACCTGTTCGGTGGCCATTCACGCGTCTGTGTTGTTAAATGCGGCGGTGCCCGCCACCCCGTCCCCGTACGACACCGACCCCCGCCTTCTCCGCGCCTTCACCGCCGTTGCCGAGGAGCTGCACTTCACCCGCGCCGCCGCCCGCCTCTACGTCGCCCAGCAGGCCCTCAGCCGCGACATCCGGCGCCTGGAGCGCGAGCTGGGCGCCGAGCTGTTCGTACGGACCACCCGGCAGGTCGCCCTCACCCCGGACGGCGAGCGCCTCCTCCCGTACGCGCGCCGGGTGCTGACCGCCCACGACGAGCTGACCGAGGCCTTCCGGGCCGCGCCCCGCCCCCTCCTCGTCGACCTCAACAGTCCCGGCCTCGTCCAGGAGCGCGTCCTGCGCCGGGCCCGTGAACTCGCCCCGGAACAGGAGCTGATGGCCCGCTACGAGAGCGGGCTCACCGGGGCGGTGCGGGACATCCTCGCCGGACGGCTCGACACGTCCTTCGGCCGGTACGGAGGGCTCGAAGCGGGGCTGCGGGCGCGGCTCGACTCCCAGTTCGTGCGGTACGAGCGGATGGCGGTGATCCTCCCCGAGGACCACCCGCTGGCCGGCCTGCCCACGGTGCCGCTCGCCGGTCTCGCCGGGGAACGGATCTACGCGGGCGCGGGGAACGACCGTACGCCCGAGTGGACCGACCTCGCCGCCCGGCTCTTCGCCGGGCGGGGCATCGAGGTCGCCCCGCCCGCGCCGCTCGCGGTCGGCCACGAGGAGTTCCGCCGCATCATGGCCAAGCACCGCAACCCGGTGCTCGCCGTCGTCGACTTCCCGCCCATGCCAGGCTGCGTCCTGCGGCCCCTCACCGACCCCGTACCCCTGTCGCCCGTGAGCCTGGTGTGGCGCAAGGGCCTGCGCCACCCCGGTCTCGACGCCCTGCGGGCCGCCGCGGCGGAGATCGGCGCGGCGGAGGGTTGGCTGGAACGGCCCCCCGGCTCATGGCTGCCGGAGCGGGAGCCGGGGCTGGCCTGAGTGGGGGCGGGAGGGTGCTCCGGAGGGCCGGCGAGGCACGGTCGGGCCCGTGAGCCCGGCTCCAGCGCCCCGGAGGAGAACCGAGCCTGGAAAAATGGGGCCGCTCACAGCCGGTGCTCGTGCCGGGTGAGAGCAAGGTTCCGTTCTCGTCACCTCTCGGCATCGGGCCGAAACGCGACCTCTCTAGCCTCTCTGGCAGGTGGACCGGGGCTGTGGACGCCCCAGGACCCGACACCCGCGGAGGTACGACATGGGCGGCGGCCGGTGGATCGAACAGTGGGAGCCGGAGGACGAGACCTTCTGGCGCGACAAGGGGGAGCGGATCGCCCGGAGGAACCTGATCTTCTCCGTGCTCTCCGAGCACATCGGCTTCTCCATCTGGAGCCTGTGGTCGGTCATGGTGCTCTTCATGGGGCCGCAGTACGGCATCGACCCGGCCGGCAAGTTCTTCCTGATCGCGACCGCGACCTTCGTCGGCGCGCTGATCCGGATCCCGTACACCTTCTCGGTCGCCCGGTTCGGCGGCCGTAACTGGACCGTCGTCAGCGCCCTGCTGCTCCTGCTGCCCACGGGCTTCGCCTTCGTGGTGATGGAGCCCGGCACCTCGTACACCACGTTCGTCCTGGTGGCGGCGCTCACCGGCGTCGGCGGCGGCAACTTCGCCTCCTCGATGACCAACATCAACGCGTTCTTCCCCCTGCGCAAGAAGGGCTGGGCGCTCGGGCTCAACGCGGGCGGCGGCAACATCGGCGTCCCCGTCGTCCAGCTCGTCGGCCTCCTCGTCATCGGCACGGCGGGCGCGATGCACCCCCGGATCGTGCTCGGCGTCTACCTGCCCCTGATCGTGATCGCCGCCGTGTGCGCCGCGCTCTTCATGGACAACCTCGCCCCCGTCAAGAACGACACCGGGGCCGCGAAGGAGGCCGTGCGGGCCCGCCACACCTGGATCATGGCCTTCCTGTACATCGGCTGCTTCGGCTCCTTCATCGGCTACAGCTTCGCCTTCGGCCTCGTGCTCCAGACCCAGTTCGGACGCACTCCGCTCCAGGCCGCCTCCCTCACCTTCATCGGCCCGCTGCTCGGCTCGCTGATCCGGCCCATCGGCGGCTCTCTCGCCGACCGGCACGGCGGCGCCCGCATCACCCTGTGGACCTTCGCCGCGATGGCGGCCGCGACCGGCGTCGTGATCTACGCCTCCGTGATCGAGTCGCTCGCCGTCTTCCTCGTCGGCTTCATCGCCCTCTTCGCGCTCAGCGGCCTCGGCAACGGCTCCACGTTCAAGATGATCCCGGCGATCTTCCTCGCCCAGGGGCACCGCAAGGGGCTCGCGGGCGACGCCGCGGAGGCGTACGGCCGGCGTCTCTCCGGGGCCGCCATGGGCCTCATCGGAGCGGTCGGCGCGCTCGGCGGACTCGGCATCAACCTCGCCTTCCGCCAGTCCTTCCAGACCTCGGGGTCCGGCACCGCGGCCTTCGTCGCCTTCCTGGCCTTCTACGCGGCCTGCATGGTCGTCACCTGGGCGGTATACCTTCGGCGGCCCACCGCCGTCCCCGAGACCGCGGAGGCGGTCACCGAGGCGGAGCCCCGGCCCGGCTACGCGAAGGTGTGATCCCCGGTGCCCGACGCGGACCGTAACGACCAGGAAATACGGGAGAACCGAGTCTGTCACGCGTCCCCGTCAGGCTCGGGCCCTATGGACGAGCAAGAACACGGCCCCCTCGCCGGCTTCACCGTCGGCGTCACCGCGGCGCGACGCGCGGACGAACTCATCGCGCTGCTGCGCCGGCGCGGCGCTGCCGTCGTCCACGGCCCCGCCCTGCGGATCGTGCCCCTCGCGGACGACACCGAGCTCCTCGCCGCCACCAAGGAACTCCTCGGCCACGCCCCGGACGTCGTCGTCGCCACCACGGCGATCGGCTTCCGGGGGTGGGTCGAGGCGGCCGAGGGCTGGGGGTACGGGGAGGAACTCCTCACCGTCCTGCGGGACGTCGAACTCCTCGCCCGGGGGCCCAAGGTCAAGGGCGCGGTACGGGCCGCCGGACTCACCGAGTCCTGGTCGCCCAGCTCCGAATCCATGGCCGAGGTCCTCGACCGGCTCCTCGCCGAGGGCGTCGACGGGCGCCGGATCGCGCTCCAGCTGCACGGGGAGCCGCTGCCCGGCTTCGTGGAGGCGCTCACGGCCGCGGGGGCCGAGGTCGTCGGCGTCCCCGTCTACCGCTGGATGCCCCCGGAGGACACCGGGCCGCTCGACCGGCTCCTCGACGCGGCCCTCGCGGGCGGCCTGGACGCCGTCACCTTCACCAGCGCCCCCGCGGCCGCGTCGCTGCTGTCCCGGGCCGAGGAGAAGGGGGTACGGGACGCGCTCGTCGCCGCGCTGCGGCACGAGGTGCTCGCGGTGTGCGTGGGGCCCGTGACGGCGCTGCCGCTCCAGGCCGAGGGCATCGACACGTACCAGCCGGAGCGGTTCCGGCTCGGGCCGCTCGTCCAGCTCCTCTGCAAGGAACTGCCCGGCCGCTCCCAGGTCCTGCCGGTGGCGGGGCACCGGGTGGAGGTCCGCGGCCACGCCGTCCTCGTCGACGGCGGCCTGCGGCCCGTCCCGCCCGCCGGAATGGCCCTCCTCGGGCTGCTCGCCCGCCGGCCCGGCTGGGTGGTGTCCCGGGCCGACCTGCTGCGGGCGCTGCCCGGGGCCAGGCGGGACGAGCACGCGGTGGAGACGGCGATGGCGCGCCTGCGCGCGTCCCTCGGCACGCCGAAGCTGATCCAGACGGTGGTGAAGCGGGGGTATCGGCTGGCGCTCGATCCTGCGGCGGACGCGAAGTACGACGGGTAGGGGCGGGGCGCTGCGGGGCCGTTCCAGGTGGTCCCGGGGGCCTTGCTTGGACGGCTGCCTGCGGCCGCGACCTCTCGCGCCTGGTCCAGGCCGAGCCTCGTGTCCGGTACGGGACGACCCTTGCCCCCGCGCGGGGGTCCACGCCCCGCCCACCCCCCCCGCCGTGTGGGCAATCGTCCCGCAGGGCGTGGGGGTCCCCCCGGACGGAGTCTGGGGGAGGGTGGGCACACGGGACGGCGCCCTGTGCTGCGCCCCCGCCCCCTGTGCCTGGACCCGCACCAAGTTGTACGGCGCACAAGGGGTGCGGGTCAGGGCGCAGTGAGCCTAGGCCCGGCAAGGGGCGCCGTTCCGTTGCGCCCACCCGTTCCGCCCTGGGGGTCCCCCCGGACGGAGTCTGGGGGAGGAACAGTTGCCCACAACGGGGGTGGGCTTGGGTGGGTGGGGACCGCCCCAGCGGAACAGTTGCCCACAACGCGAGTGCGGCGGTCTGGGCCCGGCTCGGGACTGCCTTCACATCGGCGGTGAATGGCGCGGCCACCACCTCTTCCGGCGGATCCCGCACAACGATCCGCCACCCGGAGTTGATCGCGCCTGACACGGTGCCCCCCAGTGGCGTACGCTCGACGGCTGCCCAGTGCACGTCAGAAGGGGGCCTTAGGTGGCCGCGCAGGAAGCCGTGGACACGGTCAGAGACCGTGAGATCGGTGTCGAGCAGGAACATCTCGATCACGTCTACCGCCGACTGGAGGAGAAGATCCACGAGGCGGAGTTCCTGATGAACGACGCCGCCCAGCGGGGCCAGGTCGGCACGCCCGGCGCGCTCGCCGAGCGCGACGCCCAGGTATTCCGGGCCGGCATCCACCTCAACCGGCTCAACAACGAGTTCGAGGACTTCCTCTTCGGCCGGATCGATCTGCTGTACGGCAAGGACGGGAAGAAGGGTCCCGACGGGGCCTACACGTCCGTCGAGCCCGCCGAGGACGCCGTACGGCCCGACAACACCGCCGATATCGGCGAGACCCTCCACATCGGCCGGATCGGCGTCCTCGACTCCGACTACGCGCCGCTGGTCATCGACTGGCGCGCGCCCGCCGCCGCGCCCTTCTACCGGTCGACCCCGGTCGATCCCGGCCGGGTCGTACGGCGCCGTGTCATCCGCTCCAAGGGCCGCAAGGTCCTCGGCGTCGAGGACGACCTGATGCGCCCCGAGCTCCGGGCCACCCTCGACGGGCGCGAGCTGCCCGTGATCGGCGACGGCGCCCTGATGGCCGCCCTCGGCCAGGCCCGCAGCCACACCATGCGGGACATCGTCTCCTCCATCCAGGCGGAGCAGGACCTCGTCATCCGCGCGCCCGCCGCCTCCGTCACGTACGTGGAGGGCGGGCCGGGGACCGGGAAGACGGCGGTCGCGCTGCACCGGGCCGCCTATCTGCTCTACCAGGACCGGCGGCGGTACGCGGGCGGCATCCTGATCGTCTCCCCGACCCCGCTCCTCGTCTCGTACACCGAGGGCGTCCTGCCCTCCCTCGGCGAGGAGGGCCAGGTCGCCATCCGGGCCGTCGGCTCGCTGGTCGACGGCGCCGAGGCCACCGCGTACGACGATCCGGCCGTCGCCCGGATCAAGGGCTCCTCCCGGATGCTCCACGTGCTGCGGAAGGCGGCCCGTGGTGCTCTGGAGACGCCCGCGCCCAGGGTTCAGCCCGAGTTGGGGGACGACGACGCTCCGGCTCCCGCCGGCACGCCCACGCGCCTGCGTGTCGTCGCCTTCGGCCGCCGTCTGGAGCTGGAGGCGGACGAGCTGCGGCGCATCCGCCACAACGTCCTCGGCGGCACCACCCCCGTCAACCTGCTCCGCCCGCGCGCCCGCCGGCTGCTCCTCGACGCGCTGTACGCCAAGTCCGGCGCCGTCGGCCGGCACAGCGACCCCGAGCTCGCCGCCGAGCTGCGTTCCTCCTTCGACGAGGACGTCTCCACCGAGGACTCCTTCCTCATCTTCCTCGACGCCTGGTGGCCCGAACTCACCCCGCGCCGGGTCCTCGACGCGATGGCCGACGAGCGGCGGCTCGGCCGCTGGGCCCGCCGCATCCTCAACCCGGGCGAGGTGCGGCGGCTCGCCCGCTCGCTGCGCCGCCGGGAGCTCTCCGTCCACGACGTGGCGCTCCTCGACGAGCTGAGCACCCTCATCGGCGCCCCGGCGCGGCCGAAGAAGCGCCGGGAGTACGACCCGCTGGACCAGCTCACGGGCCTCGAGGAGCTGATGCCCGGCCGGGAGGAGACGCAGTGGGAGCGGGCCGAGCGGCTCGCGGCGGAGCGCACCGAGTACGCGCACGTGATCGTCGACGAGGCGCAGGACCTCACGCCCATGCAGTGGCGGATGGTCGGGCGGCGCGGCCGGCACGCCACCTGGACGGTCGTCGGTGACCCGGCGCAGTCCTCCTGGTCGGACCCGGACGAGGCGGCGGAGGCCCGCGACGAGGCCCTCGGCTCCCGGCCGCGGCGCCGCTTCGAGCTGACGGTGAACTACCGGAACCCGGCCGAGATCGCCGAGCTCGCCGCGAAGGTCCTCGCCCTCGCCATGCCGGGCAAGGAGTCGCCGCGCGCCGTCCGCTCCACGGGCGTCGAGCCCCGCTTCGTCGCCGTACCGGAGAAGGCCGCCGACACGGGTCTGGCCGAAACCGTACGGTCCGAGGCGCGGCTGCTCCTGGAGCGGGTGGAGGGCACCGTCGGTGTCGTCGTCGCCATGAAGCGGCGTACGGAGGCGGCCCGCTGGCTCGCCGACCTCGGCGACCGGGTGGTGGCCCTCGGCTCCCTGGAGGCGAAGGGCCTGGAGTACGACGCCACCGTGGTCGTATCGCCGGCGGAGATCGCCGACGAGTCCCCGGCCGGTCTGCGGGTGCTGTACGTGGCCCTCACCCGGGCGACGCAGCAGCTCACGGTGGTCGCGGGGGCGGGCGACATGCCGGACGGGGCGGGGGTCCCGGACCTGCTGAGGGACTGATCCCGCCGGAGCGGGAGACGCCGATTTCAGGTCAACCTGTGGCGCTGGAATCACCAACCAGGGTGGTTTGTTAGCCTTGTGGTGGCACCGGCTCGATCCAAGCCCCCGGGCCCAACCTTCGTCCCTCAGAGGGACCACTTGCCGCGAGGCGAGCATGGCGGGTCGGTGCCACTTAGATGTATGTACGAAGTTGAGGTCCCCGTCACCCCTGGTGACGGGGGCCTCTTCTGTTTCCCCAAGGCTTCTCGTATGGTGGAAACTACTTTCCGAAAACAAAATGACCGCATTACCTGCTACCGGCGGGTAGGTGCGACCATCGGAGGGCGCCGCCGGGCAACCAGCCGGGGCGGCGTAGCAACGAAGCTCAGGAAAAGCAGAGGAACTCGGCCATGGCAACGGCGCCCAGCGTCTCGTACTCGATGACGGTCCGGCTGGAGGTTCCCGCGAGCGGGACCGCGGTCTCGCAGCTCACCACGGCGGTGGAGTCCCACGGCGGGTCCGTCACCGGCCTCGACGTGACCGCCTCAGGCCACGAGAAGCTCCGCATCGACGTCACCATCGCCGCGACCTCCACCGCGCACGCCGACGAGATCGTCGAGCAGCTGCGCACCATCGAGGGCGTCACCCTCGGCAAGGTCTCCGACCGTACGTTCCTGATGCACCTCGGCGGCAAGATCGAGATGGCGTCCAAGCACCCCATCCGGAACCGCGACGACCTCTCCATGATCTACACCCCCGGTGTCGCCCGGGTCTGCATGGCGATCGCCGAGAACCCCGAGGACGCCCGCCGCCTCACCATCAAGCGGAACTCCGTCGCGGTCGTCACCGACGGCTCCGCCGTCCTCGGCCTCGGCAACATCGGCCCGATGGCCGCCCTGCCCGTCATGGAGGGCAAGGCGGCCCTCTTCAAGCGCTTCGCCGGCATCGACGCCTGGCCGATCTGCCTCGACACGCAGGACACCGACGAGATCGTCGCGATCGTCAAGGCCATCGCCCCCGGATTCGCGGGCATCAACCTGGAGGACATCTCCGCGCCCCGCTGCTTCGAGATCGAGGCCCGGCTGCGCGAGGCCCTCGACATCCCCGTCTTCCACGACGACCAGCACGGCACCGCCATCGTCGTCCTCGCCGCCCTCACCAACGCCCTGCGCGTGGTGAACAAGAGCGTCGGTGACGTACGGGTCGTCATGTCCGGGGCCGGCGCGGCCGGTACGGCCATCCTGCAGCTGCTGATCGCGGCGGGTGTCAAGCACGCCGTCGTCGCCGACATCCAGGGTGTCGTGCACGCGGGCCGCGAGGACCTCGTGGACGCCCCGGCGGACTCGCCGCTGCGCTGGATCGCCGACAACACCAACCCCGAGGGCGTCACCGGCACCCTCAAGCAGGCCGTCGTCGGCGCGGACGTGTTCATCGGCGTGTCGGCCCCGAACCTGCTCGGCGCGGAGGACGTCGCCGCCATGGCGGACGGCGCGATCGTGTTCGCGCTCGCGAACCCCGATCCCGAGGTCGACCCGGCCGTCGCCCGGCAGACGGCCGCCGTCGTCGCCACCGGCCGCTCGGACTTCCCGAACCAGATCAACAACGTGCTGGTCTTCCCGGGTGTCTTCCGCGGGCTCCTCGACGCCCAGTCCCGTACGGTCAACACGGAGATGATGCTCGCGGCCGCCACGGCCCTCGCGGACGTCGTCACCGAGGACGAGCTGAACCCGAACTACATCATCCCGTCGGTCTTCAACGACAAGGTCGCCGGCGCGGTCGCCGGAGCGGTGCGCACCGCGGCGAAGGCCGCGGGCGGCGGCTCGGCGGCGACCGGGCGCTGACGGCGCGTCGCGATTCGCGGAGCCGTAAACCCGCCTTTAGGGTGGCTTTTCGGCTCCGCTTCGTTTTCGCGGAGTCGACAGAACGTCACCACCACGGGGCTCTGGCGTTTTTCGTGTGACCCCAGGGGGTGCCGGATTGGCGTTCCCGCCGCTGGTGGGGGCAGGATGCGTGTTTGGGCGCGAGGGTCTGTCATTAGACCCGGGTCCGGGGACTGTCCGAAGGCCCTGGCAGCATCGGCTTCGCTGTACCCAATCACGCGGCTTCCGCCGCGTGGCACGCCTCACAGGCAAGAAGAACACGGGAGTAACAACATGAACCGCAGTGAGCTGGTGGCCGCCCTGGCCGACCGCGCCGAGGTGACCCGCAAGGACGCCGACGCCGTGCTGGCCGCTCTCGCCGAGACCGTCGGTGAGGTCGTCGCCAAGGGCGACGAGAAGGTCACCATCCCCGGCTTCCTGACCTTCGAGCGCACCCACCGTGCCGCTCGCACCGCTCGCAACCCGCAGACCGGCGACCCGATCGACATCCCGGCCGGCTACAGCGTGAAGGTCTCCGCGGGCTCGAAGCTCAAGGAAGCCGCCAAGGGCAAGTAAGGCAGCCTGTAAGCGACGAAAGGGCGGCCAACCCTGTCAGGGGGTGGCCGCCCTTTCGTGTGGGCTCGTACGGGCCCCTGAGGGGCCCGTACGGCGCGTGTCACACCAGCGCGCTGCCCGGGAGCTCGACCTTGGCGCCCAGCTCGACGAGCTTCTCCATGAAGTTCTCGTAGCCGCGGTTGATCAGCTCGATGCCGTGCACCCGGGAGGTGCCCTGCGCCGCGAGCGCCGCGATCAGGTACGAGAAGCCGCCGCGCAGGTCGGGGATGACCAGGTCGGCGCCCTGGAGCCGGGTCGGGCCCGACACGACCGCCGAGTGGAGGAAGTTCCGCTGGCCGAAGCGGCAGTCGGAGCCGCCGAGGCACTCGCGGTACAGCTGGATGTGGGCACCCATCTGGTTCAGCGCGGAGGTGAATCCGAGCCGCGACTCGTACACCGTCTCGTGGATGATGGAGAGGCCCGAGGCCTGCGTCAGGGCCACGACCAGCGGCTGCTGCCAGTCCGTCTGGAAGCCGGGGTGCACGTCCGTCTCCAGGTGGATCGCGTTGAGCGAGCCGCCCGGGTGCCAGAAGCGGATGCCCTCGTCGTCGATCTCGAAGGCGCCGCCGACCTTCCGGTACGTGTTCAGGAAGGTCATCATCGAGCGCTGCTGGGCGCCGCGCACGTAGATGTTGCCCTCGGTGGCGAGCGCCGCCGACGCCCAGGAGGCCGCCTCCAGGCGGTCCGGGAGCGCCCGGTGGGTGTAGCCGTCGAGGCGGTCGACACCGGTGATCCGGATGGTCCGGTCGGTGTCCATGGAGATGATCGCGCCCATTTTCTGCAGGACGCAGATCAGGTCCTCGATCTCGGGCTCCACCGCGGCGTTCGACAGCTCGGTGACGCCCTCGGCGAGCACCGCCGTGAGCAGCACCTGCTCGGTCGAGCCGACCGAGGGGTACGGCAGCCGGATCTTGCAACCGCGAAGGCGCTGCGGGGCCTCCAGGTACTGCCCGTCCGCCCGCTTCTCGATGGTGGCGCCGAACTGGCGCAGCACGTCGAAGTGGAAGTCGATGGGCCGGCCGCCGATGTCGCAGCCGCCGAGGCCCGGGATGAAGGCGTGGCCGAGGCGGTGGAGCAGCGGGCCGCAGAAGAGGATCGGGATGCGCGACGAGCCGGCGTGGGCATCGATGTCGGCGACGTTCGCGGATTCGACGTGCGTCGGGTCGAGGACGAGCTCGCCGGGTTCTTCACCCGGACGGACCGTCACGCCGTGCAGCTGGAGCAGTCCGCGGACGACGCGGACGTCACGGATGTCGGGAACGTTGCGCAGGCGGCTCGGCCCGCTGCCGAGCAGGGCGGCGACCATCGCCTTGGGCACGAGGTTCTTCGCGCCGCGGACGCGGATCTCGCCCTCCAGCGGGGTTCCGCCATGGACGAGCAGTACATCATGGCTGTCTGTGCCGGTCATGAATCTCGCGTTCCGGAGTCGGGTCGGTCGGGTGGCCAGTGAAAAGGGTAAGGGGCCATGAGACCTCTCTTGGGTGCTGCGGGGGGCCTGGCAGATGTAATGAATTCGGCACAACACCCTCTGTTCCCGTGATCTTGCGGAGCGTCACGGTCCGCTTCTGTCGGCGCGGCGCCCCCGGGGCCCCCTCCCGGCCGCGGCGGTCACCGAGCTGAACTGCGACGCTCGCCGACTTCCCGCCATTGCGTCCGTCCGTCACCCCGACAACCCCCGCGAACGCCGAAGATGCGGGATCATGTGTCGCATGACCGAGGTGTCCTCGCTCACAGGACGGCTGCTCGTCGCCACCCCCGCCCTCGCCGACCCCAATTTCGACCGCGCGGTGGTGCTGCTCCTCGACCACGACGACGAGGGCTCGCTCGGCGTGGTCCTGAACCGGCCGACGCCGGTGACCGTCGGCGACATCCTCGCCCCCTGGGCCGGGCTCGCCGGTGAGCCCGGCGTCGTCTTCCAGGGCGGTCCCGTCTCGCTCGACGCGGCCCTCGGTGTCGCCGTGATCCCCGGCGACGAGGGCCCCCTCGGCTGGCGGCGGGTGCACGGCGCGATCGGCCTCGTCGATCTGGAGACCCCGCCTGAGCTGCTCGGACCGGCCCTCGGCTCGCTGCGGATCTTCGCCGGGTACGCGGGCTGGGGCCCCGGCCAGCTGGAGACCGAGCTCGGCGACGGCGCCTGGTACGTGGTCGAGTCCGAGCCCGGGGACGTCTCCTCGCCGCAGCCCGAGACGCTCTGGCGCCAGGTCCTCCGGAGGCAGCGCGGAGAGCTCGCGATGATCGCCACGTACCCCGACGACCCGTCCCTGAACTGAGGCGCCAGGGGCGACGGTCCCTTCCCGCGCGGAGGGGGAACACGGCTGCGGTCGCCTCCTTGCGGAAGTGAAGGCTCCGGAGGTTCGAAGTGACGTACGGCTGTCCGAAGGTGGGCGCCATGCGTACGATAATCCGACTCTCCCGAAGCCCAGGTGGCGCGTCGGCGCGCCCAGACGATCAAGAGATGACCACGTGTCTGTCATAACCGCCACCCGGAACGGCCGGGCCTCGAAGCGGATGCCCGTCGAAAGCGCCGGCGCCGTGCTGCCCACCCGCCTCGACACGCTCACGAGTCTGAGGTTCTTCGCGGCCTTCGCCGTCTTCGCCCACCACTTCACGGGAGTGGGCAACAAGACAGGCTTCGGCTTGGCCCCGTCCATCTTCCCGTACTCGGAGATGGGCGGCCACGGTGTGACGTTCTTCTTCGTGCTCTCGGGATTCCTGCTGACCTGGGTGTACAAGCCGCACGAGCACCCGTTCGCCTTCTACATACGCCGGGTGGCGCGCATCTGGCCGGCGACCCTGGTCGCCGCCGTGCTCGCCTACTACGTCTTCTACGAGCGGGCCAACCTGGCCGTGGAGTGGAAGTCGTTCATCGCCTCGCTCTTCCTCGTGCAGAACTGGCTCCCCGACGCGACCCCGACGCTTCCCGGCAACCCGGTGACCTGGACCCTCAGCGTCGAGATCCTCTTCTACGCCCTCTTCCCGCTGCTCGCCCGCTTCGTCGTCCGGATGCGCACCCCGCTCCTCGTCGGACTGACGGTCGTCGGCCTCGTCTGCATGTGGGCGGTCAACTGGTGGGCGTTCGACAGCCTCGAACCCGCGACGGCCCGCTGGGTCATGCGTCACCCCCTCGTCTACCTGCCGCAGTTCCTCCTCGGCATGACGGTCGCCCTGCTGCTCCGCCGGGGCTTCCGGATCCCGATGCGCCCGATCGTGCCGCTGGCGCTGCTGGGCGCCTACGTCTACGGCTACTTCCAGCTGCGCGCGAGCCTGTCCGCCGCCTACGACGCACAGCTCGAGTACACGCTGCGGCCCACCGTCGCCGTGATCGCCGCACTGATCATCATCGCCTTCGTGCAGCGCGAGATCGCGGGACACCGCGGCCTCCTGAACAAGAAGCCGCTCATCCTGCTCGGGGTGTGGTCGTTCAGCTTCTACCTGCTGCACCACGCGGTCATCCGCTTCGCCACCTACGAGTGGGGACGGGGCCAGGACAGGGACTCGGTGCTCTTCACCATGCTCGGAATGGGCCTCGTCATCGTGGCGATGTCCTGGGCGCTCTACCGCTTCGTCGAGGAGCCCGCCAACCGCTGGCTGGTCCGGCGCATCCCCGCCCGCTGGCGGCCCGCGCCCCCGGCCGCTCCGGCCGCCTCCGGGACCCCGGCCGCCCCGGCCGCCTCCGAGGCCTCCTCCACCCGTTGAACACCGCCCGCGGGGCACGGGTTCCCGCACCCGCATGGGTACCCTTGGGTCACATGAGCACACTCGAGCCCGAGCGCGGGTCAGGTACGGGGACCCTCGTCGAGCCGACGCCGCAGGTGTCCCACGGTGACGGTGACCACGAGCGCTACGCCCATTACGTCCAGAAGGACAAGATCATGGCGAGCGCCCTCGACGGCACGCCCGTCGTGGCGCTCTGCGGAAAGGTCTGGGTACCGGGGCGCGACCCCAAGAAGTACCCGGTCTGTCCGATGTGCAAGGAGATCTACGAATCCATGGGCGCCGGCGGTGGCGACAAGGACAAGGGCGGCAAGGACAAGTAGCGGGCAGCGGACAGCGGTGCCCTGACGTCGGGGACGGCCCCCGTCGTACGTACTTCGGTACGTACGACGGGGGCCGTTTCGCGTCTCGGGGCCGAGGAAGTGGTCGAGACCTCTTGTGGGCTCGCCGGAGGCACGCCTAACCTCACGCGTGTTGTGCAGAACGAAACGCGCATTGCGTATGTTGCAACGCACGCATCCGGAGGGGATCCGCCATGAAGCTTCCTGCCCGAGCCGCCGCCCGCCTCACCGCCCCGGCCACCGCACTCCTGCTCGCCGGCCTCACCGCCACCGCCTGCGCGCCCCAGACCTCCGACGGCAAGGCCACGACGGACGAGAAGACCGGCACCCTGCGCGTCTGGCTCTTCCAGGAGGTGAGCAACAAGCCCAAGGAACAGGCCGTCGACCAGGCCGTCGCAGCCTTCGAGAAGAGCCACCAGGGCGCGAAGGTCGAGGTCGAGTACATCCCCGTCGAGACCCGCGCCCAACGCGTCAAGGCCGCCTTCAACGACCCGGAGTCCGCGCCCGACCTCATCGAGTACGGCAACACCGACACCGCCGGATACGTCAAGGACGGCGGACTCGCCGACATCAGCACCGAGTTCGCGGCCTGGGCCGAGGCCAAGGACACCGACCCCACCGCGAAGCAGTCCGTCACCGTCGGCGGCAAGGTCTACGGCGCCCCCCTCTTCGTCGGCGTCCGCGCCCTCTACTACCGCACCGACGTCTTCGGGGAACTCGGCCTCACCGCCCCCAAGACCCAGGCCGAACTCGTCTCCACCGCCAAGAAGATCCGCAAGGCGAAGCCCGAGCTCTACGGCATCGCCGTCGGCGGCGCCTACACCTACGGCGCCATGCCCTTCGTCTGGGCGGCGGGCGGCGAAATCGCCACCGCGAACGGCGACTCGTACAAGGCCGCCGTCAACAGCGAGGCCGCCCTCAGGGGCATCACCACGTACACCTCGCTCTTCGGCGACGACAACTGCCCGGCCGCCAAGTGCGCCCAGATGGGCGGCAACGCCACCGTCACCGCCTTCGCCTCCGGCAAGGCCGCCATGGCCATCGGCGGCGACTTCAGCCACGCCGCCGTCGAGGCGGGCACCGTCAAGGGCAAGTACGCGGTCGTCCCGCTGCCCGGCACCACCCCCGGCTCCATCGCCCCCGCCTTCGCCGGCGGCAACAACATCGGCGTCCTCAAGAGCACCTCGCACCGCAGCCTCGCCGTCGACCTCCTCAAGTCCCTGACCGGCAAGGAGACCCAGGGCCGCCTCTTCGACGCGATGGGCTTCCTCCCCACGTACACCGACGTACGGGCCGCCGCCGCCCGGCGCCAGCCCTTCGTGAAGCCCTTCATCGACACCCTCGGCGCGGGCACCAAGTTCGTCCCGGCGTCGCCCGGCTGGGGCCGTATCGACGCCTCCCTCGTCCTTCCCACGATGTTCCAGGAGGTCGTCAGCGGCCGTAAGGACGTCAAGGCGGCCGCCGACGACGCCGCGAAGAAGATGGACGCGGCCTTCGCGCCGGCGGGCTGAGCGGACCGATACGCATGACGACCCAGACCCCGCTCGCCCAGAAGCAGGCCGCGGCGGCCCCGCGTCCGGCCCCCCGGACCGCGCGCCGCCCCGGCATCAGGGGCCACCGTCCCTGGACCCCCTGGCTCTACCTCCTGCCCGCCCTCGCCGTCATCGGCGGACTCCTCGTCTACCCCGTCTACCAGCTCGGCCTGATCTCCTTCCTGGAGTACACCCAGGCCCAGGTCAGCGGCGGCGAACCGACCTCCTTCAAGGGCTTCGGCAACTACACGGCCCTCTTCGCCGACCCCCAGTTCCGGCAGGTCCTCCTCGCCACCGTCCTCTTCGCCGCCGCCTGCGTCGTCACCACGCTCGCCGTCGGCTGCGCCCTCGCCGTACTCCTCACGCGCGTGCGTGCCCTGCCCCGGCTCGTCCTGATGCTGGCCGCGCTCGGCGCCTGGGCCACGCCCGCGATCACCGGCTCCACCGTCTGGGTCTTCCTCTTCGACCCCGACTTCGGCCCCGTCAACAAGCTGCTCGGCCTCGGCGACTTCTCCTGGACGTACGGGCGGTACAGCGCCTTCGCCCTCGTCCTCCTCGAAGTCGTCTGGTGTTCCTTCCCGTTCGTGATGGTCACCGTCTACGCGGGCATCAAGGCCATCCCGTCCGAGGTCCTGGAGGCCGCCGCCCTCGACGGCGCCTCGCAGTGGCGGATCTGGCGCACGGTCATGGCGCCGATGCTCCGGCCGATCCTGGTCGTCGTCACGATCCAGTCGATCATCTGGGACTTCAAGGTCTTCACCCAGATCTACGTGATGACGAACGGCGGCGGCATCGCCGGCCAGAACCTCGTCCTCAACGTCTACGCCTACCAGAAGGCCTTCGCCTCCTCCGAGTACAGCCTCGGCTCGGCGATCGGCGTCGTCATGCTGCTGATCCTGCTGGCCGTGACGCTGGTCTACCTGCGCCTGCTGCGACGACAGGGAGAAGAGCTGTGACCACATTCCGCATCAGGCGGCCCGCACGACCGGCACGACCCGGACGCCTCGCCGCCGAGGCCGTCACCCTGCTCGTCGCCGCCGCCGTCGCCCTCCCGCTGTACTGGATGGTCCTCTCGGCCTTCAAACCGGCGGGCGAGATCCAGTCCACGAACCCGCGGCCCTGGACGCTGTCCCCGTCCCTCGACTCCTTCCGGCGCGTCTTCGAACAGCAGGAGTTCGGCCGCTACTTCCTCAACTCGCTGATCGTGGCGGGCACGGTCGTCCTCGCCTCCGCCCTCATCGCCTTCCTCGCGGCGACGGCCGTCACCCGGTTCCGCTTCCGGTTCCGGACGACGCTGCTCATCATGTTCCTGGTGGCCCAGATGGTGCCGGTCGAGGCCCTCACCATCCCGCTGTTCTTCCTCATGCGGGACGCCGGTCAGCTCAACACCCTCGGCTCGCTGATCCTGCCGCACATCGCCTTCTCGCTGCCGTTCGCGATCTGGATGCTGCGCGGCTTCGTCAAGGCGGTGCCGGAGGCGCTGGAGGAGCAGGCCCAGATCGACGGCGCGAGCCGCACCCGGTTCCTGTGGCAGATCCTCTTCCCGCTGGTCTTCCCCGGCCTGGTCGCGACGAGCGTCTTCTCGTTCATCTCGACCTGGAACGACTTCCTCTTCGCGAAGTCGTTCCTCATCAGCGACACCTCGCAGTCGACCCTCCCGATGGCGCTGCTCGTCTTCTTCAAGCCCGACGAGAACGACTGGGGAGGAATCATGGCCGGGTCGACCGTGATGACGGTCCCGGTGCTCGTCTTCTTCGTACTCGTACAGCGCCGTCTGGTCTCCGGGCTGGGCGGGGCGGTGAAGGACTGACGCGATGACCTCCGACCGTGACCTGATCCCGGCACCCTCACGGGTCGAAGGACCGTACCGCCGCGCCTTCCTCCTCGACCGGCGGACCACCCTGAGCGCCGCCCCCGGCACCGAGACCACCGCACGCTGGCTGCGCACCACGCTCGGCGCCGCCTTCGGGCTCCCGCTGCCGGACGCGGCCGACGAGAACGCCACCGACAGCATCCGGCTGCGCGTCGACGACACCCTCGCCCCCGAGGCGTACCGGCTCCACGTCCTGATGAGCCAGGTCGTCGAGATCACGGGCGGCAGTCCTGCGGGTGTCTTCTGGGGTGCCCAGACCCTGCGGCAACTGCTCGGTCCCGAGGCGTACCGCGCGGCGCCCCTGGGAGCGAAGCCGGTCGCGGGCCTGATGGCACAGACGATCGAGGACGCCCCCCGCTTCGGCTGGCGCGGCCTCCTCCTCGACGTCTCCCGGCACTTCCTCCCCAAGGACGACGTCCTGCGCTACCTCGACCTCCTCGCCGCCCACAAGCTCAACGTCTTCCACTTCCACCTCACCGACGACCAGGGCTGGCGGATCGAGATCAAGCGCCACCCCCGGCTCACCGAGGTCGGCTCCTGGCGGGCCCGCAGCAAGTGGGGACACCGGGCCTCGCCGCTCTGGGACGACACCCCGCACGGTGGCTTCTACACCCAGGACGACATCCGCGAGATCGTCGCGTACGCCGCCGAGCGGCACATCACCGTCGTCCCCGAGATCGACCTCCCCGGCCACTCGCAGGCCGCCATCGCCGCGTACCCCGAACTCGGCAACACCGACGTCGTGGACACCACCGCCCTCACCGTCTGGGACACCTGGGGCGTCAACCCGAACATCCTCGCTCCCACCGAGGCCGTCCTGCGCTTCTACGAGGGCGTCTTCGAGGAGGTCCTCGACCTCTTCCCCTCGACCTTCGTCCATGTGGGCGGCGACGAGTGCCCCAAGGACCAGTGGAAGGCCTCCCCGGCCGCGCAGGCCAGGATCCAGGAGCTGGGGGTGGGGGACGAGGAAGGCCTCCAGTCCTGGTTCATCCGCCACTTCGACCGCTGGCTCACCGCCCGCGGCAGGCGCCTCATCGGCTGGGACGAGATCCTGGAGGGCGGCCTCGCCGAGGGCGCGGCCGTCTCCTCCTGGCGGGGGTACGGGGGCGGGATCGCCGCCGCGGAGGCCGGGCACGACGTCGTCATGTGCCCCGAGCAGCAGGTGTACCTGGACCACCGTCAGGCGCCGGGCGAGGACGAGCCGATGCCCATCGGGTACGTCCGCACCCTGGAGGACGTCTACCGCTTCGAGCCCGTTCCGCCGGGCCTCTCGCCCGAGGCCGCCGCCCACATCCTGGGCACCCAGGCCAACGTCTGGACCGAGGTCATGGAGAACCGCGCCCGGATCGACTATCAGGTCTTCCCGCGCCTCGCCGCCTTCGCCGAGGTCGCCTGGTCCGCCCTGCCCGCGCCGGGGGCGCGCGACTACGCCGGTTTCGAGCGCCGTATGGAGACCCACTACCGGCGCCTGGACGCCCTCGGCGTCGACTACCGGCCGCCCGCGGGACCCCAGCCCCGGCAGCGGCGCCCGGGGGTCGCCGGGCGCCCTCTGGAGGGCACGCCCCCGATCGTGTGAGAGACCCGGCGCCGACTCGACCACGACCCGGCGCCGGTCCACCGTCGACCTGACCACGACCCCGCCCCGGCCCGGCGTCCCCCCGTCACCCAAGAGCGGCGAAACGGAAGTTACCGTCGCTCCTCGGGGCGTCCCGGACGGAACCGTCCTTCGCGGACCCTCGCGCCGGACCGCTCGGAAGATGTGCCAGAGTTGCCACGTCCGGCGTGTGAGCACGTACGGTACGCCCACACGCAGGCGCGACCGCCGGGCACAGTCGGGGACCACCGGGACACCGGGAAGGGGCAGCGGGTTGACCACGCACGCACCACAGACGGCGCAGTCCGTGACGCTGCCCGCCTCGCTCGACGAGGCCGTGGCGGCGCTCACGGCCATGCCGGCCGCCGTCCCCGTCGCCGGTGGCACCGACCTCATGGCCGCCGTCAACAAGGGCCAGCTCCGCCCCGCCGGACTCGTCGGCCTCAGCCGCATCAACGAGATCCGCGGCTGGCAGTACCAGGACGGACACGCCCTTCTCGGCGCGGGCCTCACCCACGCCCGGATGGGCCGCCCCGACTTCGCCGCCCTCATCCCGGCCCTCGCCGCCGCCTCCCGCGCCGCGGGACCGCCCCAGATCCGTAACGCGGGCACCCTCGGCGGCAACGTCGTCACCGCCGCGCCCACCGGCGACTCGCTGCCCGTCCTCGCCGCCCTCGAAGCCGACCTGGTCGTCCTCGGGCCGCTCGGCAGCCGCGAGATCCCCGTCTCCCACCTGCTCGCGGGCCGCGACCTCCTCGCCCCCGGCGAGCTCGTCGCCTTCGTCCGCGTCCCGCTGCTCCACGCCCCCCAGGTCTTCGTCAAGGCCACCGGCCGTACCGGCCCCGCCCGCGCCACCGCCTCCGTCGCCGTCGTCCTCGACCCGGGCAGGCGCGGGGTGCGCTGCGCGGTCGGCGCCGTCGCGCCGATGCCCCTGCGCCCGCTGGAAGCCGAGCGCTGGATCGCCTCGCTCGTGGACTGGGACAACGACCGGGGCCTCGCGCCCGAGGCGCTCGCGGCGTTCGGCGAGTACGTCGCCGCCGCCTGCATCCCGGACCCGCCGGGCGACGAGGCGTTGCCCCCGGCCGTACTGCACCTGCGGCGCACCGTCGCCGCACTCGCCCGACGGGCACTGGGGAGGGCACTGTCGTGAGCAGCAACGAACAGCACGAGCACGAGGGCGGGAGCCCGGGCGGCTGGGAGCCGATCCCGCAGAGCGAGGGGTACGACGGGGACGCGACCGCGTTCGTCCAGCTGCCGCCGGACTTCATGCTGGACGGCGTACCCCTGGAGGCCCCCGGCCACGGCTACGTACCGCCGATGATCACCCCGCTCCAGCCCCTCACCCCGTCGCCGGCGACGGACCCGGCGGCGACGGGCACGTGGGCGGTGCACCTGCCGGCGCAGGCGGAGCAGACGCGGTACGCGGAGCAGACGCAGTACTTCGACGGGAACGAGTACGCCGAGCAGGGCCAGGCGCGGTACTTCCCGCAGCAGGGCGCCGAGTACGCGGAGCGGCCCGAGCACTTCGGGCAGGCTCCGGCGGGGCAGGCCGAGCACGTCGAGTACGGCGAGCAGGACCCGCACGCGACGGCCGAGTGGCGTTTCACGGGCGCGATGGCGCCTGCGGGACCCGGCTCCACGGGCCAGTGGGAGATCCCGGCCGTACCGGATACGAGGGACTCCGTGGAGGCGGCTGAGACCGAGGCCCCCGGGCCGGGGGCGCAGGTCGACGCGGGCGAGTTCGCCGCCTCGGCCATCAGGCCGTACGCCGAGGCGCCGGCGACCCTGCCGGGCGGCGCGCCCGCGCCGTGGGCGCTCCCGGAGGAGCCGGCCGCGGAAGTCACGGACCGGCAGGTGGAGGCCGGTGAGCCGGCCGAAGCGGAGGCCGAGGCACCGGCGGAGGCATTCGCAGAGGCCTCGGGAGAGGCATTGGCAGAGGCTCCGACGGACGCTCCGGTCGAGCCGACCGACGACACGACGGACACGCCCGAAGCGACGACGGCCGCCACCCCGGCCGTCCCCGCCCAGGCGGCCGCCCCCGAGGACACGCCCACCGCCGACGAGAGCGCCAACGGGAGCGTGAGCGCCCACGCCTCCACCGACAGCGACGAGCACCCCCACACCTCGTACACGCTCCGGGTGAACGGCGCGGACCGCCCCGTGACCGGCTCCTGGATCGGCGAGTCCCTGCTGTACGTCCTGCGGGAGCGTCTCGGTCTCGCAGGAGCCAAGGACGGCTGCTCGCAGGGCGAGTGCGGCGCGTGCAACGTGCAGGTCGACGGCCGCCTCGTCGCCTCCTGCCTCGTCCCGGCGGCGACCGCCGCCGGAAGCGAGGTGCGGACGGTCGAGGGCCTCGCGGCCGACGGGGAGCCCTCCGACGTGCAGCGGGCCATGGCCAGGTGCGGCACCGTCCAGTGCGGCTTCTGCATCCCCGGCATGTGCATGACCGTGCATGACCTGCTTGAGGGCAACCACGCCCCCACGGAGCTCGAGACCCGCCAGGCGCTGGCCGGAAACCTGTGCCGCTGCTCGGGCTACCGGGGCGTGCTCGAAGCCGTACGGGACGTCGTCGCCGAGCGCGAGGCGAGCGCGGCCGCCACCGCGTCCGAGGGCGCGGGCGAGCCCCGTGTCCCGCACCAGATTCCGCACCCGCACGACGGAGGCATGGCGTGAGCACCGACGCGACCACCGCCGTTCCCACGGCTCTGGACATCCCCGGCCCCCTGGGCCAGGAGCAGGCCGCGCACGGCCTCGGCACCTCGCTCCCGCAGGCCGAGGCACGCGCGAAGACCGAGGGCACCTTCCCGTACGCCTCCGACCTGTGGGCCGAGGGGCTGCTCTGGGCGGCGATCCTGCGTTCCCCGCACCCCCACGCGCGCGTGGTGTCCGTCGACACCAGCGCCGCGGCGGCCATGCCGGGCGTACGGGCCGTGGTGACGGCCGCCGACGTGCCGGGCGCGGCGACGTACGGCCGGCAGGTCGCGGACCGTCCGGTCTTCGCGTCGGACCTGGTCCGGCACCACGGCGAGGCACTCGCGGCGGTCGCCGCCGACCATCCGGACACGGCCCGGCTCGCCGCCGCGGCGATCACCGTCGAGTACGAGGTGCTCGACCCGGTGACGGACCCGGAGAAGGCGTTCGCGGCCGAGGCGCTGCACCCCGACGGGAACCTGATCCGGCACATCCCGCTGCGCTTCGGAGACCCGGACGCGGCGGGCGAGGTCGTCGTCGAGGGCCTGTACCGGATCGGGCGCCAGGACCCGGCGCCGATCGGCGCGGAGGCGGGTCTCGCCGTGCCGCGCCCGGACGGCGGGGTGGAGCTCTACACCGCGTCCACCGACCCGCACACCGACCGGGACCTGGCGGCCGCCTGCTTCGGCCTTCCGCCCGAGCAGGTCAAGCTGGTCGTCACCGGTGTCCCCGGCGCCACGGGCGACCGTGAGGACCCGGGCTTCCAGATCCCGCTGGGCCTGCTGGCGCTGCGTACCGGCTGCCCGGTGAAGCTCACTGCCACGCGCGAGGAGTCGTTCCTCGGCCACGCCCACCGCCACCCGACCCTGCTGCGCTACCGGCACCACGCCGACGCGGAGGGGCGCCTGGTGAAGGTGGAGGCGCAGATCCTGCTCGACGCGGGCGCGTACGCGGACTCCTCGTCGGAGTCCCTCGCGGCGGCGGTGGCCTTCGCCTGCGGCCCGTACGTCGTGCCGCACGCCTTCGTCGAGGGCTGGGCGGTCCGTACGAACAACCCGCCGTCCGGCCATGTGCGGGGCGAGGGCGCGATGCAGGTGTGCGCGGCCTACGAGGCGCAGATGGACAAACTGGCGGCGAAACTGGGCGTGGACCCGGCCGAGCTGCGTATGCGGAACGTCATGGCGACGGGCGACATCCTGCCGACCGGCCAGACGGTGACCTGCCCGGCCCCGGTCGCGGAACTCCTGGCTGCCGTACGTGACTTCCCGCTCCCGCCCCTCCCCAAGGACACCCCGGAGGGCGACTGGCTGCTGCCCGGCGGCCCCGAGGGCGCGGGCGAACCGGGCGCGGTGCGGCGCGGCGTCGGCTACGCGCTCGGCATGGTGCACATGCTGGGCGCGGAGGGCACCGACGAGGTGTCGACGGCGACGGTACGGGTGCAGGACGGGGTGGCGACGGTCATCTGCTCGGCGGTGGACACCGGTTCGGGCTTCTCGACGCTCGCGCGCCAGATCGTGCAGGACACCCTCGGCATCGACGAGGTGCACGTCGCGCCCGTCGACACCGACCAGCCGCCGGCGGGCCCGGCCGCGCACGGCCGCCACACCTGGGTCTCGGGCGGGGCGGTGGAACGGGCCGCGAAGATGGTCCGTACGCAGCTTCTCCAGCCGCTGGCCCACCAGTTCGGCATGTCGACGGAGCTCCTCCAGATCACCGACGGCAAGATCACCTCGTACGACGGGGTCCTCTCGACGACGGTCAGCGAGGCGATGGACGGCAAGGAACTCTGGGCCACGGCCCAGTGCCGCCCGCACCCCACGGAGCCCCTCGACGACTCGGGCCAGGGCGACGCGTTCGTCGGCCTGGCGTTCTGCGCGATCCGCGCGGTGGTCGACGTGGACATCGAACTCGGCGCCGTACGCGTCGTGGAGATGGCCGTCGCCCAGGACGTCGGCCGCATCCTCAACCCGGCCCAGCTCACCACCCGCATCGAGGCGGGCGTCACGCAAGGCGTCGGCGCGGCCCTGACGGAGAACCTCCGCACCGCCCGCGGCCTGGTCCGGCACCCCGACTTCACGGGCTACGCACTCCCGACATCCCTGGACGCCCCGGACATTCGCATCGTGAAACTGGTCGAGGAACGCGACGTGGTGGCCCCCTTCGGCGCCAAGGCCGCAAGCGCGATCCCCGTCGTCACCTCACCCGCCGCAGTGGCCGCAGCGGTACGCGCCGCAACGGGCCGCCCGGTCAACCGCCTCCCGATCCGCCCCCAGGCAGCGGTCGCCGTGCCCAATTCGTAACCATGTGATGTCCGTTGCTTGTGCAACCCCGGGGTGCGCACTGTCGTCGTTCCCAACTACAGTGAACTTCTAGACTTGTGCGGTACACAGCATGGTTGTTCACACGGGGGAGGAGCGCGGGCATGGAAGCCTACGTGGGCGGGGGCGCGTACGGGATGCAGGCGATGAGCGCGGATGCCGTGCGCTACAACTCCGAGTCGATGACGGAGTTCAAGGCCAGTATCGACGGACTGATCGAGATGCTCACTTCGTCCGAGGCCGACACGGGCAAGATGAAGGCCGACCCGGTGACGCGCAATCAGTTCGGCGGCGGAGGCGCGGCCTGGATCGAGGCGCACGGCGTGTACGACTCGTACAACGCCGTCCTCGCGCAACTGACGGATCTGTCCGGCCTGTTGAAGGACTGCCTGGAAGGTCTCGGCATCGCTGTCGTCGCGTCCAAGGACGGCTTCGAGCAGATGGACGAGGACACCAAGCGAAAGATGATCAACATCCACGATCGGACCTGGGACGCCAAGGAGAAGGCGGACAAGGACGCGGGTCGGAGTGCTCCGCCGAGCCAGGGCAGCAGGACCGGCAAGGACCCGGAGAACGACAGCTCCTTCCAGTAGAACGACGCGGACAGAACACAGGGGACACGGGGAAGAGGCAGCAGATGAGTCCTGCAGAGGGCGGCGGCGGCAGCGGCGGAACGAACTTCCGCTCCATGGAACATCAGCAGATGCTGGATTGGCTGGACGAAGCCGAGACGTACCCGGTGAGGAACGCTGCCGATCGCTTGAAGGCGGCGGCCGCGGAACTGGAGCGTATCGCCGACCAGCTGAAGAACCGGACAGGCCGGGTGGACTGGAAGGGCGAGGCGGAGAAGGCGTTCACTGAGTGGGCCGCGGATGTGGTGAGCTCGACGCACTCGCTCAGCAAGTACAGCACTCTGGCCGCCGCCCAGATGGACGCAGCCTCCCAGGCGATGGCCTCCGCGAAGAGCGCGATTCCTCGCTACACCACCCCTGGGGCGGCCAAGGCGAGCCTCGAAGCCGCCAAGAACCACCGCAACGACCCCGACTCAGCGACCATCGCGCGCGACGCCCAGAAGTCGGTGACCGCCGACACGGATCTGGCAGCCATCGATGCCAAGAGGAGGGCGAACCAGCAGGCGGCGGCAGCCGAGATGGAGAAGTTGTCCAGCGCGTACTACTGGTCGAGCTTCCACATGAAGGCTCTCGCGCCGCCGACGTTCCCGCCGCCGCCGGGTGACTTCGTGCCGGCGAACAGTGGGCACCTCAGGGAGGGGACCTCCTCGAACGGCTACCCCTCGTCGCAGGGCGAGAGGTACTCCGGGAACACGGAGACGAGCACGGGGACGCACACCACGCGCGTGCCCTCGCACACTCCGACCACGCCCGACTCGCAGACCTCGGTGCCACCGTCCCAGGACACGAACGGGCCGACGCAAGTCATCCGCCCTGAGGTCCGGCCGGACGTGACGCCCGAAGTCCCCGTGGACCTCGGCATCGACAGCGTGGACACCCTGCCGCACACGCCGACCGGGCCGACGACGCAGACCCCCGGCGGTCCGCCGCCGGTCACCAAGCCGGACGGGGCTACACCGCCGTTCGTCACCACCGGCGTCCCTCCGCTGCAGGTGAAGGGCAACCCGGGGCCCCAGGGCCGCACCATGCCCGTCACCGGCGGCACCGGCAACCCGCGCGGCCCGATCACCGGCGGCCCGCGCGGCCTGCCGGGCGTCCCCGGCCCGCTCGGCGGCACCCGCGAGGGCATCAGCGGCGGCCGTGCGGTGCCCAGCACCACGGGCAGGCCCACGACCGGCATCCCGCGCAGCACCGTCATCGGCACCGAGGCCGGCGGTCGCAACGGCACGGCCATGGGCCGCGGCCCGATGGGCGGCGGTATGGGCGGCGCGATGGGCGGCGGCATGGGCGCCGGACAGAACGGCATCAGCGGCGGCCGCCGCCTCGCCGGCGAGACCGGCGGAGTGGTCGGCGGCAAGGCGCAGCGCGCCGGCGCGGCAGGTGCCGTAGGCGGTGCCGCACGCCCCTTCACGCCCGGTGGCTCCGGCCTCGTCCGCGGAGGCTCCACGCCGGCCGGTCGCGAGCGCGAGGAACAGAACGGCGAGCGTCCCGACTATCTTGTCGAGGACGAGGAGACCTGGCAGCAGGGCAACCGCCGCACGGCGCCGCCCGTCATCGACTGATCAGCGCGAGGAAGCAGATGTCTACCAGCAGTATTCGTCGGAGTCGTTTCCGAGTCACCGCCTCGGCCGCCTTGGGGATGCTGCTGGTGGGCATCGCTTCCGTCCCCGCCCACGCGGAGGGCGTCAAGCAGTGGCAGCTGGACGCCTTCGGCGCCAAGGAGATCTGGCAGCTGAGCACGGGCAAGGGCGTCACCGTCGCGGTCATCGACAGCGGTGTCGACAAGACGCTTCCGGACCTGCGGGGTCAGGTACTCAAGGGCAAGAACCTCGAACCGAACAAAACCGGTGACGAGTTCACCGACTACGCCGGCCACGGCACCGGTATGGCCGCCCTCATCGCGGGCACGGGCAAGGCCAACGGAGGTCAGGGCGCGTACGGGCTGGCTCCTGGAGCCAAAATCCTGCCCGTGCGCGTGCCGGCGGTAGGCGGCAAGATGAGCCAGGCCGCAGCCAACCGTGCGTTCAACAAGTTCATGCCTGAAGCCATCCGCTTCGCCGTCGACTCCGGTGCCAAGGTCGTCAACATCTCGCTGGGCGCCTCGGAGGGGTCACCGCAGCTCACGGAAGCTGTGAAGTACGCCCTGGACAAGGACGCCCTGGTCTTCGCGGCCGTCGGCAACACCGGCGACAAGAGAAACCAGAAGGAGTACCCGGGGGCGACCCCCGGCGTCGTCGGTGTCGGCGCTGTCGACAGCAAGGCGACACACATCCCGATGTCCCAGTCCGGCGCACAGGTCGACCTTGCCGCCCCGGGCAAGGACACGGTCTCCGCCTGTGCCGCCGGTACCTGCACGTCCAGCGGTACCAGTGATGCCAGCGCCCTCACCGCCGCCGCCGCCGCGCTCATCTGGTCGAAGCACCCCGACTGGACCAACAACCAGGTCCTCAAGGTCATGCTCAACACCGTCGCCAAGCCCTCCGGGGGCGAGGAGCGCAGCGACTTCATCGGCTACGGGGTCATCCGCCCGCTTCGTGCGCTGAAGACGCCCGGCGACCCCGGCCCGGCCGGTGTCCGTCCCATCGAGGATCTCGAGGAGACCATCACGGCGGCTCCGTCGGCCTCTGCGTCGGCCTCTGCGTCGGCCCCCCAGGCCTCCGCCGACTCCCCCGCGCCGGCACCGGCACCCGCGCCGCAGGCGGCGAGCGACGAGGGCGGCGACACCGGCCTCTGGATCGGCCTCGGAATCGGCGCGGCCGTGCTGATCGGTGCCGCGGTCGCCGTGACCGTGCTCCGCTCACGCCGCGTGTGAGGTCACGCCCGCATCCCTTATAGGCTGGGCTGTTGACGTACCTCAACTACTGGGGCGTAGGAGAGCGCATGTCGTTTGATCAGGAGTGGGCGTCCGCGCGCTCGCAGGCCGTCGAGACGGTGTCCATGCGGCTCAACACCGTGGACGACGGGAACGGTGGGCGAGGCGGCCCGGGGACCCGCCTGCACGTCGACGCCAAGGTTCTGGACGGCCGAGCCAGAGCAGCGGAGACGATCCTGGAGAACTTCGTCCACGCCGACGACGCCGCGGCCAAAGAGACCTCGCAGGTGGGTGGTTCCCTGAAGGGCTTCAAGTCGGCTGCGGGGTTCAAGGTCTTCCAGACGCGTTGGGACTCCCAGACGGCCTATGTCCGAGGCCTCTTGAGCGACAAGGTCGTCGGGGCCCTGCGGGGTGCCGCATCGGATTTCCGGGATGAGGAGAGGCGCCGCGCCCTCGCCATGAAGGGGATGGACGACGGTAAGAACGGCGAGTCCTCCGAGTCGAATGCCAAGGGGTGAGGTCGAGGCATGCCTGTGACGTACGAGCAGCTGAAGAACGTCGATCTCGGACCCCTCATGGAAGCCGTCACGCAGTGGAAGAGGCTCCCTGGCGCGTTCTCGGAGATCCAACGGTCCTTCGGATCGACCGTGACCCAGAACCTGCGGGATTCGGACTGGACCGGCGAGGCAGCCGAGGCCGCGTACGGGACATTCACCGTCGTTGAACAGGAGATCTTCGCGGCAGCTGAGGAGGCGCGGGACGTCCACGCTCTCCTGAGCAGCGCTCACAGCCGGTTCAGCGCGGCCCAGAAGAGCATCCGCGACGTCGAGTCGGCAGTGGCCGGCGACCGTTACATGAGGATCTCCCCGGAAGGGAGGGTCCATCTCCTCATCTCTCCGGAAGAGGCCGATCAGTCCGGGATCATTCAGAAGTCCTACAGTGACGCCGTTCACAGCTACAACGACGCCATCAAGCGAGCGGTCGCCGATGCCGGTGAGGCCGACGAGGCCCTCCACTACGCACTCTCCCAGGACCACAACGGACGCGAACGGGGTTTCGACGCCGACACGGCCAACAGCGTCGACGCCGCCCTGGCGCAGCGGAAGGCGGCGGAGAAGGACGCCGAGGCGGCGAAGGCGCTCGCGCTCGACGCCATCGCCGGGAAGAACCTGAGCACGGAGCAGCTCGAGAAGCTCAATCAGCTCATGGCGGCTCATGAAGGAGACCCCCACTTCGCGGAGAAGTTCGCCGTGGGTCTCGGACCGCGCGGCACGGTGAACTTCTGGCAGTCCGTCGCCGACAAGCAGGACACCGGCGACAAGGAGACCGCTGCCCTGGCGGACCTGCAGAAGTCCCTCGGGTACACGCTCGCAACGGCCACCCATTCCGACAGCCCGGCCATGCAGGGCTGGAAGAGCGGCATGGTGGACATCGGTCCCGAGCGCATCAAGGAGATCGACTACCGTGCCGGGGCCCAGACGACGGGGCCGTACAGCTTCCAGGTGATGAGCAGTCTCCTGCGGTACGGGCAGTACGACACGGACTTCCTCAAGAAGTACGGCAAGGATCTCCTGGCCTTCGAGCAGGCCAGTGGCGGCAAGGCGAGCGACCTGTGGCGCCCCGACGGAGCGATGTACCGTCTGAACGTCGGTGGCACGGACCGCGGTCAGGATCCGATGGCGGGCTATATGGAGGCCCTCGGTCACAACCCCGAGGCGGCTAAGGCGCTGTTCCAGTCGGAGAACTGGCGCAGTGACGACTCCGGCAACAGCTCGAACACCGAAGAGATGGATCCTGAGTTGAGGTATCTCCTCGAAGAGCGTCAGTGGCCCGACGACGGTGTCCGGGACGAGGACAAGGACGTCGGGGCCGGCTGGGACGAACTGGGACACGCCCTGGAAGCGGCCACGCTGGGGGTCCCCTACGACGCGCAGGACCTCGGCGTTCGCAGGGACGCGGTCTCCGCCAACATCATGGAGCAGGTGGTGACCTCTGTCGCCGACGACACCGACTTCTTGAAGGACAGGGCGGGCATCGGGGAGAGTCTGGGGCGGATGGGCGCCGGATACATCGACGACCTGAACTGGGGGCTGGCGAGCGAGGGTCTCGCCACCGGTTCCTCCGACCCGGACGACGTGTTCCGCCACCACGGACCGGACCACATGTCGGTCAACGAATCGGTCGCGCGTAAATTCCTGCAGATCGCCGCTCAGGAGGACGGAAACTACCAGCTTCTCTCGGCCTCCCAGCAGGCGTTCACCGACAGCGCGATGGTGGCCTACCCCGACGACCTCGAGAAGGCGCGGATGGCTTCCAACGCGGGCGCCTATGCGTTCGGTGCGCTCACCGAGGGGCGGATCAGCGAGATCAACGCCACGTACAAGGACGCCGAGGACAAGGCGAACCTCGAATACGCCAAGAGCGCGGCTTGGAAGCAAGCAGGGCTCAGCCTGGGGCTGAGTGCGGGTGTCGGGGTGGCGGTGACACCCTTCCTGGGTCCGACAGCCGGTGTGGCGGCACAGACCCTCGTGCCGTTGCTCGTCGATGCGGGGAGCTCCGCGCTGGAGACCTACTGGGGCAACGGGTTCAGTGAAGAGGCTCTGGAGAACGAAGCCGACTTCACCAGCAAGGCCGCTCTCGACGCGGAGGGGTTCGGCGAGCTGAGCAAGGAGAGAGCACAGAGCGCGCTGATGAACTACCTGGAACTGCACGACGTGCCGCCTGAGAAGCGGACCACCCTCTTTCAGGAGTCGCTCAACGCGTACGACCGTGGGGCCGGGACCGCCGACAGGATGGACGGCAACAAGTGAACCGGCGACTCAGGTGTGGTGTGGCTGGGGCCGGCGCGATGGTGGTGTTGCTCGCCGGATGCGGGACCGCGGACGAGGAGCCGCCGGGAACCGTGGCCATCGGGGAGACGTGCGGTGGGTTCTCGGAGCCGGCGGCACGGGCACTGGAGAGGCTGGCCCGGACCGGTCGGGCCGTGGCCGAACGCGCACGTGAGCTGTCCTCGTTCGACGATCGCGCGCACTTGTGGTCCAGCAACGGCCAGCCTGTCTGCGTGATCCGGCTGGTCGGCGGCGACAAGGCGGACAGCCTGGTGAGGTTCTCCTTCGCGAGGGTTCCCAAGGCGCCGAACCTCGACAGGACCGGGGGTTCCGCCGAGGCGCTCGTAGGGTTGGAGGGGTACTCGATCGCGGGTGAGGCGAAACTCTGGTTCCGCTGCGGGGACCTGGGTGTCGTCCTGGGGTGGATGACGACCCGGGGCACGTCGGACGACGACCCTGCGGACCGCAATGTCGTCCTCCAGGATCTCGTCCACCGCGCCACCGTGGCGTGGGGCTGTGCGGACGAGGCGAAGGTACCCGGACCGGGGAATGCCTGAGCCCGGGAAGGAGCGGCTGTAGCCGCGTAGGGGCCCCTCACTCGCCGTAGACCGGCATGGCCGCGATCCGGCCGCCGCGTGCGATGAAGACGCGGTGGGCGTCACTCACGAGCTGGTACGGACCCTGGCGCTCCATCGTCGCGGTGAACAGGGTGGCGGTGGCGGTCTTGTTCACCACCCGGACAGTGCTGTCGTCGGGTTCGGGCAGCCAGACCGTCCCGCCCTCCACCGCTGGGGCGGTGCGGGTGCCGGTCGTGCTGCCGATCTCGCCCAGGACCTCCATCCATTCCGTGCTCGCGCGGCCGGAATCCGCGAGGGTGCTGAAGCGGTAGGCCTGGTAACCGTCGACGGCGATCACCGATGTGCCGTCGGTGGCCGGGCTGGCCCAGCCCAGCCGCTCGTCGCCGAAGTTCCGGGACTCCTCCTCCCACAGGAAACTGCCCTCGTCGAGACGCCTGGCCATCAGGGAGGGGCCGCCGAGATACACGGTGTCGCCACCGATCGCGGGGGCTTGACCGTGGGTGCCCTGGCCCTTGATCTTCCATACGGTCTCGCCCGTCGTGGTGTCCACGACGTCGACCTGTCCGTCCCGGCCGTGGACCACGAGCCGCTTCCCGCCGGTGGCCGCCTTCGCGGGGCCGTTCGGGGAGCGCGGGGACGTCATCGGGCGGGTCCAGGCCGTCTTGCACGTCCAGGCGTCGACGGCGCTCAGTTCGTTGTCCTTCGTCACGAGGTAGACGTGGGTGTCGTCGGCCGCGAGAAGGTGCTCGACGTCGGACCGGGTCTGCCAGACGGGCTTGCCGGTGGAGGCGACGAACGCGTTCAGGACGCCGTTTCCGTCGGCGCCGACGACGAGCCGGTCGGCGACGGAGACGAAACCGGCGTCCGCGTCGATGTCCTTGGCCCGCCACCGCTCCTTCCCGTCGGTGACGGACAGGGCGAGCAGGTCGCCCGTCTTCGCCTGCACGATCAGTACATCGCGTACGGGCAGCGGGAGATGGCCGTTCGGAGCGGTGACGTCGAGAGGGCCCCACAGCGCATCCGGGGCCTTGCCCGGCTCGCTGTCGATGAGCGAGACGAAGGCCGCCTCGGGGGTGGCGACGGCCGGGGGCACGGCCGCGGTCGGGGACTTCGCTCCGTCGCGGTTCAGCCACCAGGCCCCGACCCCGCCGCCCGCGCCGAGGACGGCCACGCCCACCGCCGCGCCGGTGAGGAAGCGGCGCCGTGACGGTGACGCGGCGGGTACAGAGGTGTCCGCGGGCGCTGTCAGACGCTTCGTGGCCGTCTCGCGCCGCTTGATGTCGTCGGCGAGCGGGCCCTTGCGCCAGGCGCGGTCGGCGCCCTTCGGCGGGGCGAAGGCCTCGGCGATCCGCGGGGGCGCGGGGCGGTGGACCGGATCCTTCGCCAGGCACGGGCCGATCAGCTCCTGGAGCCCCGGCGGCACCAGGCTCAGGTCCGGGGCGCCGTGCACGACCTCGTACTGGACCGCCGCCACGTGCGCGCCGTCGAAGGTGCGCCGCCCGCTCGCCGCGTACGCGAGGACCGCGCCGAGGGAGAACACGTCCGACGCCGGTCCGACGCGCTGACCGAGGACCTGCTCCGGGGCCCCGTACCCCGGCGTCACCGGGATCTGGCCCGTCGTCGTGAGGGTCAGGCCGTGTTCGGGTCGCGCGATGCCGAAGTCGATGACCCGCGGGCCGGTCGAAGTGAGCACGATGTTCGCGGGCTTGAGGTCACGGTGGACCAGACCGGCCGCGTGGATGTCGTGCAGGGTACGGGCGAGCTGGGCGGCCAGGGCGCGCACGGTGGCCTCGTCCATCGGCCCGTACGCACCGACAGCCTCGTCCAGTGTCGGGCCGGCGAGGAACTCGGCCGCGATCCACGGCCGGCCGCCCTCGGTCTGTGCCCCCAGGACCCGCGCCACGCCCTTGCTGGTGACGGCCCGCGCCATGTCGGCCTCGCGGACGAACCGCTGGGCGAGGTGCTGGTCATGGGCGAGTTCGGGGCGGAGGACCTTGACGGCGGCGGGGACTCCGGCGCCGTCCCTGCCGACGTACACCTTGCCCATGCCGCCCTCACCGAGGACGCCGAGGAGGCGGTACGGGCCGAGCCGGAGCGGGTCGCCGGTGGCGAGGGGCTGCGTGGTCACGAGGCTGCTTTCCAGGACGAGGGGGAAGGGGGCGTGCAGGCCGGTGGGTCACCGATGGGTCAGGCGAACGGGATGGCTACGACGGAGGACGCCCCGGCTCCGATGATCCGCGTCCGTGCCCTGTCGACGACGTACCGGCTCGCGTCCGTCGGGAACACCCACGTCGAACGGCGGGTGGTGCGGTCGATCGCGCTCAGACCGCCCCGGACGGGGGCGTACACGTACTTCGTTCCGACCACGGGGACGTTGAGGAGTTCCGGGGTCAGGCTGCGGCCGGACGGGGCCTCCTGCCAGCGCTTCTCGCCGTTGTCGGCGCTCACGACGACGAGGCCGCGGCCTGCCTCGTTGACGTGGACGAGACCGTCCGAGACGGCCGGCAGCCCGAACGCGGAGCCTACGCCGTACTCCCAGGCGACGCCGCCGTCGGTGAGCCGCAGCGCCCGGAGGCGGTCGCCGCCGAGGTACACGTGCCGGTCGTCGGTCGCGAGCTGCCCGGGGCAGTAGTGCTGGGATTCCTCGAGTGGGATGCTCCGTCCCCACAGCCGGCGTCCGGTGCGCACATCCCGTGCCTGGAGTTCGAAGGACTTGAGGTCGTCGCTGTTCTTGCCGATGACCAGCAGACCGCCGACGACCTGGGACAGCCAGGGGCGGGCGTTGCCCCCCTCGTACGGCTGCCGCCAGACCTCCTTGCCCGTACGCAGGTCGACGGAGATCAGGTGGCGGCCGGTGAACCGGTCACCCACCCGGTCGCCGATGCGTGAGGAGGCGAAGAGGCGCCCGCCGGAGGCGGTGAGGACGTCCGTGCCGGACATGGAGCCCTCGAAGCCCTTGAGTTCGATGATCCGGGCCGTCTCCTTGCCGGTGCGGGGCGCGAGCGTGCGGATGTGTAGGGCGACGGGTTCGTGGCCCAGCCCCCCCTCGGTCGTGTAGAAGTAGGTCCCGTCCGTGGTGATCTGGTTCGGCTCCGGAAGCGAGTCGTCCCACAGCGTGGTGCCCTTCCGCATGTCGAGCGCGCGGAAGGACACGGTCTCCGCGAACCCCACGACATCGCCCGCGATCAGCGGCGTGATGCTCTCCTCCCGGTCCAGGGAAGCCCCCTGCCACAGCGCCGCCGGCGCCCCGTCCGAGGCGGTCTTGGCGGGGATCGCGGTGGGGCCGGCGGCCGCCGGACCGGCATCGCTCGCCCGGGTGGTGTCCCGCGACCCCAGCCACGCCCACACCCCCGCGCCCGCTCCCGCCAGGCCCAGCAGGGAGCCGCCGCCCAGGGTGAGGGCGCGGCGGCGGGAGAGGGGGGTGCTCGGGGTGGTCTCCGTGAGCGCCGATTCCGTCGGCGCCGGGCGGCGGTGTGGTGTGTGCAGCCAGACGTCCGTCGCGCGGCGGGCGATGTCGGTGAGGAGCAGGGGCGGGAGGTGGTCCGCGAACTCGCCGTGGCCGTCGTGGAGGTGGTCGGACAGGGTGCCGGTGGTGGGGCGGGCCGCCGGGTCCTTGGCGAGGCAGGCCGTCAGGAGCGGCAGCAGGGCTTCCGGTACGCCCGTGAGGTCGGGGTCGGCGTAGCGGACGCGGTAGAGGAGGTCGGCGGGGGAGCCCGTACCGAAGGGGCCGTGGCCCGTGGCGGCGAAGACGAGGACGCCGGCGAGGGCGAACACGTCGCCCGCCGGGGGGTGTTCCTGGCCGCTCGCCTGTTCCGGCGACATGAAGGCGGGTGTGCCTGCCGCCGCTCCCGTGCGCGTCAGGTGGTCGTCGCCGGCCGCGCGGGCGATGCCGAAGTCGATGATCTTCGGGCCGTACGCGGTGACGAGGACGTTCGACGGCTTCAGGTCCCGGTGGACCACGTCCGAGGAGTGCAGCTGCGCGAGGGCCCCCGCGAGCGCGGCCCCCAGGGCCCGGACCGTCGGTTCCGGCAGCGGGCCGCCGAGGGCGACGGCGTCGTCGAGCGGCGGGCCGAGGACGTACTCGGTGGCCAGCCACGGCGTCTCCGCCAGCGGATCGGCGTCGACGACGGCCGCGCCGTGCCGGGCGCCGATGATCCGCGCCGCGTCCGTCTCCAGCCGGAACCGGGCCCGGAAGGCGGGGTCGGTGGCGAGGCGGGCGTGCACGGTCTTCAGGGCGACGGTACGGCCGCCGGGGGTGCGCGCCAGGTACACCGTGCCCATGCCGCCGGAGCCGAGGCGGGCGAGGAGACGGTACGAGGCGACGGCGGCCGGGTCGTCGTGGGTCAGGGGCGACAGCATGAGGTCAGGTCCGTCAGATCCAGGGAGGGGCGGGCGGGGAGTGGTTCTGCGAGCTGTGGGGCTTTCAGACCCCGGCCGGCGCCGGGAGTTCGGCGGCGAGGAGTTCGGAGGACTGGCGGGCGAGCGCGGCCACCACCCGGCCCGGCAGCCAGCCGGGGGCGAGGAGGGAGCCGGCCGAGTTCAGGACCGTCTCGTGCGCGGTCGGCGGCGCGAGCGAGGCCATCAGGGCGGCGGCCGTGGGCCGGTCGGCCGGGTCGCGGGCCAGGCAGGAGGCGATCGGCGCGCGGAGCGCGGGCGGGATCTCGTCGCGCTCGGGGACGGTGTGGCCGGTGGCGGCGTACGCGAGGACGGCGCCGAGCGCGAAGACGTCGCCCGGCGGCCGGGGCCGGCCGCCCGTGGCCTGCTCGGGGGCGAGCGCCCCCGGGTCGAGGCCGGGCAGGCCGGTGCGCGGCTCGCCGTCGTCCGAGGCGGCCCGTACCGCTCCGAAGCAGGTCAGCCGGGGGCCGTCCGCGGTGAGCAGGACGGCGGCCGGGGACACCCCGGCGTGCGTGAGGCCCTGGCCGTGCGCGGCGGCCAGCGCCTCGGCGAGGGCGACGCCGACGGCGCGGACGGTGACCTCGGGCAGCGGGCCGCCGTGGACGGCCAGGGCCACGGGGAGGGGGAGCGCCGGGACGTACGGGCTCGCGTACCAGGGGGCCTCGCCGGGTCCCGCCACGCTCGTCACCGGGGCGATCCAGGGCCCGAGGAGGTAGCGGGCGGCCTCGGCCTCGGCGGCGAACCGGGCGGGGTCGGTGCCCGGCAGCGGGGCGTGGAGCAGGACGGTGTGCTCACCGTCCTCGGAGCGCGCCACGAACCGGCGGCAGGGCGGCGGGGGGTGGGGCGGGTCGAGCCGGGTGATCAGCCGGTACGGGCCGATCCGGCGGGCGGAATCCTGCGAGGGCTGCGCGGTCCGCCGGGCGCGGTCCTGCGGCGTCTGCCCGGTCCGTCCCGTGGCTTCCGGCTCGGGCCGCTCGGACTCCTGCTGTGCGCGCGGCTGTTCCACCGGCCCCGCTCCCCGTTGTTCCACCGGCCCTGCCCCCGTCGTCCGTGCGCCCCGTGGTGACGGGGGCGGGTCGAGCCTATCGAGGTGGGGGTGGGGGGCCGTGCCCGGGAGGGGCGCCGGGGCACGGGGTCGCCGTGCGGGCGGCCGGGAAAGTCCGGTCTTTCCGGGTTGCGAAGGTGAAGTGGGCATGCGTACGCCGTGAAGATCTCGGGGATGACGGTGATTCCCAGGGGGCGGCGCTCGAACAGGCGCCCGGGGGTCTACGATCGCCGTGTTTCCGTGGGCACGGAACTTGCTGAGGCGAAGCCGGAACGATCACCGTCACGGGGGAGAGCATGTCGTTCGATCAGGAGTGGGCGTCGGTCCGGTCCACGTCCACGGACAGTGTGGGCATGAGGCTCAACCAGGTCGCCCCCGAGCCCGGCGGCGGGGGCGGCGGGAACGCCGACCTGAGCGTCGACCAGGACAAGCTCGGGGCCATCGGCAGCGCCGCCTACGCGCTGCACGGCCGGCTGGCCAAGGACGGGAACCACGCGCGTACGAACACCACGGAGGCGGCGTCGGGCATGTCCAGCCACGGCTTCCTCACCGGCTCCGCGATGTCGACCGTGCAGGAGACGTGGAGCTCGCAGCTGAACACGCTGCTCGACGCCTGCGCCAACATCTCCAACCACCTCGACTACAGCGCGGCCTCGCACGCCAAGGAAGAAGCGGACATCAAGGCGGCCTTCTCGGCCTCCAAGATCAACGAGTACCTCAAGTAGGCGGGGGACCTGCTGTGCTGACCTTTGACAACGTCTACCAGGCGCCGCTCGACAAGATGAAGGCCTCGGCCGACGACTGGTCGGCGATGAAGGGCAAGCTGGACACGCTCGCGTCCGACGCCCGTACGACGATGGCGGCGAAGGCCAAGGACGACTACTGGCGCGGGGTGAACGCCGAGGTCACGAAGCCGTTCGTGGACAAGACCGCGAAGGAGTTCGACGACGCGGCCAAGGCCGCCGACGGCATCCACAAGGTCCTGGCGGACGGCTACAACGCCTTCAAGAAGGCGAAGGACGACCTCAAGAAGATCGTCGAGACGGAAGCACCCGCGAAGCGCTTCCGGGTGAGGTCCGACGGCACGGTCGAGGCGGTCGAGCCGCTGTCCCGGACCAAGGACCAGGGGATGCGGCACGACCCCGACTTCCAGGACATGGTCCGCAAGGAGAGCGCCGAGATCGCCGAGATGCAGCGGCGGATCGACGCGATCGTCGAGGCATGTGACGACGCGGACGTGGCCTGCTCCAACGCGCTCAAGGCCAACATCACCGGCGACAAGCACAACTTCAGCGCCCCGAAGTACACCAGCCTCGACGCCGAGGAGGCGCAGCGCGCCGTCGACCTGGCGAAGAAGGGCCGGGACATCTCCCACGAGGAGCTGGTGCGCCTCAACGAGCTGCTGAAGGACAACAGCGGCTCGAAGGAGTTCTCCCGGACCTTCTACGACGGCATGGGCCCGAAGGGCGCGCTGGAGTTCTTCGGCCAGCTGTCCACGGACACGTACGACTACTCGAAGGTCGACAAGCAGCGCCTCGCCGACGTCCAGGACCTCCAGCGGAACCTGGGCATGAACCTGGCGACGGCGACGCAGGGCGGCGACGCGTGGACCGACAAGTGGTCCTCGGAGATGCGCAAGCTGGGCACGGAGCGGATCCCGCTCGTCAAGTACGACAACAACCCGGCGTACGGCTACCAGTTGCTCGGCGGCATCATGCGCTACGGCGACTACGACAAGAAGTTCCTGGTCCCCATCGCGGAGCACGTCACCCAGCTCCACGCCAAGGACCCGTACATGTTCGCCGACAGCAAGCCCATGGGCGGCGGCTGGCTGAAGAACCAGTACAACCCGTCGGGCGTCAACGGCTCCGGCTTCGACCCGATGGTCTCGATGCTGGAGGCGCTGGGGCACAGCCCGGAGGCGTCGAAGGAGTTCTTCTCGAAGGATCCGCTGACCTCGTACAACAAGGATGGCAGCGTCGGCGGGGAGCTGGACCTCGGCAAGGACAAGGACGGCAACAAGATCGAGAACTACCTCGACTTCTTCGGCAACGAGAAGTACGAGTTCTTCCCCGACATCGACGGGCACCACCCCGACGACGCCAAGAAGTCGGCCGACTACATGCCCGACGCGCTCGGTCACGCCCTGGAGGCCGCGACCCTCGGCCACGCCTGGGACGACACCACGCCGGAACTCAAGCGCGACGAGACCTCGGCCGGGATCATGCAGCAGGTCGTCGACAAGTACGGTGGCGACCCCGAACTGCTCAAGAAGTGGCAGTCTCCGTTGGCGGACAGCCTCGGCAACATGGGCGCCGGTTACATCGACGACCTCAACTGGGCTCTCAACAAGAACGACTCCCAGAGCGTCTTCGCGCCGACGAAGGATCCGTCGGCCCACCCGGAATTCGGCCGTGACGGCGCCGTGAAGTTCCTCAGCACTCTGGGCCAGCACCCGGACGCGTACGCCACCGTCTCCACGGCCGAGCGTCTCTACACCACCAGCGTGCTCGAGGCGCAGGTCGGCGCGGACGGGAAGATCGACGAGGGCCGGGCCCGCTCCACCGTCTACACCGGCGCCACGCTCCAGGGCCTCCTGGACGAGTCGCGCGCCAACCAGGTCGAGGCCGAAGGCATGAAGAAGCACGAGGAGTACGAGAAGGCGCAGGCGGCGAAGGCCGGCTGGGTGGAGCTCGGCGCCACGGTGGGCATCGCGGCCGGTGTCGCCTTCCTTCCGGCCACCGCCGCGGTCGGCGCGGCCGCCGTCCTCGTACCGCTCGCGGTCGACACGGGGTCGGGAGTCATGGAACAACTCGCCGGCCAGGTCATCGGCGACTGGTCGGACAAGTCGGTCGAGGACCACAAGGACAAGACCGAGGACGAGATCCACGAGGACAAGGCGGCCCTCTACACGGCCGGCCGGTACAGCGCGGAGTCGCCGATGGAGCGTTTCCTCGCCATGCACAGTGACAAGGTGAGCAGCGACTTCAAGCAGGACATGATCGAGTCCGTGGACGGCGGCTACGGACTGGGCAACGATCACGCGAAGCAGACCGGCAACGCCCCCGAGACCGGCTGAACCACCGGCAGCGCCTCGTCCCCCTTCGACTCACCGCCGCGCCGACCCGCGATTCCCGAATTCGACCCTTCCGACCTCCCGAGGAGCCCGATGAGAAGAGCACTCGCATCCGTCTCGACCATGCTCGCTCTCGGGCTGCTCCTCACCGCTTGTGGGAGCGACGAGGAGGAGCCGCCGCGGGTCACCGCCGCGCAGCAGTGCGACGGCACGCTCTCGCCCGCGGCGGCGGGCGCGCTCGAAACGGTGCTGGGCGCGAAGAAGTTCTCGGAGGCCGGGAGCGGTGGGCTGGAGCGGACCGTGAACGAGGTGATCGAGGATCAGGCGGCGAAGGGGAGGCCCCCAGGTCGTCGTGCGATGTGCGAGGTCAAGGCCGACGCCGACTCGAGAGCCGGCGTCGACATCAGCTTCAGGCTCTACGAGGCCGCCGATCTGTACGACGACGGCACCAAGTGGACGGCCCAGGGCCGGTACCTCTACGGGATGGGCCGAGAGGCGAGCACGGACAACAAGGCGGCCTATCTCTTCGTGGGCTGCACCAGCCCTCGACTGCAGGGGTCGGACCAGCACCCGGTTCCCATCGAGAGTGTGCTCAAGTTCGAGAAGCCGGTGAAGGGGGCCTACCCCGACAACACCCCCGCGACCCGCGAGGCGTACCTCACCGTCCTCCATTCCGTCACGCTCGCGGTCGTCAAGAAACTGCAGTGCGAGGACAACGCCGGGCTCGGTGAGAAGCCCGTCCTCGAGGTGAAGAAGTGGCGCGGCGAGCAGGAGGGGTGACGGCGGTCGCCCTGGTCGCGGCACTCTCGGCGGCGGCCTGCGGCGGCGGAGGGGACTCCGCGGCGCCGAAGGGCGCGGGCGCCGTGCCCCAGGCGGCCCTGAAGAACTACGGGCAGGTGTTCGGGGAGCGGAACGTCGAGGCGCTCCGGACCGACCTCGGGGGAGGTTTCCAGCCGCACGACCGCTCGCTCACCGAGATGAAGGAGCGGATGGTCGCGGAGGCGCAGGCCTGGAATCCCGACACGGACAAGCTCTCGCGCACGACCTTCCCCGGTCGGCCGCGCCGAGAAGGTCACCGTGCCGGAGAAGCTGCTGCCCCGCTGACCTCCACTGACCTCCTGGCTCAGTCCGCAGTCCGCAGTCCGCAGTCCGCAGTCCGCAGCCCTCAGTCCTCGGCCGTCGCGGCGGCCGGGGACAGCTGGGACAGGAGCAGGACCGTCGCGCGGGTGATCAGCGCCGCGAGGAGGATCGTCGCGAGGCCCTCGACCCGGAGTTCCGAGATCTTCGGGCCCAGCCAGGACAGCAGCCACCAGATGAGGGCGTCCTGGACGAAGCCGGCCAGGCCGAAGGCGGCCAGGGCGGGGAGCGGGACGCGGCCGGTCGGGCCGATGTGGATCAGTTGGGTGAGGACCACGATCACCAGGGTGGCCATGAGGACGGAGAGGACGACGCCGGTCTCCGTACCCAGGGTGATGCCGGGCAACAGGACCCCGGCGGCGCCCACGCCGACGAGGACGCCCAGCTTGCGTCTTCCTTGATCGCTCATGCGGCGGACTGTCGCACAGGCGGGCGGTGCCTGTGAAGATCCCCGAGAGAGATCCCTTGACGAGATCCCTAGGGGGAGATCGCTCCGAGATCGCTTGGAGACCGTGATCGGAATCGAACCGACGTAACCGGCTTTGCAGGCCGGCCCCTCAACCACTCGGGCACACGGTCGTGTGGTGCAACGAGTACGACGGTAGGCGGCGGCCGCGAGGGGGCTCAAGGGTTCCGGCGGCCGTGCCATGCGACTGCCACAGCGCTGCAACACCCCGTTCACGGACCTACGTCCAAGGACTGAGCGGGGACGGGGCTCCTGACAGGGGTCATCTCGTGCTTCACCTCTTACTCTGGGGGGATGAGCGCCCTCGAACCCCGCGACGCCGACGCCAAGGCCGACGCCGTGCCCGACGCCGTCGTCGCCGGCAGCCCCGGACCCCGTCCCGCCGCCGACGACGACACCAAGGGGTCCGTCCTCGACCCGGCCCACCGGGCGCTCAGCATCGGCATCGTCTCCGTCGTCCTGCTCATCGCCTTCGAGGCGACCGCCGTCGGCACCGCCATGCCCGTCGCCGCCCGCGAGCTGAACGGCGTCTCCCTCTACGCCTTCGCCTTCTCCGCGTACTTCACCACCAGCCTCTTCGGCATGGTCCTCGCCGGTCAGTGGTCCGACCGGCGAGGGCCCCTCGCGCCCCTGACCGCCGGCATCAGCGCCTTCGCCGCCGGACTGCTGCTCTCCGGGACCGCCGGCGCCATGTGGCTGTTCATCCTCGGCCGGGCCGTCCAGGGCCTCGGCGGTGGCCTCGTCATCGTCGCGCTGTACGTGATCGTCGGCCGCGCCTACGCGGAACACCTCAGACCCGCGATCATGGCCGCCTTCGCCGCGAGCTGGATCGTCCCCTCCGTCGTCGGACCGCTCGCCTCCGGAACGGTCACCGAGCACCTCGGCTGGCGCTGGGTCTTCCTCGGCATCCCCGTCCTCGTCGTCTTCCCGCTGGCCCTCGCCCTCCCCGCGATACGCCGCACCGCCTCCGGCCCCGCCGACCCGGACGCGCCCGTCGCCTCCTGGGACCGGCGCCGGATCCGGCTCGCGCTCGGCATCTCGGCCGGGGCGGCGCTCCTCCAGTACGGCGGCCAGGAACTGCGCTGGTTCTCCCTGCTCCCCGCCGTCGTGGGCATCGCGCTCCTCGTGCCCACCGTCCGCGGGCTCCTGCCGAGCGGCACCTGGCGGGCGGCCCGCGGCCTGCCGTCCGTCGTCCTCCTCCGCGGCATCGCCGCCGGCGCGTTCATCGCGGCCGAGTCCTTCGTCCCGCTGATGCTGGTCACCCAGCGGGGCCTCAGCCCCACCCTGGCCGGCCTCTCCCTGGCCCTGGGCGGCCTCACCTGGGCGCTCGGCTCGTACATCCAGGCCCGGCCGTGGACGGAGCCGTACCGGGAGCGGCTCGTCGTCCTCGGCATGGTCCTGGTGGCGCTCGCCATCGCGGTGGCGCCGAGCGTGCTGATCACGGCGGTGCCGGTCTGGGTGCTCGCGGCGGCCTGGGGCGTCGGCTGCCTCGGCATGGGAGCGGTGATCTCCTCGACGAGCGTGCTGCTCATGAAGCTCTCCGCGCCCGAGGAGGTGGGCGCGAACTCGGCCGCCCTGCAGATCTCCGACGGCCTCTCCAACGTCCTCCTCCTCGCCGCGGGCGGAGCGGCCTTCGCGGCCCTCGGCGGCGGCGCGGTCGGCCACGCGGTCACCGCCCACACGACCACGGGCTCCCACCCGGCCGCCTTCGCCGCGGTCTTCCTGCCGATGGCGGGGGTGGCGGCGGTGGGGGCGTGGGTCGCTACGCGGTTGGGGGCGGAGGCGGCCCGGGTCAGGGTCCCGGAAAGTCGCTGACACCACGTGGTACTACGCGGTACCGTGGCGTCATGGCTGCTCTGAACGTCAGATTCACCGAGGAAGAGCTGGACGCGCTGCGCGAGCGGGCCGAGGCGGAGGGACGCAGCATGCAGTCCTTCGCGCACGACGCCGTGATGAGGGCGATAGACGAGCACTCCCGCCTGTTCGACGAGGCGGCCGAGCACGTGCTGAAGGCCAGCGCGGAGCTCAACCGGAGGCTTGCGTGACGCACTTCCTCACGCTCCCCCAGCTCCTGAACCTCGCGGAACGTCTGGGAGCGAGTGAGGTCCGCGACTACGGCCTGCTCGACTCCGCCCTGCTGCGCCCGCAGTCGAGCGTCTTCGGCCAGGACGCCTATCCCGCCGTCTGGGAGAAGGCCGCGGCGCTGATGGAGTCACTGGCCCGCAACCACGGCCTCGTCGACGGCAACAAGCGCATCGCCTGGTACGCGACCTGGGTCTTCCTGCATCTGAACGGGCACCCGCTCGACCCCGCGTTTGACGTCGACGAGGCCGAGGCGTTCGTCCTGGACGTCTGCCAGGGGGCCCTTGACGTCCCGAAGATCGCCGCGTTGCTGCCGAGGTTCGCACGCTGATCCGACGTCTGTGAGACGTGCCGCACTGGGCGGGGTCACGGCCTCGTCCGGTGGGGCTCGGAGGTAGCGCACCGGTAAGGTGGCCCGGTTGTCATATCTGGACGAGCGTCGAACCCGGAGATCGTGACTACTACCGCCACCTCCTCCCATCACCTCTCTCCCGCCTTCCCCGGCCGGGCCCCCTGGGGTACCGCCGGCAAGCTGCGTGCCTGGCAGCAGGGCGCCATGGAGAGGTACCTCCAGGAGCAGCCCCGTGACTTCCTCGCCGTCGCCACCCCCGGCGCCGGCAAGACGACCTTCGCCCTGACCCTCGCGTCCTGGCTGCTGCACCACCACGTCGTGCAGCAGATCACCGTCGTCGCGCCCACCGAGCACCTGAAGAAGCAGTGGGCCGCCGCCGCCGCGCGGATAGGGATCAAGCTGGACCCGGACTACAGCGCCGGGCCGCTCAGCAAGGAGTACGACGGGGTCGCCATCACCTATGCCGGCGTCGGAGTCCGGCCCATGCTCCACCGCAACCGCTGCGAACAGCGCAAGACCCTCGTCATCCTCGACGAGATCCACCACGCCGGAGACTCCAAGTCCTGGGGCGAGGCCTGCCTCGAAGCCTTCGAGCCCGCCACCCGGCGCCTCGCGCTGACCGGTACGCCCTTCCGGTCGGACACCAACCCGATCCCCTTCGTCACGTATGAAGAGGGCAACGACGGCATCCGGCGGTCCTCCGCCGACTACACCTACGGCTACGGCAACGCCCTCGGCGACGGTGTCGTCCGCCCCGTCATCTTCCTCTCCTACAGCGGCAACATGCGCTGGCGCACCAAGGCCGGTGACGAGATCGCCGCCCGCCTCGGCGAGCCGATGACCAAGGACGCCGTCTCCCAGGCCTGGCGCACCGCGCTCGACGCCAAGGGCGACTGGATGCCGAACGTCCTGCGCGCCGCCGACCAACGCCTTACCGAGGTCCGCAAGTCCATCCCGGACGCCGGCGGCCTCGTCATCGCCTCCGACCAGGACTCGGCCCGCTCGTACGCCAAGCTGATCCGCGAGATCACCGGCACCAAGGCCACCGTCGTCCTCTCCGACGACACCGGCGCCTCGAACCGCATCGACGAGTTCAGCGAGAGCACCGACCGCTGGATGGTCGCCGTCCGCATGGTGTCCGAGGGCGTCGACGTACCCCGCCTCTCCGTCGGCGTGTACGCGACGACGATCTCGACGCCGCTGTTCTTCGCGCAGGCCGTCGGCCGTTTCGTACGTTCACGCAGGCGCGGCGAGACCGCGTCCGTGTTCCTTCCGACGATCCCCAGCCTCCTCGGTTTCGCCAACGAGATGGAGGTCGAGCGCGACCACGTCCTCGACAAGCCCAAGAAGGGGGGCGAGGAGGACCCGTACGCCGAATCCGAGAAGGAGATGGCGGAGGCGGAGAGGGAGCAGGACGAGGACACCGGCGAGCAGGACATGCTGCCCTTCGAGGCGCTGGAGTCCGACGCCGTCTTCGACCGCGTGCTGTACAACAGCGCCGAGTTCGGCATGCAGGCCCACCCCGGCAGCGCCGAGGAGCAGGACTACCTCGGCATCCCGGGCCTCCTCGAACCCGACCAGGTCCAGCTGCTGCTCCAGAAGCGCCAGGCCCGGCAGATCGCGCACAGCCGCAAGAAGCCGGACGAGGAGGCGGACCTGTTGGAGCTTCCGGCCGAGCGGCGCCCCATCGTTTCCCACAAGGAACTCCTCGAACTGCGCAAGCAGCTCAACACGATGGTCGGCGCGTACGTCCACCAGACCGGCAAGCCCCACGGCGTGATCCACACCGAGCTGCGGCGGGTGTGCGGCGGGCCGCCGAGCGCGGAGGCGACCGCCGGGCAGATCCGGGAACGGATCAAGAAGGTGCAGGAGTGGGCCACGCGGATGCGGTGACCCGCGGGAGTGGTGTGGCTGAGGCCCGTACGACGGCGTTCGTACGGGCCTCACTCGTCCCGCCGCGGCGGGACCCGCGCCGGAACCGGCACCGGGGACCGGCCCCCACGGTCGGTCTCCGGGCGGCTTCCACGCTACGGGCACGACAAAGCCGATCTTGTCCGCCGAAGTCCCGCGTGTGACCGACGAAGGTCCCGAACCGTCTCTATCCGGTCGTCGGCGCCCGGATTCTGGACGAGGTCTTCCGCTGAGCGGAGCGGGTCGCTACTGTCCCGGCTCAAAGCAATCGCCCCGTGGCAGCGCCGCCGCGGAGCGCAGCCGGTGTACCCCTTCCTGCCGGCGGCCTCTGACGTGCGTCGCCGACGGGACCGGCGTCGTAACCCCCGTGGGAGCCCGCCACCACTCACTTTCGAAGGAGAGGTGTGGGCGTCGTGACCGCGGAGACCTCCCAGACGCTCGACCGGGGACTCAGAGTCCTCAAGCTGCTCGCCGACACCGACCACGGCCTGACGGTCACCGAGTTGTCCAACAAACTCGGTGTCAACCGGACCGTGGTCTACCGGCTGCTCGCCACCCTGGAACAGCACGCCCTCGTCCGCCGCGACCTCGGCGGGCGCGCCCGCGTCGGCCTCGGCGTGCTGCGGCTCGGCCGCCAGGTCCACCCCCTGGTGCGCGAGGCCGCGCTGCCCGCGCTGCGCTCGCTCGCCGAGGACATAGGGGCGACGGCCCATCTGACGCTGGTCGACGGGGCGGAGGCGCTCGCGGTCGCGGTCGTCGAACCGACCTGGACCGACTACCACGTCGCCTACCGGGCCGGCTTCCGCCACCCCCTCGACCGGGGTGCGGCCGGCCGCGCGATCCTCGCCGCCCGGCAGGGCGGCCTGATCGAACCCGGCTTCACCCTCACCCACGGCGAACTGGAAGCGGGCGCGAGCGGCGCCGCGGCCCCGCTGGTCGGCGTCACGGGCGTCGAGGGCAGCGTCGGCGTCGTGATGCTCGCGGACGCGGTACCGGAACGCGTGGGACCGAGGGTGGTGGACGCGGCGAGAGAGGTCGCGGACGCGCTGCGCTAAGGCGCGCGGCAACGGGGCTGCCATGGGCCTCGGCGACCCGCGCGGCTTACGGGCCGACGCCCGTGCGGCTTAGGGCCCGCGCCTGTACGGCCTATGGGCTGGCGCCCGTGCGGCTTAGGGCCCGCGCCTGTACGGCCTATGGGCTGGCGCCCGTGCGGCCTAGGGCCCGCGCCCGTGCCGCCGACGGGCTGGCGCCCGGGCCGCCCCCTGCTGGGTGCCGCTCCCCCCGTTGTGGGCAATCGTCCCGCAGGGCGGGACGGGTGGGCACAACGGACGGCGCCCCTTGCCGGGCCTAGGCTCCCGGGCCTGGACGTGCACCACGGGTGCGGCGCCGTCGTGGGTTGTGCCCACCCGTTCCGCCCTGCGGAACGCCTGCCCACAACCGGGGCGCGGCGCCGTCGTGGGTTGTGCCCACCCGTTCCACCGTTGCGGAACAGTTGCCCACAACCGGGGGGCGGCGGGGGACCCCGCTGAACGGCCCCGTCCGCCCCAGTAGATTGGACGCGTGCTCTCCAGTCTCTCCCGGTCCCGCGCGCTCGCCGTCTGCGCCCTGCCCGTCGCCGCGCTCTTCGCCGTCGTCGGGCTGGCGCCGCTGCCGTACGCGATCGCCCAGCCCGGCTCCACCGCCGACGTGCTCGGCAAGGACAAGGGGCGTGAGGTCATCACCATCACCGGCGCCCCCGTCCGCGCCACCGAGGGCCAGCTGCGGATGACGACGATCGTCGCGACGGGGCCGTCCACGGACGTGGACCTCGCGGACGTGGCCGACGCCTGGTTCCGTACCGACCGGGCCGTCCTGCCCCACGACTCCGTCTACCCCTCGGGGAAGTCCGACGCCGAGATCGAGAAGCACAACCTCGGCCAGATGAAGAAGTCGCAGGACTCGGCCACCCTCGCCGCCCTCGGGTACCTGAAGAAGGACCCGGACGACGTGAAGGTGACCCTGCACCTCGCCGACATCGGCGGGCCCAGCGCCGGACTGCTCTTCTCCCTCGGCATCGTCGACAAGCTCGCGGGCGACGGTGCCGGCGGAGACCTCACCGGCGGCCGCATCGTCGCCGGTACGGGCACGATCGACGCGGCCGGCGCCGTCGGCGCGGTCGGCGGGGTGTCCCTCAAGACCCAGGCCGCCGCCCGGGACGGCGCCACCGTCTTCCTCGTACCGAAGGCCGAGTGCTCGGAGGCCCAGGCCGAGCTGCCGAAGGGCCTGCGGCTCGTCCCCGTCACCGCGCTCACCGACGCGGTGGCGTCCCTCCGGGCACTGGATCAGGGCCAGGAGTCGAAGGTTCCGGCCTGCTGACCGACCCGCCCTCGGGCGTGCCGTCCTGTCGTGGGGCCGGTGGCTCGTCCATGCCCCGCCACGCCGGGAACACCAGCGGCGCGAGCGTGGCGAGGAAGTAGAGCGCGCCGATCCCGAGGAGCGTCGCCGGCAGCCCGACCCGCTCGACCAGGAGGCCGGCCGCGAGGCCCCCGAGCGGCGTCGTGAGCAGGACCCCCGCCGTGCTCGCGCCCATGACCCGACTGCGGAGACCGTCCGGCACCTGCTCGTACATGACCGTGGTCAGGATCGGGTTGAGGACGCCGACGCCGAACCCGGCCGCGGCCGCCGTCACGAGCAGCGGCGCGGTGGTGTCCGTGAGCGCGGCCACCACGTACAGCGGGGCGCCTCCGACGAGGAAGCCCGCCGCGAACACGGCCCGGCGCCCGAACCGCTCCCCGACCGCCCCGTACAGCAGGGCCCCGACGAGGGCGCAACCGCCGAAGACCGAGACGAGCAGGCCCTGCGCGGCCGGACCGCCGAGATGCTCCTGGGCATGGACGGGAAGGAGTACGGCGCTCCAGCTCTGGTTCAGGCCGTTGGTCACCATCACCATGACCGTGATCCCGAGCAACAGCCGGGCGCGGAACAGGAAGGCGTACCCCTCCCGCAGATCGGCCCGGTAGCGGGCCGGGGAGAGACGGGGGCCGTCCCGCACCGGCTCCGCCGACCGCACCCCGCGCAGGCCCGCGCCGACGAGCAGCGCGGAGAGGCCGAAGGTCGCCGCGTCGAGGAGCAGGACCGTGTCGGCGCCCATGAACGCGACGAGCAGCCCGGCCGTCGCCGCGCCCGCCATCCGGGCGCCGCGCGCCACGGCGTCGTACAGACTGGCCGCCCTGGGCAGCGAGGTCCCCGCGCGCTCGGCGAGGTCGGGGACCAGGACGTGCCGGGCCATCTCTCCGGGCGCGTGGCAGAGGCCGTTGAGCGCCATCAGGGCGCACAGCATCCAGAACTCGAGGGCCCCGGCGCGGTGCAGCAGCGGGATCGCGGCGAGGGCGAGCGCGCAGACCAGGTCGGAGGCGATGCTGACCCGCCGGCGGCCGAGCCGGTCGATGACGGGGCCGCCGGCGATCGCGGAGACGAGGACGGGAAGGGCCGCGCAGAAGGCGACGAGGCCGGCCTTGCCGGGGCTGCCCGTGGTGTCGAGCGCGAACCACGGGACGCCGATGAGGGTGAGTGAATTACCGGTGATCGAGACGGCGTTGGCGGCGAGGAGCGTGGCGAGCGGTCGTTTTCGTCCCCCCGGGGCGGTCATGCGGCCAGGGTGACCGGGCGCGCGGGCGGCACGGCCAGCCGCAGGCCCAGCTCGACGAGGGCCCAGCCGACGTGGTTACGGAGGGGGGTGCGGGGGAGGGGGCGGTCCGGAGCGCTCCGGTGCGCGGCGGTGAGTTCGGTGGCGCGCAGGCGGTGGAGTGCGAGGTGGATGTCGGGGTGCATGGCGGTGTAGCCCTTCTGCCGGGGTCTCGTCAGTCCTCGTGCTGGGGGAACGCGTGCAGGTGCATCCGTACGCGGGCGGCGTCGGGCGCGTCGGGATCGGCGCCCTTCTGGTAGCTGTCGATCAGCGAGTGGATCTCGTCCCTGAGTTCCCGCAGGCGCTCGGGCGGCAGCCGCAGCGTGAAGTCGCTCATGTCGGTGGAGGCGGCCCAGTCCCCGTCCCAGTCGTGGCGCGTACCGAGCCAGGTGTTCAGCTCCTGGGTGTGGATGGTCGCGATCTCGTGGAGGTAGACCTCCATCGCGCCGCGGACCTCGGGGTCCGCGTTCAGATGCAGCGACTCGTCGACGGTCGTGCCCTGCTGGGCCGCCTTCCACCACCGCTCCCGGCCCTTGCCCCGGGTCGGGTCGTCCTCGACGAAGCCGTGGGCCGCGAGCTGGCGCAGGTGATAGCTGGTCGCACCGCTGGACTCGTCGAGCCGCTCGGCCAGTTGGGAAGCGGTGGCGGGCCCGTGGTGGCGCAGGGCGCGCAGCAGTCGGATGCGGAGAGGGTGGGCGAGCCCGCGCAGTGAGCGCGGGTCGAGCGTACGGCTGACGCGTTCCTCGGGTGGGTGCATGGGTTGAGCCTAGGCTTGCAAAGAACCCTTTGCAAGGGGTTCTTTGCAACGAGTCCTTGGCGAATACGCCTCCGGGGCTCCTCCGGTACTCCTCCGGAGCTCAGCCGGCGTCCTCCGCCGCCTGCTCCACCAGCGGTATCACCCGCAACGGCACCGGGTTCTCCATCACGATCGCCGTCGACGCCCGAACGATCCCCTCGAAGGCGACCACCTTGTCGATCACCCGCTGGAGGTCGGCGTTCGAGCGGGCGACGAGCCGGCACAGCATGTCGCCGTGGCCCGTCGTCGTGTGCAGTTCCAGCACCTCCGGCACCGTCGCCAGGTGCTCCCGTACGTCCGCGCCCTGGCCCTGCTTGATCTCCAGGGTCGCGAAGGCCGTCACCGGGTAGCCCAGCGCCGCCGGGTCCACCTGTGGGCCGAACCCCCGGATCACCCCGCTCGCCTGGAGCCGGTCGAGCCGCGCCTGCACCGTGCCCCGCGCCACCCCGAGACGCCGGGAGGCCTCCAGGACGCCGATGCGCGGCTCGCGCGCCAGGAGCACGATCAGCCGGCCGTCCAGATGATCGATCGCCACAGCGGCCTCCCCATGGTCAGGATGTACAAGTCGCAGAGCCATACTCGCCCCCTGCTGTGCAGATTGACCAGTAGATCTGCGAACTCTTGCGCACCTTGCCGAACGGCGGGACATTGCTGCCATGACTGAGACCATCGATCACACCCCTTCCACGGCGCGGCAGGCCGATCCCTTCCCCGTGAAGGGCATGGACGCGGTCGTCTTCGCCGTCGGCAACGCCAAGCAGGCCGCCCACTACTACTCCACGGCCTTCGGCATGAAGCTCGTCGCCTACTCCGGACCGGAGAACGGCAGCCGCGAGACCGCCAGTTACGTGCTCACGAACGGCGCCGCCCGTTTCGTGTTCACCTCCGTCATCAAGGTCTCCACCGACCGGGGCCGGTTCCTCGCCGACCACGTCGCCGAGCACGGTGACGGCGTCGTCGACCTGGCGATCGAGGTGCCGGACGCGCGCGCCGCGTACGCCTACGCCGTCGAGCACGGCGCCACCGGCCTCACCGAGCCGTACGAGGTCAAGGACGACCACGGGGTTGTCGTCCTCGCCGCCATCGCGACGTACGGCAAGACCCGCCACACCCTCGTCGAGCGCTCCGGCTACACCGGCCCGTACCTTCCGGGCTTCGTCGCCGCGAACCCGATCGTCGAGCCGCCGGCCAAGCGCACCTTCCAGGCCATCGACCACTGCGTCGGCAACGTCGAACTCGGCAAGATGAACGACTGGGTCGGCTTCTACAACAAGGTCATGGGCTTCACGAACATGAAGGAGTTCGTGGGCGACGACATCGCGACCGAGTACTCGGCGCTGATGTCGAAGGTCGTCGCGGACGGCACCCTGAAGGTGAAGTTCCCGATCAACGAGCCGGCGATCGCGAAGAAGAAGTCGCAGATCGACGAGTACCTGGAGTTCTACGGCGGCGCGGGCGTCCAGCACATCGCCCTCGCCACCAACGACATCGTCGCCACCGTGCGGGCGATGCGGGCCGCGGGCGTCGCCTTCCTCGACACCCCCGACTCGTACTACGACACGCTCGGCGAGTGGGCCGGCGAGACGCGTGTGCCCGTCGAGACCCTGCGCGAGCTGAAGATCCTCGTCGACCGCGACGAGGACGGCTACCTGCTGCAGATCTTCACCAAGCCGGTCCAGGACCGTCCGACCGTCTTCTTCGAGATGATCGAGCGCCATGGGTCGATGGGCTTCGGCAAGGGCAACTTCAAGGCCCTGTTCGAGGCGATCGAGCGCGAGCAGGAAAAGCGCGGCAACCTGTAGCCCGCCGATGCCGCGCCGTCCCGTTGTGGGCGCCGCCCCGCCGTGTGGGCAATCGTCCCGCGGGGCGGGACGGGTGGGCACACGGGACGGCGCCCCCTTGCCGGGCCTAGGCTTCCGCGCCTGGACGTGCACCACTGGTGCGGCGCCGTCGTGGGTTGTGCCCACCCGTTCCGCCCCGCGGAACGCCTGCCCCCAACGGGGCGGAGCAGCCGCCCGCAACCAACGCCTCACGCCCCCGGCGGCGCCGGCGTCCTGGGCGGCGCCGGACGGAGGTCCTTCGGGAGGTCCGCCGGCGGTTCGCCCACCGCCGTCAGCGACTCCACCGCCCCCCGCGCGAGCAGCGGCGAGAAGGACGGGTTGATCCGCAGCGCCTCCGCCAAGTGCCGCCGCGCCGGGCCGTGTTGCTCAAGCGCCCGCTCGATCTCCCCCCGGTGGTACGTGAACAGCGCGCTCCGCAGCCCCTCCTCCGTCGCCCGTTTCGCGTACTCCAGCGCCTCCTTCGGCTGCCCCGCCCGGTACAGCGCCCACCCCAGCGCGTCCGCGACCCGCACCGAGCGGTGCCCCCGCGCCCACTCCGCCCGCATCAGGGCCACCGCCGCCGCCGGATCGCCGTGGTCCGCTTCGAGCAGCGCCAGGGCCACCTCGCCCCGGACCCACGTGCCCGTCCGCAGCCGCTCGTACAGGGCCTGAGCGTCCCCGTCCAGGTCCAGCGACTCGTACAGCTCGCCGGCCTCCAGGACGTACTCCGGCAGCGGCAGCCTGGCCAGCGCGGCCCGCCAGTCGCGCAGCGCCTCGTCGGAGCGGCCGAGCGCCGCGAGCGCCCGCGCCCGGCCCGCGAGCGACGGCCCGTGGTCCCGTACGAGCCTCAGCGCCGACCCGTACCGCGCCAGCGCCTCCTCCGGCTCGCCCCGCTCCCACGCCAGGTCCCCGAGCCGGGCGAGCGCCGCCGCCTTGTCCGGGTCCGTCTCCGCGAGCGCCGCCGCGTCCAGGGCCGCCGCGTCGGCGTCCTCGCGCCAGCCCCGGTCGCGGTAGGTCCCCGACGCCCTGGTCCGCACCACCGCGCCCGCGTGGAGCCCCTCCAGGGTCTCCATCGCCTTCTGCGCCGCCTTGTAGTCCCCGAGGCCGTTGTACGCGTCCATCAGGACCGGGTACACCGGCCAGCGCTTCGGGTCCGCCTTCCGCACCCGCTCGCCCCACTCCTTCGCCGTCCTCCAGTCGCCGCGCGCCCCCGCGAGCGCCCCCAGACCCAGCTGCGCGGCCAGATTGCCGCGCGCGGCGGGCCGTTCGGTGAGGGAGCGCCGCAGCGCCCGCTCGGCCCGCGGATAGTCCCGTACGTCACCGAGCCGCGTCCCCCGCTCCGTGTACGCCGCCCCCAGCTCCGCCCAGGACGCGTCGTCGCCCGGGTGGCCGCGCAGCCACTTCTCCCGGTCGGTGATCAGCGCCGCCAGATCCGGCAGCGCGGCCTGCGCGCCCGCGTGGGCCGCGATCGTCGCCCGCTCCGCCGGATCCGGCGGGGGCGGCGGGCCCTGGCCGACGAACTCGGGGACGTACAGCAGCGCCGTCGCCGCGAGCACCGCGCCCACCCCGGCCGCCAGGACCGTCCTCGACACGTTCTGCGTCTTCATGGCGCTCACTGTGCGCCCGCGTCCACCTGTACGAAGAGCACACGAAGCGCCCGCCCCGGCGGGTTCACACCGTTGGCCCCGGGTGCCAGGCTGGAACCATGGACGATCTTCTGACGCGGCTGCGCGCCGGGCTACCCGCCGAGGCGCTGCTCACCGACCCGGACGTGACCGCCTCCTACGCGAACGACATGGCGAGCTTCTGCGAGTCCGGCGCCCCGGCGGTCGTCGTGCTCCCGCGCACCGTCGAGCAGGTGCAGCACGTCATGCGCACCGCGACCGAACTCCGCGTCCCCGTCGTCCCCCAGGGAGCCCGCACCGGCCTCTCCGGAGGCGCCAACGCCTCCGAGGGCTGCATCGTGCTCTCCCTGGTCAGGATGGACCGGATCCTGGAGATCAACCCGGTCGACCGGATCGCCGTCGTCGAACCGGGTGTCGTCAACGCGGTGCTTTCACGGGCCGTCGCCGAACACGGCCTCTCCTACCCGCCGGACCCGTCCAGCTGGGAGACCTGCACCATCGGCGGGAACATCGGCACGGCCTCCGGCGGCCTGTGCTGTGTGAAGTACGGGGTGACCGCCGAGTACGTCCTCGGGCTCGACGTCGTCCTCGCCGACGGCCGTCTCCTCACCACCGGCCGCCGCACCGCCAAGGGCGTCGCCGGGTATGACCTGACCAGGCTCTTCGTCGGTTCGGAGGGCAGTCTCGGCATCGTCGTCAAGGCGGTGCTCGCCCTCAGGCCGCAGCCCCCGGCGCAGCTCGCGCTCGCCGCCGAGTTCCCCTCCGCGGCCGCCGCCTGCGCGGCCGTCTGCGCGATCATGGAGGCCGGACACACCCCGGCGCTCCTCGAACTCATGGACCGCACCACCGTCCAGGCCGTCAACAAGCTGGCGCGCATGGGTCTGCCCGACACCACGGAGGCGCTGCTCCTGTGCGCCTTCGACACCCCGGACCCGGCCGCCGACCTGGCCGCCGTCGGGGAGCTGTGCGCGGCGGCGGGCGCCACCGAGGTCGTCCCGGCCGCGGACGCCGCCGAGTCCGCACTCCTCCTCCAGGCGCGCCGGCTCTCCCTCACGGCCCTGGAGACCATCAAGTCCGCGACGATGATCGACGACGTGTGCGTGCCGAGGACGCGGCTCGCCGAGATGATCGACGGCACGGCGGCCGTCGCGGAGAAGTACGGGCTCACCATCGGCGTCTGCGCGCACGCGGGGGACGGCAACACCCATCCCGTCGTCTGCTTCGACCACACCGACGAGGACGAGTCGCGGCGCGCGCGGGAGTCCTTCGACGAGATCATGGCGCTCGGGCTCGCGCTCGGCGGCACCATCACCGGCGAGCACGGCGTGGGCGTCCTCAAGAAGGAGTGGCTGGCACGGGAGCTGGGGCCGGTCGGCCTCGAACTCCAGCGCGGGATCAAGGCCACGTTCGACCCGCTGGGACTGCTCAACCCCGGAAAGCTGTTCTGACGGCACCTGTACGGGGATCTCGGCGCCGGGAATCACAGCTCGCCGTCCTGCGTCTCGTCCGACGGCCACGGGTCGCGCAGCCACAGCTCGTCGGTGAGCACGGTGGTCGCCAGGAGCTCGGCGAGGCCGTCGTCGATGCCGAGGCGCTCGGACTCGGTGCCCGGCGGCACCGCGTGCAGGGTCCGCTCCAGCCAGGCGGACACCTGCGCGGACGGCGCTTCGAGCAGGGCGTCGCCGTCGGGGGAGGAGAGCGCCATCAGGACGACACCGCGGCCGTCGACCTTCGTGGGCCAGATCCGTACGTCCCCGTGCCCGCATGCCCGGAAGACGCCCTCGACGAGCAGTTCGCGCGCGAACGTCCAGTTGACGGGGTGGTCCGTGCCGATGTGGAAGGTGATGTGGACGGCGTACGGGTCGTCCGTGCGGTAGGCGAGCCGCGCGGGGACGGGGACAGCCCGCTCGGGCGAGAGCACCAGCTTCAGCTCCAGCTCGCGCTCGACCGTGGTGTTGTCGGTGTTCTGCATGGCCGTACTTCCTCTCGCGGACCGGCCCCGTGCGGGCCTTCACCCGAAGAGAGCGCGGTGCCCACGGCTCATTACGCGACTTCGGGAAGGTTTTTTCCGGGAAGTTCTCCGGCACGTCCTCCCGGGCGGGAGGCATCGGCCCGAACATCACCATGAGTGATCGATTCCGGTACGTGTCGCCCGAAGGCGGGGCTTTCTCGCGGGCTCCTTGTCCCCTCGGGGACGTTCTTCGTTACTGTCCTCCTTGGGCGCGGCACGCCCGGCACGCGGCCGCGCGGGTCAAAGGCGTTGTGACTGAACGGAGTCGGGGCAGTGGCTACTCCTCCTGGAGGCGGCGGAGAGGTACCGCAGGCGGGGTACTACCCGGACCCGTCCATTCCCGGGTACATCCGGTACTGGAACGGCGGCGCCTGGGTTCCCGGTACGAGTCGGCCCGCCCCCTCGGAGGGCGAGGTTCCACCGCACCCGCCCGCCGCGACGATCCCGGCCGGCCCGATCCTGGCCTCGGGCCCGGCGCCCGCGCCGGTCCGGACCCGGCCCGCGCCTGCCCAGCCGGAGCCCGAATGGGCAGAGCCCGAGCCCGTACGGGAGACCCGGCCCGAGCCGTCGGTCCAGGCGCAGGCGCAGGCGCACGTACCCGCCCAGGTCCACGCGCCCGCGCCCACTCCGGCGCCCGTGCCCGCCCCCGTACCCGCGGTGGAGGAGACCGGGCCCGTCTTCTTCGACGAGGAGCCGGCCGCCCAGGAGCCCGCCGCCGCGTGGCAGGCGGACACCTCACGCCAGACCGGCTTCGGCGGCGACCGCGACCAGAAGGTCTCCTGGGGCGCGCCCCGGACTCCCGATCCGCGTACCCCGGCCGAGTGGCCGGTCGCCGGTGCGGGTGAACCCGCTGAACCCGCTGAACCCGCTGAGACGTCGGCCCCCGGGCGGGCGGCCGACCACCGGACGGCCGGGGGAGCCGCGCGACTCGGCGGGATGCCGGTCACGCCGATGCCCACGCCCGCCCCGGCGCCGGAGCCCCGACCGCAGCCGCAGCCGCAGCCCCAGCCCCAGCGCCGGTCCCAGCCCCAGCCGGCTCCCGAGCCCATGGCGACGGCCCAGGCCCCGGCCCCCGCGCCCACCCCCGTACAGCAGCGGCCCGCGCCCGCCCCCGTACAGCACGCGCCCGCCCCGGCCCCCGCCACGCCCTCCTGGGCCCAGCAGCCCCAACAGCCCCAACAGCCCCAGCAGGCGGCCCAGCCGCAGTCTCAGGAGCAGCAGCCCGTCGTCCCCTGGAAGCCGCCCGTCGACGACCTGTTCGTCCAGGCGGCCCGTGCGCAGGCCTCCGCGCGCCCCGCAGGTCTCGGCAGGCGACTGCTGGCCCGGCTGATCGACACGGTGGTCCTCGGCGCGCTCGTGGGCGGCGCCTCGTTCCCGTTCGTGACCGCCGCCCTCGACCACATCGACGGCAAGATCGAGGCGGCCAAGCAGTCCGGTGTCACCGTCCAGGTGTGGCTGCTCGACGGGACGACATCGGTCCAGTTCGGCATCGCACTGGCCGCGCTGTTCGTCATCGGTGTCCTGTACGAGGCGCTGCCCACCGCCCGGTGGGGCCGCACGCTCGGCAAGAAGCTGTGCGGGATCGAGGTGCGGGACATCGAGGCGCACCAGCCGCCGAGGTTCGGCGCGTCCCTGCGCCGCTGGCTCGTCTACAGCGTCCTGGGGCTCCTGGTCATCGGCGTGTTCAACGTCCTGTGGTGCCTGTTCGACCGTCCCTGGCGCCAGTGCTGGCACGACAAGGCGGCCCGCACCTTCGTGGCCCGCTGACCCGCCGGGGGACCGCCGCATCCCCCGAACGGGCGGTGATTCCTTGCGGGGGCGCCGTGCCCGGGATGCACTGCCCCCATGAGCACCGACCAGCCGCCGCCCGGCCAGCCGCCCGAGGAGGACCCGTTCCTCAAGAGGCCCCAGGAGCCCCCGCCGCCCTCCGCCGGCCAGCCCCCGCCCTCGTCCGGCGGTGACCAGCCGCCCCCGGGAGGCACCCCGCCCGGGAGCCCCTACGGCCCTTCGGGCGGCAGCCCGTACGGCCCTTCGGGTGGCTCCCCGTACGACAACGGCATGCCGCCGCCCCCGCCTCCGTACGGCGGCGGCGGGGGCGGCGGCTACGGCGCCGGTTACGGCGGGACGGATCCGCTCTCCGGGATGCCGCCGCTCGCCGAGTCCGGCCGCCGCATCCTCGCCCGCATCATCGACTGGCTGATCATCGCGATCCCGCTGGCGATCATCGGCATCCCGTTCGACATCTACACGCGGGCGACGGAGAACGGCAACGACTTCGGCGACACGGTCAACAGCCTGAACGGCGGCAGCCAGCTGGTCTTCCAGCTCATCACGATCGTCGCGTACGTCGCCTACGACACGGTGATGACGGCCAGGAACGGCCAGACCATCGGCAAGAAGCTGATGAAGCTGCGGGTCGCGATGCTCAACGACGGCTCGACGCCCCCGATGAGCCAGTCGCTGCTGCGCGCCGTCGTCCTGTGGCTGCCCGCGCTGATCTGCTGCGCCTGTCTGTGGCCGCTGCTCATCCTCATCCTGATCCTGGTCGACAAGCCCTACAAGCAGGGTCTGCACGACAAGGCGGCGAAGACGGTGGTGGTCTCCGTCCCGCGGTGAGCGCGGACGGATGAGGGATCAGGTCACGAACCGGTCCGGGTATCGGCTCCCGCGCCCACGCGCGCGGCCGGTGTCCGGACCTCTTCGTTCCGCGGGGGCGCCGGAACTCTTCCCGTGACCTTGACGGATGTCGTCCGCACCGGCATCGTCACCGCCACGAGCAGTCCGAGCAGCAGGCCGGCGAGGCTGACCGCCGTGATGCCGGGGGTGCTCGTCGTACGGGTGAGCAGCAGGAGGGCGACGGTCGCGAGGACGACGGTGGCCGAACCGTAGGCGAGCTGCGCGGCGTTCGGACGCTGCATGACGGGTACCGTCCCTCCGGACATCGGGTCGACTCTACGACGCTCGATGCCCAGGGCGGATGCCGGGTAAGCGTGACCTTACCCACGGTGCCGTTGCGCGGGGGGCGCACGGGGGCACGAAAGCCCCGACTTTCCCCCGGTGTGCGCCCTCCATCTGTCCGATAATCGGAATTCACCGCCCGCATAGTGCAGTTGGTATGTGCAAGTCAAGATCTGTCTTTTCTTGTCTCTCTCCGGTCGAATGTCGTCACTTGTGACGCGCGACCCCGCCGGACGGACACCCCACCTTCGGTCCGCGAGCGTGGGCGCCGGGGAGGACTACATCAAGTGACCAACAGACGACGGGCGATCAGAACGTCCGCAGTCGTCGTGGCGCTCGCGGCTACCGCCGCCACCGCCTCGACCTTCACCACCGCCTGGGCCGACAACGACGGCGTGACGTCGGCCGACGTCCGCCACGACCCGGCGCCCGGCGCCGAGGTCGACGGGCACGGCCACGGCGTCGACAAGACGGCCGTCGACCACGACCTCGAAGGCCCGTTCAGCAAGCAGCAGGAGCAGCAGCGCAAGGCTGCCCTGGAGCAGGTGCTGAGCGGCGAGGCCAAGGTCGAGCGCCGCGGCGGCTCGCAGGTCGTCAAGCTCGACAGCAAGAAGTACGTCGAGCTCGGCCGCGAGAAGACCGACAAGATCTTCACGATCCTGGTCGAGTTCGGCGACAAGGTGGACACCACCACCCTGGTGAACCGCGCCGACGACGACACGGACGAGCTGAAGCCGAAGTTCGGCGGCACGCCCGGCCCGCTGCACAACCAGATAGAAGAGCCGGACCGTGCGAAGGACAACTCCACGGCTTGGCAGGCGGACTACGACCAGCAGCACTTCCAGGACCTGTACTTCGGCACCGGCAAGGACGCCGAGGGACAGCCCAAGCAGTCGCTGAAGACGTACATGGAGAAGACCTCCTCCGGCCGTTACTCGGTCGAGGGCGGCGTCTCCGACTGGGTCAAGGTCGAGTACAACGAGGCCCGTTACGGCTCGAACTACTGCGGCAGCAGCAACTGCTCCAACGTCTGGGACACGGTCCGCGACGGCGTCACCGCCTTCGTCGCCGACCAGAAGGCCAAGGGCCGCACCGACGCCCAGATCAAGGCCGACATGGCCCAGTACGACCTCTGGGACCGGTACGACTTCGACGCCGACGGCAACTTCAACGAGCCCGACGGCTACATCGACCACTTCCAGATCGTCCACGCGGGCGAGGACGAGTCGGCCGGTGGCGGCGCCCAGGGCGGCGACGCCCTGTGGGCCCACCGCTGGTACGCGTACGGCACCAACGCCGGCAAGACCGGCCCGGCCCACAACAAGGCCGGTGGCACGCAGATCGGCGACTCCGGCATCTGGGTCGGCGACTACACGATGCAGCCCGAGAACGGCGGCCTCGGCGTCTTCGCGCACGAGTACGGCCACGACCTCGGCCTGCCGGACCTGTACGACACCTCCGGCCGCCCCGGCGCCGAGAACTCGACCGGCTTCTGGTCGCTCATGTCGTCCGGTTCCTGGCTCGGCCGCGGCAAGGACTCCATCGGCGACCTGCCCGGCGACATGAACGCCTGGGACAAGCTGCAGCTCGGCTGGCTCAACTACACCAAGGTGGCCGACGAGGCCCGTGCGTGGAACTCCACGCACAAGCTGGGTGTGGCCGAGTACAACACCAAGAACCCGCAGGCGCTCGTCGTCGAGCTGCCGAAGAAGCCGGTCACCACCGATGTCGTCGTGCCCGCCGAGGGCACCACGCAGTGGTGGAGCAACATGGGTGACGACCTCAAGAACACCCTGACCCGCTCCGTCGACCTGACGGGCAAGACGTCCGCCTCCCTGGAGCTCCAGGGCTGGTACGACATCGAGCTCGACTACGACTACCTCTACACCGAGGCGTCGACCGACGGCGGTGCCACCTGGACCGCCCTCGACGGCACCGCCGACGGTGTGGCCCTCCCGCGTGACGCGAGCGGCGCCCCGGCGCTGACCGACGTCTCCGGCACCCACAAGAAGCTCGTCTACGGCCTCGACGCCTACGCGGGCAAGAAGTTCGACCTCCGCTTCCGCTACCAGACGGACGGCGGCGCGGGCGGCAAGGGCTTCACCGCCGACGCCATCACGCTGACCGCCGACGGTGCCACCGTCTTCTCGGACAACGCCGAGAACGGTGACAACGGCTGGACCGCGAAGGGCTTCTCGCGGGTCGGCAAGGGCTTCACCAAGGAGTACGAGCAGTACTACATCGCGGAGAACCGCCAGTACGTCTCGTACGACGCCACCCTCAAGGTCGGCCCGTACAACTTCGGGTTCGCGGGTGAGAAGTCCAGCTGGGTCGAGCACTACCCGTACCAGAACGGTCTGCTCATCTGGAAGTGGGACCTCTCCCAGAAGGACAACAACACCGCGGTCCACCCGGGCCAGGGTCTGATCCTTCCGGTCGACTCCCACCCGACCCCGCTGAAGTGGAAGGACGGCACCCTGATGCGCAACCGCGTCCAGGCGTACGACTCCACCTTCGGCACCTACCGCACGGACTCCCTCCTGCTCCACAAGGCGGACGTCCCGACGTGGGTGAACTCGCAGCGCGGCAACCCGGTCTTCGACGACCGCAAGGGCACCTACTGGTACCCGGAGACCGAGCGAGCCGGTGTCCAGGTAACTGACACCAACACCAAGATCGAGGTCGTCAAGGAGCCGTCGAACGGCCAGACGATCACGGTCCGCGTGGGTCCCTCCACCAAGTAATCGATAAAACCGCAGGTCAAAGCATGATCGGCCGTCGCCCCACTAGCGGGCGACGGCCGATCGTGTTTAGGTGCGTCTGACGCTTCAGACCGATGTTCTTATTGACAGTCGATCCACGGGGGAGTGGTTCCGCATGCCCAACGGAGGGTTCTGCAAGTTGCCCGGAGGCAGTGTGGTCGTCGCGATAGGGCTCCCCAGCCCGGCCCGCGACGGCGTCACCGTCCGCTTCCTGGTGCACGCCGCGAACCGCGCCCGCGCCCTGACCCGGCTGCGGAACCTGGGCCTGCGGGCGGTCTACCTCCGCGGCAACTCCGAGCCCCCCACCCCCGACGAGGTCACGGCCGTCCTGCACCACCCGGATGGGCTGCTGTGGCGATCGAACCCGGGCGCGGCCCAGGAGCTCTGGCACCCCGTACGGTCCCTCCCCAGGGAGCCGGCGGTGTAGCGGACGTCCTACGGGACGACCGGCTTGCCCGTCAGCTCCACGCCCGCCGTCCGCAGCTCCTCCAGGGCCCGGTCCGTCGTCTCCTTCGCGACGCCCGCCGTCAGGTCGAGCAGCACATGGGTGCGGAAGCCCTCACGGGCCGAGTCCAGGGCCGTCGCCCGGACGCAGTGGTCGGTGGCGATGCCCACCACGTCCACCTCGGTGACCTCACGCTCGCGCAGCCACTCCGCGAGCGTGAGACCGTTCTCGTCGCGCCCCTCGAAGCCGCTGTACGCCGCGTCGTACGCGCCCTTGTCGAAGACGGCGTCGATCGCCCCGCTGGCGACGGCGGGCGCGAAGTTCGGATGGAAGCCGATGCCCTCCGTACCGGCCACGCAGTGCACCGGCCAGGACGTGACGTAGTCCGGCTCCTCGCCGGCCGGGGCGAAGTGCGCGCCCGGGTCGACATGGTGGTCACGGGTGGCGACCACGTGCCGGTAGGAGCTGCCCGCCGTCTGGCCGACCAGGTCGGTGATGGCGGCGGCGACGTCCGCGCCGCCGGTCACCGCGAGGCTGCCGCCCTCGCAGAAGTCGTTCTGAACGTCCACAACGATCAATGCGCGGTGCATGGCGGGTGTCCTTAGCGGGTCGGGGAGGGGTGGTTCGAGCCTAGAGACTTCCCCCTCCCACCGGGAGGGGGCGTCCCGATCCTCCGTTCGGGGCCTCTACACGTACTCCGTCGGCGTCACGCGTTCGCCCTCGGGGGCTCTACACGTACTCCGTCGGCCTTACGCGTGCCCCCTCGGCATCACACGTACTCCGTCGGCAGCACCGGCTCGCCCCGGGAGAGCTGCGTCGCCGACATCGGCAGCCCGGCGCGCGCCTCGATGTGCCGCGACCTGGCGGCCTCGAGAGGCTCCCTGGCCACCACGTCACCGCCCTTGACCAGCTCGACCAGGAGCTGGCGGTCCGCGAGCTCCGGCGGCACCGGTCCGGTGCCCACGACCTCCGCCTCGGCGATCCCGTACGCGTCCGGCCGCCGCGCCGCCCACTTGCGGCCGCCGACCGAGGCCTTGCCGCCCAGGGACTTCTTCGCGACCGGCACGAGAGGCGCCTTGAGATCGGCCGATGCCGCCCGCGCCACCAGCTTGTAGACCATGGAGCAGGTCGGGTGACCGCTGCCGGTGACCAGCTGCGTCCCCACCCCGTACGCGTCGACGGGAGCTGCCGCGAGCGAGGCGATGGCGTACTCGTCGAGGTCCGATGTGACGACGATCTTCGTGTCCCGCGCGCCCAGCTCGTCGAGCTGCGCCCGCACCCGGTGGGCGACGAGCAGCAGGTCGCCCGAGTCGATGCGGACGGCCCCGAGCTCGGGCCCCGCCACCTCCACCGCGGTCCGGACGGCCTCGGTGACGTCGTAGGTGTCGACGAGCAGGGTCGTACCGCGCCCGAGGGTGTCGACCTGCGCCCGGAAGGCGTCCCGCTCGCTGTCGTGGAGCAGGGTGAAGGCGTGGGCGGAGGTGCCGACGGTCGGGATGCCGTAGCGGAAGCCGGCCGCGAGGTCCGATGTGGCCTCGAAGCCGCCGACGTACGCGGCGCGGGAGGCGGCGACGGCCGCCAGTTCGTGGGTGCGCCGGGCGCCCATCTCGATCAGGCGGCGCCCGCCGGCGGCGGCCGACATACGGGAGGCCGCGGCGGCGATGGCCGAGTCGTGGTTGAGGATCGAGAGGATCACGGTCTCCAGGAGCACGCACTCCGCGAAGGAGCCCTCGACGCGCAGTACGGGCGAGCCGGGGAAGTACACCTCGCCCTCGGGGTAGCCCCAGATGTCGCCGGAGAAGCGGTAGCGGGCCAGCCACGCGAGGGTCGGCTCGTCGACGATGCCGTGCTCGCGCAGGAAGCCGAGGACGGCGGGGTCGAAGCGGAAGTTCTCGACGGCGTCCAGGACCCGGCCGACGCCCGCGAGGACGCCGTAGCGCCGCCCCTCGGGCAGCCGCCGGGTGAAGACCTCGAAGACGGAGCGCCGGTCGGCGGTGCCGGCGGCGAGGGCCGCCTGGAGCATGGTCAGCTCGTACTGATCGGTGAAGAGCGCGGTCGACGGCACGTCCACCGGCAGCCCAAGGTCCGCAGCGTTCATGTCAGCGATGCTAGCGCAGAAATCGTCAGTTTGACGAATAGTGCGGCGAGTGGGTGACCCGTTTGTGCGACGGGCCCCCCGGGGTGGCAGCATGGGGTGAGTGAGCGTCGCGCCTATTGAGATCGAACGTACGGAATCGGCCGAGGAGGTCTCCGCCGTCGTCGAGCCGGACGTGCCCTGGGTGACCCTCGTGCACAACGACCCGGTCAACCTGATGAGCTACGTGACCTACGTCTTCCAGTCGTACTTCGGTTACTCCAAGGACAAGGCGCACAAGCTGATGCTCGACGTGCACCACAAGGGCCGCGCGGTGGTCTCCAGCGGCACCCGCGAGGAGATGGAGCGCGACGTGCAGGCGATGCACGGCTACGGCCTCTGGGCGACGCTCTCCCAGGACCGCTTCTGATGGCCGGCCACTTCGAGACTTTGCCCGGCGGCGGCGCCGCCGTCGCCCTCGACGACGTCGAGATCTCCATCCTCCGCTCCCTCGCCGTCCAGCTCATGGAGCTGATCGGACCGGGCGACGAGCCCGCCAAGGACGAGGACCCGCTGGCCGCGCTCTTCGCCGAGGGCCCGAGCAAGCCGCCGTCCGACCCCGCGCTCAAGCGCCTCTTCCCCGACGCGTACGGGGACGGCAGCGAGGAGCTGCGGGCGGCCGCCTCCGACTTCCGCCGCTACACCGAGAACGACCTGCGGGCCCGCAAGCGCGAGGACGCCCTCGTCGTGGTGCGCGCCCTCGACGCGCTCTCCGCCGACGCCGCCGGCGAGGGCGGGGCGGTCCTGAAACTGAGCGCGGACGAGGCCAGGGCGTGGCTCGGCGCGCTCAACGACCTCCGGCTGACCATCGGGACCCGTCTTGAGGTCACCGACGACGAGGAGAGCGAGCAGCTGTACCGGCTGCCGGACTCCGACCCGCGCAAGCCGATGGTGATGGCGTACCTCTGGCTGGGAGCGCTCCAGGAGTCCCTCATCGAGACCCTGATGTCGTAGGGACACCTGCATCCCCCCTGTTGTTCGCTCAGCGGACGCTCAAATCCGGATAACGAATGCGTTATCAGAGCGTCCGCTTCGCCGTCTTGTGTCCTTTTTGCCTGCCGGTTTCCGTGACGTGCGCCACCCTCAACTCCCTCGATCACGTCCCGCCCCGTGATAAATCTTCACGACCGCTCGGGGACGCCACCCCTGTTCCCGAGGGCGCTTGGACCGGCTGACCGCCGGTAGCACTCCATCCACATCCGGGGGGATCAGGATCTGATCCGCGACAGACGCACTCGCAGTCGCGCGGATCAGCATGGAGAAAGGCGCACCACCATGACCTCTGTGCAGGTCGACAAGCAGCACGACGGCACCGACGGGGCCGTGGACGGCGGCGAGGGCTACCAGCGAGGCCTCGGCGCCCGGCAGATCCAGATGATCGCGATCGGCGGTGCCATCGGCACCGGCCTGTTCCTCGGCGCCGGCAAGGCCATCGCCAAGGCAGGCCCCAGCCTGATCCTCGCGTACGCCATCGCGGGCCTGGTCATCTTCTTCATCATGCGGGCCCTGGGCGAGCTGCTCATGTACCGCCCCGTGTCCGGCTCCTTCGCGGAGTACGCACGCGAGTTCGTCGGCCCCTTCTGGGGCTTCGTGACCGGCTGGACGTACTGGCTCTTCTGGGTCGTCACCGGCATCACCGAGGTCACCGCAGCGGCCACCTATATGACGTACTGGTGGGACATCCCGCAGTGGATCTCCGCGCTGGTCTTCACGGTCATCCTCTTCGGCGCCAACCTGATCTCCGTGAAGCTCTTCGGTGAGCTGGAGTTCTGGTTCTCCATGGTCAAGGTCACCGCCATCATCGGCATGATCCTGATCTGCGCCGGCATCCTCACCATCGGCTTCTCCGACGCCGGCGACACCGCCACCGTCGCGCACCTGTGGAACCAGGGCGGCTTCTTCCCGAACGGCATCGGCAGCACGCTGATGACCCTGCAGATCGTGATGTTCGCCTTCCTCGCCGTCGAGCTCGTCGGCGTCACCGCGGGCGAGTCCAAGGACCCGAAGACCGTCCTGCCCAAGGCCATCAACACCGTGCCGTGGCGCATCGCCGTCTTCTACGTCGGCGCGCTGATCATGATCCTGTCGGTCGTCCCGTGGACCGAGTTCCAGCCGGGCGTCTCCCCGTTCGTCGCCGCCTTCGAGAAGATGGGCCTCGGCGTCGGCGCCGCCATCGTCAACTTCGTGGTGATGACCGCGGCCCTGTCCTCCTGCAACTCGGGCATGTACTCCACCGGCCGCATGCTGCGCGACCTCGCGCTCAACGGCCAGGGCCCGAAGGTCTTCACCCGCCTCACCAAGAACGGCACCCCGCTCCTCGGCCTGACGTTCTCGGCGTCCCTGATGCTCGTCGGCGTCTGGATCAACTACGTCGCCCCCGGCAAGGCCTTCGAGTACGTCGTCTCCTTCGCCACGATCTCCGGCATGTGGGCCTGGATCATGATCCTGGTCTGCCAGATCCGCTACCGGGCCAAGGCGAACCGCGGCGAGCTCCCCGAGTCCACCTTCAAGGCCCCGGGAGCCCCGTACACCAGCTGGTTCGCGCTCCTCTTCATCGGCATGGTCATCGTGATGATGGGCGTCGACGAGGGTGCCCGTACCGCCCTCTACGCGGCGCCGGTCTGGGGCCTCATCCTGGGCGTCTCCTACCTGGTCCTGAAGTCCCGCAACCCCGAGGGCGCGGCCTTCGCCAAGCGCTCCTGACCTCCTGACCTGACACGTCTCGGCATCCGGGCCGTCCCGTACCACTCCTCGGTACGGGACGGCTCGTCTGCTTATCCTGTCGGCATGCTGACCATCACCCGGGCCCTGTACGACCAGATCGTGGAACACTCCCGCGCGGACCACCCCGACGAGGCCTGTGGCGTCGTCGCGGGCCCGGCCGGCAGCGGACGCCCCGAGCGGTTCATCCCCATGCTGAACGCGGCCCGCTCGCCCACGTTCTACGAGTTCGACTCCGCGGACCTGCTCAAGCTCTACCGCGAGATGGACGACCGGGACGAGGAACCCGTCATCATCTACCACTCGCACACCGCGACCGAGGCCTACCCGTCCCGCACGGACATCTCGTACGCCAACGAGCCCCACGCCCACTACGTCCTGGTCTCCACCGCCGACCGCGACGCCGCGGGCCCCTTCCAGTTCCGCTCCTTCACCATCGTCGAGGGCGTCGTGACGGAGGAGGACGTCAAGGTCGTCGAGGAGTACGCGTAGGGACCTGGGCGTAGGGACCTACGCCCAGGACGCCCCCGCCGTCGTCCGGAAGCGGGCCAGGTACGCGGAAGGCGTGACCCCGAAGTGCCGGGCGAACGCCCTCCGCAGGCTCTCGTCGCTCCCGAGCCCGCTCCGCGCCGCCGCCCCCGTCACGCTCGCCCCGCCCTCCAGGAGCATCCGGGCCGCCTCCACCCGCACCCGCTCCACACAGGCCGCGGGCGTCACCCCGACCTGCTCCCGGAACAGCCGGGCCAGGTGCCGGGCACTCACCCCCGCCCGCCGCGCGAGCGCCTGCGCGCTGTGGTCCGCCGCCGGGTCCGCCACCACCGCGTCCAGGAGCGGCCGGACCACCGGATGCCCGGTCGGGGGAGTCCGCGAGGCCGCCGAGAACTGCGACTGGCCACCCGGCCGCTGGAGGAACACCACCAGGTCCCGGGCCACCGCGCGCGCCGCCGCGGGCCCCCGGTCCTCCTCCACCAGGGCCAGACACAGGTCGATCCCGGCCGTCACTCCCGCCGAGGTCCACACCCGCCCGTCCCGTACGTGGATCGCGTCCGCCGTCACCTCGACCCCCGGATACCGGCGGCCCAGCTCCGCCGCGTGCTCCCAGTGCGTCGTCGCCCGCCGCCCGTCGAGCAGCCCCGCCGCCGCCAGCGCGAACGCCCCCGTGCACACGGACGCCACCCGCCCCGAGCGCGCCGCGAGCTCCGCGACCGCCGGCGCCGCCGCCACGCACCGCGCCACGTCCACCGCCCCCGGCACGACAAGCGTGTCCACGGCCGTCACCGCGTCCGCCGCGCAGTCGGCCCCGATCCGCAGCCCGGTCGAGGTGCGGACGTCCCGCCCGTCGGGCGTGCACACCCGTACCTCGTAGGCCGCCCCCGCCGTCGCTGCCGTCGCGAACACCTCCAGCGGGGCGGACACGTCGAGCAGCCGGACACCGTCGAAGGCGAACACCGTCACCGCGTGCACTGTCATGTGTCCGATTCTGTGGGATGCCTGTCCGCAGGGACATGGCGGGGCCACGACCCCGACAGCGAGCCTTGACCCATGAACGCACCCATGAACGCACCCGCGAACGCCCTCTCCCCGAACGCCCTCGCACTGATCCCCGACAGCCGGCTCGCCACCGCCGCCACCGAACTCGTCCGCGACACGACGAGCGACCTGATCTACGACCACTCCCGCCGCGTCTACCTCTTCGGCGCCCTCCAGGGCCGCGCCCGGGGCCTCGCCTTCGACCCCGAACTCCTCTACGTCGGCGCCATGTTCCACGACCTCGGCCTGGGGGAGGAGCACCACGGCAGCGGCCGCCGCTTCGAGGTCGACGGAGCCGATGAGGCCGCCGCCTTCCTCCGCGCCCAGGGCGCCGACGAGGACGCCGTCCGCCGCGTCTGGACCGCCGTCGCCCTCCACACCACCCCCGGCATCCCCGCGTTCATGGAGCCCGAGGTCGCGCTCGTCACCGCGGGCGTCGAGTACGACGTCCTCGGCATCGGCTACGACGACCCCACCGCCGTGAGCCCCGAGGACCGGGCCGCGATCGTCGCCGCCCACCCCCGCCCCGACTTCAAGAAGCGCATCCTCGCCGCCTTCACCGAGGGCATCGCCCCCAAGCCCGACACCGCCTTCGGCAACGTGAAGGCCGACGTCCTGCGCCACTACGTCCCCGGCTTCGCTCCCGGCGACTTCGTGACGACCATCGAGAACTCCGGCTGGCCCGAATGAGACACTGACCCGGACCAACGGGCGGCAGGACCCAGGAAGCCGGTGTGAATCCGGCACGGTCCCGCCACTGTGACCAGCGCCCCCGGGCGCTGGGAGCCAGGAACTGACCTGCCGCCTCTCACCACCGACTGGGGACGTGGAAATCCCCGGAGGAGGCATTCCGTCATGACCTGGCCCCGCCGTGCCCTGCTGCCCGCCGCCGCCCTCGTCTCCCTGCTCGCCGGCTGCGCGGCCCCCACGGAACAGACCCCCGCGGCGAAAGCCGCGCCGGGATTCCCGTACACCGTCACCAACTGCGGTGTGAAGACGACGTACCAGGCGCCGCCGAAGCGCGCCGTCACCATGAACCAGCACGTCACCGAGGTCATGCTCGCCCTCGGTCTCGAGAAGTCGCTGGTCGGCACCGCCTACCTCGACGACGCGATCCTCCCCGCGTACAAGAAGGCGTACGACACGGTGCCGGTCCTCGCGAAGGAGTACCCCTCGAAGGAGGCCGTGCTCGCCGCGAACCCCGACTTCGTGTACGGCGGTTACTCCACCGCCTTCTCCGCCAAGGACGGCCGCGGTCGCGACGACCTGAAGCGCGCGGGCATCGACACGCGCCTCAACACCGAGTACTGCCCGACCGGTTCGCCCTCAGTCGACGACCTCTACCGCGAAGTCCGCGAGATCGGCCGCACCTTCGGCGTCCCCGACCGGGCCGAGACGTGGATCAAGCAGGCGCGGGGCACGGTCAGCGCCACGCAGAAGCGCCTGAGCGGCGTCGAACCCGTCTCCGTCTTCGTGTACGACAGCGGCGACAAGACCGCGTTCACCGCGGGCGGCAAGGGCATCGGCAACGAGCTCATCACCCGCGCCGGCGGCCGGAACGTCTTCGCCGACCTCGACAAGGCCTTCGGCGACGCCACCTGGGAACAGGTCGTCGCCCGGAAGCCCGAGGTCGTCGTCATCTACGACTACGGCTCCACCACCGTCGAACAGAAGAAGCAGCGGCTCCTCGACGACCCCGCCCTCAAGGACGTCCCCGCGATCAAGAACCGCCGCTTCGCCGTCCTTCCCCTCTCCGACACCGTCCTGGGCGTCCGAGTCCCCGCAGCCGTCAACAAGCTGGCGACCCAGCTCCACCCGACGCGATGACCACGACGCCCCGCACCCCGGGCACACCGGGAGAGCCGCCCACCCCACCGCGGATGCCGCCGCGCCCCGAACCGCCGGGCGACCCCGGCGCCGGGGACGCGGAGGGCGCCGGGTCCGCCGGGTCCGCCGGGTCCACCCGGCCCGGGCGGGCGGCCCGGTCCGCCCAGCCCGCCCAGCCTGGCCAGCCCGCCCAGCCTGGCCAGCCCGCCCAGCCTGGCCAGCCCGCCCAGCCTGGCCAGCCCGCCCAGCCCGCCCAGCCCGCCCAGCCCGCCCAGCCTGGCCAGCCCGCCCAGCCCGCCCAGCCCGCCCAGCCCGCCCAGCCCGCCCAACCTGGCCAGTCCGAGCTACCCGCCCAAGCCGCGCGGCCCAGCGCCAGGCGCCCAAGCCCTCCCGCCCGGACGCGCGGCGGGCCCCTGCGGTACGCGGCCGTCGTCGCCGGGCTGGTCCTCGCCCTGGCCGTCGCCGCGACCGCCTCGCTCGCCCTCGGCTCCGTCCGGGTCCCGCCAGGACAGGTGCTCGACGCGCTCACCGGGCGGGCCGGCCCCTCCCCGTACCGGACGATCGTCCTCGACGTCCGGCTGCCCCGGGTCCTGCTCGGCGTCGTCGTCGGCGCCGGGCTCGCCGTCGTCGGCGCCGTTCTCCAGGCCCTCGTCCGCAACCGGCTCGCCGACCCCTTCCTCCTCGGGATCTCCTCCGGCGCCTCCGCCGGAGCCGTCCTCGTGCTCACCGCCGGCGGCGGCATCGGCCTCCTCGGCGGCGTCACCACCACGATCGCCCTGCCCGCCGGCGCCTTCGCCGGCGCCCTCCTCGCCCTCGTCCTCGTCTACGGGCTCGCCCGCCGCGGCGGCACCATGACCGGGGCCCGGCTCGTCCTCGCCGGCGTCGCCGTCTCCTACATCCTCTCCGCCCTCGCCACCCTCCTCCTGGTCGTCGCCGGCCGCCCCGAACAGTTCCAGGAGGCCATGTACTGGTCCCTCGGCGGCCTCGGCAGCGCCCGCTGGGACACCCTCGCCCTGCCCACCGCCGTCCTCGTCCTCGGCACCGCCGCCCTCCTCACCCTCGCCCGCCCCCTCGACCTCCTCCTCGCCGGAGAGGAGGGCGCCACCGTCCTCGGCCTGGACACCGCCCGCTTCCGCGCCGCCGTCTTCGTCCTCGCCTCCCTCGTCACCGCCGTCATGGTCGCGGCCAGCGGCGCCGTCGGCTTCGTCGGCCTCATGGCCCCGCACGCCGCCCGGCTCGCCGTCGGCGCACCCCACCGCCGGCTCCTCCCCGTCGCCGCGCTCGGCGGGGCACTCGCCCTGGTCCTCGCCGACCTCGCCGCCAGGACCGTCGCCGCTCCCCAGGACATCCCCGTCGGCGTCCTGACCGCGCTCACCGGCGGCCCGTTCTTCCTCTGGTTGCTGCGCCGACGTCCCGAAGGAGCCTCCCTGTGACCGAACTGCGCCTCCACGGACTCTCGTACGGGGAACGCCTCCACGCCGTCGACCTCACCGTCCGCCCCGGCGAGACCGTCGGTCTCATCGGCCCCAACGGCAGCGGCAAGACCACCCTCCTGCGCTGCGTCTACGGCACCCTCACCCCCACCGCGGGACACGCCACCCTCGACGGCGACGACCTCCACGCCCTCGGCCCCAAGGCCCGCGCCCGCCGCGTCGCCACCGTCCCCCAGGACAGCGCCACCGAGTTCGAGCTCACCGTCCGCGAGCTGGTCACCCTCGGCCGCTCCCCGCACAAACGGTTCTGGGAGGGCGACACGGCCGCCGACCGGGGCCGCGCCGGCGCCGCCCTCGCCCGCGTCGGCCTCACGGACCTCGCCGACCGCCCGTACCCCACCCTCTCCGGCGGCGAACGCCAACGCGCACTCGTCGCCCGCGCCCTGGTCCAGGACCCCGCGCTCCTCGTCCTCGACGAGCCCACCAACCACCTGGACATCCGCCACCAGCTCGACGTCCTCGCCCTCGTCCGCACCCTGGGCACCACCAACCTGCTCGCCCTCCACGACCTCAGCCTCGCGGGGGCGTACTGCGACCGTCTCTACGTCCTCGAGCGCGGCCGCGTCGTCACCGGCGGCACCCCCACCGAGGTCCTCACACCGGCCCTCCTCGCCGCCGTCTACGGGGTGGACGCCGAGGTCATCCCCCATCCCAGGACCGGCAGTCCGACCGTCGTCTACCTGCACGGTCCGGCAGGCGGGCAGAAAGCATCCACCATGTGAGATCACATTCCGAAACCCGGACCGGGAATCGATACGATGAGCCCATGGTTTCCCACGACGTGAGCGAAGAGACTCCGAGCACAGTCATGCTCGTAGGCCGCCTGCACGTCGACCTGTGCCGCCTCGCCAGCGCGATCTGTACCTTCCGCGCTGCGCTCTGAGCGACCGGCCGAGCGCACTTCCGCACGACCCCCCTCCGCGCGGGGGCCCCAGCAGCGCGCCCATCACGTCACTTCCGACAGGAGCCCACGCCATGGCCATCGAGGTCCGCATCCCGACCATCCTCCGCACCTACACCGACGGCCAGAAGGCCGTCGAAGGCAGCGGCGCGACCCTCGCCGAGCTCTTCGCCGACCTGGAGTCCCGCCACACCGGGATCGAGGCCCGCATCGTCGACGAAGGCAAGCTCCGCCGCTTCGTCAACGTCTACCTCAACGACGAGGACGTCCGCTTCCTCGACGGCATCGACACCAAGCTCACCGACGGCGACAACGTCACGATCCTGCCGGCCGTCGCCGGTGGCATGGTCTGATCCACATGCGCTACGACTCCTCGCTGGCCGCCGTCGGCAACACGCCGCTGGTCCGCCTCCCCCGGCTCTCGCCCTCGGACGACGTCCGCATCTGGGCGAAGCTGGAGGACCGCAACCCGACCGGCTCGGTCAAGGACCGCCCCGCGCTCCACATGATCGAGCAGGCCGAGAAGGACGGCCGCCTCACCCCCGGCTGCACCATCCTGGAGCCGACCAGCGGCAACACCGGCATCTCCCTCGCCATGGCCGCCAAGCTCAAGGGCTACCGCATCGTCTGCGTCATGCCCGAGAACACCAGCGAGGAGCGCCGCCAGCTGCTCGCCATGTGGGGCGCCGAGATCATCTCGTCCCCCGCGGCGGGCGGCTCCAACACGGCGGTACGCGTCGCCAAGGAAATCGCCGCGGAGAACCCGTCCTGGGTGATGCTCTACCAGTACGGAAACCCGCACAACGCGGGCGCCCACTACGCCACCACCGGCCCCGAGATCCTCGCCGACCTCCCCTCGATCACCCACTTCGTCGCCGGCCTCGGCACGACGGGAACGCTGATGGGCGTCGGCCGCTACCTGCGCGAACAGAAGCCCGACGTCAAGATCGTCGCCGCCGAACCGCGCTACGACGACCTCGTCTACGGCCTCCGGAACCTCGACGAGGGCTTCGTACCGGAGCTGTACGACGCCTCCGTCCTCACCACCCGCTTCTCCGTCGGCTCCGCCGACGCGGTCACCCGCACCCGCGAACTCCTCAAGGAGGAGGGCATCTTCGCGGGCGTCTCCACGGGCGCGGCCCTCCACGCCGCGATCGGCGTCGGCAACAAGGCCCTCAAGGCCGGCGAGAGCGCGGACATCGCGTTCGTCGTGGCCGACGGCGGCTGGAAGTACCTGTCGACGGGCCTCTACACGGCAGCGACAACAGAAGAAGCAATCGAAACGGTCCAGGGCCAACTCTGGGCATAACGCCCGCACGGCAGCGCCGCGCCGCCCCCCGTTGTGGGCATTCGTTCCGCCCCCGCCCACCCCCGTGTGGGCAATCGTCCCGCAGGGCGGGACGGGTGGGCACACGGGACGGCGCCCCTGCCGGGCCTAGGCCTCCCGCGCCTGAACCCGCACCCGCGGGAACCCGCACCCACAGGCACCCGCACCGCAAAGAGCTACTGCGCCAAATGGCGGACCTGGTCCCACACGACCGGGTCCGCCACCCCCGCCCTCCGCCGAAACCCCGCCACCGGCACCTCCCGCAGCTCATCCGTCTCCAGGAAGCTCGGCCGCCCCTGCGCATCCCCCACCGCCCCCGGCGGCAGCGCGATCACCCCGGGCCGCTCGTCGTGGTACTTGCTGGTGATCTTCGCGACGAGCGCGCAGTCCCCCCGTACCGACAGCACCAGACAGGGCCGGTCCTTCGACCCGGGCCCGTCCTCGAACGGCACGTCCGCCCACCAGATCTCCGCCGCCCGCGGCACCCGCGACGGAGCCTGCCGCGGCCCGGTGGGCCGACCGGGCGGCCGGGTCGGCGGCCGGGTCCGTCCCGAGGGCGAGGGCCGCCGCCCCCGCTGCGGGCGCGACGACCGCCCCCACCCGTCGGCGACCGCCACCACCAGCGCGATCACCACGACCGCGACCAGCGCGGGCCACCACGACGTGTCCATACCTCAAGACGGTACCGGCGCACCGCTCACTCCGCCGCGACGCCCCGCCATCCATCCGAACCGGTGACAGAGCCCGTGAGTTCGCCCACAACGGGCCACCACGAAGGAGCGACAGGCCCGGGTGCGCCTTACGCTCGACAGACCGCACAGCCACCCCCTCCTCGTCGCGCTTCCCGCATCCGTCCACGGAGGTCCCCGCTCCATGAAGCTCACCGTCGTCGGCTGCTCCGGGTCGTTCCCGTCCGCGGATTCGGCCTGTTCGAGCTACCTCGTCGAGGCCGACGGCTTCCGGCTGCTCCTCGACATGGGCAACGGCGCCCTGGGCGAGCTGCAGCGACACATCGGTCTGTACGACCTCGACGCGATCTTCCTCAGCCATCTGCACGCGGACCACTGCATCGACATGTGCGGGTACTTCGTCGCCCGCTACTACCGGCACGAGGGCGGACGCTGCGACGCGCTCCCCGTCTACGCCCCGGCGGGCGCCGAGCAGCGCCTGACCACGGCGTACGCGGACACCCCGTCCCCCACCTCGATGAGCGAGGTCTTCGACTTCCGCACCCTGACGTCGGGCACCTTCGAGATCGGCCCGTTCTCCGTCCGTACGGAGAAGGTGTGCCATCCGGTCGAGGCGTACGCCATCCGGGTCGAGCACGGCGGCCGTTCGCTCACGTACTCCGGCGACACCGGCGTCTGCGAGTCGCTCCACGACCTCGCCCGGGGCACCGACCTGTTCCTCTGCGAGGCCTCCTTCACCCACGGCAAGGAGGACATCCCGGAGCTCCACCTCAACGGCCGGGAGGCGGGCGCGGAGGCGGCCCGCTCGTCGGTGGGCCGGCTGGTCCTCACCCACATCCCGCCGTGGACCGACGGCGAACAGAACCTGGCGGACGCGCGCGCGGTGTACGGGGGGCCTGCGGAGCTGGCGAGAGCGGGCGCGGTCTACGAGATCTGAGCGCGGGAACGGCCGAAGCCCCCGCCCTTCGTGAAGAAGGGCGGGGGCTTCGGTGCGTCTGCCGTACGGCTTACTTCGCCTCGGCCTTCTGCAGCTCGGCGAGCTCCTCGTCGGACTCGCGGCCCGGCGTCGGAAGGTTGAACTTGGTGATCGCGAAGCGGAAGACCACGTAGTAGACGGCCGCGAAGCAGAGGCCGACCAGGGCCAGGCCCCACGGGTTGGTCGCGATGCCCAGGTTCAGGAAGAAGTCCACCGCACCGGCGGAGAAGCCGAAGCCGTCCTTCATGCCGAGCGCCCAGGTCAGCGCCATCGAGACACCGGTCAGGACGGCGTGGATCGCGTAGAGCACCGGCGCGATGAACATGAAGGTGAACTCGATCGGCTCGGTCACGCCCGTCACGAAGGAGGTGGCCGCGAGGGAGAACATCATGCCGCCGACGACCTTGCGGCGCTCGGGGCGGGCGCAGTGCACGATCGCGAGGCAGGCCGCCGGAAGGGCGAACATCATGATCGGGAAGAAGCCGGTCATGAACTGTCCGGCGGTCGGGTCGCCGGCGAGGAAGCGGGCGATGTCGCCGCTCTTGCCGTCGAACTCACCGGCCTGGAACCACGGGAACGAGTTCAGCAGGTGGTGCATGCCGACGGGGATCAGCGCGCGGTTGGCGACACCGAAGATGCCCGCGCCGACGGCGCCGGAGTTGACCAGGCTCTCACCGAACCAGTGCAGTCCCGAGCCCAGCCACGGCCAGATCAGACCGAACACGATGCCGGTGATGAGGCCCGCGAAGGCGGAGAGGATCGGGACGAGACGGCGGCCGCCGAAGAAGCCCGCCCAGTCCGGCAGCTTGGTGCGGTAGAAGCGCTGGTAGAGCAGGGCGACGATGATGCCCATCACGACGCCGCCGAGGACCTTGGCGTCGACGGCCTGCTCCACCATGACGATCTTGCCGTCGACTATGGCTTCCTTCTTGGGGAGGCTGCTGTCCGTGAAGGTGGCGAGCACCTTCTGGAAGACCAGGTAGCCGGTCACGGCCGCGAGCGCGGTGGAGCCGTCCGACTTCTTGGCGAAGCCGATCGCGATACCGACGGCGAACAGCAGGGCCATGTTCTCGAGGATGGCCCCGCCACCGGCCGCCATGTAGCCGGCGATCTTGTTGATGACGGTCGGGTACGACTCCTTGCCGAGCATGTCGGGCTGGCCGAACCGGACCAGGAGCGCGGCGGCGGGCAGCACCGCGACCGGCAGCATGAGGCTGCGGCCGATGCGCTGCATGACAGCCATCGCGCCGGAGCCCTTCTTCTTCTGGGCCGCGGGAGCGGCGCTAGCCGTGGACACAACTTCCTCCATTAGGCAAGGCGCCGCCAGGGGACAGATGTCACGGGGGGACGGCGGCGTCTCGTGGAACGCGGTGGTCTGGACCGCGTGGTCTACACCAATGAGTGGTGTAGACCAGTTTTAGCACGTGAGACTTAGATAAGGAACCTGCGAATTCTCCGTGCTCGGCCATGGCCGGAAAGTGACGACGAAGGGCCCCCGGACGGTGAGGTCCGGGGGCCCTTGAGCTCCCACGATCAGGGCGAAAGCCCCGAAACGGTCAGGTCACTTGACGTTGTCCCGCTCCATCTCCTCCTCGACCTCCTCCGGCTCGCGGCCCGGGGTCGGAAGGTTGAACTTGGTGATCGCGAACCTGAAGATCGCGTAGTACACGACCGCGAATCCGAGACCGATCGGAATGATCAGCCACGGCTTCGTCGCGAGGTTCCAGTTGATCACGTAGTCGATCAGACCGGCCGAGAAGCTGAACCCGTCCCTCACCCCGAGCGCCCACGTCACCGCCATCGAGACACCCGTCAGGACCGCGTGGATCGCGTAAAGGACCGGCGCGATGAAGAGGAACGAGTACTCCAGCGGCTCAGTGATGCCGGTGACGAACGACGTCAGGGCCACCGAGAGCATCAGACCGCCGACCTCCTTGCGCCGGTGCGGCTTCGCGCAGTGGGTGATCGCCAGCGCCGCCGCCGGAAGCGCGAACATCATGATCGGGAAGAAGCCCGTCAGGAACTGACCGGCGTTCGGGTCGCCCGCCAGGAACATGGGGATGTCGCCGTGGACCACCGAGCCGTCCGGCTTCTCGTACGTGCCGAACTGGAACCAGATGGGCACGTTCAGGAACTGGTGCAGGCCGATGACGAGCAGCGCGCGGTTCGCGACGCCGAAGATGCCCGAACCCCAGGCGCCGAGCCCGACCAGCCAGTCGCTGAAGCTCTCCAGGGCGTCACCGATCGGCGGCCAGATCCACAGGCAGATCGCCGCGAACGCGATCGCCACGAACGTCATGATGATCGGGACGAGCCGGCGGCCGTTGAAGAAGCCGAGCCAGTCGACGAGCTTCGTCCGGTGGTACCGCTGCCACAGGTACGCGGTGAGCAGGCCCATGATGATGCCGCCGAAGACACCGGGGTTCTGGTACGTGTATCCCGCGAAGCTGTCGTCGACGCCCAGGCAGCCCCCGCTGATGTCCTTCGTACCCGAGGGGCAGTCCTTCGGGAACTGGCGTAGCACCGTGTAGTAGACGAGGAAGCCGACGACCGCGGCGAGCGCCGTCGAACCGTCCGACTTCTTCGCCATGCCGATCGCGACACCGATGCAGAACAGCAGCGGCAGACCGAGACTGCCGTCGAGCAGCGCCCCGCCCGCGCCGGCCATCACCTTGGCGACGTTGTCCCAGCCGAGCCCGTCCGCGCCGAAGACGTCCGGCTGCCCGAGCCGGTTGATGATGCCGGCGGCCGGAAGGACGGCGATCGGGAGCTGGAGGCTGCGGCCCATCTTCTGGAGCCCCTGGAAGAGCACGCTCCCCCGGGACTTCTTCCTCGGCGCCGCCGCGGCGCTGTCGGTGGTCATCGGCGTCCTCCCTGCCCGGAACAAGCCGGGTCCGCGTCTCGTTGCACACTGGTGTAGACCACTTGCGGTAGGCTCCCGGGAGCCTGCTGAGGACAGGCCGCCGGTGATCGTCATCATTCGGCAGAACGGCGGCACTCGCTCGCGAAGTTGGGCCAACCGTGGGTTACCGTGACAAAGCGGACCACAGGTGCGCCGAGATTCGCGTTCGCGCGAACGGAACGGACAGGGAGAGACACATGGCCAGCAAGGCTGAGAAGATCGTCGCCGGGCTCGGCGGCATCGACAACATCGAAGAGGTCGAGGGCTGCATCACCCGCCTGCGCACCGAGGTCGTGGACCCCGGCCTGGTCGACGAAGCCGCGCTCAAGGCCGCCGGCGCCCACGGCGTCGTGAAGATGGGCACCGCGATCCAGGTCGTCATCGGCACCGACGCCGACCCGATCGCCGCCGACATCGAGGACATGATGTGAGCAGCTGACCCACGTCAGCACCCAGGCACCGACGAGGGCCCGTCCCGGCAGGGGGAACGGGCCCTCCGTCATGTCCCGCTACGCTCGACCCATGTCTCGTATCGACGGCCGTACCGCCGAACAGCTCCGCCCCGTCACCATCGACCGCGGCTGGAGCAAGCACGCCGAGGGCTCCGTCCTCATCTCCTTCGGCGACACCAAGGTCTTCTGCACCGCCTCCGTCACCGAAGGCGTCCCGCGCTGGCGCAAGGGCAGCGGAGAAGGCTGGGTCACCGGCGAGTACTCCATGCTCCCCCGCGCCACCAACACCCGCGGCGACCGCGAATCCGTCCGCGGCAAGATCGGCGGCCGCACCCACGAGATCTCCCGCCTCATCGGCCGCTCCCTGCGCGCCGTCATCGACTACAAGGCCCTCGGCGAGAACACCATCGTCCTCGACTGCGACGTCCTCCAGGCCGACGGCGGCACCCGCACCGCCGCCATCACCGGCGCGTACGTCGCCCTCGCCGACGCCGTCGCCTGGGCCCAGACCAAGAAGCTCGTCAAGGCCGGCCGCAAGCCCCTCACCGGCACCGTCGCCGCCGTCTCCGTCGGCATCGTCGACGGCACCCCCCTCCTCGACCTCTGCTACGAGGAGGACGTCCGCGCCGACACCGACATGAACGTCGTCTGCACCGGCGACGGCCGCTTCGTCGAGGTCCAGGGCACCGCCGAGGCCGAGCCCTTCGACCGCAAGGAGCTCAACGCCCTCCTCGACCTCGCGTCCGGCGGCTGCGCCGAACTCGCCGAGATCCAGCGCAAGGCCCTCGAAGGCACGCTCTAGGACACACCGGGCGCCGGGTCGCAACCCCGCGCCCCCCTTACGCGTCCTGACGGACACACGGGCGCACGGATACGATCCGTGCGCCCGCATGAACGTCATGCACAGGGGGAGGACCCACCTTGAAGCGCCGACTCGCACTCGCCGTGGCCACGGCCGCCGCACTCACCACCGTCCTGAGCGGCTGTGGAGCCCTCGACACCGCCATGGACTGCGTCAAGACCGCCGACGCGATAGCCACGTCCGTCGACAAGCTCCAGCAGGCCGTTTCCAACGCGTCGAACGACGTGACGCAGATCGAGGAGTCCCTCAACTCGATCTCCACGGAGCTCGGCAACCTCAAGAACACGACGGACAACGCCGACCTGGCGAAGGCGGTCGACGACCTCACGAAGGGCGTGGACAGCGTCCGTACGGCAGTCAAGAACGGCGACACGACCCCGGACATCCAGCCGATCACGGACGCGGCGGGCGAGGTGGCGAAGGTCTGCACGCCGGGCTGACCCACCGACCCCGGATAATCGACGGCATGACCCGTCTGATCCTCGCCACCCGCAACGCGGGCAAGATCACCGAACTCCACGCGATCCTCGCCGACGCGGGCCTCTCGTACGACCTCGTCGGCGCGGACGCGTACCCGGAGATCCCCGACGTCAAGGAAACCGGCGTCACCTTCGCCGAGAACGCCCTCCTCAAGGCCCACGCCCTGGCCCAGGCGACCGGCCTGCCGGCCATCGCCGACGACTCGGGCCTCTGCGTCGACGTCCTCAACGGCGCCCCCGGCATCTTCTCCGCCCGCTGGTCCGGCACCCACGGCGACGACCGCGCCAACCTGAACCTGCTCCTGGCCCAGCTCTCGGACATCGCGGACGAACACCGAGCGGCCCACTTCGCCTGCGCGGCGGCCCTCGCCCTCCCGGACGGCACGGAACGCGTAGTGGAAGGCCGCATGGAGGGCACCCTCCGCCACACCCCGAAGGGCACGAACGGCTTCGGCTACGACCCGATCCTCCAGCCGGCGGGCCACGACGTGACGTGCGCGGAACTGACCCCGCAGCAGAAGAACGCGATCAGCCACAGGGGCAAGGCGTTCAGGGCACTGGTACCGGTGGTGAGGGAACTGCTGGGCTGAGCCCGCCCCGCCCGCCCCGCCCGCCCCGTCCGCCCGCCCCGCCCGGCCACTCGCCCGCCCGGGACACGGACACCCGCATGCCGAAGGGCCGCACCGGAATGGTGCGGCCCTTCGTGACGCGTGCGGCCGGAGGGACTCGAACCCTCACGGGTGTTACCCCACTGGGACCTAAACCCAGCGTGACTGCCAGTTCCACCACGGCCGCCTGCGCGCCCATCGTAGTGGTCGGCGACCGGGCCGGGGCACGGGCGTCAGAACTTCGGCTCCGGCGTCTGGGCCAGGACCATTTCCGCTGCCTCCTCCGGGGTCTCCACCGCCGGGGGCGAGCCCTCCAGGGGCTGTTGGGCCGTTTCCTTCATGCAGGCCACCGCGATCACGCCCACCAGCGCCGCGCCCATCGCGTAGTACGCCGGCATCAGGTTGCTGCCGGTCCAGCCGATCAGGGCCGTGATGACCAGCGGGGTCGTACCGCCGAAGAGCGACGTCGACAGGTTGTAGCCCACCGACAGCGAGCCGTACCGCACGTCCGTCGGGAAGAGGGCCGGGAGCGCCGCCGACATCGTGCCCAGCATGCAGACCAGCGACAGGCCGAGCATCAGCATGCCCGTCGTGATCGCCGGAATCCCGCCCTGGCCGATCAGCAGGAACGCCGGCAGCGACAGGAAGAGGAAGCCCAGCATGCCCGTCATCAGGACCGGCTTGCGTCCGAAGCGGTCGTTGAGGCGGCCGACCTGGGTGATGATCGCCATCAGGAGGACCATCACGAGCACCAGGATCAGCAGTCCGTGCGTCTCGCTGTAGCCGAGCTCGTCGGAGAGGTACGTCGGCATGTACGACAGCAGCATGTAGTCGGTGATGTTGTACGCCCCGACCAGCGCGATGCAGAGGACCAGCGCCGGCCACTGCTGCCGGAAGATCTTCGCCAGGTCGCCCTTGGTCGTCGTCTCGACCCGGTCCGCGGCGTCGGAGACGTTCGCCGCGTCCGACTCCAGCTTCTGGAACGCGGGCGTCTCGTCGAGCCGCATCCGCAGGTAGAGGCCGACCAGGCCAAGCGGCCCCGCCACCAGGAACGGCACGCGCCAGCCCCACGCCTCCATCGCGTCGGAGCCGAGCCACGCGGTGAGCGCCGTGACGAGGCTCGCCGCGCCGACGTAGCCCGCGAGGGTGCCGAACTCCAGGAAGCTGCCGAAGTAGCCGCGGCGGCGGTCGGGCGCGTACTCGGCGATGAACGTCGAGGCGCCGCCGTACTCGCCGCCGGTCGAGAAGCCCTGGAGCATCCGGAAGAACACCAGGAGCACCGGCGCCCAGAAGCCGATCGAGGCGTACGACGGGATGAGGCCGATCGCGAAGGTGCCGATCGCCATGAGGATCATGGTGAGCGCGAGGACCTTCTTACGGCCCAGCCGGTCACCCATCGGGCCGAACACCATGCCGCCGAGCGGACGGATCAGGAAGGCCACGGCGAACGTCGCGAACGACGACAGGAGCTGGACCGTGTCGTTGCCGGAGGGGAAGAAGACGTGGCCGAGGGTGACGGCGAGGTAGGCGTAGATGCCGAAGTCGAACCACTCCATGGCGTTGCCCAGGGAGGCGGCCCGTACGGCCCGCTTGACCGCCGCCTCGTCCGTCACCGTGATGTCGGTGCGGCGCAGCTTGGGCCGGCGGCTGCGGGTGACGGCCCTGAACAGGCGCGGGTGGCGTCTCTGCGCCTCGGGATCGGCCGCGGGATCGCGGTCTGTGGCCGACATGACCGTACGTCCTCTCTGGGGAAGAAATTCCAGTGGGGACTTCTGCGCGGTCATGCCGTTCACAAACGGAATCCGGCCATGATTGGGACGTGCGTCACATCGTCCGAAGGTCTTACGACCCGATGGACAGGTCCCTGAGGATCTTGGCGACGTGGCCGGTGGCCTTCACGTTGTAGAAGGCGTGTTCCACCTTGCCGTCCGCGTCGACGACGACGGTCGAGCGGATCACGCCGGTCACCGTCTTCCCGTAGAGCTTCTTCTCGCCGAAGGCGCCGTACGCCTCCAGGGTGGTCTTCTCGGGGTCGCCGACCAGCGTGACCTTGAGGTTCTCCTTCTCGCGGAACTTCGCGAGCTTCTCCGGCTTGTCGGGGGAGACGCCGATGACGTCGTAGCCCGCGGCGGCGAGCACGTCCAGGTTGTCCGTGAAGTCGCAGGCCTGCTTGGTGCAGCCGGGGGTGAGGGCGGCGGGGTAGAAGTAGACGATGACCTTGCGGCCCTTGTGGTCCGCGAGGGAGACCTCGTTGCCGTCCGCGTCGGGAAGGGTGAAGGCGGGGGCGGTGTCGCCGGGCTGCAGTCGCTCGCTCATGGCTCTCCTCGGGATGGTTCGCGTACGGATGAGAGCCTAATGGGGGGCGTCCGGCGGGGGTCGGGGACGGCCCATCGGCGGCGGAGCTGACAGACTGTCCGTCAACGACCGGAATACGACTACGGAGGCAGCGCGGTGTCGGAGTCCAGGACCCCTGCGCAGATCGAGGCGGACATCGTCCGCCGGCGCGAGCAGCTCGCCGTCACTCTCGACGAGATCGGCATTCGGATGCATCCGAAGACGATCATCGGGGACGCGAAGGCCAAGGTCGCCTCGACGGTCGACCAGACCGCCGGGCGGGCCTTCGTCGCCGTGAACCGGACCGTCTCGGATGTGAAGGCACGTTTCACCCATGAGGACGGCGCGCCCCGCCTGGAGCGGGTGGTGCCGGTGGCGCTGGTGGCCGTGGCGGTCATCGGGCTGATCGCCGTGTCCTCCCGCAAGGGCAGGCGATGACCGGGAAGGTCACCTCCCCGCCCCGGGTGTCCCGCCCGGGCAGGTAGGTTCACCCCGTGAGCGAGAACACGCACGACAAGCTGCCCATCCGGATGCTCCACGACCGGGTCCTGGTCCGCACCGACTCCCCGGAGGGGGAGCGGCGCTCCGGCGGCGGCATCCTGATTCCGGCGACCGCCGCGGTGGGCCGTCGCCTGGCCTGGGCCGAGGTGGTCGCGGTCGGTCAGAACGTCCGTACGGTCGAGATCGGTGACCGGGTGCTGTACGACCCCGAGGACCGTGCCGAGGTCGAGGTGCGGGGTGTCGCGTACGTTCTGATGCGGGAGCGGGATCTGCACGCGGTGGCGGCGGACCGGTTCGAGGGCACGAAGGACTCGACCGGGCTGTACCTGTAGGAGAAGTGGAGAGGGGCCCCGGTGACGACCGTCACCGGGGCCTTTGTCCGTCCTTTGCTAGCCTGGGGACACCCCGACGAGACGCGCCGTACCGGGTTCTTCGACAAGACGACGCACTCCTGTTGTTCCGTCTCGCGGAGGTGTCGTCGTCATGGCCTGGGTTCTTCTTGTCGTCGCGGGTCTGCTGGAAGTCGGCTGGTCGATCGGTATGAAGTACACCGACGGTTTCACGCGGCTCTGGCCCAGTGTGTTCACCGGCGCGGGGATCGTCGCCTCGATGCTGTTGCTCTCGCATGCCGCGAAGACGCTGCCGATCGGTACGGCGTACGGCGTGTGGGTGGGGATCGGCGCGGCCGGTGCGGCGGTGCTCGGCATGGTGGTGCTCGGTGAGCCGGCGACCGCCGCCCGGATCTTCTTCGTGTGTCTGCTGCTGGTCGCGGTGGTGGGTCTGAAGGCGACCTCGGGTCACTGACGAGGGCCGCCGGTACGAGGGGGCTGGGGGCTGCGGGAGACCACAGAGCCCGGCCCGGCCTCACCCGTCGGTGGATCTTCCTCCGGGTCCTCGGTGTCGCCCCATTCGCCTTCGTCCGGCATCGGCGGTTCCGGCGGCATCTCCTCCGTCCCCGGCATCAGTCGGAGGTCGAAGTCCCGTGGCGGTGTGGCGGCCAGTGCCTCCCGGGTGAACTGGCCCCAGATCTCGGCGGGTGCTCCGCCCCCGTTGATCCGGGGCAGTCCGAGGGCCCCGTACAGCGGTTCCTGGCGGGCCGATTCGGGGTCCTGGCCCATCATCGCGACGACCGTGGCGAGTTCCGGGGTGTAGCCCGCGAACCAGGCGGCCTTGTCGTCCTCCGCCGTGCCCGTCTTGCCCGCCGCGGGGCGGCCGGCGGCCTGCGCGGCCGTTCCCGTGCCGGTCTCGACGACGCTCCGCAGGATCGCGGTGGTCGTGTCGGCGGCCTCCCGGCTCACCGCCTGCCGGGCGGGGGTGGCGGGCGGGGTCAGTTCGTGGCCGTCCCTGGTGATCCGTTCGACGAGGGTGTACCCGCCGTGCCGGCCGTGCGCGGCGAGGGTGGCGTACGCCGTCGCCATGTCGAGGACGCTGGCGGTGGCGGGTCCGAGCGCGATGGAGGGGGAGGCGGTGAGGTCGGGGGTGGAGCCGGGGAGGCCGAGGGCGACGGCGGTGCGTCGTACGTGGCCGGGGCCGACGTCGACGGCCATCTGGGCGTACACGGTGTTCACGGAGAGGTCGGTGGCGGTGCCGACGGGGATCTCGCCGTAGCTCTCGTCGTCCTCGTTGGCGGGCTCGTACGGGCTGCCGTTCCAGCCTTCCACCGGGCGCCGGTTGGTGCCGTCGTAGAGGGTGTACGGGGTGATGGGTTCGCCGTACTGGGTCTGTGCCCCGTTCTGTACGGCGGCGGTGAAGACGAAGGGTTTGAAGGTGGAGCCGACCTGGTAGTCGCGGCGGGTGGCGTTGTTGACGTACTGCTGGGTGTAGTCGACGCCGCCGTACATGGCGAGGACTCTGCCGGTCGCGGGGTCGACGGCCGCGGCCCCGACGCGTACGTACCGGTCGGCGGGGGCGCTCGCCGGGTCGAGGCGGGAGGTGACGCGGTCCTCGACGGCCTGGACGAGGGCTTCCTGCTTGGCGGGTTCGAGGGTGGTGGTGATGCGGAAGCCGCCGCCGGCGAGGGTCTTCTCGTCGACGATCCCGCGGTCGGTCAGGTACTCCTCGACGGCCTGGACGAGGTAGCCGCGCTGTCCGGAGAGGCCGGTGGCGGGGCGGGCGGTCTGGGGGACGGGGAAGCGGGCGGTGGCCCGGTCGGCGGGGGTGAGCCAGCCCTTGGTGACCATGCCGTCGAGTACGTAGTGCCAGCGGGCGACGGCCTTGGCGTGGTTCTCGGGGTGGGTGGTGACGTCGTAGGCGCTGGGGGCCTTGAGGAGGGAGGCGAGGTAGGCGCCCTCGGCGGTGTCGAGGTGCTCGACGTCCTTGCCGTAGTAGGCGCGGGCGGCGGCCTGGAGGCCGTACGCGTTCCGTCCGAAGTAGCTGGTGTTCAGGTAGCCCTGGAGGATCTCCTCCTTGCTCTTCTCGCGGCCGAGCCTGATGGCGATGAAGAACTCCTTGGCCTTGCGGGTGAGGGTCTGTTCCTGGCCGAGGTAGTAGTTCTTGACGTACTGCTGGGTGATGGTGGAGCCGGACTGGCGGCCCTTGCCGGTGACGGTGTTCCAGGCGGCGCGGACCATGGCCTTGGGGTCGACGGCGCGGGAGGTGTGGAAGTCGCGGTCCTCGGCGGCGAGGACGGCCTGCCGGACGGCGAGGGGGACGCGGTCGAGGGGTACGTTCTCGCGGTTGACCTCGCCGTCGCGGGCGAGGGGGGTGCCGTCCCGGTAGAGGTAGACGTTGGACTGGGCGACGGCGGCGCTGTTGGCGGGCGGGATCTCCACCAGGAGATAGCCGGCGACGAAGGCGCCCGCGAGCAGCAGGACGCCGAGGAGGAGCAGTCCGGCGAGGGTGCGCAGGACGCGGCGGGGGCGGGAGCGTCTCGCGCGGCGGGACGGTGGCTTCCGTGCGGGGAGGGTGGGGTCCCTCGGCTCCCAGCTTCGCTCCGGGGCCGGGCGGGGTGGCCGGGGGGAGTCGGAGTCGCTCATGCCGAAGGAAAGGGACATGCCACCACATATTGCACGGAAGGTACGGAAACTTCCGAACGCGACCCGAATCTGTCGGAATCTGATCTGACGGAAAATCCGGTCGCGGCGGTGAGCCGCCGCCCACTAGGGTCGGGCGCTTCGCTGTGATTCGTACGGGTCGTGCCGGTGTGTCGGAAAGGGAGCATCCATGCTGCGGCTGTACGCGACGGTGGCCGCGGGCGGGTTCCGGCGCCACGCCACGTACCGGGTGGCGACGGCGGCGGGGGTGTTCACCAACAGCGTCTTCGGCTTCATCCTGTCGTACACCTACATCGCCCTCTGGGACGAACGCCCGCACCTCGGCGGCTACTCGATGGACGACGCCCTCGCCTATGTGTGGATCGGACAGGCGCTCATCGCCGTCTGCGGGCTGATGGGCGGCGGCTTCGAGGACGAGCTGATCGAGCGGATCAGGACCGGGGACATCGCCGTCGACCTGTACCGCCCGGCCGACCTCCAGGCCTGGTACTTCTCGGCCAACGCGGGCCGGTGCGCCTTCCAGCTGCTCGGCCGCGGGGTCGCCCCGATGGCCGTCGGCGCGCTCGCGTTCCAGTTCACGCTGCCGTCGGGACCGGGGGCGTGGCTGGCGTTCCTGGGGGCCGTGGCGCTGGGTTCGACGGTGAGCTTCGCGATCTGGTACCTGGCGGCGATGAGCGCGTTCTGGCTGCTCGACGGGCAGGGAGTGGTGCAGGTGGTCTGGCTGAGCGGCCTGTTCTTCTCGGGGATGCTGCTCCCGCTGAACGTGTTCCCCGGCGCGCTGGGCGAGATCGCGCGGATGCTGCCCTGGGCGTCCCTGCTCCAGGTGCCGGCGGACGTGTACCTCGGGAAGTACGAGGGGGCCGCGGACCTGGCGGGGGCGTACGCCTTCCAGGGCTGCTGGGCGCTCGTGCTCCTTGGGGCGGGGCGGCTCGTACAGGCGGCGGCGACACGGAAGGTGGTGGTGCAGGGTGGCTGAGACGGTTCGTACCGGCGTGGTGGACGACACCGGTCCGGCCCGGGACTCCCGGCGTACGTACGGGGGCGAGCCGGGCGAGGCCCGCCTTTGGGCGGACTCCTGGCGCACGTACCGGCTGGTCGCGGGCATGTGGATCCGCTCCACCATGACGTACCGCTCCTCCTTCGCGCTCACGCTCGTCACCAGCTTCTGCGTCACCTTCTTCGACTTCGTCGTCATCCTCCTGATGTTCGGTCAGGTGAAGGGCCTCGGTGGCTTCACCTTCGCGGAGGTCGCCCTGCTGTACGGGACGGCGGGCACGTCGTTCGGGATCGCGGACCTGACGATGGGCTCGATGCAACGGATGGGGAGGCGGGTGCGGGACGGCTCGCTCGACACCTTCCTGATGCGCCCGGCGCCGCTCCTCGCCCAGGTCGCGGCGGACAAGTTCGCGCTGCGGCGGCTCGGCCGGGTCACGCAGGGCCTGTTCGTCCTGGTCTGGGGACTGGTCCTGCTCGACGTGGACTGGACGCCGGTGAAGGTGCTGCTGCTGCCGGTGACGGTGGTCTGCGGGGCGGTGATCTTCGCGGCGCTGATGGTCCTGGGGGCGTCGGCGCTGTTCTGGATGCAGGACGCGGCGGAGGTGACGAGCTCGTTCACGTACGGCGGGAACACCCTCCTCGGCTACCCGCCGACGATCTTCGCGCAGGAGCTGGTGCGGGGTGTCGTGTACGTCGTACCGCTGGCGTTCGTGAACTGGCTGCCCGCGCTGTACGTACTGGACCGGCCGGCCCCGGCGGGCGTACCGGGATGGTTGGTGTTCGCGTCGCCGCTGGTGGCGGCGGTGTGCTGCGGGGTGGCGGGGCTCGCGTGGAGGGCGGGAATCCGCTCGTACAGATCGACGGGAAGCTGAGGGAGTGGAGATCCGTGCCGTTCATCGAACTGGAGTCACTGGAGAAGACCTTCACGGTCCGCCGGAAGGCAGGCGGCCGCCTGTTCCGTCGCGAGAAGACGGAGGTCCGGGCGGTCGACGGCATCAGCTTCGGCGTCGAGCGGGGCGAGATGGTCGGCTACATCGGCCCGAACGGCGCCGGGAAGTCGACCACGATCAAGATGCTGACCGGCATCCTCACCCCCAGCGGCGGCCGGCTGCGGGTCGCGGGCATCGACCCGGCGCGCGAGCGGACCCGGCTCGCCCAGCGGATAGGGGTGGTGTTCGGGCAGCGGACGACGCTCTGGTGGGACCTGCCGCTGAAGGACTCGTACCGGCTGATGCACCGCATGTACCGCATCCCCGACGCCCGCTACCGGGAGAACCTCGACCGCTGCGTGGAACTCCTGGAGCTGGGTGAGCTGCTCGACGTACCGGTCCGGCAGCTCTCCCTCGGGCAGCGGATGCGCGGGGACATCGCGGCGGCCCTCCTCCACGACCCGGAGGTGCTGTACCTGGACGAGCCGACGATCGGCCTGGACGTCGTCTCGAAGGGCCGGGTACGGGAGTTCCTCCGCGACCTGAACGCCACGCACGGCACGACGGTCCTGCTCACCACCCACGACCTCACGGACATCGAGCAGCTCTGCTCGCGGGTCATGGTCATCGACCACGGACGCCTGATGTACGACGGCGAACTGGCCGGACTGCACGCCGTCGGCGAGAGCGAACGGCTCCTGGTCGTGGACCTGGAGCGCGAGCTGCCCCCGATCGAGGTGCCGGGAGCCCGCTTCGTACGGTCGGAAGGCCCCCGCCAGTGGCTCGCCTTCCCGGCCACGGCCTCGGCGGCACCGCTGGTGGCGACGGTGGCCGCGAAATACCCGCTCCTGGACCTCTCGGTGCGGGAGCCGGACATCGAGGCCGTGATCGCGAAGATGTACGGGGGAACTCGGGAGGGTCGCCGGGAGTCCCTGAGGTAGGAGGTCGACTGATGGTGAGTTTCTCGTACACGGCGGCGGACGAGGAGAAGAGCAGGGGCGTGCGGCGTATGAAGACGCTGGCGACGTCCATGCTCGGGGTGGTCGCCGTGATCTACGCCCTGGCCACCTGGGCGGAGAACGCGGGATGGGGGTCCTGGACGGGCTATGTCGCGGCGGCGGCCGAGGCCGGCATGGTCGGCGCGCTCGCGGACTGGTTCGCGGTCACGGCCCTCTTCCGGCACCCGCTGGGCGTACCGATCCCGCACACGGCGATCATCCCGAAGAAGAAGGACCAGCTGGGGGCTTCGCTGGGCCTGTTCGTCGGGGAGAACTTCCTCTCGGCCGACGTCGTACGGGGCAGGCTGCACGCCTTCGGCATCGGAGGCCGCCTGGGCGCGTGGCTGGCGGACCCGGCGCACGCGGACCGCGTCACGGCGGAGGCGTCGACGGCGCTGCGGGGCGCGCTGACGGTCCTGCGGGACTCGGACGTCCAGGCGGTGGTCGGGGAGGCGATCACCCGGCGGGCGGAGGCCGTGGAGATCGGGCCGGGCCTCGGCAAGACCCTGGAGAAGATCGTCAGCGACGGCGCCCATCACCGGGCGGTCGACCTGGTGTGCACCCGGGCCCACGACTGGCTGGTGACGCACGGCGAGTCGGTGATGGACGCGGTGCAGGGCGGGGCGCCGGGCTGGACCCCGCGCTTCGTGGACAAGCGCGTCGGCGAACGCGTCTACAAGGAACTCCTCCGCTTCGTGACCGAGATGCGGGACATGCCGGCCCACCCGGCGCGCGGCGCGATCGACCGCTTCCTCACCGACTTCGCGGCCGACCTCCAGGCCGACACGGACACCCGCGCCCGCGTGGAACGCCTCAAGTCGGACCTCCTGGCCCGCCCGGAGATCCAGGACATCATCGCCTCGGCCTGGTCCTCGGTCCGCAACCTGATCATCTCGGCGGCCGAGGACGACCGCAGCCAACTCCGCCTCCGCGCCCGCGCGTCCCTGATCTCCCTGGGCAACCGCCTGTCGACGGACGCCCGCCTCCAGCAAAAGGTGGAGGGCTGGGCGGAGGACGCGGCGGCGTACGTGGTCACGACGTACCGCCACGAGATCACGTCCCTGATCACGGACACGGTGGCGGGCTGGGACGCGACCCAGACCTCGAAGAAGATCGAGGCGAACATCGGCCGGGACCTGCAGTTCATCCGGATCAACGGGACGGTGGTGGGGGCGCTGGCGGGGCTGCTGATCTACACGGTGAGCCATGGGGTGGGGGGCTGAGGGGGGCCGGCTGCTTCCGGCGGGTGGCGGCGGGGGAGGGGACACGGTCTGGGAGGCCTACGAGGGAGTACGTACGAGGGGGACGCAGGCGGGGCAGAGGGTCTCGTCGGCGAGGGGCCGGAAGAGCATGGGCTGGGTGTGGCGGCCGGAGCATTCGATAGCGCCTTGGAGCCGGGGGGAGAGCCGGTCGACGGAGGCGGGCGGCGGGGACGGGGGCTGGGGCGTAGCCAGTTCGCGGGGTGGCACGTCACGGAGCAGGTACCGCAGGAGCCCACCGGGCCGGTGTACGGGTTTTCCGGCGCCGGGCAGGCCGCGAAGGATGTGCTCGTGGATGTCGGTGGGGGAGTGCCCGGCGTCGAGCCAGCGGGTGGCGAGGCGGGCGAGCTCGTCGCGCATGCCGGGCGGGATGTGACGGAGGGCGGGGGAGAGAAGGGGGAGGGTGCCGACGAGGGCGCGGGCGCTGTCGAGGTGGGGGGTGTGGGCGCCGCTGTCGGTCTCGGGTGCCTCGCCGGTCTCGCCCGTCCCGGCCGTCCCGGCCGGAAGGTTGGAGGTGTCTCCCTCAGGATCTTTATCTGGATGACGGTCGGTGGGCGGGGTCACCGGCGCACCGGCGGCCGGTTTCGGGGGACTCGGCGCGACCTGCGGGTTTACGGGCTTGGTGCAGGTGGGGAGGGGGGACCGGGCGAGAAGCTTGGCGGCTTCGTCGGCGGTCAACGGGGTACTGGAGACGAGCTGTTGGGTGACCCAGTGCCCACCGGCCCCTTGGACCCGCCGCTCGTGCACGAAGCCCTCTTCCTTGAGCTGCCGCTTGGCGCGGGTGAAGGCGCTTGCCCCGATCCGGGCACGTTCGGCGGTCCGGGAGAGTGACTCGCGCGCGCCCTGGGGGAGGGAGAGCTGCCAGGTCAGGAGACGTACGGCGTCGGAACTGAGCCGAGGGTGCCGGATGATCTCGTGCGAGAACTGACTGAAGGCACGCAGGGGCGCGTTAAAGTGCCGGTAGATCACGGTGGGCTGCTTCCACTAGTGGTTCAGGCCCCCGCGATGATTGCGAGTCATCAGCGGGGGCCGTTTTGCGCGACCGTAACGCACCCCGGGCACCTAAGTGACCACGCTGAGTAAAGAACGCCCGTGTGGGTGACGGGTGGTGGGCGGCCTGAGAACGACCGGCGGCCCACCTGAGCGGACTCACGGGCTTCTTGGAGGACCTGGCTGCTCTGGCGGAAAGGGCGCTCGGTCGCGACCACCGGTTGTACTGCTGGATGGCTGTGTGGCGAACGGGACTTGAACATGTTCAAACTCCGTGCCAGGGTACGGCGTGGGTTCCTTGAGTCCACCGGTCGCGCACGCGGCCTGCGGAACCCACGAGGGGTGGAGTGTGTTTCGTTACCGTCGTACGACGCTGATCTTGCCCGCCCTGGCCCTGGCCCTGGCCCTCGCCCTGACGGCCTGCGGCAGGTTGACCGTCATGCCGCCGCCCGACGGCGACCCGGTCGTGCTGAAACCAGCCGAACTCGCGACCACGTGGACCGATGCCGACGGCGGCACCCTCACGCTGAAGCAGGATGGGACGTTCATCGCCGACAAGGTCTGCGTCGCGGTGGGCTGGTACGACAGTTTGGCCTGGTCCGGAACAGGCACGTGGGAGCAAGGCGCCAACAAGGAGCAAAGCTTCCTCGGTGTGACCTTCGACGCTGCTCACCCCGAAACGGGTGAGCGGGAGCCCGACTCCTACGCAGCCTTGAGGCAAGGCAAGGTCCTGAAGCTCTGGGCCGCCATCGGCGATCCGGACAACGACTACCCGAACTGCGTCCTGACCAGCCCGGCGAGCTGACCCGGCTGCGCAGCGCACCGCCGCGACCGAGGCCGCAATCGCGGCGGTCGCCGGAGGCGTCGGAGCGTACGACCCCGCCGCCCGCGAAGGTCCAGGGGAGCGGACGGCCGCGCGCTGCTACGGTCGGGCGCCATGAGCTGGCTTCCCGATGACTTCGTCCACCCCGTCCTGGTACCGCTGCCGGGCGGTGGTCACCACCTGCGGCCGATCCGGGAGGCGGACACCCCGCTCGACTACCCGGCTGTGATGGGTTCGCGCGAGCGGCTGTGGACCATTTTCGGCCCGGCCTGGGGCTGGCCCGCGGACACCATGACCTACGAGGCCGACCAGGCCGACCTTTTGCGGCACGAGAAGGAGATCGCCGCGCACCAGTCCTTCAACTACGCGCTGTTCGACGCGGCGGAGACAGTTCTGCTCGGCTGTGTCTACATCGACCCGCCGGAGAGGGCCGGCGCGGACGGCGAGATCTCCTGGTGGGTGGTGGACGAGCTGGTGGGCAGCAAGGTCGAGCAGGCCCTCGACGAGCTGGTGCCGCAGTGGATCGCCGCCGACTGGCCGTTCGAGCAGCCGCGCTTCCTCGGCCGTGAGATCTCCTGGTCGGACTGGCTCGCCCTGCCGCAGCATCCCGCCACGTAAGTGGTTGAAGCAGCGCGGGCCCAGCCCTGCGAGCGGGGCAAGATCATTCCAGCGCCGACAGGCGAGAGACAGCGTGCTCGCACGATAGAAATCAGGCGATGAAGCCCCAGGCACGCGCGCGAGGATGTCCACATGAGCGAAGACCTGGTGCAGTTCGTGAAGGCGCGGCTGGACGAAGAGGCCGCCTTGGCCCGACGCTGCGACGGTGACGGATGCGGGCGGTGGTCTGCCCACGGGCACACGGTCGACTTCTGTCAGGTAGAGCTCGCGGGTTTCCACCCCACGATTGCCTTGCATGTGGCTCTGCACGACCCGGCCCGCGTTCTGCGTGAGGTCGAGGCCAAGCGACGCATCCTGGCCCGCCACGCCCTCAGTCCGGCCGTAGGCGACCCGGAACTACCGTGGGACGACCGCGATGACTGCCAGTTCGACGGAGACCTCTGGCCATGCGACGACCTGCTCGACCTCGCGTCGCCGTACAGCGACCATCCTGACTTCCCCCGAAGTGCCTGAAGCGGCGCAACTATGGAACTGCCAGGACAGCTGCCCCTCACTGACCCTGCGACGCACCATGAGCACACGCCCCTCACTCACGACGACGGCCGCGGCGATGCCCGGTCGCCCCTCCGTGTTCTGCTGCGTCACGTCTGCTTCCTCGGGGGGCCAGGGTGGGTGGGAAGACCGTATCCGCGCGAAGTAAAGCCGCTCGCTCGCTTCAGCGTTCGGAAGCGTCTCGCCAGTAGTCCTCAAGCATTTCGCCAGGCCACGTCGGCTGAGTGACAGGACCGCGGGGGAGCATCTCTTGGAAGACCGCAACAAGATCCACGATCTGAGTGCCGGCGTCAGCGTCGAGGTCCGTGACGTGCAGGTCGCGGCCTTCGACCTTGAGCAGCCTTGGAAAAGACGTGGCGAGGCGAGCCGGGCGGCGGTGGTTGTGGTGGACGAAGGTGCCCGTCGCCGGCCAGGCGGGATTGTCGCGGGGGCTGCGCGCGTGAAGCGCGACATCGTCGGGGGAGCCGAAGTTGAAGAACCAGGTGACCTGGAGGTGGGAGAACTGCTCGATGCCTTGCAGGGTCTCCACGGGGTATTCCGGCCGCAGACGAATGATCGACTCCACGCCACCCTTGAAGTCGTCGAGGCGTCCGGTGTGCCCTCCGACCACATCGGCGATGACCGGCACCTCGATGAACTGTGCAGCCACGGTTGCCCTTCTTCCTTCCAGGCAGCGCCACTTGAGCGTGGACACGACGACTTCGGCGCCGTCAGGTTACTCGTAGGAGTACGGACCGGGCTCGTTCGTCCACCTCGGATACGGAGGGGATTCCGCGGTTGCGGAACGGGGACAGGACCGCGCGCATGGTGCGGGCTGCCTCGCGGGTCCTTCCGGACTGGACACCGTCCATGGCATCCAGCGCTCGGGCCCAGGTCTGGCAGGCGGCGTCAATGCTGCCTTGTCCAGCCTGGACTGTGCCCATGTACCCGAGCGTGACGGCATGGGTTCGATTGAAGGAGTCAGTTCTACGGTGCTGAACGCTGGCACGGAAGTGGCGCAGGGCCCCGTCCAGATCGCCCAAAGCCCACAGGGTCCGGGCCGTTTCGTGTGCGAGAGACGCCTCTTGGAAGAACCAGACCCGCTGGGGCTCGTCGTCGCTCGGCGCCGCTCCAGCGAGGTCGTTCTCGGCCCGGTGGATGGCGGCGATGGCGTTGCTTCGCTGGCCGTCTACGGCCAGAGTACGCGCGCGTACAACACCGATCAGGGCTCGTTCGCGAGGTGTCGCGAGGTCGTACCTCTTCCGCTCCACGGAGGCGCTGGCGAGGTCTAGAGCTGCCCTCGTGTGCCCCAGATCTATGGCCTGATGGGCCATCGCTCGCAGGATGTGCCCGGCAAGCGGGGCGTCGTCGGCTTCGGCGGCCAGCTTGAGCGCGAGGGTGAAGTAGCGTCGTGCGGGCTCGTGCTGGGAGGCGTCAAAACTCATCCAGCCGGCCACGTACACAGCCTCGGCTGCCGCCGAGTACAGGGCCCGACGTGCGTTCTCGCTGCTGAAGACTCCGCTGACGTACCTGGCGACATCATCGACGATGTACTGGTAGAGGGCGGTCCGACCGTCGACACCTCCGTGCCGTTGATCGCGGCGGGCGAAGAACTCGGTCATCTCACGAACGGCCCGCACCTCCGTCTCTCCCACTCTGCGGTCCGGACCGACCGCGCGGGAGCGCGCCCGCTGTGGGGCTTCGTCCCACCACGGATCCCTCGGTAGGACCAGTCCGCCCACGGAGTACACGGCGGCGCCGGTGAGGAGTCGGCGACGTTCGCGGTCCATGCTGTTTCTCCCCATGTCGACCAGAGCCGTCAGCGTGTCGGTGTCCCACTCCGACCTGGTGACGGTATCCGAGGCATCTCTCGCGAGACCGATCTCCGCGAGTGTGAGGGGACGCCCCAACCGTCGCGACAGAGTTTCCCGCAGGATGTCGGCTGCCCGGCCCCGGGGCTGGGTCCCGGCGACCCACATGGCGATGTGTGAGCGCGTGACGGTGAGCAGTTCGTCGACACCGGCCTCTGCCGCGACGCGTACCACTGCGGCAGCCACGACGGGCTGCGACCAGCCTGTCTCTGCGATTACTGCGGCCAGTTCATCGTTCCTGCGCGCCATGCTGCGCCCCTGTTCACACGAGAACAATCTTTGACGGGTTTGACGGCATCGGGGCCCGAACGGGGATACCCGCCCCTCGCGAATCACGGTTCGCTGAGAGGACACGAAACCACCAACCGACAACGACGGGAGGGCAACTGGTGACTTTCAGCCACGCGGGTGATGAGGAGGGCCTAGCGGCCACGGTCTTGCCGTCTACGGCACCGACTCCCCTCCCTCCACGTCTCAAGTCGGTTGCCGCAGAGCGCCGTGGCGATGAGGACAGACGCGTACCGGAGTGGCCCGCGCCCCCTCCCCTCGGAGTTGCGGCTGTCACGTCTCGTGCCACAGGCCACCCCGCCTACTCGCAGACCCTCCCGCGCGAGGCGCGAAGCGCGGGAGTCGCTCGTCGGCTGGTCCGAACGGCTCTGAGGATCTGGGGCCTGGATTCGTTGAGTGAGGACGCCACACTCGTCATCACTGAGTTGGTCTCCAACGCGGTCGATCACAGTCGACTCCCGTCGATCCGAGTGATCGTCTCCCGGCCTTCCCCGAACGGGATCCGCGTGGGCGTGGTCGACCGCTCCAGGACCCTCCCGACCCTGAGGGCGGACTCCCATGGTGACCAACTCCGGGGAAGGGGCCTGGTCCTGGTCGACACGCTTACGGAGGAGTGGGGCACCGAGCTGTACCGGTGGGGCAAGCAGGTCTGGGCAGAGCTGAAGGAAGAGGAAGCGTGAAGGACGGAAAGCCCTGGGTGGGCGACCAGGTACGCGACGAGGCCACCAACAGGAAGGCCATCGTGACCGACGTCCGCGGGGGCTCCATATACGTTCTGCGGCATGTGTGGGGCGGGGGCGACACCTGGGAGGCCGCGGACCCTGAGAAGCTGACGGTGACTGAGCCAGCAAGCGGGCGACACTACCGGGCCGGCGCCCGGCGCTGGACACCCGATCGGGAGGGACCGTGGCGCATGGGTAGGACTGAGTACTTCAACAACCCCGACGCTCCAAAGGCCAACACCCTCATCCCGGCCAGCAACCTGCTGGTCGTCGACGACAGCGGCGCGATCCTGCTCCAGCGCCGCCGCGACACCGGCCAGTGGGCACTGCCGGGCGGAGCCCAGGACATCGGCGAGACGGCGGCCGAGTGCGCGGTGCGCGAATGTCTGGAGGAGACGGGGATCGTCGCCGAGATCACCGGCTTCCTCGGCGTCTACACCAACCCTCACCACATCGTTGCGTACACCGACGGCGAGATCCGCCAGCAGTACGAGAACACGTACATCGGCCGCCCCGTCGGCGGCGAGCCCACGATTAACGACGAGGCCGACGGCGTCGGCTTCGTCCAGCCCGCCGACCTCGACGAGTACGACATCCACGCCAGCATGCGCCAGCAGATCGGCGACTACCTCGCCGGTACCTACCCCTACCTCGGCTGAGCAGCCGAACTTTCTTCAAAAGGCCATACTCGAAAGCCTGCAAGCGAGCTTCGCCCAGCGCCTTCAGGCGCTGGGCGAAGAGCAGTGATTCGCTAATGAGGAATGTGGGACTCGACTACCCGGTTGCGATGGCCGAGTAAGTCCACACGTCGGCCGGGATCTCATGTTTCAGGTTCCAGGTGATCCCCATGGGCTTGCTGCCCTTGTGGTCGACGTACTCGGCCGGCCCCAAGAGCATCCAGGGCTGGGGCCCGCCGACGTCCGTCTTCTTGTAGCGGCGGACGAAGAGGAGGACGTGGGAGCCGTTCTCCTTGTGGGTCTGGTAGCGGACGCCCGTGGGGGACGTCTCCGACGTCTGGTTCTGGGACTCCCAGTGGAAGAGACGGTCGTTCAGCGCGTAGTCCCGGTAGCGGGTCTGCGGGGAGAAGTCCTTCTCGTCCTTCTCCAGCGTGATCAGCAGCGCGTCCGTCTGGATGTCCTCACACCACTTGACCCCTTCGCGGAAGTGGCCGGGCATGAAGCCGCCGATGAACGACTGTCCTAGGGCAGGGAGGATCTCTTCCCGGCTGTAGGAGGCGTGGACCGTCAGGGGGAGGTCGGCGAGCGCCCCCAGGAGCGGGACCGGGACGTGATCGGTTCGGTCAAGGGCGTAGGCCAAGACCTGGCGGAGTTCGTCGCGGAAGGCATGCTGCGGACGTAGCGAGTCCAGCGCCTCCTGGTACTCGGAGAAGCCACCTCCCAAGGGCCAGAGCGAGAAGTAGAGCATGCGGGCGTACGAGCGCTCGAGCTCGTTGAGTTCGTTGTAGAGAGGCGCGTCGTCCGCCAGGAGCTTTGTGTACACCGCGACCCGTCGAGGGTCGTCGACGTGAAGGAAGGCGGAAACGCGCTTCAGGAGCGCCTCCTCGCCTTCGGGCCCGCCGCCGCTGGCGAGCAAGCCTGACCGGCGAAGGAGGCCAGTCCAGGAGTTGCCGCCACGGTAGATCTCCTTGAGTTCTCGGCCGCTTTCGGTGAGGTATTCCGCGAGCTGGAGCTCGCCGTACCGAGCTACCTCGCGCGCGAGCTGCGTGACGTTGACGCTGATCTGGCTACGGATGTTCTCGATGATCAGTTCCTTGGCCTTCGACTCAAGGATGATCTGGCAGCCGGACGGCAACTGGGGGAAGTCATGCTCGATGTTGGCAAGGAGGCGGTTGCGCGTCAGATTGGTGAGGGCGCGGAACTGCTCTTCGAAGCGGAACTCCTTCCGGTGCTGGCCGATGAAGTCCAGCACGGTGAGGACTGCTTTGTTTTCCGTGCGGCGGAGCCCGCGGCCCAACTGCTGAAGGAAGACCGTCGCGCTGGAAGTCGGGCGCAGCAGGAGGAGGGTGTCGACATCGGGGATGTCCAGGCCTTCGTTGAAGAGATCAACCGAGAAAATCACTTGGATCTCGCCGGCGCGAAGAGCAGCCAGCGCCGCCTTTCGCTCTGCCTGCGGAGTCTCGCCAGACAGGGCAAGAGCACGGAGACCGGCGCGTCGGAAGAATTCGGCCATGAAGACGGCATGAGCAACGGAGACGCAGAAGCCGAGCGCGCGCATGGTGCCGGGGTTTGCCACCTTCTCCACCACGGCTTGAACGACGAGCCGTGCCCTGGCGTCGTTGCCAGTCAACAGGTTGCTGAGCGCCGATGCATCGTAAGCGCCGCGTTTCCATTCGACGGCGCTCATGTCGGTGGTATCGCTGATCCCGAAGTAGTGGAACGGACTCAGCAGGTCGTTCTCCAGCGCTTCCCACAGTCGCATCTCTGCCGCGATGCGCCCGTCGAAGAACTCGTCCTGAACGTTGCGGCCGTCCATACGCTCGGGGGTTGCGGTGAGTCCGAGGAACTCCAGAGGACGGAAGTGTTCGATGATCTTCCGGTAGGTCGAGGAGACTCCGTGGTGGAACTCATCGATGACGATGACGTCAAAGTGGTCGGGGGACAGCCGCTCCAGCTTCTCTCCCTTCAGAGACTGCACGCTCGCGAAGACGTGCTGCCAATTGTCAGGTGAGAGCCCGCTGTGCAGCTCTTCTCCGAAGTTGGCGTCCACGAGTACGTCCTGGTACGTGCGCAGCGACTGACGCAGAATTTCCTGCCGGTGAGCGACGAACAGCAAGCGTAGGTCGCGACCGTGCTCCTGCCGAAGGCGCTTGTAGTCCAGCGCAGCCATGACGGTCTTTCCCGTGCCGGTCGCGGCCACAAGCAGGTTGCGGTGTCGGTCGTGGACTTCGCGTTCCACCTGGAGGCGCTCCAGCATGTCCCGCTGGTGTGGGTACGGCCGTACTTCCAGACCGGACAGCGTGATCCGCTGCTCTGTCGCTGCGCTCTTGCCTTGGCCTGCGACCAGGAGGGCTTCGCTGAGTCGTTCGGCGTCGCGATCGGGGTCGTACGTTTCGAAGGCGGGGTCATTCCAATATGAGTCGAAGGTCGCCTCGAACTTGCGGATGACGTCCGGCGTCGCGACGGATGACAGGCGAACGTTCCATTCCAGCCCGTCGAGGAGAGCGGCCTTCGACAGGTTGGAGCTACCGACGTACGCGGTGTCGTAGCCGCTGTGTCGACGGAAGAGCCAGGCCTTGGCGTGCAGTCGTGTCGAGCGGAGCTCGTAATTGACCTTGACCTCGGCATTGAACCGCTGGACGAGACGGTCGAGCGCCTGCCGCTCTGTCGCTCCGATGTAGGTCGTCGTGATGACGCGGATGGGTACGCCCCGCGCATGAGCTGCTTCGAGTGACTGCTCTATGACCCGCAGACCGTGCCATTTCACGAAGGCGCAGAGCAGATCGACCCGGTCCGCTGTGGCTAGTTCTGCCCGCAGCTCGAATCCCAGGCTGGGGTCTTCGGGTGCATTGGTGAGGAGCGCGGTCTCCGCCAGCGGAGTCGCAGGGCGGATCCGGTAGACGCCCTCGGCCTCCTGCTCCGCGATCGCAAGGAGCTGGCGTGGACCGTCGGCTACGAGCTCCACCCACTCTCGGGCGCCCTCGATGGTGTTCATCGATTCGAGGATGTGGTTGGCCGCGTGCACGTGTTCCTCTGCGGGCAGCCCCTCCAGGATGTGACGCACTGTGTCGGCCACATGCTTCGCGAGAACGCGGGGGGAAGACTTGGGGCCGACAACATCGTCGATCGCATGCCAACCACGATCCGCAAGCGCCTTGAGCTGGGCTTCGAGTCGTAGCGTCATCAGCTGTTCGTAGAGACCCGAAACTGGCCCGCCGGAGTCCGACAGTTCGCTCATCGTTTTCCCCTCCCCTGATCAACCGCACCATTGGTATCAGGTGCCACCGACAGAGTCTCGATGAGCCGCCAGCCCGGAGAGCTGATCACTCCGCCCCGTGGCACTCCCCGTACGTCCGCCCCGACCCGCACCAGCAGGGGGAGGTACGGGCCGGCGGCCACGCCGTAGCCCGCCCCCGGGCCGCCAACGTCGTCGCGTACTGGGGGAGGAGGTCCGCGTTTGACGGCTTGGTGGATTCTGAGGCGGCGAAGGCTTCGTAGGAGGGGACCGTGGCGGGGACGATGCCCAGGTTCGGGGTGCCTGCCTGGGCGAGTTCGCGGAGGGAGGCTTCGATGTCTGTCAGGTGGGCCCGGTACGTGGGGTACTCGGCTTCCAGTTCCGGGTACGCCGCCAGCAGCTCGTCCAGTTCCGGTTCCGGCCAGTGGAGGACCGCCACCGGGAACGGGCGGGAGAGGGCCGTGCGGTAGGTGCCCAGTTCCGAGCGGAGGCGGGTGATCTCCGCCTGGAGCTCCGCCGGGTCCGAGGAGCCGAGGGACCACAGGCGCTTCGGGTCGTGGAGTTCGTCCAGGGGGACCGCCCCGCCGTGCAGCCGGTCGGCGGTCACGTCCCAGTCGTCGTGCGGCAGCGCCAGCATCCTGCGGACCCGGTGGCGGGTGATCAGGAGCGACTGGGTCGCGTGGGGGAGCTCCTCAGAGGTGATCAGCAGGGTCGCCGCCTCCGTCAGCGTCGACTCCGCCGCCTCCAGTTCGTCGTGGGCCTCCAGCGTCTCCGCCGCGATCTCCCACGGCGCCGCGTCCGACGGCCGCGCGCTCCGGAGGCCGTCGATGATCGCCCGTGCCTCGGCCTCGTGGCCGTACTCCCACAGGTTCGCCGCCTTCAGCGCCCTGATCAGATGCGGGTTCGCCGGCGCGGGGGACAGGAGGGAGTCGTAGAGGGCCGATGCGGCCGGGCGGTCGCCCGCCAGTTCCAGGTGGGCCGCGGCTTGGAGAAGCAGGGGCTCCCGGTCCTCCGGGTACTGCCCGGCGGTGCGCAGCAGGCGCTCGGCTTCGGTGGTGTGGGCGGCAGGCGTGTCGGGGCGCATGCGCTCCACCGTACTGCTGTACGGGCCTGGAGAGTTGGCGCCCCAGCGCTTATCGTGCCCCGCGTGCGGGCCAGAGCGGGGCAGCGGATACCGGTCGTCGTCCAGTCGCGAGGGCGGCGCCGCCCGGGCGCCCGTGTGTTGTGGGTGGCTGCCGAGACCGTCGTCACCTGTGGTGTCGTCCTGCTGCTTCTCGTCGTCCACCAGCTCTGGTGGACCAACCAGCAGGCCCGCGCCGAGGCCCGTCAACAGGTGAGTGCCCTTGAGCGGGAGTGGGACATCTCTCCCCCCGTCCCCGTTGTTCCGTCATCCGGCCCGTCGTCCGACCCGGCGGCCGTTTCGTCGTCCGGCCCGTCGTCCGTCGACCCGTCCGTTGAGGCCTCCGCCGGTTCCCTTGGTCAGCCCTCCTCCGTGCCTTCCGTCGGCGGTTCCGCCGCGTCCGGCGGCCTGCCCGACCCCGGGCGTTCCCGCGCGCCCAGCACGCCCTCCGCCGCCTTCGCCGTCCTCCGTATCCCCCGGATCGGCCTCACCGCCCCCGTCGCCCACGGCGTCTCCAAGCGGTCCGTCCTCGACAGGGGGTACGTCGGGCACTACCCCGGTACCGCCTCCCCCGGCCGCGACGGGAACTTCGCCCTCGCCGGGCACCGGAACACCCACGGCGAGCCCTTCCGGTACCTCAACCGGCTGGCGAAGGGCGACGAGATCTCCGTGCGGACCCGGGACGCCACGTACACCTACCGCGTCGACCAGATCCTCTCCCGTACCGCTCCCCGTGACATCGGGGTCATCCGGGCCGTGCCCCGCTCCCTCGTCAAGCCCTCGTACGGGTACGACGCCCCCGGCGCCTATCTCACCCTCACCACCTGTACCCCCGAGTTCAGCAGCGCCTACCGGCTCGTCGTCTGGGCCAAGCTCGTCTCGGCGGTCCGGTGATTCCTTCCCAGTACGAGCGTGAGCACGGCGCCCGTCAGGGCCAGGCCCGCCGAGGCCAGGACCGCCGTGTCCGGTCCCGTCGTCGCCAGGGCCAGTGACAGGGCCACGCCCGCCGAGGAGCCGATGTAGCGCGCGGTGTTGTTGGCGCCCGAGCCCATCGCCGCCCGCTCCGGCGGTACCGAGTCGACCGCGAGCCGGGGCAGCGCCGCGTTCAGGAGGCCGCTGCCCGCGCCCGCCACCACGAGGCCGATGAGCAGGCGGGGCCAGGAGCCGGCCGGGCCCTCAAGGGTGCCGAGCAGGGCCAGGACCCCCGCCGCCGAGAGGACGAACCCCAGAGTCAGCTGGTACGGGGCCGAGAACCGGGCCGGGAGGCGACGCGCCTGGAGCGCCACCACGAACGCCGTGCCCGACCAGAGCGCGAACAGCCAGGCCGCCCCCAGCGGAGACATCCCTGACCCGCCCTGGACCAGCGCGGGCACCACGCTGAACAGGCCGATCACCGCCAGGCCCGTGAACAGCGCCCCCAGCGTCGACGCCAGGAACGCGGGCCGCCGCAGCAGGGCCAGATCCACCATGGGCGTACGGCTCCGGCGCTCGACCGCCACGAAGAGGGCGATCAGGGCGGCCGAGGCCGCCAGCAGGACGCCCACCTGGGGGCGCAGCCAGCCGTCCCGGCCGAGCGTGAGCGCCGTGAGCAGCGCCGCCAGGGCCAGACCGAGGGCCGTCGCGCCCGCGATGTCGGGGCGGGGGGTCCTCCTGGTCGTGGGGGGTGCCTTCTTGCCTGTGCCTGTGCCTGTGCCTGTGTCGGGTCCCGGGCCCTCCGCTGTCGTCTCCTTCCTCTTCGTCGGTTCCGCCGCCCGCAGTGTCCGCGCCCCCGCCGCCGCCGTCACCAGTGCCGCCGCCCCCAGGGCCCCGTACGCGAGCCGCCAGTCCGCCAGGCTCAGGGCGCCCGCGAGCAGGGGTCCGAGGGCGATGCCGCCGCTGACGGAGGCGCCCCAGATCCCGGTGGCCCTGATCCGGTCCCGGCCCGCCGGGTACGCCTGGGCGAGGAGGCCCAGGCTGCCCGCGAGGACCGCCGCGCTCGCCGCGCCCTGGGCGACCCGGGCCAGCGTGAAGGTGAGCGTGGAGCCCGCGAGGGCGCCGAGGGCGGTGGTGACGCCGAGGGCGAGGGTGCCGAGGAGGAAGACCCGGCGGCGCCCGTGCGCGTCCGCGAGGCTGCCGGCCACCAGGAGGAGGACGGCGAGGCCGAGCGGGGTGCCGTTGAGGAGCCAGGCCTGGGCGGAGGCCGGGGTCGCGAAGGCGGCGACCATGTCGGGGAGGGTGACCATCGGCGCCGTGTAGTTCATCAGCGCGACGGCGGTGGCTGCGGCGGTGACGGCGAGGGTCGCCCCCGGGCGGGAGCCTCGGGGCGGGGCGGGGGGAGAGGCGGTGGGAGGGGTGGTGGGAGGAGTGGACGGAGGAGTGGGGGGTGGGGTGGCGGACGGCGTGAGCTGGGGCACGGCGGGGACCTCCACCAGTTGGTTCGGTCACTGAACTCAGACAGTACGGGGGCTCACCGTAGCAGGTGAGTTCAGTCAATGAACCTTGAGCGGGTACGCTGGATTCCATGGCTCTCGGCAAGGACTACGCCCACCAGCAGTGCTCCATCGCCCGCGCCCTCGAAGTCGTCGGAGAGCGCTGGACCCTCCTCGTCGTCCGCGACGCCTTCTACGGCGTCCGCCGCTACAACGACTTCCTCGCTCACCTCGGCGCCCCCCGGGCCGTCCTCGCCTCCCGCCTCCAGGCCCTCGTCGACGCCGGCGTCCTCGACCGGCGGCGCTACCAGGAGTCGCCCCCGCGCGACGAGTACGTGCTCACCGCGCGCGGCCTCGCCCTCTGGCCCGTGCTGCGCTCGCTCGGCGCCTGGGGCCGGGCCGAGGACCCCGGAGCCGTACCGGTACGCCACTTCCACCACGCCGACTGCGGCACCGAACTCGGCCCGTACGGCGAATGCCCCGCCTGCCTCCTCCCCGTACCGCCCGCCGACGTCGAGATGCGCCCCGGCGCCGGACTCGACCCGGAACCCGGCGATCCGGTCAGCCGCGCACTCCTCGGCCCCCGGCGCCTCCTCGTACCCCTGCACATGTCACCCCAACTCCCCTCGCCGGACGGGAACTCCTGAGGGGTGCCGCGCGTCATCCCGGTGAGAGATCGTGCGACGCGAGCAGTGGGGGAGGTGACGGGATGACCATCAGGGCCCTGGTGCTGCACGTCGTCGCGCCGCTGTTCTTCCTGCTCGCCCTCGCCGACCTGCTCCTCTCCGACGGCGGTGGCGTCACCTCCGCCGTCGCCCTCGCCGCGACCACCGTCGTCTGCGCCCTCTTCGGAGCCCGTACGGCCCCTGCCGTACCGCCCACCGCCGTTCGTACGGCCATCCGTGACCGCGAGCGGCGCACCGCCTTCCTGCCCCAGCGCGACCCCGACGCCGCAGGCCGGCGCAGACCCCGCGCTCCCGGCCGTCCCCTCCCGACGGCCGCGTAGGGAGCCCCCGCACACCACACCGGACAAGCCCTCACACGCGGATCCGTCATGCCGAGACCCGACATCTCCCCGGCACGACGAGACCCCACGGAGGGTTCCCCTTGTCCGACTTCCTGTCCGACGTCCTGTCCGTCTTCGCTTCCCTGGTCGAGTGGCTCGCCGACCTGCTCCAGCCGCTCTTCGCCACCGCCGCGACCGCCGCCGCGATCGTCCTCTTCACCCTGCTCGTACGGCTCGCGATCCACCCGCTGTCCCGGGCCTCGGCCCGGGGCCAGAAGGCCCGTACCCGGATCGCGCCTCAGCTCGCCGCGCTCCGCAAGAAGCACGCCAAGAACCCCGAGCGGCTCAGGAAGGCGGTCACCGAGCTGCACACGCGGGAGAAGGTCTCGCCCTTCGCCGGCATCCTGCCCGCCCTCTGCCAGGCGCCCGCGTTCCTGCTCATGTACCACCTGTTCGCCGGTGACCGGATGGCCGGGCACGCCCTCTTTGCCGCCCCGCTCGGTGAGCGCTGGGCCGACGCCCTCGGCGGCGGCGGCGTCTTCGGCCCCGCCGGGGCGGTCTACCTCGCGCTCTTCGCGCTCGTCGCCGCCGTGGCCACGTTCACGTACCGCAGCACCAAGCGGCAGCTCGCCGCCCAGCCCCTCGACCTGGGGCAGCCCACGCCCGGCGCCGGTGCCATCACCAAGGTCATGCCGCTGCTGTCCTTCGCCACCCTGATCACCGTCGCCGTCATCCCGCTCGCCGCCGCCCTCTACGTGGTCACCAGCACCACCTGGGCCGCCGCCGAACGCGCCTTCCTCTTCCGGGAGCGCGAGGAGAAGGGCCGCGCCAAGGCTGTTGCTACTCGCGCGTAAGGGTCCACTGCGTGAACGGGGTCTTGCAGAGTGACCCGTTCTCTTGGAGGATCGACCAATCCTCCGATGGCCGCACTCCATCGGCCGGGGTACCTCAGGGTCCTTCCCGGGCCCGCCTCGACCACAGGGAGAAGTCCATGAAGCTGCTGCGTGTCGGCCCGCCCGGAGCCGAGCGTCCCGCCCTGCTCGACCAGGACGGGACGCTCCGCGACCTGTCCGCCCTTGTCGACGACATCGACGGCAGTCTGCTCGCCGACGCCTCCGCCCTCGACCGCGTACGGGCCGCCGCCGGCGCCGGTGTGCTGCCCGCGCTCGACGCCACCGGCCTGCGCGTCGGCCCGCCCGTCGCCCGGATCGGCAAAGTCGTGTGCATCGGGCTGAACTACCACGGCCACGCCGCCGAGACCGGCCAGGCCACCCCGGCCGAGCCCGTCGTCTTCCTCAAGGCCGCCGACACCGTCGTCGGCCCGGACGACACCGTGCTCGTACCGCGCGGCTCGGTGAAGACCGACTGGGAGGTGGAGCTCGCCATCGTCATCGGGCGCACCGCCCGCTACCTGGAGACCGACGAGCAGGCCCTCGCGCACGTCGCCGGGTACGCCGTCGCCCACGACGTCTCCGAGCGCGAGTTCCAGATCGAGCGCGGCGGTACCTGGGACAAGGGCAAGAACTGCGAGACCTTCAACCCGCTCGGCCCCTGGCTCGTGACCGCCGACGAGGTGCCCGACCCGGGGGCCCTCGGCCTCCGGCTCTGGGTCAACGGCGAGCTGAAGCAGGACGGCAACACCTCCGACCAGATCTTCCCGGTCGCGGAGGTCGTCCGGTACGTCAGCCGGTTCATGACGCTCTACCCGGGCGACATCATCAACACCGGCACCCCGGCGGGCGTCGCCATGGGGCAGCCGGAGCCCAAGCCGTACCTGCGGCCCGGTGACGTCGTCGAGCTGGAGGTCGACGGCCTCGGCCGGCAGCGGCAGGAACTGAAAAGCGCCTGACCCCAGGAGGACGTCTGTCGGCGAAGTGGCGGCTCCCCGCGTGGGGCGCCGCCCTCGTACATCCCTCAGGCGGCGGCGGAGCCGTACGAGCCGAGGAGTCGTTCCAGCGCCTCGACGACGAGGGCGTGGTCCTCGGCCTGCGGCAGGCCCGAGACCGTCACCGAGCCGATCACGCCGACGCCCTCGACCGCGACCGGGAACGAACCGCCATGCGCGGCGTACCGGTCGGGGTCGAGGCGCGAGGACGCCTCGAAGGTCGTGCCCTTGGCACGGAACCGGGCGCCCACCAGGAACGAGCTCACGCCGTACCGCTCGACGACCCGTCGCTTGCGGTCGATCCAGGCGTCGTTGTCCGCGCTGGAGCCCGGCAGCGCGCAGTGGAAGAGCTGCTGCGGCCCGCGCCGGATGTCGATCGCGACGGGCGCCTCGCGCTCCCGGGCCATGCCGACGAGCAGGGTGCCGAGCGTCCAGGCGTCCTCGTACGTGAACCGGGGGAGGACGAGCCGGGCCTCGTGGGCTTCCAGGGCCTCGACCTCGTTCGTACGCCCGGCCTCGTCCGCGTCCGTGCGACCGGTCTCGTTCGTACGGCCGGTCTCGCTCGTGCGCCCGGCCTTATTCGTACGGCTGGCCTCGCTCGTAAGCCCGTCCTCGCTCATGCGTCGATCCTCACCGTGACGCCCTCGCGGGCCGAGCGCTTCGCCGCCTCCAGGACGTCGAGCGCGGCGGCGGCCTCGTACGCCGTCACCGGGTTCTCGCCGGTGCCGCGCAGGGCGGCGGCGACGGCCGCGTAGTACGCCGGGTAGTCGCCCGGCAGCGACTCGACCGGGGTGCCGCCGCCGGTCAGCGGCGACTCGCCGGAGCCGAGCCGGCCCCACAGCGCTTCCGGTTCCTCGCCCCACGCCGAGCCCGGTACGGGCCGCAGCCCCTCGCGCAGGTCCGCCTCCTGAGGGTCGAGCCCGTACTTCACGAAGCCGGCGCGCTGCCCGAGCACCCGGAAGCGGGGGCCGAGCTGGGCGGTGGTGGCGCTCGCGTACAGGTGGGAGCGGACGCCGTTCGCGTGGGTGAGTGCGAGGAACGTGTCGTCGTCGGCCTCGGCGCCCGGCCGGCGCACGTCCGACTCGGCGTACACCGACACCACCGGGCCGAAGAGGACGAGTGCCTGGTCGACGACGTGGCTGCCGAGGTCGTACAGGAGCCCGCCGATCTCCTCGGCCGCGCCTGACTCGCGCCAGCCGCCCTTGGGGAGCGGGCGCCACCGCTCGAAGCGGGACTCGAAGCGCTGGACCTCGCCGAGCGCGTCCTCGGCGAGGAGGTGGCGGAGCGTTCGGAAGTCGTTGTCCCAGCGGCGGTTCTGGAAGACGGAGAGCAGCAGGCCCTGCTCCTCGGCGAGGGCGGCGAGTTCGCGGGCCTCGGCGGCGGTCCCGGCCAGCGGCTTGTCGACGACGACGGGGAGGCCGGCCTTGAGGGCGGCGGACGCGAGCGCGACGTGCGTCTTGTTGGGGGAGGCGACGACGATCAGGTCGAGCTCGCCCGCCCCTCCCTCCCACAGCTCCTCGGGGGTGGCGACGACCCGGACGCCGGGGTGGGCGGCGCGGGCGTCTGCGGCCCGCTCGGGGTTGCCGGTGGTGACGGCGGCGAGGACGAGGTCCTCGGAGGCGGAGATCAGCGGGGCGTGGAAGACGGAGCCCGCGAGGCCGTAGCCGACGAGTCCGACGCGGAGGGGGGTGCGGGGTGCGGTGCCTGTCGTGCCGGTCGTGTCTGTGCCGGTCCTGTCCGTGCCAGTCATGCCGTCCACTTAAGCAACGGTGTTGCCAAAGTGCAAGCGGCCGCGACAATGGGGAGGTGAAGACGGACCTGGGTGGAGTGAACGTGCCGGCACTGCGCAGCCACAACGCGGCGCTCGTGCTCGACCTGCTGCGTACGGCGGGGGAGCCGGGGATCAGTCGCCTTGAGCTGGCCGAGCGGACCGGGCTCACCCCGCAGGCCGTCAGCAAGATCACCGCCAGGCTCCGGGCGGAGGGCCTCGTGGCGGAGGCCGGCCACCGTGCCTCGACCGGCGGCAAGCCCCGCACGGTGCTGCGGCTCGTCGCCTCCGCCGGGTACGCCGTCGGCGTCCACCTCGACCGCGACGAGCTGACGACGCTCCTCACCGACCTCGCGGGCGCGGTGGTGTCCCGTCGCCGCCGGGCCCTGGACCTGGGGGAGGGGGCGGGGCCGGTTTTGGAGGCGGTGACGGGGGAGGTACGGGGCTTGCTGGCCGGAGTGCCCGGCGGGGCCGGGGTGTCCGATGCGTTCGGCGTGCCCGACGTGCCCGACGTGCCCGATGTGCCCGGCGCGTTCGGCGCCCGTCCCGTGCTCGGTGTCGGGGTCGCCATGCCCGGGCCCCTGGACCACCGCGCGGGGGTGCCGGGACGGGTGACGGGCTTCCCGGAGTGGGACGGCGTCCCCGTACGCGAGGAGCTGGCCCGGCGGCTCGGGCTGCCCGTCGTCCTCGACAAGGACACCAACGCCGCCGCCCTCGGCCTCGCGCTCCGGCCCGCCGCCCCCGGCTCCTTCGCGTACGTCCACCTCGGTACGGGTCTGGGCGCGGGCCTGGTCCTCGGCGGGGCGGTGATGCGCGGGGACAGGACGGGGGCGGGCGAAATGGGCCACCAGACCGTGCAGCTCGACGGGCCCCCGTGCGACTGCGGCGGGCGCGGCTGCCTGGAGGTCCTGTGCCTGGCGGCGGTCGGGCGCGGCGACCTCGCCGAGGCGGCGCGCATCCTCGGCGCGGGCGCCGCGAATCTCGTACGGCTCCTCGACATCGACCAGGTCCTCCTGGGCGGGCGGGTGGTGCTCGCGGCGCCGGGGGTGTTCGCGGACGGGGTACGGGAGGTCCTGGCGGGGCTGGGCCTGACGGCGCCGGTGGGCGTCGCGGCGGAGGTGGGCGAGGACGCGGTGGCGGAGAGGGGCGCGGGCGGCGACGGGGACGTGGACAGGGAGGCGGGGGCGGACGCCGTGGCGGAGGGGGCCGCCTGGCTTATCCTCGCTCCGATCTTCGGAAAATAGGCTGATCGGGCGGATCGGGCGGGCCGTCCGGGGGTGCGGGCGGTGTCGCTGCCCGGACCTGGCCGTTTCGTGGTGGCAGGGTCGCGGCCGACCCGTACGCCCGCGAGCAGCAAAGGCCCCGCCCCATGGCATCCGCCCCTCTGCGACCGCGCAGCGCCCGCGCCCTGACGGCGGCGGCCGCGCTGGCAGCCACCGCCACGACCCACCTGACGGCCCCGGCCTGGGTGGCCGAGGCCCACGCCGCCCCACCGGCCTCGGCGGCCGAGGCCCACGCGGTTCCACTGGCCTTGGCGGCCGAGGCCCACGCGGTTCCACTGGCCTTGGCGGCCGAGGCCCACGCGGCTCCACCGGCCTTGGCGGCCGAGGCCCACGCGGCTCCACCGGCCTCGGTGGCCGAGGCCTACGCCACCCCACCGGCCGAGGCCCAACTGTCGGCCGCGGGAATGTCGGCCGACGCTCCCCCACGCCCGGTCTCGGCAGCCCGTGCGCGGCCGGCCCCGGCTTCGGCGGGGGCCGCCCCGGGGCCCCGCGTCCCCGCCCCCGATCCCCCCGCCCCCGTCTGCGGTGCCGCCCCCGGCGGTGGATTCCCGCTCGACACCCGGCTGCACGGCGGGCCCCCCGACTACCCCGCCGGCGGGGCCCCGCAGGAGTGGAAGCTCGACCTCACCAACACCACCGCCGCGCCCTGCTCCGGCATCCACCCCGTGCTCGTCCTCACCGACCAGGAGCGGGCGCTTCGGCCGGAGCAGATCCGGTTCGAGTTCTACGACGCCGGGGCCGCGCAGTGGCGCCCCGTCACCTTCGAGGCGACCGAAGAGGCGGAGAACGTGGGCGCGTTCACCGGCTTCGGCGGCTTCGCGGTCCCCGCGGGCAAGACCCTCACCGTCCCCGTGCGGCTGGCCTTCGCCGCGAAGACCACCCCCGACGACGTCGTCGTCAACGCCGCCGTCGTGCAGCGCCGCGGCGCCGACGGCGACTGGGTCGGCGAGTCCGGCGACTACCGCCTCACCGTCGGACCCGCCGACCCCGACGCTCCCACTGCCGAACCCACCGCGCCCGGCACCGCCGACCCCTCCCGGCCCCCCGGCACCGCCCCGCGCCCCCCGGCCCCCACCGCCGACCCGAGGGACCCGGATGCCAACCCGTCGGACCCGGAACTCGCCCACACCGGCCGGGACGACGCGGAGGCGTACGCACGAGCCCTCGCCCCACTCGCCGCCGCCCTCGTCCTGCTCGGCGCCGTCCTCGTCCGCCTCCGCCGCCGCCGCACCCGCTGAGCCACCTGCCCCCGCCCCCGCTGAGCCACGTGCCGACGTCCGCCACCGCCAAGCCGCCGCCCCAGCCCCCGCCGAGCCACGCCCCCCCCGCACCCCCGAGCCACCCGCCGTACACCCTCCCGTTCATCCCCGTCTGCGACCATCCCCCGGTGAACTACCAGCACACCAACCCCGGCGCCCCCGTCCGATCCGGCATCCCGGAGCACGGCCGCGTGCCCAAGTACTACGCCGTCAAGGCGAAACTCACCCTGATGGTCGACGAGTTGGGGGAGGGCGGGCTGCTGCCCACCGAGCGTGACCTCGCCGTCCGGTACGAGGTGTCCCGCGAGACCGTCCGGCAGGCGCTGCGCGAACTTCTCCTGGAGGGGCGGCTGCGCCGCCAGGGCCGGGGCACGGTCGTCGCGGGTCCCAAGCTCGAACAGCCCCTCTCGCTCGCGAGCTACACGGAGGGCGTGCGCCGCCAGGGCCGCCGCCCCGGTCGCAGTCTCATCTCGCTGGACCGCTTCCCCTGCCCGGAGGCCCTCGCCCCCGAGGTCGGCGCCGAACGCGGCGAGCCCGTCTGGCACATGGAGCGGGTGCTGCTCGCCGACGACGAGCGGGTCGGCCTGGAGAGCACGTACGTCTCCGAGGCCCGCGCCCCGCACCTGGACACGGACTTCGACCCGGACTCCTCCTTCTACTCCTACCTCCACGACCGCCTCGGCATCTCCTTCGGCGCCGCCGACGAGCGCATCGAGACGGTGCTCGCGACCCCCCGCGAGGCCCTGCTCATCGGCACCCCGCCGGCCCTCCCGATGCTGCTGCTCCACCGCGTCTCCCGGGACACCGCGGGCCGCCCCCTGGAGCGCGTCCGCACCCTCTACCGGGGTGACCGCTTCAGCTTCACCGCCCACCTGGGGGAGCAGGGCTGACGGAGAGCCGGCAACCTCGGCCCCCTCCCCACCCCCCTCTCCTTATTACGTAACGGTAACGGGTCTGGTCCAAGCTTGTCGGTTTGTTTACCGTCCCGTCGTCCCCCAGCCCCGTCCGGGTCACCCACCGCCGCGAACGTCGTCGGCATGAAGGTGATCGTCGTAGGAGCCGGCGTGGTGGGAACCATGCACGCCTGGCACGCAGTGGAACGCGGCCATGAGGTCGTACACATCGAGCGAGAGGCCGAGGCGCGCGGAGCCTCCCTCCGTAACTTCGGCCAGATCTGGGTCAGCGGACGGGCGGGCGGCGAAGAGCTCGACACCGCCCTGCGCGCCCGTGAACTCTGGGAGGGCATCGGGGCCCGCGTCCCCGGCCTCGGCTTCCGGGCCAACGGCTCCCTCACCCCCGTACGGAACGAGCTGGAACTCGCCGTCGCCGAGGCGGCTGTCGCCCGCCCCGACGCCGCCGCCCGTGGCTACAAGCTGCTCACGGCCGACGAGGCCCGCGCGATCAACCCGGCCCTGCGCGGCGACTTCGACGCCGCCCTCTGGTGCGAGCGGGACGCGGCCGTCGAGCCCCGCCTCGCGCAGCTCGCCCTCCGCGAGGCCCTCCTCGCCACCGGGAAGTACACCTTCCTGCCGAACCGCGAGGTCCGGGACGTCGTGGGAGAGAACGCCGTCCGCGACGACCGGGGCGAGACCCACACCGGCGACGCCGTCGTCCTGTGCACCGGCGCCTGGCTCTCCGGCCTCGTCCGCGAGGTCGCCGGCGAGATACCCGTCCGCCGCGTCCGCCTCCAGATGATGCAGACCGAGCCCCTCGGTGAGCCCCTCACCACCTCCGTCGCCGACGCGGACTCCTTCCGCTACTACCCGGCCTACGCCTCCGAGGCCCTCGACGCGCTCCAGGCCGCGCAGCCGCAGGACCCCACCGCCGCCGCACACAAGATGCAGCTGCTCATGGTGCAGCGCCTCGACGGCGGACTGACCATCGGCGACACCCACGAGTACGAGCACCCCTTCGCCTTCGACACCCTCGAAGACCCCTACGAGCACCTCACCCGCGTCGTCGAGTCCTTCCTCGGCCGCCCGCTGCCGAAGATCAAGCGGCGCTGGGCCGGGGTGTACGCGCAGTGCGTCGACAAGAGTCGCGTCGTGCACCGCCAGCGGGTCAGCGACGGCGTGTGGCTGGTGACCGGACCCGGCGGCCGGGGCATGACCTGCTCCCCCGCCATCGCCGAGACGACCGCGAACGAACTGGGCTGGTGAACCACATGAGCATCGAGAAGCAGAAGCACGACCTCGTCGTCCTCGACATGGCCGGCACGACCGTCGCCGACGGCGGCCTCGTCGAGCAGGCCTTCACCGTCGCCGCCGAGCGCCTCGGCGAAGACCCCGCCACGATGATCGACCACGTCCGCGCCACCATGGGCGAGTCCAAGATCTCCGTCTTCCGTCACCTCCTCGACGGCGACGAGGCCCGCGCCCAGAAGGCCAACCTCCTCTTCGAGGACGCGTACGGCGAACTCGTCTCCGACGGCCGCATCGCCCCCATCGCCGGCGCCGCCGAGGCCATCGCCACGCTCAAGGAGCAGGGCAGGACCGTCGTCCTCACCACCGGCTTCGCCCGGGTCACCCAGGACGCCATCCTCGACGCCCTCGGCTGGCGCGACCTCGTCGGCCTCACCCTCTGCCCGGCCGACGCCGGCGGCCGGGGCCGCCCGTACCCCGACATGGTCCTCGCGGCCTTCCTCCGCACCGGGGCCGTCGAGGACGTCCGCCGGATCGCGGTCGCCGGCGACACCTCGTACGACATGCTCAGCGGCGTCCGCTCGGGCGCCGGGATCGTGGCGGGCGTCCTGACCGGCGCCCACGGCGAGACCGCCCTCACGGAGCACGGCGCCCACCGAGTCCTCGCCTCCATCGTCGAACTCCCCGTACTTCTTCAGGAGTTCGAGGCATGACCAGCGGCATCCGCTTCGACGCCGTGTCCGTCGCGTACGGCGGCACCACCGTCCTCGACCGGCTCGACCTGACCGTCGAACCCGGCGAGGTCATGGCCCTCCTCGGGCCCTCCGGCTCCGGCAAGACGACCGCGCTGCGGGCCGTCGCCGGATTCGTGCGGCCGGCCTCCGGGCGGGTGCTCATCGGCGACCGTGACGTCACTGCCCTCCCGCCGCACAAGCGGGGGATCGGGATGGTCGTCCAGCAGTACGCCCTCTTCCCGCACCTGCGGGTCGAGGCGAACGTCGCCTTCGGTCTGAAGGCGCAGAAGGCGCCGAAGGACGAGATCCCCGGCCGGGTCGCCGAGGCCCTGGAGATGACCGGCATGGCGGCCTACGCCCACCGGTACCCCCGGGAGCTCTCCGGCGGCCAGCAGCAGCGCGTCGCCATCGCCCGGGCGCTCGCCATCCGGCCCAAGGTCCTCCTCCTCGACGAGCCGCTCTCCGCGCTCGACGCCCAGCTGCGCTCCGGGATGCTGGCCGAACTGGCCCGCCTCCACCGCGAGTTGCCGGACGTGTCGATCCTGTACGTCACCCACGACCAGGTCGAGGCGCTGACCCTCGCGGACCGGATCGCCGTCATGGACAAGGCCCGGCTCCAGGACTGCGGCACCCCGCAGGACCTGTACCGCAGGCCGCGTACGGAGTTCACGGCGTCGTTCGTCGGCAACGCCAACCTGCTGCCGGTGACCGTCGGCACGGGGGGCGTCGCCTTCGAGGGGACCGACCTGTCGGTCGCCACCGACGACGTGGCCCCCGGCGCGGCCGCCACCCTCTGCGTACGCCCGCACCTGGTCGGGCTCGGCGACGGGCCGAACGCGCTGCGGGGCCGTATCTCCGAGGTCCAGTGGCGCGGCTCCACCCACCGGCTGTACGTCGACGTCGGCGGCGGCCACCGGGTGAAGGCGGACGTCCGCGAGCTGCGGGAGACACCGCTGCTCGGGACCGAGGTGTCGCTGCACTTCGCGCCGGAGGACGCGGTGCTGCTGCCCGCAGGGGTGAACGATGGCCGGTAAAGCTCCAGGTCTCGTCAAGGAGCACCCCGCAACGGGTGTTGTGCCCACCCGTTCCGCCCCTGCGGAACAGTTGCCCACAACAGGGTCCCGGCGCACCGCCCCCACCTGGGTCTGGGCCCTGCCCCCCGTAGCCGTCCTCGCCCTCGTCTTCCTCTACCCCCTCGCCCTGGTCGTCCAGGAGTCCCTGGCGCCCGGCGCGTACGCCGACGTCCTCGCCTCCACCTCCTTCCGCGAGGCCCTCGTCACCACCGTGTGGCTCGCCGTCGCCTCCACGGTCGGCTGTCTCGTCCTCGGCTTCGTGCTCGCGGTCGTGATCGCGTTCGTCCCGTTCCCCGGCGGGAAGGCGGTGTCGAAGTTCATCGACGTCTTCCTCTCCTTCCCGTCCTTCCTGATCACGCTCGCCCTGCTCTTCCTCTACGGCACGGTCGGCATGGCCAACGGCGTCTGGACGGACGTCACCGGTGACACGACCGGCCCCTTCCAGTTCCTGACCACGCCGTGGGGCGTCCTCCTCGCCGAGATCACGTACTTCACCCCGTTCGTGATGCGCCCCCTGCTCGCCGCCTTCTCCCAGATGGAGACGGCCCAGCTGGAGGTGGCGTCCTCGCTCGGCGCCCGGCCGCTGCGGATCGTCCGGCAGGTGATCCTGCCCGAGGCGCTGCCCGCGCTCGCCGCCGGCGGCAGCCTGGTCCTCGTCATGTGCCTCAACGAGTTCGGGATCGTCCTCTTCACCGGCGCCAAGGGCGTCACGACCCTCCCGATGCTCGTCTACGGCAAGGCGATCCTCGAATCCGACTACGCCGCCGCCTGTGTCGTCGCCGTCGTCAACGTCGCGCTCTCCGTGGGCCTCTACGCCCTCTACCGGGGGGTGAGCCGCCGTGCTGGTGCATAGCCGTACGGGCAAGTGGACGGTGTGGGCCGGCTTCGCCGTCCTCTTCGTCCCCCTCTTCGCCCTGCCCCTCCTCGTCATCGTCGCCGCCTCGTTCTCCACGAACTGGTCCGGCGCCTTCCCCTCCGGGCCGACCGCCGCGCACTACACGGCGGCCGTGCGCGGGGAGTCCCTCCAGGCGCTCACCACCAGCCTGGTCACCGCCGTCACCGCGAGCCTGATCGCGCTGACCGTCGGCACCTGGGCCGCGCTCGCCGGGGCCGCCCTGGGGAAGCGGGGCAAGCGGGTCCTCGACGCCCTGTTCATGCTGCCGGTCGCCGTGCCGTCCGTCGTCGTCGGCCTCGCCGTCCTCGTCGCGTACTCCCAGCCGCCGGTGCTCCTCAACGGCACCCGCTGGATCGTGATCCTCGCGCACACCGTCCTCGTGACGGCCTTCGCCCACCAGTCGGTCTCGGCCGCCATCGTGCGGCTCGACCCGATGTACGAGCAGGCGGCGGCCAGCCTCGGCGCCCGCCCCTCGTACGTGCTGCTCCGGGTGAAGCTGCCGCTCCTGCTGCCGTCCCTGAACGCGGCCGCCGGACTCTGCTTCGCCCTCTCCATGGGCGAGCTGAGCGCCACGATGATGCTCTACCCGCCGGACTGGATGCCGCTGCCGGTGCTCATCTTCACCGCCACCGACCGTGGCTCCCTGTTCACCGGCTCGGCGCTCGCCGTGGTCCTCATGGCCGCGACCCTGCTGGCCCTGCTCGCCGTCTCCCGAGTCCGTACCAAGGCTTCGTTCCGCTAGCCCCACTCGTCCTGAGGAGAAAACAACGTTATGCGCACGTACACCCAGCCGATCGCCGCCGTCACCGGCGTGCTCGCCCTCGCCTGCACCCTCACCGCCTGCGGTGGTTCCTCCGCCGCCTCCGACGAGAAGATCGTCACCGTCTACAGCGCCGACGGCCTCAAGGGCGAGGCGGGGGACGGCTGGTACGACAAGGTCTTCGCCGACTTCGAGAAGAAGACCGGCATCAAGGTCAAGTACGTCGAGGGCGGCTCCGGGGAGATGGTGCAGCGCGCCCTCCGCGAGAAGAGCAACACCCAGGCCGACGTCATCGTGACCCTGCCCCCGTTCATCCAGCAGGCCGACTCCAAGGGCCTGCTCCAGGCGTACGAGCCCCAGGGCGCCGACAAGGTCGACGGCGGCGACAAGTCCGCCGACGGCAAGTGGACCTCCGTCGTCAACAACTACTTCGGCTTCATCCACAACAAGAAGGAGCTCCCCGAGGCCCCGAAGAGCTGGGAGGAGCTCCTTGACGGCAAGTTCAAGAACAAGCTCCAGTACTCCACCCCGGGTGTCGCGGGCGACGGCACCGCCGTCCTCATCAAGGCCATGCACGACTTCGGCGGCAAGGAGCCGGCGATGGAGTACCTGAAGAAGCTCCAGGCCAACAACGTCGGCCCGTCGTCCTCCACCTCCAAGCTCGCCCCCAAGGTGGACAAGGGCGAACTCCTCGTCGCCAACGGTGACGTGCAGATGAACTTCGCCCAGTCCAAGTCCATGCCGAACCTCGGCATCTGGTTCCCGGCCAAGGGCGCGGGCAAGCCGACCACCTTCGCCCTGCCGTACGCGGCCGGTCTCGTGGACAAGGCCCCGCACACCGAGAACGGCAAGAAGCTCCTCGACTTCATGCTGAGCGAGGGCGCCCAGCGCGAGGTCAGCGCCATCGGCGGCGGCTTCCCGGCCCGCAAGGACATCAAGGCGACCGACGCCAACGCCATCGAGCTCGCCAAGCTCCTCGAGGGCGTCGAGGTCTTCGAGCCGGACTGGGCCGACATCGACAAGAACCTCAAGGCGTACGTCGACGCGTGGAAGTCCGCAACGGGAAGCTAACCGGGCGACGGCCAAGAGTTCACCGTACGACTCTGGCGCCCGCGAGGAGTATCGCGGAAGGATAACGGGTACGGACCAACGCCCCTGAGGAATCAGGGGCGTTGGCGTGCCCTCAGCCCCTTCCCCGGACTTCCACGGAGGACTCCGACATGCCGATCACCGGCATCCCCCGCCGCACCGTGCTCGCCGCCGCCGGTGCCACCGCCGCCGTCGCCGCCACCGGAATCGCCGCCGCCCCCACCGCCCTCGCGGCCGCCGCCGCCCCGACGCTCCCCAACGGCACCAGCAGCGACAAGGTGCTCGTCATCGGCATGGACGGCCTGCGGTACGACAGGATCGACGCGGCCAAGGCGCCGCACCTCAAGGCGATGATGGCGAACGGCACGTACGGCCTGTCCCTGCTGTACGCCAACCCGATGGCCGCGACCTCCTCCGGCCCCGGCTGGTCGACCATCTCCACCGGCGTGTGGCCCGACAAGCACGGGGTGAAGGACAACACCTTCACCGGCAAGAACTACACCCAGTACCCCGGCTTCCTCGCCCGCCTCGCCCAGGTCCGGCCCGGCCTCTCCACGTACGCCGCCGTCGACTGGAAGCCGCTGGACGCCCAGGGCACCGTCACCACCGGCGCCGACGCCAAGCTCGTCCTCGACGGCGACGCGGACGGGTACGTGGCCCACGACGCCACGATCGCCTCCGAGGCCGAGTCCGTCCTGCGGAACCAGAACCCGGACGTCCTCTTCGTCTACTTCGGCCAGTCCGACATCGTCGGCCACAACTCCGGCGCCCAGAGCCAGGCCTACCTCGACGTCATCGCCGTCCAGGACACCTACCTCGGCCGGCTCTGGGCCGCCGTCAAGGCCCGCCCCACGTACGCATCCGAGCGCTGGACCGTCATCGTCACCACCGACCACGGCCACGCCGACGCCGGCGGCCACGGCGGCTCCAGCATCGAGGAGCGCCGCACCTTCGTCCTCGCCCAGGGCCCCGGCATCGCCGCCGGCCAGCGCCCCATCGACACCCGCCTCGTCGACGTCGCCGCCACCGTCTTCCACCAGCTCGGCATCACCCCCGACCCGGCCTGGGGCCTCGACGGCAAGCCGATACAGCAGCGCTCCACCGACCCCTTCGACAGCCTCTACGGGTCGCTGACCGGCCGCGTCGACGAGACCGGCATCCCCGCCGGGGTCCTCGGCTTCACCCACACCGCGCCCAGCGGCTGGTCCGTCATCAACAACGCCATGGGCACCGGCGGCATGACCGAGTGGCGCGGCTGGTCCTTCGCCACCGACGAGTTCTGGTCCCGCTCCCAGCGCGACCAGTCCCGCGAGCTCAACGTCCGGGCCCGGGGCGTCTTCGCCGTCGCCGACTCCGACGAGTGGGCCGACAAGACCTTCTCCGGTACGTACGACTCGACCCTGGTCACCCCCGCGTACAGCGTCTCGGGGGCGAGCCGGGTCACCCTGGACTTCACCACCTTCTACCGCCAGGAGGGCGCCCAGTCCGCCCAGGTCCTGGTCAGCTTCAACGGCGGCACGCCCACCCTGGTCAAGAGCTACACGGCCGACGTGATCTCCAAGCCCCAGTCCCTCTCGGTCGCCGTCCCCGCCGGCGCCTCCAGCGTGAGCTTCCGCTTCCGCTACACCGGCGCCAACAACTGGTACTGGACCATCGACGGGGTCAAGGTCGCCGCATCCTGAACGACAGGGTCAAGATCCGGACATCCTGACTAGGCTTGGGGGCGTCGCCACAGCGCTGTCGCGGCGCCCCCAGCACACCGCACGTTTGTACGGCAGGAGTCCCGCACCCATGGCAGAGCGCAAGCCGATCGAATCCTGGCTGACCGACATGGACGGCGTCCTCATCCACGAGGGCGTGCCGATCCCCGGTGCCGACGCGTTCATCAAGAAGCTGCGGGAGACCGGGAAGCCGTTCCTGGTCCTCACCAACAACTCGATGTACACGGCCCGCGACCTGCACGCGCGCCTCGCCCGGATGGGCCTCGAAGTCCCCGTCGAGAACATCTGGACCTCGGCCCTCGCCACCGCCAAGTTCCTCGACGACCAGCGCCCCGGCGGCACCGCGTACGTCATCGGCGAGGCCGGCCTCACCACCGCGCTGCACGACATCGGCTACGTCCTCACCGACCACTCCCCGGACTACGTGGTGCTCGGCGAGACCCGTACGTACTCCTTCGAGGCGATGACCAAGGCCGTACGGCTCATCAACGCCGGCGCCCGCTTCATCTGCACCAACCCGGACGAGACCGGCCCCTCCCTCGAAGGCCCGCTCCCGGCCACCGGCTCCGTCGCCGCGCTCATCACGAAGGCCACCGGCAAGGAGCCGTACTTCGCGGGCAAGCCGAACCCGCTCATGATGCGCACCGGGCTCAACGCGATCGGTGCCCACTCCGAGTCCAGCGCCATGATCGGCGACCGGATGGACACCGACATCCTGGCGGGCCTGGAAGCGGGCATGCAGACCTTCCTGGTGCTGACCGGTCTGACGACGCAGGCGGAGATCGACCGCTTCCCGTTCCGCCCGTCGAAGATCGTCCCGTCGATCGCGGACATCGTCGACCGCGTGTAGGACCCGTGCGGCCGTCCCCTGCGGATGCGAGCCGGGCGGATCCGGGTGACCCTGCCAGTACCAGGAGGTCACGATGCGTTCAGGTTCCATTGCTTTCCGTGCCGCAGGGGCGGCCGTGGTGCTCGTACTGGCACCCACGGCCGGTGGCGCGTACGCCCACGACGGGGTGAAGGTCACCGTCACCCCGTCCACCGCCGCGCCCGCCGCCGACGTCGACGTCCGCGTCCAGGGCTGCAAGGGCACGACCGGCGCCGCGAAGTCGCAGGCGTTCGTCGCCGACGCCGAACTCACCGGCCGGGACGGCGGCGGCGCCCCGCTGTTCGGCGACACCACGATCAAGACCCGGCTCGAGAACGGCACGTACAAGGTCAGCGTGACCTGCGACGGCCACGACCACCCGGACGTCGGCACCGTCCAGGTCAAGCGCCAGAAGCCCACCCACGAGCCGACGCACAAGCCGGACGACCACCCGAGCCCGATCGCCCCGGTCAGGGCGGGCGGCGGCGGCACCGCCGCGTTCGCCGCGCCGGCCGCCCCCGGCGTCGCCCAGACCACCAGCGCGAGCGGCCTCGGCACCCCGTACACCCTGCTCGGCCTCGGCATGGCCGCCGTCGCCGCCGTGGCGGTCGCCTTCCGCAGCTCCCGCCGTCACCGTGCCACCGGCTCCGGTACGGACACGGGCGCGGGCGCGGAGTGACCGTGGCGTCCGGAACCCGCCCGGCGGGCACCGGGCGACTCGTCACCGGCGTGGCCTGGGCGGTTCTGCTGCTCGGCCTCTGGCTCTGGGGCCGTGATGCCACCGAGGGACCGGGGGGCATCGCCGCGCCGACCACCGGCGACATCGCCGCGGTCGGCCGCCCGCTCGGCGCGGCCCTGCCCCCGGCCCACGACCCCCTGCCACCCGTCGCACCACGGCGGGTGGAGATCCCCTCCCTCGGCATCGCCGCTCCTGTCGTGGCGCGCGGCCTGGACGACACGGGCGCGATCGACCCGCCGCCCTACGAGATGCCGCACACGGTCGGCTGGTTCGGCGCGGGCACCGCGCCGGGCGCGAGCGGCCCGGCCCTCCTCGTCGGCCACGTCGACACCGACACCCGCCCGGCCGTCTTCTACGGCTTGAGCGCGGCCCGGCCGGGCGCCGAGGTCCGCGTCACCCGGACGGACGGATCGGTCGCCGAATTCACCGTCGACGACGTCCAGGTCTACCCCAGGGAGCACTTCGACGCCCGCAAGGTCTACGGCGCCCGGGTCCCCCACCGCGCGGAACTCCGCCTGATCACCTGCGGCGGCACCTTCGACCCGACGGCGGGCACGTACTCGGCGAACGTGGTCGTGTCGGCGTACCTGACGGGGACGGGGGGCGCCTGACGGGGCCGCGCGGAACAGGCGGACCTGACCGCGGTCGGCGGGGCGCGTCCCGTGCCGCCGCCGACCGGGCCGGTCCTCGACCGCGGGGCTCACGGGCGCGGGAGGGGACCCGGTGCCGCCGCGGGAGGTCGGGGGTTGCGGACACTGTAGAGGCCGCGCCTCGTCCGGCCCAGAGGGCTGCCGTGTCACGATGGTCACCCATCGCTCCGCACGTGCCCGAGGGGCCCGTATGTCCGCACGTACGCCCGCGTGCCGAGCAGGGTTCGCCCTCCCGGCCGTCGCGTTCCTGATCCTCCTCTCCGGCTGTACGAGCTCCGCCCCGCGACCCGCACGGGACGCGCCGGGCGCGGTCGACGCTTCGGGCATGCCAGGCCCACTCGGCCGGAGCCCGGCCCCGGCCCCCGGCCCCGGCGTCGTCCCCTACTGGGTGAACCCCCAGGGCAGAGCCGCCGACGCGGTCGCCGGGCATCTCGCCGCCGGCCGTACCGTCGAGGCCGCGCTGCTGCGGAGGATCTCCTCCCGGCCGCAGGCCGAGTGGATCGGTGCGGACCGCCCCGAGGACGAGACCCGGACGCTCACCGCGGCCGCCACCCGCGCCGGCCGCGAGGCGCTCCTCGTGCTCTACGCCATCCCGAACCGCGACTGCGGCCAGCACTCGGCGGGCGGCGCCGCGGACGCCGCCGCCTACCGCGACTGGGTCGACGGCGTCGCCCGCGGCATCGGCGGGCGGCGCGCCACCGTCGTCCTGGAGCCGGACGCCGTCATGCACGTGATCGACGGCTGTACGGACGGACGGCTCCGCGTCGAGCGGTACGAGCTGCTCAAGGCGGCGGTCCTGCGCCTGAAGCGGCAGCCCGCCACCACCGTCTACATCGACGCGGGCAACGCGGGCTGGGGCAAGCCCGCGGACCTGCGGCTCCCGCTCCAGGAGGCCGGCATCGCGGAGGCCGACGGCTTCGCGGTCAACGTCTCGAACTTCCGGACGACCGCGGAGAGCACCGCGTACGGCAGGCAGCTCTCGGCCCTGGTGGGCGGCAAGCCCTTCGTGATCGACACCAGCCGGAACGGAAACGGCCCCTACACGGAGGGCGACCCGGCCGAGAACTGGTGCAACCCGCCGGGCCGCGCGCTCGGCGCGCCGCCGACCCGGAACACGGGGGACCCGCTGGTGGCCGCGCACCTGTGGATCAAGCGGCCGGGCGAGTCGGACGGCGCGTGCCGGGGCGGCCCGAAGGCGGGGGAGTGGTTCGACACGTACGCCCAGGAACTCGCGAGGGCCGCACGGTAGTTGGGGCGAGGTGGCCGAAGAACGACCAAGACCCCCTCACCATCGGTGAGGGGGTCTTGACTCTGCGTGCGCCGCCAGGGACTCGAACCCCGGACCCGCTGATTAAGAGTCAGCTGCTCTAACCAACTGAGCTAGCGGCGCCTGCTGACAGAGGGAACTCTACCCGACGAGCAGACGTGCTCCCGACCAATTTCGGTCACCACCGGCCTGTCGGATGGTCGTATCAGGGCTTCAATCCGTCAAAATGCGATTTGTCCAGACAGTTGAGACACTGACGCCCAAAACCAAGGGTCAAAAGATCTTGACGAGTGTGGAGGGGAATCGCATGAGCGTGCCGGTCTTCGAGGAGTTCGAACCCGCGGCCGACTGCGGCTGCCCGGGGTGCGCCCAGCAGCGGCGTGACCTCGCGCTTGGCCTGCCGGTCCGGGTCGGCGGACATCCCGCCGCCCACGGCGCCCGCCGCGCCCTGGTCCTGGTGACGGCGGCGGGCGTGGTCCTGAGCGGAGGCGGGGCCGCGGTGGCGACGGCCCTCCCGCCGCCGACGGGCCCGTTCACCCCGGCGGACGAGGCGCGCGGGACGGCGGCCGATCCGGGACCCGACACGCCGCAGGGCGGCCGCGCGCCGCTGCACGGCGCGCCCGGCCCCGGCTCCCAGCCCTCCCCGAACGCGACCCCGACGACCAGTCAGATCGCGACCGGCACCCTCCGCAAAACGACCCGGACCGAGATCATCAACCGCGCCAAACTGTGGGTGACCGCCAAGGTCCCGTACTCCATGGAGAAGTACTGGTCGGACGGCTACCGCCAGGACTGCTCCGGCTTCATCTCCATGGCCTGGAACCTGCGCGGCAACGAGTGGACCGGCAGCCTCGACCGCTTCGCCGACCGGATCGACCGGATCGATCTCAAGCCCGGCGACATCCTGCTCTTCCACAACCCGGCCGACCCGACGCGCGGCTCGCACGTCACGATCTTCGGCGGCTGGACCGACTACACCCACACCTCCTACCTCGCGTACGAGCAGACCAGGCCGCGCACGCGGAAGCAGGCCACGCCGATGGCGTACTGGCAGAACGCCGACCGGTACGTCGCCTACCGCTACAAGGGCGTGGTCAGCGGCGGCGGCACCGGCGGGACGGGGGGCACCGGTGGCGGGGCGAAGCCGACGGCGACGCCGTACCCCGGCCTGGGCATGTTCGGCCCCGGGGCGAACAACGGGTACGTCGCCCAGCTCGGGCGGCTCCTCGTCGACCGGGGCGCCAAGAAGTACTACAGCAAGGGCCCCGGCCCGAAGTGGGGCGAGGCGGACCGGCGCGCGACCCAGGCGTTCCAGCGGGCGCAGGGCTGGAAGGGCGGGGAGGCGGACGGTCTGCCGGGCCCCGAGACGTGGCGGCTGCTCGTGACCGGCGGAGGGAGGAGCATCGGCGGTTCGAGTGGTTCGGGCGGCCCAAGCGCCCATGCGACGGAGTTTCCCGGGCGTGGCTCCTTCCGTCCGGGCCAATCCAGCGCATATGTGGAGAAGCTGGGCAAACAACTGGTGAAGCGGGGCTTCGGCAAGCACTACCTGTCGGGACCCGGTCCGCGCTGGACGGAGGCGGACCGCCGCAACGTCGAGGCGTTCCAGCGGGCACAGGGATGGCGCGGCGCAGCGGCCGACGGCTACCCGGGCCCGGAGACCTGGCGGCGCTTGTTCCGATGACCCCGAGAGCATGAGGTGGACCCCGAATGACGGCATCGACCCCGAACCCCGCGGACTCCGGCGCGGCGGCCTCACGAGACGCGGCCCGCACGGCGAGACGCCTGACGGACGGCAAACTCCCCCGCACGACCCCTCCCCACACCTCACCTCCGAGCACCCCGCCGCCCCACGAGCCCCGACCGACGGGCACGGCGCCTGAAGCGGGTGGCGCGGTGGCCACCGCGGAGCCGCCGGTCTCCGAGGAGGGCGGCGCACGGCCTCCGGCCGCGGGTACTCCCGGGGCCGGCGGGGAGCCGTCGGCCCCGACGGGTGCGCCTGCCTCCACCGAGGAGGACGTGCGGGCCCCCGCCATGAGCACACCGGCCTCCGCCCAGGGCGGAGCCGCGGCGTCCGCGCCGAACGGAACTCCCGTGCTCTCGCGCCCCGCGGAGCCCGCGCCTCCGCGGGCGTGGGAGCCCGTGCCGCAGACGGAGACCGCGAGCGAGGACGCCGCACCGGCCGTCGCTCCGTCCACCGGTACGCCACCGGGGCAGACGGCGGTACGCCCCTGGGCGGCGCCGGAGCACCCGGCGGGGCCTGCCGGGGCGGCGCCGGTCGGCTCGGCGGGAGGTTCCGGCGCGTTGCCGGTACGTGGCGCGGCGCCGGAACACCCGGTGGGGCCTGCGGGGGTGGCGCCGGTCGGCTTGGTGGGAGGTTCCGGCGCGTTGCCGGTACGTGGGGCGGGGCCGAAGCATTCGGCGGGGTCTGCCGGGGTGCCGGCGGCCGACTCGGCGGGAGGTTTCGGCACACCGCCGACGCAGGAGGCCGTGCCCGCGGCCGCCGGCCTCCCGTCGGTCGACCCGGCCGGTTCCGTGTCCGGCGCGCTGCCGGTTCGCCCAACCGGTTCCTCCGATGTGTCGGCGGTCATCTCGTCGGGGATCGCGGGCACGTCCCACACCCGCCCGGCAGGTCCCGCCTCCGGAGGGTCCACGACCCGTCCGGCAGGGTCCTCCGGCGTGTCGGTGAACGCCTCCGGAGGGGCTTCGGGCCCGGCTCACCCGGCCGGGTCGGCCACCGGCGCGTCGTCGGTTCGCCCGGCGGGGTCCCCCGGCGTGCCGACCCTCTCCCCGTCCCCGGCAGGGAGTTCGGGCACAGCACAGGCTCACCCGGCCGGTCCCGCCGTATCGCGGGAGCCCGGCTCCGGCGCCCCGGCGCCGGCCGCCGACGCGCAGGCGAGTCCCGCCCCCGCGCCCGACGCCGCCGTCGCCGCCGCGGTGCGGGTGGTGCGCCGGAAGAACGTGATCGGGGCCGAGACCACCGGCTCCATCCCCGTCCATCTGCTCTTCCGGGACGAGCCGGACACCGTCCTGCCCCGGGCGGTGGGCGAGGACGACGGGGGGCCCGACACCGTCGCCATGGCCCCGCCTGTCCCGGTGAAGGGCCCCAGGCACGCGCTCCCGAAGTCGTCGAAGGTCCAGGCGGCCGAGCCGGGGCTCAAGTCCGGTGCCAAGCCCCTCCCCGAGACGCAGACGAAGGAACAGTCCAAGACGCTGTCCAAGGCGTTGTCCGAGGCACAGCCCGAAGCGTCGGCCAGGTCGCAGACCAAGAGCAAGGCCCCCGTTTCCCTCTCCCGCCCCGCCCCCACCGCCGACCCCGATCTCGTCGAGCGGTCGGCGTCGGTGCTGCCCGGGTGGGTCGGGGTGGCCGGCGGGGCCCTCGCGCTCGCCGGGTGCGCGGCGGTCGTGTGGTGGGCCGGGGCGGTGCCCGCGGAGGCGGCACGGATGCTGCGGCTGCCGGAACGCCCGTACCACGGCATCCACCTCGGCCAGTGGGCGCTCCTCGCCCTCGGCGTCGCGCTCACGCTGTTCGCGCTCGGCGGGCTCGGCCGGGGCCGGGTCGGCTACGCCTGGGTGCTGACCCTGTTCGGCGACTACCGCGGCACGGTCCGCCGTACCGGACTGGTCTGGGTCAGCCCGCTCCTGCTGCGCCGCCGGGTCGACGTACGGCTCCGGCACTGGCGCAGTGAGCCGCTGTCGTCCGTGGACGCGAAGGGGACCGCGCTCGACGTCACCGTCCTCGTGGTGTGGCGGGTCCGGGACACCGTCCGGGCGGCGCTCGGGGTCGACGGGCACGAGGAGTACCTGCGCGAGCAGGTGGAGGCGGCGATGGCCCGGGTGCTTTCGCAGCTGCCCGCGGACGCCTTCCATGAGGACGCCCCGACGCTCCGGGACGCGGAGGCGGTCGGCGAGGCCCTGACGCGGATGCTGTCGGCGGAGTGCGCCCCGGTCGGGGTGGACGTGTTCTCGGCGCAGCCGACACGGATCGAGTACGCGCCGGAGGTGGCGGCGGCGATGCGGCGGCGCAGGATCGCGGCGATCGACGCGAAGCACCGGGACAGTGTGCTGACCTCCGTGGTGGACGCGGTGGACGACGTGGTCCACCGGCTGACCAGTCGTGGTCTGGTGGAGCTGGACGACTACGAGCGCAAGTCGCTGGTCAAGGATCTGACGGTGGCGTTCTACACGGGTCGGACGGGTCCGGTAGAGGGGGCGTGAGGGGATGGACATGTTCAACGTCCGTCCATACCTTGGTACTTGGTCCAGACCAAAATGACAGACCCGTACCACCCGCACGCGTGCGCGCACGGCCCAACGGAACTCCCCCACGTTCTCCTGGAGCGACAGCATGCGCAAAAAGTCAGCCGGGGCGGCGGTGGTGGCGCTCGGCGTCGCCGGCGTCACCCTCCTCGCCACCGGTAGCGCCGGCAGCCACGGCTACACCGACTCACCGATCAGCCGACAGAAGCTCTGCGCCAACGGCACCGTGACCAACTGCGGCTCCATACAGTGGGAGCCGCAGTCGGTCGAGGGCCCCAAGGGCTTCCCCGCCGCCGGTCCCGCCGACGGCAAGATCTGTTCCGCCGGGCTCACGCAGTTCGCCCAGCTCGACGACCCCCGGGGCGGCGCGTGGCCCACCACGCAGCTCACGGCGGGGCAGAGCTACAGCTTCCGCTGGCAGTTCACGGCCCGGCACCGCACCACCGACTTCAAGTACTACATCACCAAGAACGGCTGGAACCCGAGTCAGAAGCTGACCCGGGCCGCGCTCGACCCCCAGCCGTTCCTGACCGTCCCGTACAACAGTCAGCAGCCGCCGGCGACCCTCTCGCACTCCGGGACGGTCCCGGCGGGCAAGACGGGCCGTCACCTGATCCTGGCGGTGTGGACGGTCGCGGACACCACGAACGCCTTCTACGCCTGCTCGGACGTCAAGTTCTGACGCACCGGCCCAGGTGAACCTTCCGTCCCTTCAAGCCTGACGGTGGACCTGATGCCACCCCTGCCGGGGGGCGAGCCGCACCTCGGCATCCCGCTCGACCACACGCCGGAGTACCCGCTCCGGCGCAGCGCGGCGGCCCTCGCGAGGGCCGCCGTCGCCGGGACCGACCCCACCCGGCGCGGCCCCGAACGCGCCCGTCGGCCCGGAAGAGCTGTGCGACGCGGGCGAGGACTGGTGCGGCGCACTGAGCCCCCCGCCTACCGTGGGCCCCCATGGACCCTCGTAACCCCTGGCAGGCGCTCACCCGCCCCCGCTTCCTCCGTAGCTCCTGGCCCTGGCGGGGCGTCGGGTATCTGGTCACCGGGGGGCTCTTCGGGGGTCTCGTCTGTCTTCTCTTCCTCGTGCTCGGCGTGTTCTCGCTGTTTCTCGTCGGGCTGCCGCTGCTCCTGCTCTCCGGCCCCGCCGTCGGCGGCATCGAGCGACTGCGGCTCCGGCTCGTCGACCGGGACCCCGCCCCCGACCCGCACCACGTCCCCACCGCCCCCGGTCTCGGCGCCTGGCTCCGGCTGCGGGTGGGGGAGCAGGCGACCTGGCGGGAGCTCGGGTACGCCCTGCTGCTCGCCACCGTCCTGTGGCCGCTGGACCTCCTCGCGCTCGCGGTCGGCGTCGGCCTGCCCCTCGCGCTCCTCAGCACCCCGCTCCAGCTGGTGGCGGACGGCCAGGAGGCGAAGGTCGTCAAGGCGTACCTGGTCACCACCTACCCCGAGGCCTTCGCCGCCGCCCTCCTCGGCGCCCTCCTCCTCGTCGCCCTCGCCTACCCCCTCGCCGCCGTCGCCGGGGCCCGCGCCGCCCTCGCCCGCGCCCTCCTCTCACCGCGCGACAGCGACGCACAGGACGGGATCGGCGAGGTCATCGCCTCCCGGGCCCGCCTCGTCGACGCGTTCGAGGGCGAGCGGCGCCGCATCGAGCGCGACCTCCACGACGGCGCCCAGCAACGCCTGGTCGCCCTCACCATGACGCTCGGCCTCGCCAGGCTCGACGCCCCGCCGGGACCGCTCGCCGCTCAGCTGGCGAAGGCCCACACGGAGGCCGGGCAGGTCCTGACCGAGCTGCGGGAGCTGATCCACGGCATCCACCCCCAGGTCCTGGCCGACTACGGGCTCGGCGCGGCCCTCGCGGACGCCGCCGACCGGTCCGCCGTTCCCGTCACCCTCGACGTCGAGCTGCCCCGCCTTCCGGTGCCCGTCGAGAGCGCGGGCTACTTCGCCGCCCGCGAGGCGCTCGCCAACATCGGCAAGCACAGCGGCGCGACCCGGGCGCGGATCACCGCCCGGCACGCGCACGGCATCCTGCGGATCGACGTGGAGGACGACGGACGCGGCGCCGCCGACCCGGCCGGCGGCAGCGGCCTGACGGGACTGGCCGACCGGATCGCCGTCCTCGATGGCACACTGACGATCATGAGCCCGAAGGGCGGGCCGACCCTCCTGCGAGTGGAGATCCCGTGTCCCGCACCGAGCGAAAGCTCCGCGTCGTCCTCGCCGAGGACAGCGTCCTCCTCCGGGAGGGACTGATCGGGCTCCTGGCCCGTTTCGGGCACGAGGTCGTCGCCGCCGTCGGTGACGCCGACGCCCTGCGCGAGGCGGTCGCCGCCCACGACCCGGACATCGTCGTGACCGACGTCCGGATGCCGCCCGGCTTCCAGGACGAGGGCCTGCGCGCCGCGGTCGCGCTCCGCGCCGAGCGGCCCGCCCTGCCGGTCCTCGTCCTCAGCCAGTACGTGCAGCGCAGCTACGCCGCCGACCTCCTCGACGCGGGCGACGGCACCGGCGTCGGCTATCTGCTCAAGGACCGGGTCGGGCAGGTGGAGGAGTTCCTGGACGCGCTCGCCCGTGTCGCGGACGGCGGCACGGTCGTCGACCCCGAGGTCGTACGGCAGCTCCTGCGGCGGCACCGCGATCCGCTGGAGGCGCTGACCCCGCGCGAGCGCGAGGTCCTCGGGCTCGTCGCCGAGGGCCGGTCGAACGGGGCGATCGCCCGCCGCCTGGTCGTGACCGAGGCGGCCGTAGGCAAGCACATCGGCAACATACTGGCGAAGCTGGACCTGCCGCCGGCCGAGGACACCCACCGCCGGGTCCTCGCCGTCCTCACCTACCTCCGCGCCTAGGCGTATGAGGGCACGAAAAAGCCCCCCGCTTCCGCGAGGGGCTTCTTCCGTCTGTGCGCCGCCAGGGACTCGAACCCCGGACCCGCTGATTAAGAGTCAGCTGCTCTAACCAACTGAGCTAGCGGCGCCTGCTGACAGAGAAAATACTACCTGGTCCCGCGGGGTGCTTCCGACCACCCGCGGGGCCAGGTCCTTCCACGGCTCAGATCGCCAGCGAGAGCACCACCGGCGCGGCCCTGCGGTTCAGCGTGTCGGCCGCCGAGCGCAGCCGGTGGGCGTGCTCGATCGGCAGGGAGAGCGCCAGGCAGCCCACGGCGGAGCCCGCCGTCAGGGGGACGGCGGCGCAGACCGTGCCCACCGCGTACTCCTGGAGGTCGAGCACGGGGACGGTCGGCGGCTGGCTGTCGAGCTTGGAGAAGAGGATCCGCTCGCTGGTGATCGTCCGGGAGGTCAGCCGGGCGATCTTGTGCCGGGAGAGGTGGTCCCGCCGCCCGTTCTGGTCGAGCTGGGTGAGCAGGCACTTGCCGACCGCGCTGGCGTGCGCCGCCGAGCGGAAGTCCACCCACTCGTTGACCGCGGGGGTGCGCGGGCCGTCGGCGAACTGGGTGATCTTCACCTCGCCGTCGATGTACCGGCTGATGTAGACCGCCGCGCCGACGGAGTCGCGCAGTTCGGTGAGGGTCTCCTGGAGCTTGGCCTGCAGGGCTTCGCGGCGGGTCATGCCGGAGCCGAGGAGGACGAGGGAGTCCCCGATCACGTACGCGCCGTCGGCGACCTGTTCGACGTACCCCTCGCGGCGGAGCATGAGGAGCAGCGAGGAGAGGTGGGCGACGGGCAGGCCGGTCTCGCGCGCGATCTGGACGTCTGTCACTCCGCCACCGTGCCGCGAGATCGTCTCGAGGACGCGCAGGGCGTATTGCACCGAATGGAACGGCGCGGTGGGCTCGGGCTTCAGCGCCACGGTTTCCCCCTACCAGGTTGTGACCGCAAGCTTTCGTACCACGATAACCGCCAAGCACCGTTTACGGGGCGGCTGTTGGCGAGAATGATGCGGAGCATCCGGGCCCTACGCTGGGGCTCGCCACCCTGGCATATGCCAAGGTCATGAGTGCGCGGTAGAGCCTGAGGTCAGGGCCGTGTGCGCGGGTGTTCGCGCAGGCGTTCGGCTCGTGGGGAACGCAAGATATTTCAGGGGGAAGCGGAGTCGGATGCGGCCCCTCCACTGGCCGAGAACCGCCGACAGCCGCCGGGAGCCGCCGCGAACCGGTGGAATAACCGGAGACACCCTCCTGTTATGCCCCTGACGAAGTGCCCGCACGTGTGCCGAGGAGAGTCCCGAAGGTGACCGACGCTATTCGAGGAGAGGCGCGGGGGACCGCGCCCGTACCGCTGTCCGTACTGGACCTGGTGACCGTCGGCAGCGGGAGGACCGCGACCCAGGCGCTGGCCACCAGCGTCGAGCTCAGCCGGCTCGCCGAGCGGCGGGGCTTCCACCGCCACTGGGTGGCCGAGCACCACTCCATGCCCGGCGTCGCCTCCTCCTCCCCTGCGGTCATCCTCGCCCACCTCGCCGCCCACACCCGGCGCATCCGCCTCGGCTCGGGCGGCGTCATGCTGCCCAACCACGCCCCGCTCGTCATCGCCGAGCAGTTCGGCACCCTGGAGGCCTTCGCCCCGGGCCGGATCGACCTCGGCCTCGGACGCGCCCCCGGCACCGACGGGGCCACGGCCGCGGCCCTGCGGCGCACGAACACCCTGAACGAGGGCGCCGACGACTTCCCCGAGCAGCTCTCCGAGCTGACCCGGTTCCTGGACGACGACTTCCCGGACGGGCACCCGTACGCCCGGATCCACGCCGTACCCGGGCCGGTGCAGGGCCCGAAGGGGCGCCCGCCGGTCTGGCTGCTCGGCTCCTCCGGCTTCAGCGCCCGGCTCGCCGGTCTCCTCGGCCTGCCGTTCGCCTTCGCCCACCACTTCTCGGCCAGGAACACGATCCCGGCGCTGGACCTCTACCGGGAGACCTTCCGGCCGTCGGAGCACCTCGACACCCCGTACGCGATGATCGGCGTCTCGGCGCTCGCCGCCGACGACCCGAAGGAGGCGCACCGCCAGGTGCTGACGGGCGCGCTGTCGATGCTGCGGCTGCGCACCGGCCGGCCGGGCCTCATCCCGACGCCCGAGGAGGCGGAGGCGTACGCGTTCAGCCCCGCCGAGCGGGAGTTCGTGGACAGCTGGCTCGCGAACGTCGTGTACGGCTCCGCCGACGAGGTCCGCACGGGTCTGGACGACCTCCGGAAGCGGACGGGCGCCGACGAGCTGATGATCACGGCGAACGCGCACGGCGGGGAGGCGCGGCTGCGGAGCTACGAACTCGTCGCGGACGCGTACGACCTCCCGGAGCTGCCGGACGTCCCGTAGCCGCCGACCTCCCGAGGTTGCCGGACCTCCCGGAGCCGCCGACCTCCCGCAGTCCCCGGACCTCCCGGAGTCGCCGCGCCCCGTCGGTCCCTCGGAGTCGTCCAGGTAAAAACCCTGGATTCCGTGCCTCGTTGGTTCCTTCTTGAACGACCCTCGCGGCACCCCTAAGTGAACCTTAAACCGCTCGTCACCGATGGTGGCGGGCGGTTCCGCTTTGTGCTGCACCCTCCTGACAAGGCCTTTCTTCCGCGAATTGGTCTAGTCCTCAATCTGGTTCAGACCATTGACGCACTGTTCACGCGCCGGTTATCACTGCTCCAGCTCCTGTACGGCACCACCCCCGCACTCCCCCCGATGGAGGCCGCACGTGCACCCCCGTAAGCCTTTGATCGCCGCGCTCCTCAGCTCGGCCCTCGTCGGCGGCGCCCTCGCGGCGACCGTCGGCCTCGGCTCCGCCCAGGCGGCCGACACGACGACCACTGCCTCTGCGGGCAATGTGCGCATCGCGTACTACGACCAGTGGAGCGTCTACGGCAACGCGTTCTACCCCAAGCACCTCGACACCCGGGGCATCGCGAGCCAGCTGGACGTCATCAACTACTCGTTCGGCAACATCCACCCCACCAACCTCACCTGTTTCATGGCCAACAAGGCCGCGGGTGACGACAACAACCCCAACGCGGGTGACGGTGCGGGCGACTCGTACGCCGACTACCAGAAGTCCTTCAGCGCGGCGGACAGCGTGGACGGCGTCGCCGACAAGTGGGACCAGCCGATCGTGGGCGTCTTCAACCAGTTCAAGGAACTGAAGGCGAAGTACCCCCACCTGAAGATCAACATCTCGCTCGGCGGCTGGACCTACTCCAAGTACTTCCACGACGCGGCGAAGACGGACGCGAGCCGCAAGAAGCTCGTGACCTCCTGCATCGACCAGTACATCAAGGGCAACCTGCCGGTCGAGGGCGGCTTCGGCGGCGCGGGCACGGCGGCCGGCATCTTCGACGGCATCGACATCGACTGGGAGTACCCGGGCTCCTCCGGCGGCCACCTGGGCAACCACTACGGCCCCGAGGACAAGCAGAACTTCACGCTGCTCCTCGCCGAGTTCCGCAAGCAGCTCGACGCGCACGGCGCGGCCAACGGCGGCAAGAAGTACCTGCTGACCTCGGCCCTCCCGGCCGGCCAGGACAAGATCAAGTACATCGAGACCGACAAGATCGGCCAGTACTTGGACTACGCCAACATCATGACGTACGACATGCACGGCGCCTGGGACGGCGACGGGCCGACGTACCACCAGTCCCCGCTGCACCCCTCGCCGAACGACCCGACCGACCCGATTGCGCCGGGCACCGAGAAGTACAGCATCGACTCGGCCATCGACTCCTGGATCGACGGCAACCCGGCCTACGGCATCGCGGGCGGCTTCCCCGCCAACAAGCTGACCCTGGGCTACGAGTTCTACTACCGCGGCTGGAAGGGCGTCCCGGCCGGTACCACCAACGGCCTCGCCCAGACCGCCACCGGCGGCTCGAACGCCCGCCCCCTCTCCCAGCAGGCCGGCATCGCGCACTACAAGGAGCTCGGCGGCATCGTCGACAACGCGGCGACCACCTTCTGGGACGACCGGTCGAAGTCCTCGTACTTCTACAAGGACGGCGAGTTCTTCACCGGTCTCAACCAGAAGTCCATCCAGGCCCGGGTGGACTACGGCAAGCAGCGCGGCCTGGCCGGCGCGATGATGTACTCGCTCCTCGGCCTGGACAACAACGCCACCCTGCTGACCCAGATCAACACCGCGCTCGGCGCCACCACCACCCCGCCGACCACGACGCCGCCGACCACCCCGCCGACGACGCCCCCGACCACCCCGCCCACCACGCCTCCGACCACGCCTCCGACGACGCCGCCCACGGGCTGCGGTTCGGTCCCGGCGTACGTGGCCGGCACGGTCTACAACGGCGGCACGGTCGTCTCCCACAACGGCCGCAAGTGGCTCGCCCAGTGGTGGACGCAGAACGAGGCCCCCGGCACCACCGGCGAGTGGGGCGTCTGGAAGGACCAGGGCGCCTGCTGAGGCCCTGACCCGCTGAATCCCGTATGAACCGCTGCCCCCGCCCGGAATGTCCCTCCGGCCGGGGGCAGTTCCATGTCCATGACCCTCGGGGTCACACCCGCAGCGGCTCCGTGCCGATCAGCTCGGCGATACGGTCCGGGGCCACCGCCCGCGAGTACAGCCAGCCCTGCCCCGTGTCGCAGCCGATCCGGCGCAGCCGGCTCGCCTGCCCCGATGTCTCGACGCACTCGGCGGTGACCGTGAGCCCCAGCCGGTGCGCGAGCTGGACCAACGCCTCGACGATCAGCTCGTCCGCCGGGTTGGCGTGCTCCTCGTCCTGGAAACCGCGTACGAAGGAGCCGTCCAGCTTGAGCACCGACACCGGCAGCCGGCTCAGGTAGGCGAGGTTCGAGTAGCCGGTGCCGAAGTCGTCGATCGCGATCCGCACGCCCATGTCGCTCAGCGCCTGGAGCGCCTGGAGCGGCCGGCCGGCCGAACCCATCACGGCGGACTCCGTCAGCTCCAGCTGGAGCAGATGCGGGGCGAGGCCGGTCTCCGCGAGGATGCCGGCCACGTCCGCGACCAGGTCGGAGTCCCAGACCTGACGGACCGCCACATTGACGCTCACGAAGATCGGACGCTCGCGCGGATGGTCCTTCTGCCACTGCCGGGCCTGCCGGCACGCCGTCCGCAGCACCCACCGGCCCAGCTCCACGATGGAGCCGTCCTCCTCGGCGATTCCGATGAACCGATTCGGCGCCAGTGAACCGAACTGCGGGTGGTTCCAGCGCACCAGCGCCTCCACCCCCCGCACCGCCCCGTCGACCAGGTCCACGAGCGGCTGGTACTCCAGGCCGAACTCGCCGCGCTCCACGGCGGGCCGCAGCGTGGAGGAGAGCGCCTGCCGGGTCATCCGGTGCGCGTTGCGCTCCGGGTCGAAGAGGGTCCAGCGGGCCTTGCCGTCGGCCTTCGCCCAGTACAGCGTGGTGTCCGCGGCCTGCATGAGGGCGGTCGCGGTCGTCCCGTGCCCCGAGCGCTCGACGACGCCGATCGAGGCGGAGACCGCGAGCCGCTGACCGGCCAGGTCGAAGGGGTGCTGGAGCGCGTCGAGCACCGAGCGCGCCAGGTCCGCGAGTTGTTCCGTGCCGGTGGAGTCCTCGACCAGGATCGCGAACTCGTCCCCGCCGAGCCGCGCCACCAGATGACCGCCGCTGCGGGTGTAGCCGTCGCTGTCCGCGCACTCCGTCAGCCGGCCGGCGACGGCGGCGAGGAGCCGGTCGCCGACGCGGTGGCCGAGGGTGTCGTTGACGGCCTTGAACCCGTCGAGGTCGAGGTAGCAGAGACCGATCCGCCCTGTTCTGCCATACCCGTAGGACTCGTACGAAGAGCTGTTCGCGGCCTTGGCCCGGGCGCTCTCCGTCCGCCCGGTCTCTTCCGCGTGCCCGGCCCCCGCCGCCTCCCCGGCGCCGACGGCGTCCCCGGCGTCCTCGGCCGAGGCCTCCAGGGCGGCGGAGAGACGCTCGAAGAACAGCGCGCGGTTGGGCAGTCGGGTCACCGGGTCGTGCATCTGGAGGTGACGGAGCCGCGCCTGGAGCTCGCGGCGGTCGCTGATGTCCGCGATCGAGAGCAGCACGCGCCGGCTGTCGGGCACGGGCGCGACGGTGACCTCCGCCCACAGCGAGCGCCCGTCGGGGTGCTTGAGGCGTCGCGTACAGCGGAAGCGGGAGCGGCGGCCGCGCAGCACCTCGCGGTACGCGTGCCAGGTGCGCCCGTCGGACGCGAGGTCGACGAGATCGGAGGCGGCCTGCTCCCGGAGCGCCCCGGCCTCGGTGCCGAGGAGGGTGCAGAAGGAGTCATTGGCCGCGACGACGACGCCGTCCTGGTCGACGACGGCCATGGCGAGCTGCGCGACACGGAAGGCGGCGCGGTAGTCGCGGAGTTCGGCGGCGCGACGCTCGGCCGAAAGTCCGGGGTGACGCTCCGTGAGTGCGGACTCTGCCGCGTGCTTCTCCGGCGGCTCTGGGTGCACCGGTCCTTCGGGGGTTCCGCTCACCGCTCGCTCCCGTAGTGCAGTCGGGCCGGTCACATGTGGTCGGGACGGTCGGCCAAGGAAGAGTGAGCCGATCATAGAGCCAGCGCGGGGGAGCGTTCCAGCTCCGGGCCGCCTCCAGGGGGCGTGCGACGCTGTGAGGCTGACCACCGCGGCACCCTGCACGATCGTTTCTGTACGGGTCTGACACGGGTCGACGACGACGTGACCGAATGTGACTTTCCGTGAGCTGAACCGTGCTCGTGTCGCGTCGACCCCATGGCGCGCCCTCACCCGACCGGGGCAGCGGAAACATGCGAAACGCCGCAAACCATCACAAGGTGGGTGGGGTATCCCGCATCAGCGATCCGGAGGTCCACGTGAGGGGTCAGCAGCCACCCGGGGGAGTGGAACGCTCGCGGCTGCGTGCCGGCGCGGCGGCCTTCACCTCGTTCGCCGCCCTGGCCGCCACCGGGCTCGTCGCCGGCCCCGCCGTCGGCGCGTCCTCGGCGGGCCCCTGCGCCCTGCCCCGCACCTCGGCCCATCACTCGCTCGGCCTCGATACCTGGAACAGGTCGTACCCGCGCCCCGACCGCGCCCTCGACGCGGTCATGATCTTCCTCTCCTTCCCGGACGCCGAGCCGCTGACCACACCGGCCGACCTCGCCGCCGACCACTTCCCCGCCACCAGCGACTACTTCTCGCGCGCCTCCTACGGGCGCTTCACCCTGCGCCCGCACCCCCAGCGCGCCTGGACCCCCATGCCGAAGGAGTCGGCCGCGTACGACATACGGCGTGACTGGGACTCCGGGCAGCGCGCCGCCTACCTCCGCGACGGCATCGCCGCCGCCGACGCGAGCGTCGACTTCTCCCGGTACGACATCGTCTACCTGGTCGCCGACCCGGACGCGCCCGGCGTGGACTCCGACGCGACCAAGGTGGTCAACCTCGAACAGCCGCTGGAGGTCGACGGCACCGAGATCAAGCGGGTCGTCACCGTTTTCGAGCGGCACCCGCCCGACCGCAACGTGCTCGCCCATGAGACCGGCCACGTCTTCGACCTGCCCGACCTCTACCACCGCCCGGTGGACGGCAAGGGCGACTGGGACACCCATGTGGGTGACTGGGACGTCATGGGCAGCCAGTTCGGGCTCTCCCCCGACCTCTTCGGCTGGCACAAGTGGAAGCTCGGCTGGCTCTCCGGCGCCCAGGTGACCTGTGTCCAGGGCGCCGGCCCCCGCATGGTCAGTCTGGAACCGACCGACGCCCCGCCGGCGGCCGGCGGCACCCTCGGCACCCGGCTCGCGGTGGTCCGCACCGGCCCCGACAGCGTCCTCGCGGTCGAGGCGAGGACCGACGCCGGGAACAACGCCGACACCTGCACCGAGGGCGTACTCGTCTACCGGGTACGGGGCGGCGCCGCGTCAGGCGACGGCCCGGTCGAGGTCGTCGACGCCCACCCGCGCACCGACGCCTGCTGGGAGCGGTCCGTCTACCCGCCGCTCGCGGACGCCCCGCTGGAGGAGGGCGAGACCCTCACCGTGCCGGGGACCGGGGTCAGGGTCGAGGTCATGGACCGCACGGAGACGGACGGCTGGACGGTCAGGGTCACCCCGCCCGCCGTCGACTGACCGCGCAGGGCCCCGGCCCGGAACACGAAGAAGCCCCTCGCTTCCGCGAGGGGCTTCTTCCGTCTGTGCGCCGCCAGGGACTCGAACCCCGGACCCGCTGATTAAGAGTCAGCTGCTCTAACCAACTGAGCTAGCGGCGCCTGCTGACGTCGTAGACATTAGCACCCGGATCGGCGGGAGGAAAAATCGATACCCGCACGTCGGCGGCGGAGACCGCCCGGACGGCCCGCACGCAGGCCCAGAGCACGACCTCGGGGCCCGGCAGCCAGGGGTGCCGGGTGTCGGGGGCCACCAGCCAGCGGGGTCCTGCGCTGTCGGTGGGGGCGAGCGGGGGCACGGTCACCGCGTCCCCGACCCCGTGGCAGAGCGGTCGGGGGACCGCGTCGCTCCACTCCTCCCAGTCGAGGAGGGCCGGCAGCCGCTGGGCCGTGCCGGGCGCGGCGAACAGCATCATCCGGCCCCGGTGCGTGGCGACCGGCCCGGACCCCGGGCCCTCCGTCCACAGTCGGTCCAGCATCCGCCGCCCGAAGACCGGGTCCACGTTGACGACGTCGAAGACCGTCCCGCACGGCAGCGCGGCGGGCGAGGCGGGCCGGGCCTCCCAGCGGGTGAGCGCGCCCCCTCGCCCCCCGACGGCCGATGCGAGCCAGGCGGCCCCGTCGCCGGTCACCCGAGCCGTCTGGTGCCGCCCCTCGTCGCCCTCCCGGAGAAACCGGAAGATGTCGTGCGGGGTCTCGTCGCGCAGCCAGGTCGTCATGACTCCAGATCTACCGCGCGTGACGAGACGATCGCCGAGAGTTCACGGAATCCCGGACAGGAGGGTCGGACGGGGAGTATCGTGCGGCCCGCATATGCCAGACGGCACCTCGGAAGGGCGGGCGCAGGGCCGCCCGCGGGACCAGTCGATCCCGGCTTCAGGGTCCGCCCCTCCCGGCCTACTCCTCCGCCGGGCCGCCGTTCGTGCGGATCAGGTCGCGGCCGAACTCGATCATCTTCCGGGCGTAGTCCTCGGTCCACTGCGCCCGCTCCGCGACGTCCGCCGGCGTCAGCCGGTCGAAGCGGCGCGGGTCCGCCAACTGTGCCGCCGCGATCGCCTGGAACTCGGTCGCCCGGTCCGTCGCCGCGCGGAACGCGAGCGTCAGCTCCGTCGCGCGGGACAGCAGCTCCCGTGGGTCCTCCATCGACTCCAGGTCGAAGAAGTGCTCCGGGTCGGCGGTCGCCTCGGCAGGCTCGAAGATCAGCGGAGCCGGCCTGAGCCGCCGCTGTCCGCTTCGTTCCGCGGGTTCCGCCATCGTTCGTCTCCTCCTCGCACAGGCACGGCCCGGAGACCCGGGCCGTCTTCCATTGTCCCGCGCCCCGCAAGAGCGCGTACGTTCCCCCACACGCCCCCGCGAAGCTCCCGAGCCCCGGCCGGCTGGGGGTTTCAGCCGTCGAGACCGCGCAGGAGCAGCCGGAGCCCGCCGAAGAACTCCTGGTCCGGGGTGACCGTACGGGCGGCGCGCGCGGTCTCCGTCAGGCGGGGGAATCGGTCCTCCGGCAGCGCCGTGATGACCGTCGTACCCGCGCCGGCGAGCGGCCCCAGGTGCTGGAGCTGGATCGCCCCGGTGAGGTAGCCGTGGAGCGCGCGCAGCGCGATGACGCGCCGCTCGCCGTCGATTCCGGCCTCGGCCAGGATCCCGAGCACGGTCTCCGACCAGCGCAGCCCTCCGCTCGCGCGGTGCCGGTGGGAGAGCGTGAGGGGGATGGCCGCCGGGTGCGCGGCGACGCCGTCCCGCAGCCGTCCGGCCATGACCTCGATCCGCTCCCGCCAGGGGGTGTCCGGGCCGGGCGGGGTGGCGTCGACCGTGGCCAGGACGCGTTCGGCCACGAGCCCCTCCAGTTCCTCCCGGTCGGTCACGTACCGGTAGAGCCCCATGGGGCTCATGCCGAGTTCCTTGGCGACGACGCGCATGGAGAGGGCGGCGAGCCCCTCGCGGTCGATGACGGCGAGGGCCGCGGCGGCCAGCTGGTCCTGGGTGAGGGTACGAGGTCGTGGCATGACGGTTGACAGCGTACGGCCGACGCCTACGCTGTTAGGAGTACGACGTACGCCTACGTGCTCTCGCCTCCGAGGACCCGAGGAAGGTGCCCCATGCGCCCGCCCGCCGACGCGCCCGTCAACACGCCCGCGAACCCGACTCCGACTCCGCCACCGACTCCGCCCCCGACCCCGTCCCGCACCCGCCTCGCCCCCGGCAGCTCCGTGCCCGCCCGCACGCTCGCCCCCGTCCTCGGCCCGCCGCTCACCCTCCCCGACCCCGAGCGGCTCACCCACGTCCAGTTCCGGCGCTTCGCCGGCTGCCCGGTCTGCAACCTCCACCTGCGGTCCGTGGTCCAGCGGCACGAGGAGATCGAGCGCGCCGGGATCCGGGAGGTGGTGCTCTTCCACTCGCCCGCCGAGGAACTCCGCGCGCACGTGGCCCATCTGCCGTTCGCCGTGGTCGCGGACCCCGCCAAACGGCTGTACGCCGAGTTCGGGGTGGAGGCCCACCGCAGGTCCCTGCTCGACCGGCGCGCCTGGCCCGCGATCGTCCGGGCCGTTCTCCGGGGCGTCGGAGAGGTGCTCAGGGGCCGGGAGAAGCTGCCCGCGCCCTCCCAGCCCAACGGCAGGACCGGACTCCCCGCCGACTTCCTCATCGAGCCCGGCGGCCGCGTCGCCGCCGTGAAGTACGGCGAGCACGTCTACGACCAGTGGACGGTCGACGAACTCCTCGGCCACGCCGCCGCGCTCAGGACGGCCGACTGACCCCCGGGCCCGCGGGTCGCCGCGCTCAGGACGGCCGACTGGCCCCAGGCCGCCCCGGCGGCGGCACACTGCTCACGGCGTCCAGCTCACCCGGTGTTCCTCCAGGTGGGAGAGGACCGCGTGGTTCGCCTCCCAGCCGTCCGGGAACGACACCGCGACACCCAGCTGCACCGGCTCCGTCGACGGATGCTCGTCGAGGAGTTCCGCCACGCCCGCCCGGCAGACCACCACGCACGCGTGCCGGTGCCGGGACGCGAGGACGCACAGCCGGCCCGTCTCCAGATGGAAGGCCGTCGCGTCCGGACGCCCCGACAGCGGGTGGAGGACGACCGTCACGTCGTACTCACGTCCCTGCAACCGGTTCGCGGTGTCCACCGTCACGCCCGTCACCCCGAGCTCCGTGAGCGCCGCCCGCACCGCGGCCGCCTGGTCCCGGTGGGCGGTGCCGACCGCGACCCGGTCCGGGGTGAGGGGCACGGGGGTCTCCGAGCGCTCCGAGACCGCCGCCCCGCCCCGGTCCAGGAGCCGGCGCACCACCAGGGCCACCGCCCGCACGGCCTCGGGGTCGGTGCGCGGGGTGTGCCGGGCCGGGAGTTCGAGCAGGCCCCAGCCCGACTCCGCCGCCTCGTCGAGGACCCGGTCCGGGCCCGAACCGTCCGACGGCACCCCGAAGGTCAGCTTCCGGTCCCCGTGCCCGGTGCCGCTGCGGAACGGCGTGAACGGGTAGAACGCGTCCGACACCAGCGGCGCCGCCGACGCGGGCAGCCGCCAGGACACCGGAAGCCGGTGCTGCGGCAGGTGCGGGTTGTGCGCGAGCAGGGTGGAGACCGCGCTCGCCGACGGGTCGTAGGTGAGCCCCGCCCACTGCTCGGCGCCCACCACAGAGAAGGGATCGAGCTGCCCCGGGTCGCCCACGAACAGCGCCCGCTCGAAGAGCCCCGCCACGGCGAGCAGCGCGTCCGAACGCATCTGGTACGCCTCGTCGACGATCGCGTGCGCCCAGGGTTCGACGTTCTTCACGTGCCCCCACTTGGCGGCCGTGGAGATCACCACCGGAAGCCCGGCCAGCTCACCCGCCTTCGCCGACTTCCGTACGTTGGCCAGGTCGTCGAGCGCCTTGTCGTACGGGTCGGAGTCGTTCGAGTGCAGCCGGCCCACCTTGAGCTCCGGCTCCTTCTCGGCGAGCCGCAGCACCAGGTCGTCCACCTGCGCGTTCGTCTGGGCCACCACCATCAGGGGGCGCCCGACAGCGGCCAGTTCGAGCGCGGCCCGCACCACGAGCGTCGACTTCCCGGCCCCGGGCGGGGAGTCCACGACGACACCGCGCGCGGTGCCGTGCAGGGTGTCCGCCAGGATGGCGTCCGTCGCCCGCCCGGCCTCGGCGGAAGGATCGAACACGGTCACAGCACGTCCTCGGGGGTCACGGCGTCGGGCAGTTCCACGGCGTCCGACCGGGGCGGACCGCCGTGTGTCCAGGGCGTCTCCTCCGCGTCCGGCAGCTGCGGGCCCACTCGCTGGTCGTGCTCGAACAGAGTCCAGGCGATCCGCTCGCCCTTCTCCGGCACCGAACCCGCCACGGGCTCCTTCGACCGGCCCATCTTGTCGAGGAGCCGCAACAGCAGCGAGCCGTCCTCCTCGTACCGCACGAACTCCGCCGACTGCGGCTTCCCGTCGAGCGAGCGGTACACCTTCACGCGCTCGCCCAGGTGCGGCCGGTCGTCCGTGCGGACCGTGAGGAGCGGGCGCGGCGCGGGCCGCTTCGACTCCGTCCACGCCATCGTCACCTCGGCCACCTCGGCCGTGAACGCCTCGCCCGCGAGGCGACGCCCGGCGAGCACCAGCGGATCGTCGAGGGCCTCCTGCGCCTCCAGCTGCCCCTGCGCCTGCTCGCGGGCCGCGAGCTTCCGGGCCGCCGTCACCGCGTCGTCGCGGCGCGGCTGCGGCGGCTCGCCGGCCGTGACCCGGTCCCGGTGACCGGTGAAGGACCAGCGGTCCCGGGTCCAGCGGTCCTCGACCCTGGCGCCCTCGGGCAGCTCCCGCAGCAGGTCGATTGCCCGCCAGACCGCCTCCCAGGTCGGCTTCAGCTGGGAGACGACGAGGCGGCGCAGCTCCCGCTCGGCCGCGTGCAGCTCACCGAGGCCCGTGTCGGCGCTCTCGCCGTCCTCGGCCGCGCCGAGCGCCTGCCGGGCCCGGTCGTACCGCTCGATCGCGGGCGCGAGGAGCTGGTTGTCGAAGGCGGGGTCGGTGGCGGGCCCGGCGGGCGGGCACAGCAGCTGGCCCCGGGAGTCCCGGCCCGTCTCGGCCCGCAGCGCGCCCTCCGCGCCCGGCTCCCCGTCGTACGGGTCGATCCAGGCGAGCAGCGCGCCCAGGTGCTGGTCCTCGAGGGAGGACTGGCCCGTCGCCCAGTGCCGGTTGAGGAGGTCGGTCGCCGCGAGCAGCAGTGAGGAGCCGGGCACCCGGGCCCGGTCGCCGAAGTGCGTCAGCCACCGTCCGAGCAGCGGCACGCGCGGCGGCGCGGGGAACGGCGTCTCCGGGTCCTGCTCGGCCGTCCGCCGGAACCGCGTCGACCGCCCGAGGAGCCGTACGTACTCGATACCGGCCCGGCTCGGCACGATCAGCTGCGGCGCGTCCGCGCACAGCTCGACCTCGACCTTCACCTTCTTGCCGGTCTCCGGGTCCGTCTCGTTCTTCTCCACCGCCTCCACGACGTCCGCGAACGAGTCGATGTACGGCAGGACCTCCTCCGCCAGGTCGGCGAGGAACGCGAACCGCAGGTCCCGGTCCCGGGGCTGGGCCACCACGAGGAGCCGGGGCTCCTCCCGGTCGGTGCCGACCAGGGCGCCCAGCGGGGCGCCCGCCTCACCGGCCGTCGTCAGCGGCACGAGGACGAGCGGCCGCTCGGACAGCCGCCGGTGCCGGACGGTCGCGAGGGGCTGCGCCCGGCCCGACTCGACGGCCTCCATCCGGGCCAGGGTGGAGATCAGCGACACGCCGCCACCCCCGCGGCCCCCGACAGGGCCTCCGCCCGCAGCGCCCGCGCCCGCCGCAGCGCCGCCACCGCCGGGTCCTCCGGGTCGCCCTCCTCACCGCGCGAGGCCGCGAGGACCGCGCCGACCGTCGGCAGGCCGCCCAGCTCACCCCGTACCGAACGGCCCAGGGTCTCCACCGCGCCCGCCTCCCGGGACCGCGACCGGCAGTGGAAGGCCAGCTCACAGGCGGCCAGGCACTCCGGCGCGTACTGATGGGGGACGGACTCCACGGCCGCCGTCAGCTCCGCCGCCGAGCGCTCCAGCACGTCGAAGCTCGTGCCCTCCGGCAGGGCGCCCGCGATCTCGTCGATCCGGGTCAGCCGGGCGAGCTGACGCCGGGTCACCGACCGCTGCTTGCGTACGTCGACGACCGAAGCCGTCGGCACGTTCGAGAAGTCCTTAGGGCAGACGAGCAGCACCGACTGCGCGACCCGCGCGCCCTCCGTGAGCTCCGCGACCCGTTCGAGCGCCAGCACGTACACCGCGGCCTGACGGGCCGCCGCGCCCACCTTCGACGCGTCGGCGGCGCCGTCGACCATCGGGAACGACTTGATCTCCACGACCGTCCACCCGCCGTCGGGACGGACCACCACCGCGTCCGGCTCCAGATACACCGGTGAGCCCGCCACCTCAAGGGCGAGCAGCGGATGGTCGAGCAGCGTCCACGCCCCGGCCGCGGTCGCCTCCCGCAGCGCGAGCGCCGTGCGCGCCACCCGCCCCTCGGGACCGGCCGCCGCCAGCTCGGGCACGGACACCGTGCCCGGGTCCTCGACCCCGATCAGGCGCAGCAGCTCACGGCCGCCGTCCGCCTTGACCTTCGCCTCGAAGGAGTTGCCCCGCACGATCGCGAACTGCGACTGCCCGAACGGGGCCGGCGAGCCGAGCTTCGCGGCCAGCGCGGACTTGTCGACCCCCGCGCCGTCGAGCAGGGCCCGCCGCCGGCAGCCGGGATTCGCGGCGAGCGCCGCGAGCGCCCGCGCGTCCAGCGGGCGCGGCACGGTGGCCGGTCCGCGCAGCTCAGCGAGCAGCTTTCGACGTGTCGTCTGCGGAGGGAGTGACAGACCGCTGTCCAGGGATGCGCTCACCCGTGGAAGTCTCGCATCCGCCACTGACAACCGGAGGCGCTTCGCCCGTTCCGCGCACCCGACGGGCGAGCCGCAGCGCGTACGGGGTCAACAGCAGACCGGCGCCCATCACCGCCGCACCGGCGACCGCGTCGAGCAGATAGTGGTTGGCCGTCCCCATCACGACGACCGTCGTGAGCAGCGGATACGCCACCCCCAGGGCCTTCGCCGCCGGCGTCCGCCCGTACCGCCACAGCATCACCCCGCACCACAGCGCCCAGCCGACGTGGAGGCTGGGCATGGCCGCGTACTGGTTGGTCAGACCGCCGAGCCCGCGTGGCGCGCTGGCCTCGCCGCCCCACCAGCCGTACGCGCTGAAGTGCGCCATCGTGTCGGTGAAGCCGTACGCCGGGTCGAGCAGCCTGGGCGGGCAGGTGGGCAGCAGGGTGAAGCCGACGAGACCGAGCAGGGTGGAGAGCATCAGCCAGGTGCGGGCGGCCCGGTACTGCGCGGGCCTGCGGCGGAAGAGCCACACCAGGATCGCCGGGGTGACGAGGTAGTGCAGGGAGGCGTACGCGAAGTCCGCCGGGATCCCGAGCGCGGGCACGTCCGTGAACAGCCGGTTCAGCGGATGCTCCGCGTCGATCCCGAACATCTCCTCGACGCGCAGGATCGCGAGCCCGTGCTCGACGGCCGAGGCCTCGTCGCCCCGTACGAGGAGCCGCCCGCCCGAGTAGGCGGCGTACACGACGGCGATCAGCGACAGCTCGGCCCACCAGCGTGGTCTGCGCATCGAAAGGTCCCCCAGACGGTCATCTCACGGGGGAGGGGACGCCCCGCGCCGCCGGGGGGTTGCCCGGACGTCACCCCGAATCCACGTGGGCGATGATGGGAGAGGCACGTCCGCACCCGTGAACCCCTGGAGCGTCCTTCCCATGGCACCGCGCATCCTGCTCGCCCGGCACGGCCAGACCGAGTGGTCACTTCTCGGCCGGCACACCGGCAGGACCGACATCCCGCTGCTCGACGAGGGGCGCCGCGGCGCGAAGCTGCTCGGCGAGCGCCTGCACCGCGGTCCCTGGCAGGGCCTGCCCGGCGTGGAGGTGCGCACCAGCCCGCTGGTCCGCGCGAGCGAGACCTGCGAGCTCGCCGGCTTCGCCGACCGGGCCGAGCCGTGGGACGCGCTGATGGAGTGGGACTACGGGGCGTACGAGGGGATGACCCCGCCCGAGATCCAGGCCGTCCAGCCGGGCTGGTTCATCTGGCGCGACGGCGTCCCCGAGGGGGAGACCCTGGCGCAGCTCTCGGACCGCGCCGACGAGATCGTGAACTGGGCCCGCTCGGCCGACCGTGACGTGCTGGTCTTCGCCCACGGCCACATCCTGCGCTCGATCGGCGCCCGCTGGCTCGGCGAGGACGTCTCCTTCGCCTCCCGCATCCGCCTCGACCCGACGAGCCTCTCCGTCCTCGGCTGGGCGTACGGCGCCCCGGCGGTCGAGCGCTGGAACGACACCGGCCACCTGGAGTAGAGGCGTTCCTCAGTACGCGGCGAGGAGCTGGCGGGTCTCGGAGAGCATCCCGCGGATCCGGGCCGAGGCGATGCCGTCCAGGGAGTCCACCACCCGCTTCGCCTCCGCCGCCGCCTCGTCGGGGCGTCCGGCGTGCGCCAGGTTCTTGGCGAGGTGGGCGCGGTAGAGCGCCAGGTTCCGGGCGAAGTGCGGGTTCTGCAGGACCGTGGCCCGGTGGGCGTGCCGGGCCGCCCGGCCCCAGTCGCCGAGGGCCGACCAGCACTGGGCCTCCAGGGCCTCCCGCTCCGGCTCCCCGAAGAACGACATCCACTCGGGATCGCCCTCGGCGGGGCCCCGGTCGAAGAAGCCGTGGGCGCGGCCGAGTGCCTGCTCGCAGGCCGACCTGTCGCCGAGCCCCGCCCACGCGCCCGCCTCCCGCAGCGACAGCAGGGACAGCAGCCGGGCCGAGTCCAGCGGCTGCGCGGCCCGCAGCCCGGCCTGCGCCGCCCGCACCGCCTCGCGGTACCGGCCCGTGTCCCTGGCCAGGAAGGACGTGTTGCAGAAGGCGTGCGCCTCAAGGGCCGCGTTTCCGGAGTTTCCCGACACGCGCGCGGTGGCGAGGGCCTCCGCGTAGTGCGAGCGCGCGTCCTCGTGCCTCCCCGAGTCGTGAGCCAGCCAGCCGACGGAGAGGGAGAGTTCCCCCGCGCCCGCGTGCAGCCGGTCCTCGGTGGAGCGGCGGGTCATGGTGCCCGTGTCGAGCAGCGCGTACGCGGCACGCAGCGGCTGGGCGGCGACCTTGTAGAGCCCGTCGGCGCCGTGCCGGTCGTCGAGCAGACGGATCTGCCGTACGGCGTCCTCGACGGCCCGCACCTCGGCCTCTCCGATGCGGTGGACCCCGCGGGGGGTGGGGATCGCGACGGCGGGGCCGCCGAGTCCCAGCGAGGCGGCCGCCAGGGTGGCGGAGCCGCTCGTCATGAATGCGCGACGCAGCACGTCGCTCTCCTCATCGTTCCGGGTGGTGATGGCGGCGGGAGGCGCTGCCCCGGCCGGTACGGCCTGCCGCCGGCCGCGCACCGTCTCCCGCGCGGAGAACCCCAGGTCGGCGAGGCCGAGTCCGGGGAACATGTGCAGGAAGACCCGTTCGTACGCGTAGTTGGGGCAGCGGATCTCGCCCGCCTCCACGCGCCCGATGTAGCGGGCGTCGCACGCGACCTGTTCGCCGATCTCCCGCGCCGCCCGGCGGACCGCCGCGGCGAACTCCGCCGGCGACTGCTGTCCGCGGAGCCGGCGGAAGGCGAGATTGGGAACTGCCCGTGACGTCGCCATGGCCGAGCCCTCTCCTGTGCTGCCGGTGGTGGTCCGGCAGCACAGGAACGTACCTGCTGTGACCGGACGCGTACGCAGAGTTTGGCTACAAATCGGATATCTCGCCTGTGATCTGCCATGAACTGCCATCCTTTGCGGCGGCATGGCGCCGTAGCCGTTGACGCCGACGGGCGTTGAACCGTAAAGGGAGAGACGGAACGTGTCTCCTCAGGAGCGAGGAGGGGTCCCCATGTCGGAGATCGGTTCGCAGTCGGCCACGTGGCACGCACCCGCCCCGGAGGCCGACGGGCCCAAGCCCGACGCCGGAGCCTGGGACCTGGTGACGGTCCCCGTCCGGCAGGGCCTGGAGGCCGTGGACATCCTGCGACGCGGCGCCGCTCCCGCCGTCGGCCCCGTCGTGCACGACGGCGCCTGCGACACCCTCGGCTTCCTGGTGCCGCCGGGCACCGCCGCCGCCTGGGACATGCCGGGCAGCGCCTGTACGCGGACCTCGGGGCGCGGCCTCCGCCTCCCCGAGCTGCCGGAACTGCCCGAACCGACGGGCGACGCGCCCCGCCCCACGGGCTGGCTGCTGCCGCCGGGAGACACCGACCCCGTCACCGACCCCGCCGTCCTCCGGAAGGCGCTCGGCGAGGCGGCCCGCCTCATCGAGGCCGCCGACGGCTGCCACTGAGGCGGCGGGCCCGCCGCGGGCGGGACCCTTCATCATTGGCCGGACAACCGGGCCCCCATGGCCGGCCGGATGACCGGACCCCTCATGACTGGCCGGATAATGGGTCCGTGGCCAGGAACAAGCAGCGCGACCGGGCGGCGGCCGCCGCCTCCGTCGTCGAGACCGTCGACGGCGGGCTCGCCGAACTCATACCCGACCGGGAACGTCCCCGCGCCTGGACGCTGCTCATCGACGGCGCCCCGCAGTCCCACGTGGACCTCGACGACCCGGCCCACCTCGCCTTCGAGTACCAGCGGCGCCTCGGCCACATCGCGGACCTCGCCGCGCCGCCGAACCGGCCGCTCCAGGTCGTCCACCTCGGCGGCGGCGCCTTCACCCTCGCCCGGTACGTCGCCGCGACCCGGCCCCGCTCCACCCAGCAGGTCGTGGAGGTCGACGGGCCCCTCGTGCAGCTCGTCCGCCGGGAGCTGCCGCTCGACAGCGGAGCCCGTATCCGCGTCCGCTCCACCGACGCCCGCGCCGGGCTCGCCAAGATCCAGGACGGCTGGGCCGACCTCGTCATCGCCGACGTGTTCAGCGGGGCCCGCACCCCGGCCCATCTGACCAGCACCGAGTTCCTCGGCGAGGTGCGGCGGGTGCTGAAGCCCGGCGGCCTCTACGCGGCGAACCTCGCCGACGGCCCGCCCCTGACCCATCTGCGCGGCCAGATCGCCACGGCCGCCGCCGTCTTCCCCGAGCTCGCGCTGACCGCCGACCCGACGGTGCTGCGCGGCCGCCGCTTCGGCAACGCGGTGCTGCTCGCCTCCGACCGGGAGCTGCCGGTGGCCGAGCTGACCCGCCGGGTCGCCACCGACCCGCACCCGGGCCGGGTCGAACACGGGCGCGCCCTCGCCGACTTCGCCGGGGGAGCGGCGCCGGTCACCGACGCGAGCGCCAAGCCCTCACCCGTACCGCCCGCGTCCGTCTTCCGCTGACCGTGTGACCGGACGCCTCAGGTCGCGCGGTCCGCGATCTCCACGCGGGGGGCCGTGTCGTGCCAGACGCAGAAGACGGACAGCTCGCGGCCGTCCGCGGTGAACGTGACCCGGATCCAGCTCGGCTGCTTCCACACCTGCATCTGCCAGCCGGAGGCCGGGATCGCCGAGACCAGCTCGGCCGACGTCGCACCCAGGTCGAAGGCGACCCGGCCGCCGTCCACCGTGTAGCTCTTCACGTTCGAGGCGGAGTCGGGCGGGGTGGTGGTCGGGGGAGCGCCCGTCGTGGGCTTCGCCGGCCGGGAGGGGGTCGCCGTGGGCGTGGCCGGGGTCGTGCGGCCGCCGCTCGGCGTGGGCTTCGCCGTCGCGGGCGCGGAGGGCGCGGAGGGCTCGGTGGTGCCGGGCCGCCGGGTCGAGGAGGTCAGCGGGTCGCTGCCGGCGGAGACCGGTTCGTCGGCGCTGCCGGCCGGGAGGGGAAGCGCGCGCGGAGGGTCGTACACCGTGCCGGACAGCACCGTGTGCACCCCCCACCAGGACAGGGTGACCGCCGCGCCGGTGGCGAGCGACCAGGCCAGGGCGTGAACGAGTCCTCTTCGCATCGGGGCCATACTGCACCACGCCGAGGGGACCCGTACCGGAGGGTGGTCCATACCTGCCCTCACCCGAATGGCGTACGGTGCGGCCCATGGCAAGTGTGCTCGTGGTCGAGGACGACCAGTTCGTGCGCTCCGCCCTCATCCGGCAGCTGTCCGAAGCCTCCCACACCGTACGGAGCGTCGGCACGGCCCTGGAGGCGCTGCGCGAGGTCGCCCATTTCCGTTTCGACGTGGTCGTCCTGGACCTCGGACTGCCCGACCTGGACGGGTCCGAGGCGCTCAAGATGCTGCGCGGGATCACCGACGTACCGGTGATCATCGCGACCGCCAGGGACGACGAGGCGGAGATCGTACGGCTCCTCCACGCGGGGGCCGACGACTACCTCGTGAAGCCCTTCTCGGTGGACCACCTCTCGGCCCGGATGGCCGCCGTCCTGCGCAGGGCGCGGGCCTCGGCGGGCGAGGCGCCGCCGTCCCGGGCGCTCCGGGTCGGCGGGCTCACCGTCGACCCGCTGCGCCGTCAGGCGGAGCTCGACGGGACGCCGCTCGACCTGACCCGGCGCGAGTTCGACCTGCTCGCCTTCCTCGCCGGGCGGCCCGGGGTCGTCGTCCCGCGCAAGGAGCTGCTCGCCGAGGTGTGGCAGCAGTCGTACGGGGACGACCAGACCATCGACGTCCATCTGTCGTGGCTGCGGCGGAAACTGGGGGAGACGGCCGCCCGGCCCCGCTATCTGCACACCCTGCGCGGGGTCGGCGTGAAGCTGGAGCCGCCGCGGCAGCAGGAACCGGAGCCGCGGCCGTGAGGTGGGCGCTCGTCAAGGTGTCGCTGGCCGTCACCGCCATGGTCGTCGTCGCCTTCGCCGTCCCCCTCGGGCTCGTCGTCAAGGAGATGGCCCGCGACCGGGCCTTCTCCAACGCCGAACGGCGGGCCGCCGGGCTCGCGCCCGTCCTCGCCATCACCACCGACCGCGACGAACTCGACAAGGCCGTCGCCACCACCGAGGACGGGGCCGCCGGACGGCTCGCCGTCCACGTCCCCGCCGGTGAACCCGGCACCACCGACCTGGAGATCGGCACCCGTCGGGCAGGCGAGGAGGAGCTCGCGACGACCCGCAGGCTCGGCCGGGCCTCCATCGCCGAGGTCCCGGGCGGCTTCGCGCTGCTCCAGCCCACCGCGCTCAGCAGCGGCAAGGTCGCCGTCGTCGAGCTGTTCGTCCCCGAGGGCGAGGTGTCCAACGGTGTCGCCACCGCCTGGCTGGTCCTCGCCGGTGTCGGCATCGCCCTGATCGTCGGCTCCGTCGCCGTCGCCGACCGGCTCGGCGTCCGCATGGTCCGGCCCGCCCAGCGGCTCGCGGGCGCCGCCCACGACCTGGGCGAGGGCAGGCTCGGCGCCAGGGTCCCGGAGGAGGGGCCGCCCGAACTCAAGTCGGCCGCCGTCGCCTTCAACTCCATGGCCGACCAGGTCGTGCAACTCCTCGCCAACGAGCGCGAACTGGCCGCCGACCTCTCCCACCGGCTCCGCACCCCGCTCACCGTGCTCCGGCTCAACGCGGCCTCGCTCGGTTCGGGTCCGGCCGCCGACCAGACCCGCGCGGCCGTCGAACAGCTGGAGCGCGAGGTCGACATCATCATCCGCACCGCCCGCGACGCGAAGCCGCAGACCCAGGCGACCGGTCCGGGCGCGGGCTGCGACGCCGCCGAAGTGGTGCGCGAGCGGATGGAGTTCTGGTCGGCACTCGCGGAGGACGAGAGCCGCCGGGTACGGGTCGCGGGCGTCGAGCGCCCGGTCCGTATCCCGGTCGCCCGCCCCGAACTCGTCGCCGCGCTCGACGCCCTCCTCGGCAACGTCTTCCGGCACACCCCCGAGGGCACCGCCTTCTCGATCGACCTCCACAACGGCGACGACGCCGTCATCGTCCTGGTCTCGGACGCGGGCCCCGGCATCGCCGACCCCGCCGCCGCCCTGGCCCGCGGCAACAGCGGTGCCAGGGACGGCTCCACGGGTCTCGGCCTCGACATCGTGCGACGGATGGCGGAGACCACCGGCGGCGACGTCCGCATCGGACACTCGGTCCTCGGTGGTACGGAGGTCCGCGTCTGGATCGGCCTCGACGGGCGCCGCTCGGGCGGCACGCCCGGACGCCCGGGCCGCCGCCCGGCCCGCCGCCGACGCGGGGGTACGGGGACCCGCAGGGCCGCCGACGCGTGAGCCGTACGGAGCGGAACCTTTCGTGGTTCCGATGCCTTCCTTAAGCGGATCCTAAGGATCCCCGCCCGCGCCCCCGGACACCTTTTTGTCCGTTTTCCAGTCGCTAGCGTGCTGCCGCACCCCCTTCCCCCCAGTACGCAGAGGCAGGCACGCGATGGGCACCAGTTCGCACCGGCGCAGGGCGAGCACCAGGACCAAGGCCGTCGGAGCGGTCGTCGCGGCGGCGGTCGTCGGCGGCGCCGTCTTCGCGTTCACCGGCACGGCCCAGGCCGCCGCGGTCGGCGCCGCGTACACCCGTACCAGCGCCTGGACCGGCGGCTACACCGGCCAGTACGTCGTCACCAACGAGACCTCCACCGCCCAGGCCGACTGGACCCTGGAGTTCGACCTCCCGGCCGGGACGACCATCGGGTCCCTCTGGAACGGCGAGCACACCGTCTCCGGCCGGCACGTCACCGTGAAGCCCGCGAGCTGGAACAAGCAGCTGGCCCCCGGCCAGTCCGTCACCGTCGGCTTCGTCACCTCAGCCGCCGGAGAGGCCGGCGACCCCGCCAACTGCCTCATCAACAAGGCGACCTGCTCCGCCGGCGGCACCGCCCCCACGCCCAGCGGCCGCCCCACGGACCCGCCCACCGCGACGGCCTCCCCGTCGGCGACCGCGAGCCCGAGCGCCACGGCCACGCCCACGCCCACCGCCACGGCCACCACGAGCCCGAAGCCGACCGCCACCACGACGACGGCGCCGACCACCGCCCCGACCCCCACCCCGACGCCCACCGCGACCTCGACCGGCGCCCCCGTCACGGCCGCGAAGTACGCCCCCTACGTCGACACCTCGCTCTACCCGGCGTACGACCTGCTCGCGACCGCCGACGCCACGGGCGTGAAGGAGTTCAACCTCGCCTTCATCACCTCCGGCGGCGCCTGCGCCCCGCTGTGGGGCGGGGTCACCGACCTGGCGAACGACAAGGTCGCGGCCCAGATCGGCGCGCTTCGCGCCAAGGGCGGTGACGTCCGGGTCTCCTTCGGCGGCGCAGCCGGCCACGAGCTGGCCCTGAACTGCTCCTCGTCCTCGGCGCTCGCCGCCGCGTACGGCAAGGTCATCGACCAGTACAAGCTGACCAAGGTCGACTTCGACGTCGAGGGCGCGGCCCTGCCGGACACCGCCGCCAACACCCGCCGCTCGCAGGCGATCGCCCAGCTCCAGAAGTCCCACCCGGGCCTGAACGTCTCCTTCACCCTGCCCGTCATGCCCGAGGGCCTCACCCAGCCCGGCGTCGACCTGCTCGCCGACGCGAAGCGGAACGGCGTCCGCGTCGACGCCGTCAACATCATGGCGATGGACTACGGCCCGGCGTACAGCGCGGACATGGGCACGTACGCCATCCAGGCCGCGACCGCGACCCAGGCGCAGATCAAGGGCGTCCTCGGGCTCTCCGACGCGGCCGCCTGGAAGGCCGTCGCCGTCACCCCGATGATCGGCGTGAACGACGTCGTCACCGAGATCTTCACGGTCGACGACGCCACCCAGCTCGTCGACTTCGCGAAGTCCAAGGGCATCGGCTGGCTGTCGATGTGGTCCTCGACCCGCGACAAGCAGTGCGCGGCCGGCGCGGTGAACTACGCGGACGCCACCTGCTCCTCGATCCTCCAGCAGCCCCTGGCCTTCACGAAGGCCTTCGCCGCCTACAAGTAGGAGGCAGGCCCCCAGGCCCCCCACACCGCGCGCCCCGGCCGGAACCACCCCACCGCCGGCCGGGGCGCGCACCCCTACCCGGCCGCCGACGGGCGTACCGCGCAGGCGTCGGCGATCGCCGAGGTGTCCCAGTAGAAGGGCCGGACCTCGGCGATCCGGCCGTCCCGCACGGTGATCGTCTGGAGGATCGGGAAGGTCAGCTCGCGGCCGGTGGCGCGGGCGCGGGCACGCACGCGCGTGAGGACCACCGCGGTGGGGCCCGTGGCGAGGAACTCCTGTTCCGTCATGTCGAAGGACTCCCACACCCGGCTCATCGTGAGGAAGAAGCGCTCCAGGCCCGCGTGTCCGTGCCAGGTCCCGCCGTACGGCAGGGCGGCGGCCTGGTGGAGGACCACGTCGGGCGCGAAGGAGGGGGCGAGCGGCGCGAAGGAGGCTTTGCCGGGGCCGCCGGCCGCCAGGTAGGCGGCCTCCGCCGCGTACATGCCGGTCAGGACTGCCGTCGAGTCGGTGGTGGGGGAGTTCGTCGTCATGCCGCCAGCGTGACCGGCCGGAACGGATCACGCTGGCGGCTGTCGGACGTCGACCTGGCGTCGGCCGTCTCCCTACTCCCGTACGCCCGTGCCACGCCCGTACTACGCCCGTGCGGCCTTCCACTCCTCCGCGTAGTCGGTGAAGATCGCCCGCAGATGGTGGCCGATCTTCAGGTAGTCCAGGTCGTCGAGGTTGGCGAGCGACACGCGTACGGACCACTCGGGGCCGTCGAAGCCGCCACCGTTGAGGAGGACGACGCTGGTCTGCTCGGCCAGCCGGAACAGCGGGTCGACCGGCTCGTAGTTCTTCTCCAGGAAGTCCGCGAAGTCCTTCCCGTGGACCCGCTCCGCCTCCGCGAGGAGGTCGAGCTCGATGTAGTACCCGGCCCGCTTCGGGTCGTCGGCGATCTTCATCCGGGCGCCTTCGAGGAGCAGGTCGAGGCGCTGGCGCACGATGCCCCGGATCTTCTCCTTGTACGCCTGGCCCTCGTCGAGCAGGTCGAAGAGGGAGAACAGCGTCATCATGACCTGCTGCGGGAGCGAGAGCCCCGCCGTGTGGTTGAGGGCGACCTGGCGGGAGTCGGCCACGAGCCGGTCGATGAACCGGATCTTCCCCGGCTCCAGGCTCAGCGTGCCGTACCGCTTGGCGAGGCGGTCCTTCTCGGCCCCCGGCAGGTTCGCGATCATCTCGTCGATGACGTTGTCGTCGTGGAGGCCGATGACGCCGAGCCGGTGCCCGGTGCAGCCGTAGTGCTTGGAGTACGAGTACACCAGGAGCGTGTTGCGCGGCAGATCGGCGGCGAGTGAGCGGAAGCCCTCGACGAAGGTGCCGTACACGTCGTCCGTGACGATCAGCAGGTTCGGGTTCGGGCCGGCGACGATGTCCTTGATCTGCTGCGTCACCCGCTCGCTCAGCGCGAGGGACGGCGGGTTGGACGGGTTGACGACGCAGACCAGCTTCACCGCCGGGTCGGCCAGCTTCTCGACCTCCTCGGCCGGGTAGCGCCACTCGCGCACCCCGGTCTCCGCGAAGAGGCTCGCGCTGACGGTGACGACGTCGAAGGCGTACGTGTCGAGTTCGGGGATCTCGATGTACGGGGTGAAGACCGGCACCATGAGCGCGATGCGGTCGCCCTTCCTCAGGATCCCGTTCTTCATCAGGGAGTCGAAGATGTAGCACATGGCGGCCGTGCCGCCCTCGGTCGCGAAGAGCGACAGGTTCCCGGCCGGCGGCCGCTTGTCGAACATCTCGTCGGCGAGGTAGCCGCGTACGACCTGCTCGGTGTGGGTCAGGATCCGGTCCGGTACGGGGTAGTTGTCGCCGATCGTGCTGTCGGTCAGCTCGTGCAGGAACGCGTCCTTGTCGAAGCCGAAGCGCTCGACCCCGTACTCCACGCACCTCTGGAGCAGCTCGATCCCCGGCAGGTCCGGGTGCTGCCGTACGAAGGTGTCGAAGCGGGCGCCGGAACCGGGGAGTTCGGGCATGCCACCGAGGTTGTCGGCGGTCCACACCCGGCGGGACTCGGACAGCGCGAAGTACCCGAGGGCGAAGAAGGCCTCGCGGGGGCCGGTGGCGACCCAGTTCGGGTTGCCACGGCCCGCGTTGAGCATCTGCGTCTGCGACTTCTCCTTCTGGCCGGGCTTGCCGGCCTGCGCGGCCTGCGCGATCTGGATGAACTTGTCCTTCAGCTCGAACGGCGAGAGCTGCGCGAAGGACTTGATCTCCTCGCGGGTGAAGGTGGTCTTGGGCACGGCGGACTCTCATTTCCGTCAGGGGGCGGGGATCACGTTCGTCGGGTCGTGCGCCCTCCTACGCTCCGAGGACGCCGACGAGGAGCGGGCCGGTCAGCGGGAGCAGGAAGTTCGAGAGCGTGTAGGTGATCGTGTAGCCGAGCATCGGGACCGAGCTCTGGGCCACCTGCGTGATCGAGGTGATCGCGGGGGTCGAGCACTGCTGGCCCGCGATGGCGCCGATGAGCAGCGGCTTCTCGATCTTCAGGAGCTTGCGGCCGACGATCAGCGAGATCGTCGCGGGCACCAGGACCATCGCGATCCCCGCGAACGGCAGCAGCGCCCCGTACTCCTTGAGCAGCGGCCATGCCTGCGGGCCCGACACCAGACCTGTACAGGCGATGAAGATCGCGAGGCCCATGTCCTTGAGGGTGGCGGCGGCCTGCGGGGGGAACGCGCCGAAGGTCTGCGTACGGGAGCGGAACCAGCCGAAGAGCAGTCCGGAGATCAGACAGCCGCCGCCCGTGCCGAGCGACATCGGGACGTCGCCGAACTTCACCACGACCTGCCCGAGGAGCGAACCGCAGACGATTCCGAGCCCCAGGTAGATGAAGTCGGTGGCGTCGTTCTTCACGACCGCGCCGACCTTGGACGCCAGCTTGCCGAGGCCCGAGCGGGCGCCGACCAGGGTCAGGACGTCACCGCGGTGGACGACGGTCTCCGGGGTCGCGGGCAGATGCTGGTCGTTGCGCAGGACGTCCGTCACGTACACCCCGCCGGAGGTGAACTCCGGGTGCTCCTTGGCGAGGGTGTCCAGGGACTTGCCGACCACGGCCTTGTCGGTGAGCGAGACCTCGGTGGTCGCGAGCGGGGTGTCGAGACCGGGGACGGCCGGGGTCTCGGGGCCGATGACCCGCCCCGCCTCGATGATGTTGGCCCGCCTGCCCACGGTGAGCACCAGGTCGGAGAGGGTCAGCTCGAAGCCGGGCGGGGGAGGGGTGAGGACCTTGCTGCCCCGCTTCACCGCCTCGACGGTGACCCGGCCGCCGAGTGAGCGCTCCAGGTCGCCGACCCTGGTGCCGTCGGCGTGGGTGACCAGGAAGGTCCGGCCGACCATGCCGGGGAGGGCCTCGCGCTCGTCGGACTCCAGGCCACCGCCGGAGCCGCGCATCTTCTCCCACAGCTCGCGGGAGGCGTCGCGGAGGTTGATCCGCAGCATCATCGGCATGATCTGGCTGGTGTAGATGACGATGGTGATGAGGCCGAAGAGGTAGCAGACCGTGTACGCGGTGGCCACGTGCCCCTGGTACTGGGTGATCTGCTCCTGCGTCAGGTCGGACAGCTTGCCGATGGCCTCGGTGGCCGTACCGACGACCGCCGACTCGGTGGCGGCGCCGGCGAGGATGCCGGCGGCGGTGCCGACGTCGAGGTCGAAGGCCCCGGCGAGGCCGAGGGCGATGCCGACGACACAGACGACCTCGATGAGGCAGAGGGCGAAGAAGCGCAGGCTCTTCTTGTTGAGGTTGGAGAAGAACTGCGGTCCCGCCATGTAGCCGAGCGAGAAGATGAACAGCGCGAAGAAGATCGTCTTCACGTCGTCGGAGACGGTGACCTTCGCCCAGGCTCCGAGGAGCAGCGAGACGATGAGGGTGCCGCAGATGCCGCCGAGGGTGATGGGGCCGACCCGGAGCTTGCCGACGAGGTAGCCGGCGGCGAGGCAGAGGAAGAGGGCGAGTTCGGGATGGTCACGCAGGATCCCCATCGGCCCTCACCGCGCCCAAGAGGGGCTAAATGTGAGGATATTGGACATAAGGGGACGCTAACAGGGGGGAGCGGGGAAGTGGATCATTGCCTCGCCCGAACGGGTGAGCGGGCGGTAGGGGAGAGCGGGAAGAGCGGGTACGGGCGGTGCGGGCAAGCGGAGAGGCTTCTCGCGGTGTTCAGCCCTTCACCGCGCCCCGCATCACCCCGCCCACGATGTGCCGCCCGAACAGCGCCAGCACCACGAGCAGCGGCAGCGTCCCGAGCAGCGCCCCCGCCATCACCACCGACTGGTCCGGCACATGCCCCCGCCCCAGCCCCGTCAGCGCCACCTGCACCGTCGGGTTCCCGGTCTGCGTCAGCGCGAGGACCGGCCAGAAGAAGTCGTTCCACGCCGCCACGAACGACAGCATCGCGAGCACCGCCATCGCCGGCCGCGCCGCCGGGAACACCAGGTGCCACACCACCCGCAGCGTCCCCGCCCCGTCGACCCGAGCCGCCTCCAGGAGCTCCGGCGGCAGCGCCCGGAGGAGGTGCTGGCGCATGAAGAAGACCCCGAACGCCGAGACGAGCGAGGGCAGGACCACCGCCTGGAGCTGGTCCGTCCACTGCAGCCGTGCGATCAGCAGATAGAGGGGTACGACCCCGAGCTGAGGCGGGATCAGCATCGTCGCCCCCACGAGCAGCAGCAGCGCGCCCCGGAACCGGAACCGCAGCCTGGCGAAGGCGAAACCGGCGAGCGTCGAGAAGAGCACCGTGCCCGCCGCGACCGAGCCCGCGACCAGCGTGGTGTTGGCGAGGGCCTCACCGAGCCCACCCTCGGCCCAGGCGATCCCCAGGTTCCGCGGCAGGTTCCGCCCGAACCGGAACGGCGGCGGCGCCGACGCGAGCCGCGTACTCGTCCGCGAGGCCGCCACCGCCGTCCACACCAGCGGGAAGAGGGAGACCGCCGCGAAGAGACCGAGGAGCGTGTACGTACCCCAGCCCGCCCGCACCGTCCGCATCAGGCCGCCCTCCTCTGCCCGAGGAGCCGGGCGATCCCGAACACCACCACCAGGATCAGCAGCATCGCCCAGGCGATGGCCGCCGCCCGCCCCAGATGCAGGTTCACCCACCCCTGCTCGTACAGATAGAGCCCCAGCGTCTGGTACTGGTGGTCCGCCCCGCCCGAGGCGCCCGCCCCGCTGTTGAACAGCAGCGGCTCACCGAACAGCTGGGTCGCTCCGATCGTCGACACGAGCACCGTGAAGAGCAGCGCCGGCCGCAGCCCCGGCAGCGTCACGTGCAGGAACTGCCGCCACCGCGAGGCCCCGTCGAGCGCCGCCGCCTCGTACAGCTCGCGCGGGACGGTCTGCATCGCCGCCAGGTAGATCAGCGCGTTGTAGCCGGTCCAACGCCAGATCACGATCGACGAGACGGCGACCTTCGAGGCCCACGGGCCGTTCTGCCAGTCCACCGGGGCGATCCCGACGAGCCCCAGCACCCAGTTGACCATCCCCTGGTCCCGCCCGAAGAGCAGCGCGAAGACGAGCGTCGCCGCGGCCACCGAGGTCGCGTACGGGGCGAGCGCCACGACCCGGAAGGCGAGGTGACCGCGCAGCCGTACGTCCAGCAGGTGCGCCACACCGAGGGCGAGCAGCAGCTGCGGGACGGTGGCGAGGACACCGATGGCGACGGTGTTGGACAGGGCGTTCCAGAAGAACTCGTCGTGCAGCAGCCGGGCGTAGTTGTGGAGCCCGACCCACTCCCGGGCCTCCGGCGCGGTCAGCTCCACCCGGAACAGCGAGGCCCAGGCGGTGGCGACCAGCGGGAAGAGGCCGAACGCCCCGAAGAGCAGGAAGAACGGGGCGACGAGCACGTACGGAGCGGAGCGCGACCGCAGCCGCCCGAGGCGCACAGGCCGCCCCTGCCCACGCCCCCGCCCCCGGACCGGCAGGGGGGCGGCGGCGGGCGGGGGGACGGGCGTACCGGCGGGTGGCAGGAACGGGTCCACGGGGTCCCTCGTCTCGGTCAAGGGCGCTCACCGGTCCAGTGCGTTGTCGATCGCCCGCATCGCCGCCCGCCAGGCCGAGTCGGGCGACCGCCCGGTCTGGTCGACCTGGAGCATCCCGATGTCGGAGAGGATCTGGTTGACGAGCCCGTCCTTGGGCCCGACCGGGGCGAGCGGCACTCCCCGGGCGGCCGCCGCGAAGAGCGGCCCGGTCGGCGCGTCACCGAAGTAGGGGTGCCGCGCGTCCGCCACCTGCGGCAGCCGGTACGCGGCGGAGGCGCTCGGGAAGCCGCCGCGCCGGGCGAACAGCAGGGCCTGCTGCTCGGGCGCGGTCAGCCAGGCCGCGAGCCGGGCGGCCTCGGCCCGCTGCCGCCCGGCGGACGGCACGACGAGGAAGGAGCCGCCCCAGTTGCCGGGCCGGGGCGCCACCGTCACGTCCCACCGCCCGCGCGCGGCAGGACCGGACTTGTCCTGGATGTAGGCGAGCATCCAGGCCGGGCAGGCGATCGAGGCGAAGGCCCCCCGCGCGAACGCCTGGTCCCAGTCCGGCGTGAACTGCTGGAGCCGGGCGGTGAGCCCCTGCCGGGCGAAGTCGGCGGCGAGGTCCCAGGCGGCCCGCACGTACGGATTGGTCCCCACCACGAGATCGCCGCGCGCGTCGTAGTAGCGCAGCGGAGCGCCGGAGACGGCCGCGGCGAGCACCCCGGAGGCGGAGTCGGTGAACGCCACGCCCTCGGGCGCCCGTTCGGCGAAGCGCCGCCCGACCTCCTCGTACTTCCGCCAGTCCCCGGCCCACAGGCGCCCGACGGTCTCCCGGTCGGTGGGAAGCCCGGCCGCGGCGAAGTGGTCCTTGCGGTAGCAGAGGGCCAGCGGGCCGATGTCCGTGCCGAGCCCGAGGGTGCGGCCGTCGGGGGTGGTGGCCTGCGCCCACTTCCACGGCAGGAAGGCCTTCTTGTCGACGCCGGGCGCCGAGCCGAGGTCGTCGAGTCGTCCGGCCTGGGTGTCGACGACCTCGGCGATGTTGCCGACCTCGACGGCCTGGACGTCGGCGAGGCCGGAGCCTGCGGTGAGGTGGGTGAGCAGCTGGGGGTAGTAGACGTCGTTGCGGGAGAGCGAGGTCTGCCGGACGGTGACGTCGGGACGGAGCCGCATGTACGTGTCGTAGAGCCCGGCCTCCTGGAAGCCGAACTCCCCGAAGACGCCGACGGTGAGGGTGATCGGCCGCCCGGCGCCGTCGACGCGCTCGCGGTCGGGTACGGGGGACGGCTCCGGCGGGTCGGTGGCGCACCCGGCGGAGAGCGCGGCGCACAGGAGGAGGACGAGGGCGAGGAGGAAGGCGGGGGCGGGTACGAGGGGCCCGCGTCCGGCGGCGCCGGGCCGCGTCCTCCTCCACCACATGATCCCGACCGTAGTGCGCGGCGCCTCCGGGGGCGGGGAGCCCACCGGGCGCACCACCCGGACGGCCGAGCGTCGTCGAACGTCTTCGACGGTTCCCGCGTATTGACCGTGTTCTGACAGCCCACCAATAGTGGGAGCGCTCCCATCCACTCTCCGACAGGACCCCCATGCGCAGAACACGACACCTCCTGGCGGGGCTCGCCCTGACCGCCGGTCTCCTCGCGGGGGCAGTGCCGGCCACCGCCGTGCCCACCCCGGCCGCACCCGCGGCCGCGGCCCCCTCGTACACCTGGAAGAACGTCCGGGTCGACGGCGGCGGCTTCGTCCCCGGCATCGTCTTCAACCGGACCGAGAAGAACCTGGCCTACGCCCGCACCGACATCGGCGGCGCCTACCGCTGGAACCAGGCCGCCTCCTCCTGGACCCCGCTCCTCGACCACATCGGCTGGGACGACTGGGGCCACACCGGAGTCGTCGGACTCGCCACCGACTCCGTCGCCCCCGACCGCGTGTACGCCGCCGTCGGCACGTACACCAACGACTGGGACCCCGGCAACGGCGCCGTCCTCCGCTCCGCCGACCGCGGCGCCACCTGGCAGCGCACCGACCTCCCCTTCAAGCTCGGCGGCAACATGCCGGGCCGCGGCATGGGCGAACGCCTCGCGATCGACCCGCACAAGAACAGCGTCCTCTACCTCGGCGCCCCCAGCGGCAACGGCCTCTGGCGCTCCACCGACTCCGGCGTCACCTGGTCGAAGGTCACCTCCTTCACCAACCCCGGCAATTACCAGCAGGACCCCACCGACACCAGCGGCTACAACTCCGACGAACAGGGCATCGTCTGGGTCACCTTCGACGAGTCCACCGGCGCCGCCGGCCGCGCCACGAGCACCCTCTACGTCGGCGTCGGCGACAAGGAGAACGCCGTCTACCGCTCCACCGACGCCGGCGCCACCTGGACCCGCCTGCCCGGCCAGCCCACCGGCTACCTCGCCCACAAGGGCGTGCTCGACGCCGAGAACGGCTACCTCTACCTCGCGTACAGCGACACGGCGGGCCCGTACGACGGCGGCAAGGGCCAGGTCTGGCGGTACGCCACGGCCACCGGCGCCTGGACGGACATCAGCCCCGTCGCCGAGGCCGACACCCACTACGGCTTCAGCGGCCTCACCGTCGACCGGCAGAACCCCGGCACGGTCATGGTCTCCGGCTACAGCTCCTGGTACCCCGACACCCAGATCTTCCGCTCCACCGACAGCGGCGCCACCTGGACCAGGGCCTGGGACTACACCTCGTACCCGAACCGCGCCGACCGCTACACGATGGACGTCTCCTCCGCCCCCTGGCTGACCTGGGGCGCGAGCCCCGCCCCGCCCGAGCAGACCCCGAAGCTCGGCTGGATGACCGAGGCCCTGGAGATCGACCCGTTCGACTCGAACCGCATGATGTACGGCACCGGCGCCACGATCTACGGCACCACCGAGCTCACCCGGTGGGACGCCGGGACGAAGTTCACGATCCGGCCCATGGTCGCCGGTCTCGAGGAGACCGCCGTCCTCGACCTGGCCTCGCCGCCCTCCGGAGCCCCGCTGATCAGCGCCCTCGGGGACATCGGCGGCTTCCGGCACACGGACCTCACCAAGGTCCCCCCGATGATGTTCACCGGTCCCAACTTCACCTCCACCACCAGCGTCGACTTCGCCGAGACCAAGCCGGACACCGTCGTACGCGCCGGGCACCTCGACGGCGGCCCGCGGGTCGCGTTCTCCACCGACAACGCCGCCACCTGGCGCGCCGGACAGGAACCCGCCGGCGTCACCGGCGGCGGCACGGTCGCCGCGTCCGCCGACGGCACCCGCTTCGTCTGGAGCCCCGAAGGTGCCGGCGTCCACACCGGCACCGGCGGCGCGTGGACGGCGTCCACCGGCATCCCGGCCGGCGCGACCGTGGAGTCCGACCGCGTCGACCCGCGCACCTTCTACGGCTTCGCGGCCGGCGCCTTCCACGCCAGTACGGACGGCGGCCTGACCTTCACCGCCAAGGCCACCGGCCTCCCCGCCAAGGGCAACGTCCGCTTCAAGGCCGTCCCCGGCAAGAAGGGCGACATCTGGCTCGCCGGCGGCGCCCCCGACGCCACCTACGGCCTCTGGCACTCCACCGACGGCGGCGCCACCTTCACCCGGATCGCCGGGGTCGAGCAGGCCGACACCATCGGCTTCGGCAAGGCCGCGCCGGGTGCCACGTACCCCACCCTCTACACGAGCGCGAAGATCGGCGGCGTGCGCGGCGTCTTCCGCTCCACCGACGCGGGCGCGAGCTGGGTCCGGATCAACGACGACGCGCACCAGTGGGGCTGGACCGGCGCCGCGATCACCGGTGACCCCCGGGTCTACGGCCGGGTGTACGTCTCCACCAACGGCCGCGGCATCCTCTACGGCGACACGGCCGAGACGGGCGGCGGCGACGGCGGCACCGGCCCCGGCACCCCCACGGGCGCCTGCGAGGTCGCGTACAAGGTGACCAACCAGTGGCAGGGCGGCTTCACGGCCCAGGTCACCCTCCGGAACACGGGTACGGCTCCGCTGAACGGCTGGACCGTCCGCTGGACCCAGCCGGCCGGCCAGCGCGTCACCCAGGCGTGGAACGCGACGGTGACCCAGACCGGAGCGGACGTGGCGGCCTCGCACCTCTCGTACAACGCGACGGTCCCGCCGGGCGGCTCGGCCGCCTTCGGCCTCAATGGCTCCTGGTCGGGCGCCAACCCGCCCCCGACGTCCGTCAGCTGCACGTCGGGAACGTAGACCGGAACGTGGAAACGACTCAGGCCCCGGTTCTTTCGAACCGGGGCCTGAGCCTTCAGGGTGAGTAACGGGACTTGAACCCGCGACATCCTGGACCACAACCAGGTGCTCTGCCAGCTGAGCTATACCCACCATGCCCGGCGGTGTTCCCGAAGGTTTCCCTGACCGGCCGAGAAGAAGTCTACAGGGTGCTGGAGGGTGCTCGCGCCCGCGTTTTCCGCAGCGGGTTCCGAGGGCGCGAGCGGGCGGTCATTCCGCGGGCAGGACGTGACGGGCCGCGATCTGCTTCGCGGTCTCCGAGTCCGGGCCGGGCTGCGGGACGAAGACCGCCTCCCGGTAGTAGCGCAGCTCCGCGATGGACTCGCGGATGTCGGCGAGCGCCCGGTGGTTGCCGTTCTTCTCCGGACTGTTGAAGTACGCCCTCGGGTACCAGCGGCGGGCCAGCTCCTTGACCGAGGAGACATCGACGATCCGGTAGTGCAGGTGGCTCTCCAGGGCGGGCATGTCCCGGGAGAGGAAGCCGCGGTCCGTGGAGACCGAGTTCCCGCACAGGGGCGCCTTGCCGGGTTCCTTGACGTGCTCGCGGATGTACGCGAGGACCTGGGCCTCCGCGTCGGCCAGCGTGGTGCCGCCGGGCAGCGCGTCGAGCAGTCCCGAGGTCGTGTGCATCTGGCGCACGATCTCCGGCATGGTCTCCAGGGCCGCGTCCGGCGGGCGGATCACGATGTCCACCCCGTCGCCGAGCACGTTCAGTTCCGAGTCGGTGACCAGTGCGGCCACCTCGATGAGTGCGTCGTCCGTCAACGAGAGCCCGGTCATCTCGCAGTCGATCCACACCATGCGATCGTTCATGCGTCCTACCTTAGGTGCTCTTCCTGCGGGGGGAAGCGGCCGACGGGCGCCCGGGGGAGGTCTCCCCGGACGCCCGTCGGTCCTGCGGTGCGCCGCTTGTGGCCGCGCGGGTCGGTGTTACGGCGCGCTGCGCTGGCCCGGCAGCGACGCCCGCCCGGGGGCGAAGGCGTCGGACTGCGGCTTGCCGGGCTCCAGGGGGGACGCCGGGCGCCGGACGCCCGCCGAGACCTGGGCGGCCACGACCGTGTCGAGCACCGTCGAACCGGAGTCGCCCTGCGGCCGCCGCGCGCGGTACGCCGCCCGGTAGGCGGCCGGCGAGGAGCCGAGCTGCCGCCGGAAGTGGCCGCGCAGCGCCACCGGCGAGCGGAAGCCGCACCTGCCCGCGACCTCGTCGACCGAGTAGTCGGAGGTCTCGAGCAGCCGCTGCGCCTGGAGCACCCGCTGGGTGATCAGCCACTGGAGGGGGGCCGAACCGGTCAGCGAGCGGAACCGGCGGTCGAAGGTCCGCCGTGACATGTACGCACGGGCCGCCAGGGTCTCCACGTCGAACTGCTCGTGGAGGTGCTCAAGCGCCCAGGCGACGACCTCGGCCAGCGGGTCGGCGCCGATCTCCTCAGGTAAAGACCTGTCGAGGTAGCGCTCCTGACCGCCGCTGCGCCGCGGCGGGACGACCAGCCGGCGCGCCAGGGCGCCCGCGGCCTCCGTGCCGTGGTCGGTCCGCACGATGTGCAGACACAGATCGATTCCGGCCGCGGTGCCGGCGGAGGTCAGCACGTCCCCGTCGTCGACGAAGAGCTCCCGGGGGTCCACATGGACCGACGGGTAGCGCTTGGCGAGCGTCGGCGCGTACATCCAGTGCGTGGTCGCCGGACGCCCGTCGAGCAGGCCGGCCGCGGCGAGGACGAAGGCGCCGGTGCACAGACCGACGATCCTCGCGCCCTCCTCGTGGGCCCTGCGCAGCGCTTCGAGCGCCTCCGGCGGCGGCGGCGAGGTGATCGACCGCCAGGCCGGGACGACGACGGTGCCCGCGCGGCTGATGGCCTCCAGGCCGTACGGCGCGGTCAGTTCGAGTCCACCGGTGGTCCGCAGCGGGCCGTCCTCGCCCGCACAGACGAGCAGCCGGTAGCGGGGCACCCCGGCGTCCTGCCGGTCGATGCCGAACACGGAGAGCGGGATGGAGCTCTCGAAGATGGGGCCGCCACTGAACAGCAGCACCGCGACGACTTCGCGACGGCGGCGCCCGGTCAGTTTCCGTGCGGCCTCCGGCGCAATAATGGAGTCCTGGCTCATGACGCTAAGCCCCCCTCGGTGTTCGCGTCTCCCTGGTCGTGTCGCTCCTGCACGTTTCCCCTCGGTTTTGCACGAGACCCCAGTCTTCGGTACCCATGATCGAATCTACTGTGTCCCGTGGCGCCGGCGTGACAAGTTCTCCATCCGGTGGATTGTCGACAAGGCCACTTGGCGCGAAGCGATCGATGGCGAAGTCTGCCGTCCGACGGCCGTCCCGGGGAGGGGTGGCGCGACGAACACCCCCGTACGCGGGGGTGTGAGCCCTTGTGGCGGGGCGTTTTCGAGTGTCGGCGCCGGGGTTGGGCAACCGTTCCGCCAAGGACTCGCCGGCAGATGGAAGTTGGCTGAAAACATATCGGTTCGCGTGTACGAACCTGTCAACTCGAAGGGGAACGGGCCCCGCGGAGGCCTCCCTTTCGGCCCGGTTTCGACCTAGGCGTTCCGGCGGATCGGGGCCTGGCCGCGCCGCCTGCCGCGACCGCTCCCGCTGCTCCCGCCGTGCGGCCCGCCACTCCCGTCGTTCTCGCCGCGCAGCCCGCGCTCCGAGTGCCGCAGCAGTACCCGGCAGGCCGCCGTCACCGCGACGAGGCCGAGCGCGGCGCCGGCGGCCCCGCCGAGCGAGGTGCCGTAGACGACGAGGACCACCGGGACCAGGACGCAGCAGAACACCGCCCAGCGGACGACGTCGCCGGCCTGGTCCGCCGCGCCGGCGCCCGGCACCGCCCCCGACGCCCCTGGTGCCGCCCCGGCCGCTCCCGGCGCCCTTCCCGGGTCCTGGTCCGCCGTGGCGGGCGGGGAGAGGACGGGGGCCCGGCGGTGGCCGCGAGGTGCGGCGAGCACGGACGCGGGCGTGGTGGAGGTCTGGCCGGCGGCGGTCGATGGTGCGGGCACGGGCGGTCTCCCTACGACGGTGGGCTGGACCTGTGGGCAACGAGGAGCGGAACGTTCCGGTCACTCTGGGCGACGTCCGTTTGGCCCCCGTACGGACGCCTGTAGGACACAACCGGCATTGCCAGATCCCGAGCCGCTCGTGCATGCTCCCTGGAACGCCGTGCGCGAGCGGCGGGCACGCCGGGAGCGGCACGGTGGGCTCTGGGCAGGAGAGGAGTGTCGCCGTACCCTTGGGGGTATGGGCTTGGGAAGATGATTCCCGGACACACAGCTCCGCCGCCACCCTTGTTCCGTCCGCTTCCTTTCCCCGTCCCTTCCCACGAGGACTCTCTTCGCCGAGACACCGATGGCCGGTCACGAATTCTCCGAACCCGCGGACCGCAAGCGCGTCGCCGACTCCACGGTCGACCCCCTGGCGGTAGAACAGCCACGCCATGCCTGCGACCCGGCCTTCCGGCACGGGGTGGTCGTCGGCTTCGACGGCTCCATGTCCAGTGAGCGCGCCCTCGCCTATGCCATCGGCATGGCCCGGCGCTCCGGCTCGGGCCTGATCATCGTGCACGTGGCCAACCGGCTGCCCACCACGGTGTGGGCCGGCTGTGAGCCCCCCGTCTTCGTCGACGTGCCCGATCACCGCACCGAGGTCCTCGGCCTCGAGCTCGCCTGCGCCGAGCACCTCTCCGAGGTGCCCTGGATCCTCGTCGAGCGCGGCGGGGACATCTGCCACGAGCTGGAGGAGGTCGGCCGCGAGTACTCGGCCGACGCGATCGTGGTCGGCTCCACGCACGGGATCGTCGGCCGGATCTTCGGCTCGGTGGCCGGGCGTCTGGCGCGGCGCGCGCAGCGGCCCGTGATCGTCATCCCGTAGGCGCCCCACCGCGCGGGTTCGTTTCTCCCAACTGCCGTCATCCGGCCATAAATTCGGCCTTCCGCAGGTGAATTGTGCGCTTGTGAAGGGTAGATAAAGGTCACCGGATCAGTCTCCGGATCACAGCAGCTCACGCAGCTCGGCTGCACTCCTGAAGGGAGCCCGCCGTGGACAACGACGTCGCCGCGGGGAACAGCACCTCCACTCTCGGCCACCTCGCACTCGGACTGACCCTGCTCGCCTTCGGGCTGGGCGGTACGGGTGTCATCGACAACGTCGCGGCAGCGGATGCCGCGGGCCTCGCCACCTGGGTCGGCGGGGTGGCGCTCTTCCTCGTCGGCATGCTCGCCCTCCGCGCGGGCGACAAGGGCGAGGGCACGGCGTTCGCGGCGCTCGGCGCCTTCTGGTTCACCTGGGGGACCGCGGCCGGCGGCGGCGCCTCGGCCGACGCGGTCGGCGTCTTCATGCTCCTGTGGGCGCTCCTGGCACTCACGCTGACGATGGCGGCCTCGGGCAGCGGGCTGTTCGGACAGGGCGTGTACGGGCTGCTGTTCGTCGCGCTCCTGCTGCTCGGCATCGGGGCGCTCGCCGACAACGGGGGCCTCGGCAAGGCGGGCGGCTGGGTCGCGGCCGTCGCGGGCCTCGTCGCCTGGTACGGCGCCACGGCGGCGGTGGCGGGCTGGCCGATGGCCTTCCGTCGCACGGCGGGCACGAGCGCCCCTGCCGCGGGGTAGGTACGGGAGATGAAATCGGTCCCTGTCGCACCTGGGTGTGCGACAGGGACCGATTTCGTGTCCGGTCGATCCGCCGGGGGACAGGCCCGGCGGCGCGGGTCGGGGGGACAGGCCCCGACCGGCTGCTACTCGACCGTGACGGACTTGGCCAGGTTGCGCGGCTTGTCGATGTCGCGGCCCATGGCGAGCGCCGTGTGGTAGGCGAGGAGCTGGAGCGGGATGCCCATCAGGATCGGGTCCAGCTCGTCCTCGTTCTTCGGCACGATGATGGTGTGGTCGGCCTTCGCCTGCGGCTGGTGCGCGACCGCGAGGATGCGGCCGCTGCGGGCCTTGATCTCCTCGAGGGCGGCGCGGTTCTTCTCGAGCAGGTCGTCGTCGGGGACGATCGCGACCGTCGGCAGGGCCGGCTCGATGAGGGCGAGCGGGCCGTGCTTCAGCTCGGAGGCCGGGTAGGCCTCGGCGTGGATGTAGGAGATCTCCTTGAGCTTCAGGGAGGCCTCGAGGGCGACCGGGTAGCCCCGGACACGGCCGATGAACATCATCGACTGGGCGCCGGCGTACGCCTCGGCGATCTTCTTGATCTCGTCCTCGGTCCGGAGGATCTCGCTGATCTGCTCGGGCAGCTTGCGCAGGCCCTCGATGATCCGCTTGCCGTCGGTGACGGACAGGTCGCGGATGCGGCCCAGGTGCAGGGCGAGCAGCGCGAAGGCGGTGACCGTGTTGGTGAAGCACTTGGTGGAGACGACGCAGACCTCGGGGCCCGCGTGGACGTAGATGCCGCCGTCGGCCTCGCGGGCGATGGCGGAGCCGACCACGTTGACCACGCCGAGGACGCGGGCGCCCTTGCGCTTGAGCTCCTGGACGGCGGCGAGCACGTCGTAGGTCTCACCGGACTGGGAGACGGCGATGTAGAGGGTGTCGGGGTCCACGACCGGGTTGCGGTAGCGGAACTCCGAGGCCGGCTCGGCGTCGGCGGGGATACGGGCCATGGACTCGATGAGCCCGGCGCCGATGAGACCGGCGTGGTACGAGGTGCCGCAGCCGAGGATCTTGATGCGGCGGATGGTGCGGGCCTCGCGCGGGTCCAGGTTCAGGCCGCCGAGGTGCACCGTGGAGAAGCGGTCGTCGATCCGGCCGCGCAGCACGCGGTCGACCGCGTCGGGCTGCTCGGAGATCTCCTTGTGCATGAAGGTGTCGTGGCCGCCCATGTCGAAGGAGGCGGCCTCCCACTCGACGGTCTCCGGGGTGGGGGTGGTGGTGGCGCCGGAGATCGTGTACGTGCGGAAGTCGTCGGCCTTGAGGGTGGCCATCTCGCCGTCGTCGAGGGTGACGACCTGGCGGGTGTGGGCGATCAGGGCGGCGACGTCGGAGGCGACGAGCATCTCCTTCTCGCCGATGCCGAGGATGACCGGCGAGCCGTTGCGGGCCACGACGATGCGGTCGTTGAAGTCGGCGTGCATCACGGCGATGCCGTAGGTGCCCTCGATGACCTTGAGCGCCTCGCGGACCCTGTCCTCCAGGGTCACGGCCTGGGAGCGGGCGATGAGGTGGGTGATGACCTCGGTGTCCGTCTCGGAGGCGAAGACGACGCCGTCGGCCTCCAGCTTGGCGCGGAGCTCCTGGGCGTTGTCGACGATGCCGTTGTGGACGACGGCGACCTTGTTCTCGGGGTCCAGGTGCGGGTGCGAGTTGACGTCGCTCGGCGCGCCGTGGGTGGCCCAGCGGGTGTGGGCGATGCCGGTGGTGCCGGTGAAGCGCTTGGGGACGCGGGCCTCCAGGTCACGGACCCGGCCCTTGGCCTTGACCATCTTCAGGCCGGAGGCCTTCGGGCTGGTGACGACCATGCCGGCGGAGTCGTAACCGCGGTACTCCAGGCGTGCGAGGCCTTCGAGCAGCAGCGGGGCGACGTCACGCTTACCGATGTAACCGACAATTCCGCACATAAAGGTGAAACCCCTCCAGGTTGACGATGGTGCTTCTCAGTCGCTTCTCGGCCGGGTCCCGGCCGCGTCTCAGCCGTAGACGATGCGGCGCAGTTGCCGGAGCGAGAGCTCCGGTGGCGCCACCGCCCGGTGTGGCAGCTCCGCCGCGATCCGTTCGAAGATCTCGGTGTTCACCGCGCCGCCGGACTGCAGTTCGCGATGGCGGCGGCGGACGAACTCCTCGGTCGTCTCGTCGAAGTACGCCAGCACGTCGAGCACCACCCGGGCGGCCTCACCGCGCTGGAGCGCGGTGCTGCGGACCAGATGGTCGACGAGGTCGTCATGCGACGGGCGGCGTTCGAGCACCCGTGAATATTGAGGGGTGCGGACCGTATTTCGCAAGAATCCTGCCCGATATCGGGCAGTGGCGTCATGATCGACGTAAAAACCAGGGTCTTGGTCCAGACCTTGGCCGGTTCCGGGGTGCCGGGGGCGCGCAGGGAGGGCGCTGACCGGATATACGTAACAACAGGACGACGGACGTGTCGATCATCCGAAGGGGACCATGCCTGTGAGACAGAGCCGACGGATTCACCGCCTGATCGGGTCCCTGCTGCTGGTCGCGACCGCCGGGGTGGGCTGCGGCGAGTCCGCCGCCGACACCCGGACCGGCGACGGAAAGACCGCCGCGGCCGAACCCGAGGTCCGCCCCCTCGGCCGCATCGTGCCCGTACCCGCCTCCGTCACCCCCGGCGGCGAGCCGTACGCCCTCACCCCCACCACCCGCATCGGCGTGGCCGGGACCTCCCGCGAGACCAAGGCCATCGGCCGCTACCTCGCCGGCCTGCTCCGCCCCGCCACCGGCTTCCCGCTGCCCGTCGTCGACGAGGCCGCGGCCGGCGGCGGCATCCGGCTCCGGCTCAGCCCCGGCGAGACCGCGCTCGGCGAGGAGGGGTACCGGCTCCGCTCCGCGCCCGACGGCCTCACCCTCACCGCCCGCGAGCCCGCAGGCCTCTTCCGCGGCGTCCAGACCCTGCGCCAGCAGCTGCCCTCCGCCGTCGAGCGGGGCTCCGTACAGCCGGGCCCCTGGAAGATCGCGGGCGGCACGATCACCGACACCCCGCGGTACGCCTACCGGGGCGCCATGCTCGACGTCTCCCGCCACTTCTTCACCGTCGACGAGGTCAAGCGGTACATCGACCAGCTCGCCCTCTACAAGATCAACACCCTGCACCTCCACCTCACCGACGACCAGGGGTGGCGCATCGCCGTCGACTCCTGGCCCCGGCTCACCAGCCACGGCGGCTCCACCGAGGTCGGCGGCGGCCCCGGCGGCTTCTACACCAAGGAGCAGTACAAGGAGATCGTCCGGTACGCCTCCTCCCGCTACCAGGAGGTGATCCCCGAGATCGACATGCCGGGCCACACCTTCGCGGCCCTCGCCTCCTATGACGTCCTCAACTGCGACAACATCGCGCCGCCGCTCTACACCGGGATCAAGGTCGGCCTCAGCTCCCTGTGCGTGCCCAAGGAGGTCACGTACGACTTCGTCGACGACGTGATCCGGGAGATCGCCGCTCTCACCCCCGGCCGCTACCTCCACATCGGCGGCGACGAGGCCCACTCCACTCCCCACGCCGACTACGTGACCTTCATGGACCGCGTGCAGCCGGTCGTCGCGAAGTACGGCAAGAAGGTCGTCGGCTGGCACCAGCTGACGAGCACGACCCCCGCCGAGGGAGCCCTCGTCCAGTACTGGGGCCTCGACCGCACCCCCGCCGCAGAGAAGGAGCGGGTCGCCGCGGCCGCGCGGAACGGCACCGGGATCATCCTCTCGCCCGCCGACCGCACCTACCTCGACATGAAGTACACCCCCGACACCCCGCTCGGCCTCACCTGGGCCGGACACGTCGAGGTACGGAAGTCGTACGACTGGAACCCGGCCACCTACCTGCGGGGGGCGCCGGAGAGCGCCGTCCGGGGCGTCGAGGCGCCCCTGTGGACGGAGACCCTGGCCACCACGGCCGACCTCGACGTCATGGCCTTCCCCCGCCTGCCGGGCGTGGCCGAACTGGGCTGGTCCCCGGCGGCCACCCACGACTGGGACACGTACAAACTCCGCCTGGCGGAACAGGCCCCGAGATTCGAGGCCCTGGGCATCGACTACTACCGGTCACCGCAGGTGCCGTGGCCGGCGGAGTAGCCCGCCCGTGAACGTGGAACGCCCGGCCGGGGGGCTCCCTGGCCGGGCGTTTGGCGTGCGGCCCTCGGTCAGACGACGGGGGGATTCGGCCGTCACGAGGTGCCCTTCCGCGCCTCCTGGATCATGGCCACAGACTCTGCCTGGGAGAGGCATTCGGCCTGTAGTTGCAGGAATCGCATGAGCGGAGGCCTTACAGCGCTGCTCTCCCGCTCCACGAACCCCCGCAAATGGGATTCGCCGTAGGCGACCACAGACCGGTCCGCCAAGGTGGACAAACTGGCCGGGAGGTTGAACGGCCGACGCTCTCCGATGGAGAACGGGGCCACCTGGAGCATGGTGTGAGGCCGCTCGGCGAAGTCGACCAGCTGTTGGAGCTGGGCGTCCATCACGGTCGTCCCGCCGATGGGGCGGCGGATGCAGCTCTCGTCCAACACCACGAGCATCAAGGGCAACCGCCGTAACAACGACGCTTGTCGCTCAGCAACGAATGAGATGCGCTCTTCAGCCTGTTGCTGTGTGATCAAGCCGCGTCGCACGTCTGCCATGTTGACCACTTGCGCGTACTCCGGGGTCTGCAGGAGCCCTGGAATGATCCCGATCTCGAAGATCCGGAGCTCGACGGCCCGCCTCTCGTACTCGACGTACTCCGGGAACCCTTCCAACAGGCTGCCACGCCGCATTTCGTGCCACTTACGCTCGAACGAATCCCCCGCTTCGACGGTGCCGAAGACCAGATCCGCCTTCCGCGAGAAGGGAAGGGTTGGCGGTTTGCGACCGGTTTCCACAGCTGAAATGTGTTGACTGGAGTACTCCATGAGCGCAGCCAGTTCCTCCTGACTCCAGTTACGAAGCTCACGCTGCCTGCGCAGATGTGCGCCGAACGCTGCCCGGGGGCTGCTGTCCGGTCTTAACTCCCTGCGGTTGACCACAACTCTTCCTTCTCGTCAGGCAAGTTGACCAGTTGAAGGAACTCTGACTCTAGGTCACGCTGACGGCCCCTGGTAGCGAAGTCGCTACGGAGAGGAGTGACCGTGTCCGTACACAGCCAGCCCGCCGCCGGCGCTTTCTTGGTCGACACCGGCGACGGGGCGAACCGGCTCGGCCGGGTCTCGCGCAGTCAGGCCGGGAGCGTCTACCTGCGTCCGCCGGGCGGCGGTGCCGAGTGGGTCGTCTCGCCCGAGGACCTGCGCGCGCCGACCGAGGAGGAGTGGTCGCGCATCCGTGTCCTCACCACCCCCGTACCGCCGGTGCTCGTTCTCTCCGCCGACCACGGGCTTCGGCCCCGGCCCGAGCCGGTGCCGGGGTGCGCGGTGTGCGCGTATCTGGCGCGGCGGTTCGACCACTGCATGCGCAGGGGGCCGCAGCACGACGAATCCGCCGCCGTCGATTGCGTGGTCGAGATCCGCAACCACCCGCACGATCCGCCGAAGATGCGGATCGAGGCGCCGTGACCGCCTCGGTGGACGTGCCCGTCACCCACCGAATCGGCCCGCACCCGCAGGGGGAGGTCGTCGCGACGGCCTCCTGCCTGGACGGCGAGTGCACCTGGGAGACACAGCCGACGCCCGAGCCCGCGGGCGTGAACGCCGAATGCCTGGCGCACGCCGTCGCCGCCGGGCACGACACCTTCGCCGTGACGGTCGAATACGTCGCCCTGGTGACGGGTGCGGACCGTATCCGCTGGTCGCGGAGCCGGCAGGGGGCGGAAACCCCGTAGCCGCCCGGTTCGTGGGGTCGGTATCGTCCGGGCTCCCGAACCGCCGTAGCGGCGGCGTACGCGCAGAGAGTGACGCAGAGATGACCAGCCGACAGCCGACGACGACCCTGTGGCGCCCGACCGGCCCCAAGGAGCTGGATCTGGTACGGGAGTCGGACTGGCGTGCGTGGCCGCCCCGGCTGCCCGAGCAGCCGATCTTCTACCCGGTCCTCAACGAGGAGTACGCGGTCAGGATCGCGCGGGACTGGAACGTGAAGCACGACGGCGCCGGCTTCGTCACCCGATTCGAGGTCGAGTCGGAGTTCCTGAGCCGGTATCCCGTCCAGCAGGCCGGCGGGCGGACCATCCTGGAGCTCTGGGTTCCGGCCGAGGAGCTGGACGACTTCAACGCCCACATCGTCGGCGAGATCCAGGTGGTCCACGAGTTCCGCTGAAGAAGAGATGTGGGCCCCGGCGGAGGACCGTACTCCGGCGGGGCCCACATCGGTCTGGGGGGATCGTCAGGCGAACCGGGCTATCGGGTTCACCAGGTCGCCGACCAGTTGGAGGGCCGCCGACGGGTCCGAGAGGTCGACCATCTGCTTGTTGTTGCGGAGCTGGAGGCGGTTGAGGGCCGACAGGGCGAAGGTCTCCGCGAACATGTCGTACTGGGCGAAACGGTCCGCCAGTTCCGGCTTCGAGGCCTCGTAGGCGCGGACGCACTCCGCGACCGTGCGCCAGAAGTCGTCCTCGTCGAGGACGCCCTCCGCCGCCAGCGTCGCCGCCATGAAGCGGAAGAAGCAGTCGAAGACGTCCGTGAAGACCGAGAGGAGCTTCATGTCCTCCGGGATCTCGGCGCGGACGCGCTCCACCGCCGGCGGCAGGACCGCCGTCGGGTCCATGACGACGATCTCCTCGGCGATGTCCTTGAAGATCGCCCGCGCCACCCCGCCGCGCTCGTCGAGGACCAGGATCACGTTCTCGCCGTGCGGCATGAACGCCAGGTCATAGGCGTAGAAGCTGTGCAGGATCGGGAGCAGGTACGCGTCCAGGTACTGGCGGAGCCAGACGGTCGCCTCTACGCCCGACTCCTTGATCAGCGCGCCCGCGAAGGACGCGCCCGCGTGGTCCACATGGAGCAGCGAGGCCATCGTCGCCAGGCGCTCGCCCTCGGCGAGGGTCGGCACCGGGGACTCGCGCCAGAGCGCCGCCAGCATCTTGCGGTACGGCGAGTAACGGTCGGTCGCGGCCTCGTACTCCAGGTGCCGGTAGCCGACGGCCGCCCGCTCGCGGATGATCGAGAACCGGGCCGCCCGGAAGGTCGGGTCCGACTCGATCAGGGTGTGCAGCCAGTCGTTGATCGCCGGCGTGGCCTCCATGTACGCGGCCGACAGACCCCGCATGAAGCCCATGTTGAGGACCGAGAGGGCCGTCTTCACGTAGTGCTTCGACGGGTCCGACGTGTTGAAGAACGTACGGATCGACTGCTGCGCCAGGTACGTGTCGTCGCCCTCGCCCAGGTAGACGAGACGCTGCTGCGCCACCTCGGCCGCGAAGGTCACCGACAGCTTGTTCCACCACTGCCAGGGGTGGCAGGGCATGAGCAGGTAGTCGGCCGGGTCCAGGCCGCGGGCGGTCAGCGTCGCCGCGAAGCCGTCCACCGTCGCGTCACCCAGCTCCGCGCGGACGAACGTCTCGTACGCGATGTCCGCGCCCGCCGTGAAGGTGGTGCGGTCGCGGCGCGCCGCCAGCCAGATCAGGTGGATGTCGCTCGCGGCCTCGGGGGCGTACGCGCGGAACTCGTCCACGCCGAAGCCGAGGCGCCCGTTGTTGGCGACGAAGCAGGGGTGGCCCTCGGTCATCCCGGTCTCGATGGCCTGGAAGCCGGCGTGCGCCAGCTCGGCGGAGGTCACCTGCGGCTTGGTCGACTTGTAGGCCGTACCGGCGAGGGTGGAGGAGATCTCCTCCAGGTAGACCGGCAGGACCTCGTCGCTGAGGCCGAGGGAGCCGCGCAGCTCGGTGATGAACTGGAGCGCGTCGAGCGGGAGCTGCTCGTCCCCGCGGTGGCGGCTGATCGACTCGGCGTAGACCTGCCAGTGGTCGAGGGCGAACCGGTCCGCGGTGAAGCGGTACTCGGTGGTGCCGTCGTCGGCGAGGACCGCGTACCGGCTCTCGCCCAGCTCGCGCGGGTCGAGCAGCCGCTCGTGGGCGAACTCGGCGAGGCCCTTGCGGATCAGGGCGCGGTTGGCGTCGGCCCAGCGCTCGGGGGTGAGGTGGGCGACGGGGTCGGTGAGGGTCATACGGTCGCTCCCACTGCCGTCTCGAACTGCTCGCGGGTGCAGAAGCTCAGCAGGGCCTTCTTCTCCGGCTTCTGGATCTCGCGCTCGGGCACGAAGCCGACGGCCTCGTTGAGCGCGTGGACGGCCTTGTTGGACACGTCGGGCTCGACGACCACGCGGACGGTCGCCGGGTCGGCGAACAGCTCCGCCATGACGGCGGTGATCACGGTCCGGGTGAAGCCGTGCACGGGCGTGTCGGTGGGCGCGACGAGGAAGTGCATGCCGACGTCACCGGGCTGCGGCTCGTACAGCCCGACGAGCTCCAGCTCCGACGGGTCGTAGCGCTCCATCAGGAAGGACGGCTCGCCGTCCACCAGACCGATGAAGGCGTCGTGGTGCGGGTGGGCGGTGATCGCCGTGTACTCGCGCTCGACGTCCTGGAGCGTCGCGCCCTGCATCATCCAGAAGGCGGCCTTGGGGTGGGTGACCCAGGGATGGATCAGCCGGGCGTCCTTCGAGGGGTCGAAGGGACGTATCGATACGGTCATGCCGCGAACTCCTGGAAAGCGATGGTCTTCTCGACGGGGTAGTAGTCGTATCCCAGCATCGCCCCGATGATGTACGCGTTGCGGTACGCCCCCATGCCGAGGTCGGGCGAGGTGATCGAGTGGGTGTGCACACCGGCGTTCTGCAGGAAGACCCCGCGGCCGGTGGTGTCGATCGCGTAGTTGCGGGCCACGTCGAAGCGGCCCTGGCCGTCCCACTTGAGGCGGTCACGGACCGGCTCCAGGAAGGCGGGGACGGCGTACTTGTAGCCGGTGGCGAGGATCAGGCCCTCGGTGTCGAGGGTGAAGTCCTTCTCCTGCTCCTCCTGGCGGAAGCCGAGGGTGTACGTGCCGCTGGTGTCGTCGTACGCGGCGGCGTGCAGCGCGGAGTTGGTGAGCAGCCGGGTCTGCACCGGGCCGTTCAGGTTCTTCTGGTAGAGCAGGTCGAAGATGGCGTCGATCAGCTCGCCGTCGATGCCCTTGAAGAGGCCCTTCTGCTGGGTCTCCAGGCGGTAGCGGGTCTGCTCGGGCAGCGCGTGGAAGTAGTCCACGTACTCCGGGGAGGTCATCTCCAGGGTGAGCTTGGTGTATTCCAGCGGGAAGAAGCGCGGGGAGCGGGTCACCCAGTTCAGCTTGTAGCCGTGGACGTCGATCTCGCTCAGGAGGTCGTAGTAGATCTCTGCGGCGCTCTGGCCGCTGCCGACCAGGGTGATCGACTTCTTCTTCTGCAGCTCCGCCTTGTTCTGCAGGTAGCGCGAGTTGTGGATCAGGTCGCCGCCGAGGTTCCGGCAGGTCTCGGGGACGTACGCCGGGGTTCCGGTGCCGAGGACGAGCCGACGCGAGCGGAACGTTTCTCCGGCCTCGGTGGACACCTCGTACACCTCGGTGGCCTCGTCGAAGGTCACGGACGCGACGGTCGTCGAGAAGCGGACCGAGGAGAGCTTCGCGGCGGCCCAGCGGCAGTAGTCGTTGTACTCGGTCCGCAGCGGGTAGAAGTTCTCCCGGATGTAGAACGAGTACAGCCGGCCCTTCTCCTTCAGGTAGTTCAGGAAGGAGTACGGCGAGGTCGGGTCGGCCATCGTGACCAGGTCCGACATGAACGGGGTCTGGAGGTGGGCGCCTTCGAGGAACATCCCCGAGTGCCACTCGAAGTCCGGCTTCGACTCCAGGAAGAGGCCGTTCAGCTCGTCGATCGGCTCGGTCAGGCAGGCGAGTCCGAGATTGAACGGACCGAGCCCGATGCCGATGAAGTCGTACATCTCAGGCGTCTCAGGCGTGGACAAGGTTCTCTCCCAGGTACTGCTCGGCGTGGCCGGCGATCAGATCGAGGACGGCGGCGATGTCGGCCGTGGTCGTCTCGGGGTTGAGCAGGGTGAACTTGAGGTACTGGCGGCCGTCGACCTTGGTCCCGGCGACGACGGCCTCGCCCGAGGCGAACAGGGCCTTGCGGGCGTGCAGGTTGGCCCGGTCGATGTCCTCGGGGGAGGTGACGGCCTCCGGGATGTAGCGGTAGACGAGGGTGGAGAGCTGCGGCTCGACCACGACGTCGTAGCGCGGGTCGGCGGCGAGCAGCGCGAAGCCCTCGGCGGCCAGGTCGCAGACCTCGTCGAAGAGCTGCCCGACGCCGTCGGCGCCCATCACGCGCAGGGTCATCCAGAGCTTCAGCGCGTCGAAGCGGCGGGTGGTCTGGAGCGACTTGTCGACCTGGTTCGGTATCTGCTCCGCGACCGTGCGGCGCGGGTTCAGGTAGTCGGCGTGGTAGGTCGCGTGGCGCAGGGTGGCACCGTCGCGGACCAGGACGGCGGAGGAACTCACCGGCTGGAAGAAGGACTTGTGGAAGTCGACGGTGACCGAGTCGGCCCGCTCGATGCCGTCCAGGAGGTGGCGGCGGGTCGGCGAGGCGAGCAGCCCGCAGCCGTAGGCGGCGTCGACGTGCATCCAGGCGCCGTACTCGTCGGCCAGGGCGGCGATCTCGGGCAGCGGGTCGATGGAGCCGAAGTCGGTGGTGCCGGCGGTGGCGACGATCGCCATCGGGACGAGGCCCTCGGCGCGGCAGGCCGCGAGCTCGGCGGCGAGGACGACGGACTGCATCCGCTTGTTCCGGTCGACCGGGATGGAGATGACGGCGTCGTTCCCGAGGCCGAGGAGGGTGGCCGACTTCTGGACGCTGAAGTGGCTGCACTCGGAGGAGAAGATCCGGAGCCTGGAGAGGTCGTCCGTCTTGGCCTCCTCGCGGGCGAGGAGCAGGGCCTGGAGGTTGGACTGCGTACCACCGCTGGTGAACACGCCGTCGGCGGCCGGTCCGAGGCCGATGCGGCCGGTGGTCCAGTCGACGAGCTTGCGCTCGATGAGGGTGCCGCCCGCGCTCTGGTCCCAGGTGTCGAGCGAGGAGTTGACCGCCGAGAGGACGGCCTCGCCGAGGACGGCGGGGATGACCACCGGGCAGTTGAGGTGGCCCAGGTAGCGGGGGTGGTGGAAGTAGACCGCGTCGCGGAGGTAGACGCTCTCCAGCTCGTCGAGAGCGGCGGAGGAGTCACCGAGCGGCCGGTCGAGGTCGACGGCGTCGATGACGGGGCCGAGCTCGGCGGGCGTCACACCGGTGAACGGCCCCCGCGTCGAGGCGAGTTTGGCCGCCACGCGCTCGACCCCTTCGGTGACGGAGCGGCGGTAGCTCTCCGCCGTGGCGTCATTGAGCAGGTGGGAGCGCATGTGGGGGGCCTCCGGACAGCGATGAGGGGCGAGGGGCGATGCGTCGTTAGGTTAGCCTAACCTAACAATCAATCGCAACGTCCCCCCGCCCCTCTCAGGTCACTTTCGGTGAACGGGAGTTGAACGATGGATAGGGAAGACGCCTACGCGTCTTCCTGCGTCTCGTCCGGGACCTCGCGCAGCGCGTCCTCGGAAAGCCCCTTGCGCCAGTAGCCGACGAACGTCACCCGGCGCCGGTCGAGCCCGCGCTCCCGCACGAAGTGCCGCCGCAGCGCCTTCACCGCCCCGGACTCGCCCGCGATCCAGACGTACGGGGCCTCACCGGGCAGCTCGGCGCCGCGCACCGCGTCCACGGCGGAGGGCGCCCCCTCCTCCCGTACGAGCCAGGTGACGGTCGCGTCGGCCTGCGTCGACAGCTCCATGCGGTCGCCCGAGTACGGGACTTCCAGGAACACCTGGGCGCGGGTCTCGGCCGGCAGCCACTCCAGGATCGCCGAGGCGGCCGGGAGGGCCGTCTCGTCCGCCCAGATCAGGACCGAGTCGGCGTCCTCGGGCAACTGGAAGCGGACGCCGGTGTTCTCGGCGATCGCGGGGCCGAGGACGACCACCTGGTCACCGGCCTTGGCGCGCCCGGCCCAGCGGCAGGCGGGGCCGCCGTCCTCGTGGATCGCGAAGTCGATGTCGACCTCGGGCGCCGGCTCGGTGCGCTGCTCGCGGACGGTGTACGAGCGCATGACGGCCCGCTCGTCGTCCGGCATCGCGCGCCAGGCGCCCAGGATCGCGTACATGTCCGGGTTGTCCAGCGGGGGCAGGGCGGGCGCGTCCTGGCCGGGGTGCGGCAGGAAGAGGGAGAGTGACTGGTCGCGGCCGCCGGCGGCGAAGTTCTTCAGGTCGTCCCCGGTGAAGGTGACCCGGACCAGGGACGGGCCGAGGCGCCGGGTCCGGTCGACCTGGAGGCGGAAGAACTGGAACGGGGCGGTCTCGGAGTTCGTCATGAAAACATAGGTTAGCCTAACCTCATAACGATCTGTAAGGGGGGAGGGCCCGCCACCCCCTCGGGGCGGCGGGCCCTCCTCACCGGACCGGCCGGCTCAGGCCTGGAGGCCCAACTCCCGTGCGATCAGCATCCGCTGGACCTCGCTCGTGCCCTCGCCGATCTCCAGGATCTTCGAGTCGCGCCACATCCGGGCCACCGGGTACTCGTTCATGAAGCCGTAGCCGCCGTGGATCTGGGTCGCCTCACGGGCGTTGTCCACCGCCACCGTGGAGGAGTACAGCTTCGCGATCGCCGCCTCCTTCTTGAACGGCTCGCCCAGGACCAGACGCGAGGCCGCGTCCCGCCAGCCGATCCGCGCCATGTGCGCCCGCGTCTCCATGTCGGCGATCTTGAACTGGATGGCCTGGTTGTCCCCGATCGGCCGTCCGAAGGCGTGACGTTCCTTCGCGTACTTCACCGACTCGTCGACACAGCCCTGCGCGAGACCCGTCGCGAGCGCCGCGATCGCGACCCGGCCCTCGTCCAGGATCCGCAGGAACTGCGCGTACCCACGGCCCTCCTCACCGAGCAGGTTCCCCACCGGGACCCGGACGTCGGCGAAGGACAGCTCACGGGTGTCCGAGGCGTTCCAGCCGACCTTCGAGTAGGGGGCGGCGACCGTGAAGCCGGGAGTGCCGGACGGCACGATGATCGACGAGATCAGCGGACGCCCGTCGGGCTTGCGGCCGGTGACCGCCGTGACCGTCACCAGACCCGTGATGTCCGTACCGGAGTTGGTGATGAAGCACTTCGAACCGTTGATGACCCACTCGTCGCCGTCGCGGACGGCGGTCGTACGGGTCCCACCCGCGTCCGAGCCCGCGCCCGGCTCCGTAAGCCCGAACGCGCCGAGCATCTCGCCGGCGCACAGCCTCGGCAGCCACTCCCGCTTCTGCTCCTCGGTGCCGAAGAGATGGAGCGGCATCGCGCCGAGCGAGACCCCCGCCTCCAGGGTGATCGCGACGGAGGAGTCGACCCGGGCCAGCTCCTCCAGGGCGATCCCGAGCGCCAGGTAGTCGCCGCCCATGCCCCCGTACTCCTCGGGGAACGGCAGCCCGAACAGGCCCATACGGCCCATCTCACGGACGATCTCGTACGGGAACTCGTGCCGCTCGTAGAAGTCGCCGATCTTCGGCGCCACGACGTCGTGCGCGAACGCCTCGACGGTACGGCGGAGTTCCTGGTGCTCTGCGGAGAGCCGGTGGTCGAGGGACATGGGTGACGTCACTCCTTGTGGGAGAGGGCGCGGACGGTACGGGAAGGGCTCGGGCGGCCCAGCTGTTCGGCCATCCACACGCTTGTGGCGGTGAGGGCGGCCAGATCGACGCCGGTCTCGATGCCGAGACCGTCGAGCATCCACACGAGGTCCTCGGTGGCGAGATTGCCGGTCGCGCTCTTCGCGTACGGGCAGCCGCCGAGGCCGCCGGCGGAGGCGTCGACGGTGGTCACCCCGTGGCGCAGGGCGGCCAGGGTGTTGGAGAGGGCCTGGCCGTAGGTGTCGTGGAAGTGCACGGCGATACGGGAGGTGGGGACCCCGGCCTCGTTCAGCTCCTGGAGCAGCCGCGTGACGTGCCCCGGGGTGGCGACGCCGATGGTGTCGCCGAGGCTCAGCTCGTCGCAGCCCATGTCGGCGAGCGCCTTGGTGACCCGGACGACCTGCTCGACGGGGACGGCGCCCTCCCAGGGGTCGCCGAAGCACATCGACAGATACCCGCGCACCTTCAGGCCCGCCTCTATGGCGCGGGTGACCGTCGGGGCGAACAGCGCGAGGGCCTCGTCGACGGTCCGGTTGAGGTTGGCCTTCGCGAAGGACTCGGTGGCGGAGGCGAAGACGGCGATCTCCCGGGCGCCGAGGGCGAGCGCCCGGTCGAGACCGCGCTCGTTCGGCACGAGCACCGGGAGGCGGACGGGCAGGTCGCGGACGAGCGGGAACAGGTCCTCCGCGTCCGCCAGCTGCGGCACCCACTTCGGGTGCACGAAGCTCGTCGCCTCGACGGTGGAGAGCCCGGCGGCGGCGAGCCGCCGGACGAACTCCGCCTTCACCTCGGTCGGGACGGCCGCCTTCTCGTTCTGCAGCCCGTCCCGCGCGCCGACCTCGTGGATCCGGACTTTCGTCGGGAGCGCGGGGTCGGGGACGGTCATGGGCAGGCTCATTCCGTGTCCTCCTCGCGGGGGGCCACCACGGCCAGGACCTGGTCCATGGCGACGGTGGAACCGGGCGTGACGTCCAGCTCGGTGACGGTGCCGGCGTGCGGGGCGGAGATGACGTGCTCCATCTTCATCGCCTCGACGACGAGCAGACTCTGCCCGGCCTCCACCTCGTCCCCGACCGCCACCTTCACGACGGTCACGGTCCCGGGCATCGGCGCGGCGAGCGTGTCGGCCCCGCCGTGCCGGGCGCCGGAGAGCGCGGCCTCGACCGGGTCGTGGTCGAGGACGTGCCAGGAGTCGCCGTCACGGCCGAGCCAGTTGCCACCGCGGTGGAAGTGATGGGTGAGCCCGTCCACGGTGACCGTCACCGTGGAGTCCGTGACCCGGGCGCCGCCCGGCGCCTCGACCATGACGGGTTCGTGCCCCGAGACCCGTAGGGGGAAGGGGAGCGGAGCCGGACGGCCGCCCAGGCGCCAGCCGTTCGGCGCCGAGAACGGGTCGGCCCAGCCCTCCCGCGCCACCGGGGCGAGCCCCGCGAGCCGTACGGCCGCAGCCGCCGCGTACACCTCGTCCGGTACGCCCTCCGGGACCAGGCTCTCCGCGTCCCGCTCCACCAGGCCCGTGTCCAGGGCCCCCGAGACGACGTCCGGGTGGGCGAGCAGCCTTCGCAGGAAGCCCGCGTTCGTCGGGACGCCCAGGGTGACCGTGTCGGCGAGGGCCGCGCGCAGCTTGCGGAGGGCCGTGGGGCGGTCCTTCGCGTGCACGATGACCTTCGACAGCATCGGGTCGTACAGGCTGCCGACCTCCGTGCCCTCGCTCAGACCCGAGTCCGTCCGCACACCGGGGCCCTGCGGCTCGTTCAGGGCGAGGACCGTGCCGCCCGACGGCAGGAAGCCGCGCGAGGGGTCCTCGGCGCACAGCCGGGCCTCGATCGCCCAGCCGTCGAGCCGGATGTCGTCCTGCCCGAAGGGCAGCGGCTCACCCGCCGCCACCCGCAGCTGCCACTCCACCAGGTCGACCCCGGTGATCAGCTCCGTCACCGGGTGCTCGACCTGGAGCCGGGTGTTCATCTCCATGAAGTAGTACGAGGCCGGGTCGCCGCCCGGCACGATGAACTCGACCGTGCCCGCGCCCACATACCCGCAGGACCGCGCCGCCTCCACCGCCGCCGCGCCCATCGCCGCCCGGATCTCCGGGGTCAGCAGGACGCTCGGCGCCTCCTCGATGATCTTCTGGTGGCGCCGCTGGAGCGAACACTCGCGCTCACCCAGATGGATCACGTTCCCGTGGGTGTCCGCGAGGACCTGGATCTCGATGTGCCGGGGGCGGTCGATCCACCGCTCCACGAGCAGCGTGTCGTCACCGAACGAGGAACGGGCCTCACGGCGGGCCGCCGCGATCTCGTCCTCCAGGACCGACAGGTCCCGGACGAGCCGCATGCCCTTGCCGCCGCCACCGGCGGACGGCTTGAGCAGGACGGGCGCACCCAGCTCCCGGGCCGCCTCGGCCAGTTCGGGATCGGCGGCGCCGGGGACTACGGGCACGCCCGCCGCCTTCACGGTCGCCTTCGCCCGGATCTTGTCGCCCATCAGGGAGATCGCGGCGGCGGAGGGCCCGATGAAGACCAGGCCCGCGTCCGCGCACGCCTGCGCGAACCCGGCGTTCTCCGCGAGGAACCCGTAACCGGGGTGGACGGCCTGCGCACCCGTCCGCCGGGCCGCGTCGAGCAGCGCCGGGACGGACAGATACGACTCGGCGGCCGGCGGCGGACCGATCCGTACCGCCGTGTCCGCCTCCCGTACGTGCCGGGCGTCGGCGTCCGCGTCGCTGTACACGGCCACCGAGCGCACGCCCATCTCCCGCAGCGTGCGGATGACGCGGACGGCGATCTCGCCCCGGTTGGCCACGAGGACGGTGTCGAACATGCTGTGCTGGAACAAGCTGCGCATCTCCTGGGGGCCCCTCACATCCGGAAGACGCCGAACTGGGGGTCACCCAGGGGCGCGTTGGCACAGGCGGTCAGGGCGAGGCCGAGGACCTGCCGGGTCTCCAGCGGGTCGATGACCCCGTCGTCCCAGAGCCGGGCGGTCGCGTAGTAGGCGCTGCCCTGGGTCTCGTACTGCTCACGGATCGGGGCCTTGAAGGCCTCTTCCTCGTCCGCGCTCCAGCCGTCGCCGAGCTGGTCGCGCTTGACGGTCGCGAGGACCGAAGCGGCCTGCTCGCCGCCCATGACCGAGATCTTGGCGTTGGGCCACATCCACAGGAAGCGGGGGGAGTACGCCCGGCCGCACATCGAGTAGTTGCCCGCGCCGTACGAACCGCCGACGACCACCGTCAGCTTCGGCACGCGGGTGGTGGCCACGGCCGTCACCATCTTCGCGCCGTGCTTGGCGATGCCGCCGTGCTCGTACGCCTTGCCGACCATGAAGCCGGTGATGTTCTGCAGGAAGACCAGCGGGATCCCGCGCTGGTCGCACAGCTCGATGAAGTGCGCGCCCTTCTGGGCGGACTCCGCGAACAGGATGCCGTTGTTGGCGACGATCCCGACCGGGTGACCGTGGATGCGGGCGAAGCCGGTGATCAGCGTCTGCCCGTACTCGGACTTGAACTCCTGGAAACGGGAGCCGTCCACGACCCGGGCGATGACCTCGCGGACGTCGTACGGGGTACGGGAGTCCACCGGCACCGCGCCGTAGAGCCCGTACGGGTCGACCTTCGGCTCCTCGACCGGCTCCACCGACCACGGCAGCGGGCCGCGCTCGGGGAGCGTGGCGACGATGTTCCGCACGATCCGCAGGGCGTGGGCGTCGTCCTCGGCCAGGTGGTCGGTGACGCCGGAGATCCGGGAGTGGACCTCACCGCCGCCGAGCTCCTCGGCCGTGACGACCTCACCGGTGGCGGCCTTCACGAGCGGCGGACCGCCCAGGAAGATCGTGCCCTGGTTCCGTACGATCACGGCCTCGTCGCTCATCGCCGGGACGTACGCGCCGCCCGCCGTGCAGGAGCCGAGGACGGCCGCGATCTGCGGGATGCCGGCGCCGGACATCCGGGCCTGGTTGTAGAAGATCCGGCCGAAGTGCTCCCGGTCCGGGAAGACCTCGTCCTGCATCGGCAGGAACGCGCCGCCCGAGTCGACCAGGTAGAGGCAGGGGAGACGGTTCTCCAGCGCCACCTCCTGGGCGCGCAGGTGCTTCTTCACCGTCATCGGGTAGTACGTGCCGCCCTTGACGGTCGCGTCGTTCGCGACGATCACGCACTCGCGCCCGCTGACCCGTCCGATACCCGCGATGACTCCGGCCGCCGGAGCCTGGTCGCCGTACATCCCGTTCGCGGCGAGCGGGGCCAGCTCCAGGAAGGGCGAACCCGGGTCGAGCAGGGTGTCCACCCGGTCCCGGGGCAGCAGCTTGCCGCGCGCGGTGTGCCGGGCCCGGGACTTCTCACCCCCGCCCAGCGCGGCCGCCGCGAGCTTGGCGCGCAGGGCCGCGGCCAGCTCGTGATGCGCCGCCTCGTTCGCCTGCCAGGCCGCCGATGCGGGATCCGCCGCACTCGTCAGCACAGGTGCCTGCTGCATCCCTCGAGCTCCCTTGCTCGGTTAATGAGCGTTAACGTATGTCGCTCAGGTTAACGACCGCTAACGGGGTTGTCTAGAATCGAATGCATGGCCACGACCACGACCCCCACCGCCACCGGCAGGACCGACGCCCCGACGCGGCGCGAGCAGATCCTCAAGGAGGCCGCCCGCCTCTTCGCCGAGCGCGGTTTCCACGGCGTGGGCGTCGACGAGATAGGGGCCGCCGTCGGGATCAGCGGCCCCGGGCTCTACCGGCACTTCCCCGGCAAGGACGCGATGCTCGCCGAGCTGCTCGTCGGCATCAGCGAGCGGCTCCTCGACGGCGGGCGGCTGCGGGCCGGTGCGACCGGCGGCGACCCCGAGGCCCTGCTCGGCTCCCTCATCGACGGGCACATCGACTTCGCCCTCGACGACCGGCCGCTGATCACCCTGCACGACCGGGAGCTCGACCGGCTCAAGGACGAGGACCGCAAGCGGGTACGGCAGCTCCAGCGGCAGTACGTCGAGCTGTGGGTCTCGGTGGTGCGGGAGCTGCACCCCGACGCCGACGAGTCGGAGTCCCGGATCGCCGTCCACGCCGTCTTCGGGCTCCTCAACTCCACCCCGCACCTGGCCGCGCTCGGCCGGGGCCCGATGGAGGAGCTTCTGCGGCGGCTCGCCCACGGGGCGTTCGGGGCGCTCGGGTAGCCGGGCGCCGGGGCCGGGACCTCCGCTCAGAGCTCGACGTCGGCGCCGACGACGGCCTCGTCCTCTCCCCTGGCGGGCCCCCCGAACCTCGTCTGGATGAACGCCCGGATGCGCTGCTCCACGGCGGTCTGGAGGAAGACGAACTCGGACTCCGTGATCGTTCCGCGCGCCGCGTCCATGATCTGCCGGTGTACGGGGTGGCGCTGGCCCGGGCCCACGATGGTGATCTCGTAGCTGATCCAGTCCGCCATCAGTGGTGCGCCGTTCAATATGTTCGGTGCATCGGGGTTCTGGTGCTCCGGGGCGTCCACCATGGTCGCCCTCACCCGTAGTTCGATGCCGTAGCCCCTCGTGTCCAACTGGCGTACGTAGCGGCGCAGACCGATCTCCATCGCCAGCTGTTCGGTGTTCACGGCATTCGTGCCGATCACGAGGTTCTCCGGGATGTTCGGCCCGCTGTCGCCGTCACCGATCAGATGGCACCACTCGTACTTGGCCAGGACGCCCGGCGCTCCCCCCTGGGAGCCCCCGGCGTCGACCCACTCGTGTGCCTGGGTTCCCCCCATGGCCTGGGAGGTGCTCCGCCCTGCCGTGCGCCGGTCGTGGATGGGCGGCTGCGATATGCGCTCCTGCTCGCGTGTGGACCCGGTCAAGCTCGCCATGGCGTACTCGGTATCGAATGCGTCCGCCGACAGGAACTCCCGCTTGTCGTTCAGGAACCGGCTGTCGGACCTGTCCTCTTCGACGAAGAAGACGAAGGGGAGCGAGGGGTCCGTGGGGAGCGGGACGAAGCCGGTGTCCGCGGGGGAGAGCCGCAGGTCCGGGTCCAGCCCGAAGAACGCGGCCGTCTCCGCGGCGCCCTGACCGGGTGCCGCGACGAAGCTCGGATTGGGGGCCCACCGGTGCTCGAACATGTACGTCCTCCCCTGCGAACCGCGTCCGTTCGACCGGGGGGTCTGGGTGAGGACCGGGAAGACCCTGTCCGGGTTGACGTGCGTCGCCGACGTCGCGTCATTGGTGAGGGAGATCCTGTAGTTGAAGTAGGCGGAGTGGTAGGTGGCGACGTAGTGGGTCTGCAATGAGCCGCCGCGTGTGGACGTCTGCGGAGGAACCCAGCCCGCGTCGCGGTACACGGTGATCGTTTCCACGTCGCCGACGTGGGCGTCCGGATGGGCCGCGCCGTCGGGCACGGACGGCTGTGCGCCCTCGTGCCTGGCGGGAATGATCAAGGTGTCGAGTTCCGCCATGGCCTGGGCCTGTGCCTGGCGCAGGTCCGCCCCCGCGCGGGGCCGGCTCAGCTGGTGGGGGGACCAGTTCACATTGAACAGATCGAGGGAGGGAAAGGACGCGCTCTGCTGGGAGAACTGGCTCCCGAGGGTGGCCTGGCTCCCGAAGGCGGTCCCCTGGCTCGACTGGTCGCCGAAGGAGGACTGCTGGGTCCCCATGGAGAGATCCCCGTCCCCGTCGAATCCGCCGCCGAAGTTGCCGTTCCACATGCGCTGGACGGCACCGCCGGCGTGCGTGGGCGCGGCCGTGTCCGTCGTCGCCGGCTCGGCGGCGAGCTCGGGTGCGGTGGCCCTCATGACCCGCACCGCGTTGGCCTCCGCCTCGCGTTCGAACCGGTCGGAGGGGTCGCTCACCTTCAGGCCCGACCCGTCGTCGGTCCCCGCGACGGGGCCCTGACGCTGCTGGATGACGTGCGTCAACTCGTGGGCGAGCGTGTGCGGGTCGCCGCCGCCCTCTCCGATGACGACATGCCCGCCCGAGGTGTAGGCGCGTGCCCCGACCTCCGCGGCGGAGGCGCGAGCGGCGCTGTCGTCGTGGACGCGGACGTCGGAGAAGTCCGCACCCAGACGCGCTTCCATGTCCGTGCGCGTGGCGTCGTCGAGGGGGCGGCCCGGGGTGCGCAGGACGTCGTGGACCGAGGAGCGCTGCACCGAGGGCTGTTCCGGCCCATGGCCGCAGCCGGCCCCGTGCCGATGCTGCTCCGGCTCCGGCCCGGGCCCCGACTCCGGCCCCGACCCCGGCTCCGGTCCCTGTGCCCATGGGTGCCCCGCCCGGCGGAGCATCTGGACGACCGCGGCGTTCCCGGCGAGACCCTGGAGCGCGAGGACGCGCTGAAGCCCCGTCCGCGCTTCACCCGCCGGACTGCGCTCCGGCGGGCGACTGCCGCTGGCCCTGGTCGGCTCGGGGTTCTCGTTGCTGCGCAAGGAAGCCTCTTTCGGCACGGAGATACAGGCTTCCCCTGGATACGCGGAGGAGGGCGCGCGATGCCAGGCACCGAAGGGCAGACCGGTCTGACCGGACGGGCAGTGAGGATGTCCCGACCGCGTCGGGGGACACGGAGGTCCACGGTGCGGAACCGGTTGCCCTCCCCGCCCGGTGCTCGGACAGAATGAGCCCCATGCCGATACTCAGCCGCGCCGCCCTTGTCGAGCACCTCGTCCGTACCCGGATCGCGGGAGACGTCGCCACCCCGCGTGACAACAACCTCTCCCACTACCGCAAGCTCGCCAACGGCGACCGCCACTACTGGCTCGGCATCGAGCTCGGTGACCGCTGGACCGACGAGCAGGACGTGCTCGCCGTGATGGCCGAGCGCTGCGGGGTCATCGACGATCCGGCCCACCGGATCGGCCAGGACACCATCGACCCCGAGCTCACCGTCGACGGCCTCGACCGGATGGCCGCCCGCCTCCGCAAGGCCGCCGCCGGCAAGGAACGCGTCCTCTTCGCGACCGGTCACCCCGGCGCGCTGATCGACGTCCACAGCCGGGTCGCCGCCGCGCTGCGCGCCCAGGGCTGCGACATCGTCCGCATCCCCGGCGGGCTCGTCGCCGACGAGGGGTACGTCGTGCAGTTCGCCGACGTCGCCGTCTTCGAGCGGGGCGCCAGCCTCTGGCACACCCACTCCCCGGAGCCGATGAACGCGATCCTCGACGCGCTCGGTGAGGACGGGCGGCCGGACCTGGTGATCGCGGACCACGGGTGGGCGGGGCGGGCGGGGCAGCGGGGGATCGACTCGGTCGGTTACGCGGACTGCAACGATCCCGCGCTCTTCATCGGTGAGGCGGAGGGCACGATGCAGGTGACGATCCCCCTGGACGACCACGTCCTGGACCCGCGCTTCTACGAGCCCTTGACGGCCTACACGTTGGACGCGGCGGGTCTGCCGGCCTGAGGGGGGTCACGGGCCCGGTGTCGGGTCCAGGTAGACGCGTCGGATCGCGGGGAAGCGGGTGCGGAGGCGGGTTTCCGCCTGCTCGCAGGACTGTTCCACCTGCGCCGCCGACACCACGTCCCTGAAGTCGACCTTCGCAGCGACCAGGACCTCCCCCGGCCCCTGAATCAGCGTCGTCAGGTCGAGTACGGACACGACGTGCGGGACGGAGAGCAGCTCCTCGCGGACCGCGTCCCGCATCTCGCGCGGCAGCGGCCGGCCGATGAGGAGTTGGGCGTTGGAGCGGCCGAGTACCCAGGCCACGTACACGAGCAGGACGCCGATGAGGATCGACGCGACGCCGTCCCAGACGCCGGAGCCGGTGATCTGGCCGCCGAGGAGGCCGCCCGCCGCGAGCATGAGTCCCGCGAGGGCGGCGGAGTCCTCCATGACGACCGCCTTGACGGTGGTGTCGGGGGTCAGCCGCAGGTACTCGGCGAAGGGGGCCTTCAACCGCTCCGCCTCGGCCTTGACCTGCCGGATCCCCGTCCGCAGGGAGAAGCTCTCCAGGACGAAGGCGATGCCCAGGACGACGTACGAGATGAGCGGGTCGCCGAGTTCCTCGCCGTGGGTGAGGGTGTGGATGCCGTCGTACACGGAGAAGACCGCGCCGCCGACGAAGGTGGCGACGGCCGCCAGCATCGCCCAGACGTACAGTTCCCCGGCGTGGCCCATCGGATGGTCCTCGTCGGCCGGCTTCTCGCTCCGTTTGAGCGCGGTGAGCAGCATGGCCTCGGTGACCGTGTCGGCGAGCGAGTGCGCCGCCTCCGACAGCATCGCGCTCGATCCGCTGATGACGCCCGCGACGGCTTTGGCGACGGCGATCCCCAGGTTCGCCGCCGCCGCCACGATCACGGTGAAGGTGCTCTCGCCGTTCCCCGAGTCCTTGGTCATGACATCGGACGGTATGTCCGGTCAGGAACGAGGAACGCGAACGACACCCTCCTGGATCACGGAGATCGCCAGCTTCCCGTCCCGCGTCCAGATCCTGGCCTGGCCGAGCCCGCGCCCGGCGGAGGCGGACGGCGACTCCTGGTCGTACAGGAGCCATTCGTCGGCCCGGAACGGCCGGTGGAACCACATCGCGTGGTCGAGGGAGGCCCCGACCACGTCCCCGAGGGCCCAGCCGCCCCGCCCGTGCGCGAGCAGCACGGAGTCGAGCAGCGTCATGTCGGAGACGTACGTGGCGAGGACGACGTGCAGCAGGGGGTCGTCGGCCAGTTTGCCGTTGGTGCGGAACCAGACCTGGGAGCGCGGTTCGCGCGGCTGCCCGACCGAACCCCAGGGCGGTACGTCGACGTACCGCAGGTCCACCGCGGCCCGGGCCTCGATCAGCCGGTCCGCGACCTCGCGGGGGAGGTGGCGGGGGAGCATCTCGGCCGGTGTGGGCAGCGACTCCGGATCGGGCGCGGCCGGCATGTCCGACTGGTGGTCGAGCCCCTCCTCGTACGCCTGGAAGGAGGCGGAGAGGTGGAAGATCGGCTGCCCGTGCTGGACGGCGACGACCCGGCGGGTGGTGAAGGAGCGGCCGTCGCGGATGCGGTCGACCGTGTAGACGATCGGCGCGCCCGGGTCCCCGGCCCGCAGGAAGTACGCGTGGAGCGAGTGCGCCAGGCGGTCTTCCGGGACTGTCCGCCCCGCCGCCACCAGCGCCTGGGCGGCCACCTGGCCGCCGAAGACGCGGGGGACGAGCGCGGAGCGGGACTCACCCCGGAAGATGTCCCGCTCGATCCGCTCCAGGTCGAGCAGATCGAGCAGGGCATCGAGGGGGTCGTGCGCGTCGGGCACCTGGACTACAGGCCCATCGACTTCGCGATGATCGACTTCATGATCTCGCTGGTGCCGCCGTAGATGCGGTTGACGCGGTTGTCGGCGTACAGGCGGGCGATCGGGTACTCGTTCATGTAGCCGTAGCCGCCGTGCAGCTGGAGGCAGCGGTCGATGACGCGGTGCGCGACCTCGGTGCAGAAGAGCTTGGCGCTCGCGGCCTCGGCGGGGCTGAGTTCGCCCGCGTCCAGGGCCTCGAGGGCGCGGTCGGCGACGGCCTCGGCCGCGTCGACCTCGGCCTGGCAGGCGGCCAGCTCGAACTTGGTGTTCTGGAACGAGGCGACCGGCTTGCCGAAGACCGTGCGGTCCGTGACGTACTGCTGCGCGAACCGGACGGCGGCCTTGGCCTGGGCGTACGCGCCGAAGGCGATGCCCCAGCGCTCGGAGGCCAGGTTGTGGCCGAGGTAGGAGAAGCCCTTGCCCTCCTCGCCGAGGAGGTCCTCGACGGGCACCTTGACGTCGACGAAGGCCAGCTCGGCCGTGTCGGAGGTGCGCAGGCCGAGCTTGTCCAGCTTGCGGCCGATGGAGTAGCCCTCGGACTTGGTGTCCACGGCGAAGAGGGAGATGCCGAAGCGGCGGTCCTCGGCGCTCGGGGCGGAGGTGCGGGCGCAGACGATCACGCGGTCGGCGTGGACGCCGCCGGTGATGAAGGTCTTGGAGCCGTTGAGGACGTAGTGGGTGCCGTCCTCGGAGAGCTTGGCGGTGGTCTTCATGCCCGCGACGTCGGAGCCGGTGCCCGGCTCGGTCATCGCGAGGGCCCACATTTCCTCGCCGGTGACGAACTTCGGCAGGTAGCGCTTCTTCTGGTCGCCGGTGGCGAGCATCTTGATGTACGGCAGGGCGAGCAGGACGTGGACGCCGGAGCCGCCGAACTGGACGCCCGCGCGCGAGGTCTCCTCGTAGAGGACGGCCTCGAACTTGTGGGTGTCCAGGCCCGCGCCGCCGAACTCCTCGGGCACGTTGATGCCGAAGACGCCCAGCTCGCCGAGCTTGTCGTAGAACTCGCGCGGAGCCTGGCCGGCGGCGAACCACTCGTCGTAGACCGGGACGACCTCGGCCTCGATGAAGGCGCGGATGGTCTCCCGGAACGCCTCGTGGTCCTCGTTGAATACGGTACGGCGCACGAGCCGCCTCCTTGGGTTCCTGTCCTGGTCCGACGCCCTGACGCCTGTCTAAGCGCTTGCTCAGGGTTATACCTCGAAGTTACCCACCAGTCACCCCCTCTGTCCAGAGCTCGCGACTGTGATCCAGCGCCCTCCGACGGCGTCGTACTCATGGACCGGCCGCCCCGCGATCCCGCTCGTACGGAACGGCCTCCCGCCGGTGTCCGTGATCCGGGCGGTGCCCGAGCGGCCCTCGGAGCTCCACACCAGCTCCAGGTACCAGCGGCAGTCGCAGCCCGCCGCCCCCGCGAAGACCAGCAGCTCCTCCGGCTCGGCGGCGGTGACCGCGTACGGGAAGGAGACCGCCGGGAGCGTCCGGCCCTCCTGCCCGGAGGCGTCGTATCCGTCCAGCGCCCGCGCCACCGGCCGCGGCCGGTCCAGGTCCACCTCGAAACGGCGCGGCGTCACCGCCCCGCCGCACCCGTCGTCCATCCGGTACGCCGCCCACGGCAGCGGCGCGCCCCGCTCCACCACCCGCACGTGCAGCGCCTGGAGCACCACCGCCGCCGTGCCCTTCCCCTGCACCGACACCCGCACCAGCGTCTCCCCGCCGTCCACGGCCCCCTGCGCCGTCGCCCAGCTCCGCGCGTCGGCCGCCTCCGGCGGGGGAGGGGGCGTCCGGTCCACGAGGTAGGTGTGCCCGCACCCGTTCTTCCAGAGGTGCGAGGCGACCGTCCACGTCAGCGGCGCCGGTGGTTCGGCGGCCGGCTCCCGGGCCTTCCCGGGCAGGAGTACGGCTCCGAGCGTCACCGTCCCCACGACCGCCAGCGCCCCGCCGACCAGGCCCACCCACCCCCGACGGCGCCTCCGCCGCTCGGGCGGGAGGCCCGGCACGCGCGCGTGCACGGGTTCAAGGTCGGGCTCGGGTTCGGGCTCGACCTCGGACGCAGGCTCCGGGGCCGGCTCGGGCTCCGGCGCCGGCTTCGGTTCAGGGCCGGGCTCGGGCGTCGCGTCGGGCTCGGGCTCCGGGCCTGGCTCGGGCTCCGCGTCGGGCTCGGGCTCGGGCTTCGCGTCGGGCTCCGGCACCGGAGGGCGGCGGGCGCCGTCCGCGCGGGTCCAGGCCGCCTCCAGGGTCCGCCGCTCCTCCTCGTCCGCCCCGCACAGCAGGGCGAGGCGGTCGACCACGGCGAACTCCTCCGGGACGGTCGCGCCCGAGCAGTAGCGGTGGAGGGTGGACGCGCTGACGCTCAGTCGCCGGCCCAGCGCCTCGTAACTCCTCCCGTCCCGCGCCTTCAGCACGCGCACGAGCTGCGCGAACTCCTCGACGGCGGCGTTCTTCGGCATTCCATCCCCCTACACCCTGCGTCCCACGCTTCATGTCCTTGCACGTCAGCGGGGGTGGGATGGTTCCGGGACGGGTGGAGGGCGCGTCACCGTTGCAGGCGGCGGGCGCCGACCCGAAGCTGGTGGAGCACTGACCGAACGACCCGACGGGGGATCCACCACCATGAACAAGTTCCGTACCGCACTCGCCACCGCCGCCGCTGCCGCCCTGGGCCTCGCGGCCCTCGCCACGGCCCCGGCGCAGGCCGCCGCCCAGCCCGCCTTCCTCGCGGCCTCCCAGATGCCGCCGTCGTCGACGCCGTGGACCGCCACCCAGGTCTTCACCGGCATCCCGGAGAACGGCGGCGCCCTCTGCGCCCCGTACAAGATCCCGGCGCAGAACACCCGCTACCGCGAGTTCACCACCGAGCTCGACACCAACGGCGTCCAGATCACCACCGTCGCCCGCACCGAGGCCGACGCCGTGAAGCTGGTCGACACCCTCCGCAAGTCCCTCGCCGGCTGCGGGCCCCTCCTTGAGCGGCAGAACCCGGGCCTGCACGCCGTCAGCGCCTCCCACGGGAAGCTCGCCGTCGAGGAGGGTGCCTGGGTCTACAGCCTGGACACCGCCGACCCGCAGATCGGCATCACCGACATCCACCTCTTCTCCGTCGGCCGCGACGGCCGCACCGTCACCCTCGTCCGCTGGGGTCAGATGGGCGACTTCAAGGACGCCCCGCTGACCGCCTTCCGCACCACGACGAAGACCGCCGTCAACAAGCTTTACTGATCCGGGGGATCACCCGAGCGCGAACCACAGCTCCATCCGTACGTCCGGGTCGTCCAGGTCCCGGTCGAGGAGGGCCGCGCAGCGGGTGATGCGCTGACGGACGGTGTTGCGGTGGATGTCCAGGGCGACGGCCGTGCGGTCCCAGCTGCCGTGCAGGGAGAGCCAGGTGCGCAGGGTCTCCCGGAGGGGGTCCGGCAGGGGGGCGAGGAGGGTCCGGGCGTGGGCCGCGGCCTCGGCGGGGTCCACCAGGGCCGCGAAACCGCCGGGGCGGTGGCGTACGAGAGGGGCGCGGGTCGCCTGCGCCCGGCGCAGGGCCCGCGCCGCCTGGGCGTCGGCGGCGGCCAGGCCGTCCGGCTCGGCGACCGCGCTCACCCCGAGCGTCCAGCCTTCCTGGGCGGTGACGGGGGTGGGGGCGGGAAGAAGGAGCCGTACGGTTCCTTCGCCCGCCCCGGCGTCCGTCCGTGGGGGCGCACCCGTGCGGGCTCCCGCGCCTGGACCCGCACCCGTACCGGGACCCGCACCCGTACCGGGACCGGCCCCCGCCCCCGTCTCCACCAGCGGCGTCCCCAGCGCCGCCGCCAGTGACGCCGTCGCGAACGGTGTGCCGTCGCCGCCCGAGGCGTGGACCACCGTCCACGGGCCGGGGCCCAGCGCGCCCGCGACCTCAGCGGGGGGCGCGCCGAGCAGCAGTCGGACCAGGGCCCCGTCCCGTACCGTCACGTCCGCGCCCCGGTGCGGGGCCGTGAGCAGGGACAGCAGGACGACCGCGACGCCCGCGATGGTGTGGTCGCCGGGGCCGCGCCGCTCCGTCGCCACCCCGAGCGTCGGCCCGTCACCGCCCCCGAGCGCGTACGCGGCGAGCCGGAGCCCGCCGCCTTCCCCGCTCGCCGACGCCGGTCCGCCGGGCCGCGGCCCGAGCACCGCCGCCAGCTCCCGCAGTGCCCGCGCCGCCTCCGCCGGTACCTCCCGGCCGGCCGCCACCGCCTCCGTACCGTCCGCGCCGAACAGCACCGCCCGCCCCGCGAGCCGCGAGGCCAGCGCGCCGAGTACCGCCGGGACCGGGGCCGGGCGGGCCGCGGCCGTCGCCAGGGACTGCTGCGCCTCCGTCACCCGGCGCAGTTCGTGCAGCCGGGCCTCCGCCATCAGCCGCCACAGTGCCCGCGCGACCGCCGTGAACGGCGTCTTCGGCGGCACCTCGACCAGCGGCAGCCCGTGCCGCGCGCAGGCCTCGACGAGCTCCGCCGGGACCGTGTCGTACACGGGTGTCACCCCGAAGGCGAGCGCCGCCGCCCCCGCCTCCACCACCCGCCCCACGTAGTGCGCCGGGTCGGTGAGCAGCACGCCCGCCGTCATGAGCAGCTCACCGCCGAGGAGGTACGGGTACGGGTCGGCCATCTCCGAGGTGTGGACCCAGTGCAGCGGGACGTCCTCGGGCCCCGCGAGCAGCCGCAGGCCGAGGTCCCGGCGCGCGAGCAGCGCGGCCAGCGGAACGGGCGGCGCGGGGGGAGTGGCGGCGGGCTCCGCAGCGATCATGGTCATGGATCCTTCGTACATTCCCGGCCCGGACAGTGGAGGAAACGTACACTTCTACGTCGCTTTCCGGCCACCTACTGTCGTGCCATCCAGAGGCCGCGGGTACGGGCGGATGTCCCCGCGATCAGCACATCTGGTCACTCCCCCGCACGACACGCCACCGAGGTGAACGAAGGAGGGCCCATGGCCGTCGACTACACAGTGATCGTCCTGTACTTGGCCGGCATGCTCGCGATGGGCTGGTGGGGCATGCGCCGCGCCAAGTCCAAGAGCGAGTTCCTCGTCGCGGGCCGCCGCCTCGGACCCTGGATGTACTCCGGGACCATGGCCGCCATCGTCCTCGGCGGCGCCTCCACCATCGGTGGCGTCGGCCTCGGCTACAAGTACGGCCTCTCCGGCGCCTGGATGGTCTTCGCCATCGGCCTCGGCCTGCTCGCCCTGAGCGTGTTCTTCTCCGCCCGGATCGCCCGGCTGAAGGTCTACACCGTCTCCGAGATGCTCGACCTCCGCTACGGCGGGAGGGCCGGCATGATCTCCGGCGTCGTCATGTGGGCGTACACGCTGATGCTCGCGGTCACCTCGACCATCGCGTACGCCACGATCTTCGACGTCCTCTTCGACCTGCCCCGGTCCGTCGCGATCATCCTCGGCGGCACCATCGTCGTCGCGTACTCGACCCTCGGCGGCATGTGGTCCATCACCATCACCGACATGGTGCAGTTCGTGGTGAAGACCGTCGGCGTGCTGCTCCTCCTGCTGCCGATAGCCGTCGTCAAGGCCGGCGGCTTCGCCGAGATGAAGGCCGCGCTGCCCACCTCGTACTTCGAGCCCCTCGGCATCGGCGGCGAGACGATCTTCACGTACGTGCTGATCTACACCTTCGGCATGCTCATCGGCCAGGACATCTGGCAGCGGGTCTTCACCGCCCGGACCGACAAGGTCGCCAAGTGGGGCGGCACGGTCGCCGGTACGTACTGCCTCGTCTACGCCCTCGCCGGAGCCGTCATCGGCACGGCGGCGAAGGTGCTCTACCCGAAGCTGCCCAGCGCCGACGACGCCTTCGCCACCATCGTCAAGGACGAGCTGCCGATGGGCGTCCGGGGTCTCGTCCTCGCCGCCGCCCTCGCCGCCGTCATGTCCACCTCGTCGGGCGCGCTCATCGCCTGCGCCACCGTCGCCAACAACGACATCTGGTCGCGACTGCGCGGGCTCACCGCGAAGGACGGCGGGAACGACCACGACGAGGTGAAGGGCAACCGCCTCTTCATCCTGGTCATGGGCAGCGCCGTCATCCTCATCGCCATCGCCCTGAACGACGTCGTCCAGGCCCTCACCGTCGCCTACAACCTGCTGGTCGGCGGGCTCCTCGTGCCGATCCTCGGCGGGCTGCTCTGGCGCCGCGGCACCGTGCAGGGCGCGCTCGCCGCGGTCACCGTCGGCGGCCTGGCCGTGATCGGCCTGATGTGGGCTTACGGAATCTTGGCAAATGAGCCTGTTTACTATGGTTTGTTGGCCTCACTCGCCACCTATGTGATCGTTTCCCTGGCGACCCGCCCGACGGACGCCGCCGTGCTCGCGCACTGGCGCGCCCGCCTCGCGGGCCAGGACCCCCAGCAGCCCGACCCGGAGACGGAGAAGGCGGCCGTGACCGCCTGACGGCGGCCACCCCAGCCTCCGGGCGCCGCGACCCGGCCGCCCGGACCCACCGATACACCCCAGGAGGACCCGACCATGAGCAGCAGCGACCAGAACACCCCGCGCGGCCCGATCGACTCGTCCCGCATCCCGCGGTACGCCGGTCCCGCGACGTTCGCCCGGCTGCCGCGACTCGACGAGGTCGGCACCGCCGACATCGCCGTGGTCGGCGTCCCCTTCGACAGCGGCGTCTCCTACCGCCCCGGCGCCCGCTTCGGCGGCAACGCCATCCGCGAGGCCTCCCGCCTGCTGCGCCCCTACAACCCGGCGCAGGACGCCTCCCCGTTCGCCCTCGCCCAGGTCGCGGACGCCGGCGACATCGCCGCCAACCCGTTCAACATCAACGAGGCCGTCGAGACCATCGAGGCCGCCGCCGACGACCTCCTCGGCTCCGGCGCCCGCATGATGACCCTCGGCGGCGACCACACCATCGCGCTGCCGCTGCTCCGCTCCGTCGCCAAGAAGCACGGCCCCGTCGCCCTGCTCCACTTCGACGCGCACCTCGACACCTGGGACACGTACTTCGGCGCCGAGTACACCCACGGCACCCCGTTCCGCCGGGCCGTCGAGGAAGGCATCCTCGACACCGAGGCGCTCTCCCACGTCGGTACCCGCGGCCCGCTCTACGGCAAGCAGGACCTCACCGACGACGAGAAGATGGGCTTCGGCATCGTCACCTCGGCCGACATCTACCGCCGCGGCGCCGACGAGGTCGCCGACCAGCTGCGCCAGCGCATCGGGAACCGCCCGCTGTACATCTCCATCGACATCGACTGCCTCGACCCGGCCCACGCCCCCGGCACCGGCACCCCCGAGGCCGGCGGCATGACCTCCCGCGAGCTCCTGGAGATCCTCCGCGGCCTCTCCTCCTGCAACCTGGTGTCGGCGGACGTGGTGGAGGTGGCCCCGGCGTACGACCACGCGGAGATCACGGCGGTCGCGGCCTCGCACACCGCGTACGAACTGACGACGATCATGAGCCGCCAGATCGCCGAGAGCCGTACGGCGAAGTAGCCCCCTGTCGGGTTGTGGGCATACGTTCCGCAGGGCGGGACGGGTGGGCACAACCCGACCACCGGGCCGTACCGTACCGACCACGCCACGCCCCGAGGGGACCGTTCATGACCCACGACCACGACCTGGTCCTGCGCCCCACCGAGGCGCAGACCGCCGCCGCCCTGAATCCCCCGAAGGGCCGCAACGGCGGTGACCTCGTCGTCGAGACCCTCACCGGCCTCGGCGCCACCACCGTCTTCGGCCTCCCCGGCCAGCACGCCCTCGGCATGTTCGACGCCCTGCGCCGCTCCTCCCTCCGGTACGTCGGCCTCCGCGTCGAGAACAACGCGGGCTTCGCCGCCGACGCGTACGGCCGGATCACCGGCGAGGCCGCCCCGCTGCTGCTCTCCACCGGACCCGGCGCGCTCATGTCGCTCGCCGCGCTCCAGGAGGCCGCCGCCGCCTCCGCGCCCGTCCTCGCCATCGGCAGCCAGATCCCGGCGGCCGGCCTCGGCGGCGGGCGGCACGGCTACCTCCACGAGCTGCGCGACCAGCAGGCGTCCTTCCGCGACATCGTGAAGTCCGTCCACACGGTCCGTACGCAGTCCCAGATCCCGTCCGCGATCGCGGCGGCCTGGGAGTCGGCGCTCACCGCCCCCCACGGGCCGGTCTGGATCGAGATCCCGCAGGACGTGCTCCTCGCGGAGACGACCCTGCCCGTGGTCACGGCCATGGACGCGACGCCCGAGGAGGTCGCGCCGCGGCCCGAGCTGACGGCGGTCGCCGCGCACCTCCTCGCGAACGCCGAGCGGCCCGCGATCATCGCGGGCGGCGGAGTCGTACGCTCCGACGCCTCCGGCAAGCTCCTCGCGCTCGCGGAGCGCCTCGACGCCCCCGTCGTCACCACCTTCGGCGGCAAGGGCGCCTTCCCCTGGGAGCACCCGCTGTCGCTCCAGTCGTGGCTCGAGGACCGGCACACCACCGACTTCCTCGAGGACGCCGACGTGCTGCTCGTCGTCGGCTCCGGCCTCGGTGAGCTGTCCTCGAACTACCACACGTTCGCCCCGCGCGGCCGGGTGATCCAGATCGAGGCCGACGCCGGGAAGCTGGAGTCCAACCACCCGGCGCTCGGCATCCACGCGGACGCCCGCCTCGCCCTCCAGGCGCTCCTGGAGACGGCCCCCGAGCGGCGGGACCCGACGGCCCCCGAGCGGGTGCGTACGGTCCTCGCCAAGGTCAGGGACCGGATCGCCGCGCAGGACCTGGACCTGGAACAGCAGGTCGTCGCGGCCGTACGGGCGGCGCTGCCGGCCCGCTCGCCGAGCTTCTGGGACATGACGATCCTGGCGTACTGGGCGTGGTCGGCCTTCGACGCCCGGCACCCGAACACCATGCACTCCGCCCAGGGCGCCGGCGGCCTCGGCTACGGCTTCCCGGCCGCGCTCGGCGCGGCCGCCGCGGACCCGAGCCACCCGGTGCTCGCGGTCTCCGGCGACGGCGGCGCGATGTACTCGATCGCGGAGCTGGCGACGGCGAAGCAGTACGGCCTCGACGTGACGTGGCTGATCGTCGACGACGGCGGCTACGGCATCCTGCGCGAGTACATGACGGGCGCGTTCGGCGAGGCCACGGCCACCGAACTCACCCGCCCGGACTTCGTCGCCCTGTCGGAGTCCTTCGGCGTCCCGGCCACCCTGACGAGCCCGGAAACCCTGACGACGGACCTGACGAAGGCCCTCGCGACCCCGGGCCCCTCGGTCGTGGTTCTCCCGGCCCTCCTCCGCATGTTCGAACCGACGCACCTCTGAGCCGTCGCACCTCTGAGCCGTCGCACCTCTGAGCCGCCGCCCCGGCGCCCGTCCCCGTCCGTGAGGTCCTGAGACCAAAGCCCCGTCTTTGTTGCGGCGGGATGAAATCGCAGCCCAGGCGTGTTGGGCCTTCCGGCAGAGCAGGACGGACGGGAGGCCATTCGTGGCGGCGGTGGGGCAGAAACAGGCGCGGGAACCGGCGCGGGAACAGGCGCGGGAACAGGCGCGGGAACAGCAGGGCTGGGCGCGCAGGCTGGCCGGGTACGCATGGCGTTACCGGGCGAACACCCTGCTCGCGCTCGGGTCCTCCCTGCTCGGTATGGCCGTGCTCGCCCTCGTGCCGCTCGTCACCAAGGTGATCATCGACGACGTCATCGGGACGAAGACCCGGGACCTCGGCACCTGGACCGGCCTCCTCATCGGCGCCGCCGTCCTCGTCTACGTCCTCACCTACGTCCGCCGCTACTACGGCGGCCGCCTCGCGCTCGACGTCCAGCACGATCTGCGTACCGACATGTACGCCACCATCACCCGGCTCGACGGGCGGCGGCAGGACGAGCTGTCCACCGGGCAGGTCGTCGGGCGGGCCACCAGCGACCTCCAGCTGATCCAGGGCCTTCTCTTCATGCTCCCGATGACCATCGGGAACATCCTGCTCTTCCTCATCTCGCTGGCCGTCATGGCCTGGCTCTCCATCCCCCTGACCCTCGTCGCCCTCGCCGTCGCCCCCGCCCTCTGGTTCATCGCCAAGCGCAGCCGTACCCGCCTCCACCCCTCCACCTGGCACGCTCAGCAGCAGGCCGCCGTCGTCGCCGGTGTCGTCGACGGGGCCGTGACCGGCGTCCGGGTCGTCAAGGGCTTCGGCCAGGAGGACCAGGAGACCGGCAAGATCCGCGAGGCCGGGCGGAAGCTGTTCGCCGGCCGGCTGCGGACGGTCCGGCTGAACTCGCGGTACACCCCCGCCCTCCAGGCCGTCCCCGCCCTCGGCCAGGTCGCCGTCCTCGCCCTCGGCGGCTGGCTCGCCTACCGCGGCCAGATCACCCTCGGCACCTTCGTCGCCTTCTCCGCCTACCTGGCCTCCCTCGTCGGCCCGGTCCGCATGCTCGCCATGGTCCTCACCGTCGGCCAGCAGGCCCGCGCCGGCGTCGACCGGGTCCTCGACCTCGTCGACACCGAGCCGGTCATCCAGGACGGCACGAAGGAACTCCCCGCCGACGCCCCCGCCACCGTCGAGTTCGACGACGTGAGCTTCGCGTACGAGGACGGGCGGCCGGTGCTCGACGGCTTCTCCCTCGACATCCGGCCCGGTGAGACCGTCGCCGTCGTCGGCTCCTCCGGCTCCGGCAAGTCCACCGTCTCCCTCCTCCTGCCCCGCTTCTACGACGTCTCCCACGGCGCCGTCCTCGTCGGCGGCCACGACGTTCGCACCCTCACCCTCGACTCGCTGCGCGCCGCCATCGGCCTCGTCCCCGAGGACTCCTTCCTCTTCTCCGACACCGTCCGCGCGAACATCGCGTACGGCCTCCCGGACGCCACCCAGGAGCAGATCGAGACCGCCGCCCGCGCCGCCCAGGCCGACCGGTTCATCGCCGAGCTGCCCGAGGGGTACGACACCAAGGTCGGCGAGCACGGCCTCACCCTCTCCGGCGGCCAGCGCCAGCGCGTCGCGCTCGCCCGCGCGATCCTCACCGACCCCCGGCTCCTCCTCCTCGACGACGCCACCTCCGCCGTCGACGCCAAGGTCGAGCACGAGATCCACGAGGCCCTGAAGTCGGTGATGGCGGGCCGTACGACCCTGCTCATCGCCCACCGCCGCTCCACCCTCAACCTCGCCGACCGCATCGCCGTCCTCGACGACGGCCGGCTCGCCGACATCGGCACCCACGCGGAACTGGAGGAGCGCTCCCCGCTCTTCCGCCGCCTCCTCACCGACCCCGAGGAGCTCGGCGCCGTCTCGCCCGGCCACATCGCCCCGCCCGAAGTCCCCGAGGACCGCACCCTGCGGGCCGAGCTGGACGCGGAGTTCGACGCCGAGCGGGGCATCACCCCCACCCTGTGGGTACGGGACGAGGCCGCCGGCCAGGAGAGCGCCGCACCCGGTGCCACCCCCGAACTGCTCGCCGCCGTCGAGGCCCTCCCGCCGGCCGTCGACACCCCCGACGTCGACGAGGCCCGCGCGGTGTCACCCGAGGACGCCTACGGACTGCGCCGGCTGCTCCGCGGCTTCGGCCTCCCCCTGCTCATCAGCCTCGGACTCGTCGCCGTCGACGCCGGCATGGGTCTGCTGCTTCCCATCCTGATCCGGCACGGCATCGACGAGGGCGTGAACCGGCTCGCGGTCGGCGCCGTCTGGGCGGCCTCCGCGCTCGCCCTGGTCACCGTGCTCGTGCAGTGGGTGGCGCAGACCGCGGAGACCCGGATGACCGGCCGTACCGGCGAGCGGGTCCTCTACGCCCTGCGCCTGAAGATCTTCGCCCAGCTCCAGCGGCTCGGCCTCGACTACTACGAGCGCGAGCTCACCGGCCGGATCATGACCCGGATGACGACGGACGTGGACGCCCTGTCCACGTTCCTCCAGACGGGCCTGGTCACCGCCTTCGTCTCCGTCGTGACCTTCTTCGGCATCATGGTCGCGCTGCTCGTGCTCGACCTCCAGCTCGCCCTGGTCGTCTTCGCGAGCCTGCCGGTCCTCGCCGTCGCCACGTACTTCTTCCGCCGCTCCAGCGTGAAGGCGTACGAGCTGGCGCGCGAGCGGATCAGCGTCGTCAACGGCGACCTCCAGGAGTCGGTCTCCGGCCTTCGGATCGTGCAGGCCTTCCGCCGCGAGCGGTCGGGCGCGGCCCGGTTCGCCGAGCGCAGCGACTCCTACCGGGAGGCGCGCGTCCGGGGCCAGTGGCTGATCTCCATCTACTTCCCGTTCGTGACGCTGCTGTCCTCGGCAGCGGCCGCCGCCGTCATGATCGTCGGCGCGAACCGGATCGAGGCGGGCACGCTCACCACCGGCGCGCTCGTCGCCTACCTCCTCTACATCGACCTGTTCTTCGCCCCCGTGCAGCAGCTCTCCCAGGTCTTCGACGGCTACCAGCAGGCCGCCGTCTCGCTGAAGCGGATGCAGGAACTCCTCCAGGAGCCGACGTCGACGGCCGCCGCCGACAAGCCCCTCGACGTGCGGTCGCTGCGCGGCGAGATCGCCTTCGAGGACGTCTCCTTCGCGTACGGGGGAGAGGACGGCACCACGAAGAAGGAGACCGCCCTCACCGGCATCGACCTGCGCATCCCGGCAGGACAGACGGTCGCCTTCGTCGGCGAGACCGGCGCGGGCAAGTCGACCCTGGTCAAGCTGGTCGCCCGGTTCTACGACCCGACGGGCGGCCGGGTCACCGCCGACGGCACCGACCTGCGGGACCTCGACCTCACCGCGTACCGGCACCGGCTCGGCGTCGTCCCGCAGGAGGCGTACCTCTTCGCGGGGACGGTCCGGGACGCCATCGCGTACGGGCGTCCCGGGGCGACCGACGCCGAGGTGGAGGCGGCGGCCCGCGCGGTCGGCGCCCACGACATGATCGCGACCCTCGACGGCGGCTACCTCCACGAGGTCGCCGAGCGGGGCCGTAACCTCTCCGCCGGGCAGCGCCAGCTCATCGCCCTCGCCCGCGCCGAACTCGTCGACCCGGACGTGCTGCTCCTCGACGAGGCCACGGCGGCTCTCGACCTGGCCACCGAGGCCCAGGTCAACCAGGCCACCGACCGCCTCGCCGGCCGCCGCACGACCCTGGTCGTCGCCCACCGCCTGACCACGGCGGCCCGCGCGGACCGGGTGGTCGTCATGGACCACGGCCGGGTCGCGGAGGACGGCACCCACGAGGAGCTGCTCGCCCTGGGCGGCCGATACGCGGCCCTCTGGAGCACCTTCATCGGGGAGCCGGAGACGCAGGCGGAGCGGGTGTGAGGCGGGTGTGAATCGGGGGGTGTGAGGCGGGTGTGACGTGCGGGGAGCGAGACGGGTGTGAGGCGGGTGTGACGTGCGGGGAGCGAGACGGGTGTGAGGCGTGGGGAGTGAGTACGGGCCGCCGGGTGGGATGAGTACCCCGGCGGATCCCCCGCCCCCGCCCCGGTGCTTGGATCGGGGCATGAGCCACGAGACCCGTGCCCGCGCCGCCTCCCCCGTCCCCATCACCCCGCCGGACGTCGAGGGAGCACGGCTGCGGAGGCGGTCCAGGATCGGGGCCGGGCTGCTCCTGCCCGCGAGTCTGCTCGCCGGCCTCCTGGTGCTCAGCCGTGAGAACACCGCCAGTTGCCTCGCCCACGGGACGGCCTGCGACGGCACCCCCGGGTTCCTGTACGCCGCGAGTCTGGCGATCGCTCTCGCGGCGTTCGTGACCCTGCGGAGGACGTCCCGCCCCGGCGTCCGCCGGGTGGCCCTCCGGACCCAGCTCGGCGCCGAGGGCTTCTTCCTCCTCCTGCTCCTCATCGCCTTCGCGTAGACGCACGGGCCGGAGGCAACCGTTCCGGGGTCGGGTGCGTCGTACGCCCGTACGCCCGTACGCCGAACCACTCGGGAGGGGACCCGCATGCCCACGGACACGCAGAACGCACGACGTGGCCGACGGCTGCTCGCCCGTGTCCTCGCCCCGCTCCTCGCCGCCCTCGCCCTGCTCGTGCTCCCCGGCCCGGGCCCGGGCGCCGGGACCGCCGACGCCGCCTCCGTCTGTCACGGCAGGCCCGCCAGGACCATCGTCTTCGCCACCGGCGAGCTGCGCCTCTACAAGACCCGCCACTACGCCTGCGCCGTCACCGTGGCCAAGCAGCCCGGCGCCCGCCGGCCGATGGCCGTCTCGCTCCAGCCGCGAGGCGCCCGGCCCGCCGTCCGCTCCGGACGGTTCGACCGGCAGGCCGGGCCGGTGACCGTCCACGCACTCAACCGCTGTGTCCGCGCGACCGGTTCGGTGGCCGGGCGGGGCACTTCCACGGGCTGGATCCTGTGCTGATGTGCGGATAAGTCCAAGAGTAAGGACCAACTGGGTCTGGCGGTCCACACGTTGCCCCCGCTAGGTTCGCGACACCGTTGTGAACCATGGGGAGGACGAATGCGCAAGTCGCTCAGATGGCTGGTGTCGCTCTCGGTGCTCATAGGCACCGTCGGCTCCACGGGCGTGGCCACCGCCGCGGACACGGAGACCGACCGCACCACGTCCGTCGCCGACTCGCAGAGCACGGACACGCAGAGCACGGACACGCAGAGTACGGACATCAAGGACCGCCTCCTGGCGATCCCCGGGATGAGCCTGATCGAGGAGAAGCCGTACGCCGGCTACCGCTTCCTCGTCCTGAACTACGAGCAGCCGATCGACCACCGACGCCCGTGGGCGGGCACGTTCCAGCAGCGGATCTCCGTCCTCCACAAGGACACGGACCGCCCCACGGTCTTCCGCACCAGCGGCTACGGCCTGAGCACCACTCCGAGCCGGGCCGAGCCGACCCGGATCGTCGACGGCAACCAGATCTCCATGGAGTACCGTTTCTTCACGCCGTCCCGCCCGGCGCCGGCCGACTGGTCCAAGCTCGACATCTGGCAGGCGGCCAGCGACCAGCACCGGATCTTCACCGCCCTCAAGAAGATCTACGGCAAGAACTGGCTGTCCACCGGCGGCTCGAAGGGCGGCATGACCGCCACGTACTACGAGCGCTTCTACCCGCGTGACATGGACGGCGTCGTCGCGTACGTCGCCCCGAACGACGTGGTGAACAACGAGGACTCGGCCTACGACCGCTTCTTTGCGAACGTCGGCACCCAGGAGTGCCGCGACCGTCTGAACGGCATGCAGCGCGAAGCCCTCGTCCGCCGCGAGCCGCTGCAGAAGAAGTACAAGGAGTGGGCCGAGACCGAAGGCGCCACCTTCAACACGGTCGGCACGCTCGACAAGGCCTACGAGGCCGTCGTCCTCGACTTCGTGTGGGGCTTCTGGCAGTACTACGGCGAGGGCGTCTGCGACCAGATCCCGGACGCCAGGACGGCGAGCGACGACACCGTCTACGAGACGATCGACGCCTACTCCGGCTGGGCCGCCTACACCGACCAGGGCCTGGAGTACTACACGCCGTACTACTACCAGGCGGCGACCCAGCTCGGCTCGCCCACCATCAAGCAGCCGCACCTCGCGGGTCTCAGCCGTTACGGCTACCAGCCGGCCCGGAACTTCGTGCCGAGCTCGATCCCGATGAGGTTCCAGCCGCAGGTCATGCGGGACGTCGACAACTGGGTCCGGAAGAACGCGAACCAGATGCTCTTCGTCAACGGCCAGAACGACCCGTGGAGCGCCGAGCCGTTCCGCCTCGGCAAGGGTGCGCGCGACAGCTACGTCTACACCGCGCCGGGCGCCAACCACGGCGCGAACGTCGCCGGGCTCGCCGACGCCGAGCGTGAGAACGCCACCGCCCGCATCCTGGCCTGGGCCGGCGTCCCCGCCCCGGCCGTCCAGGCGGCGCAGCCGCTGGCCCGCTTCGACGCCCGCCTCGACAAGGCGGTCGACGAGGACGTGACCAGGGAGCACGGCGTGCGGCCGTAACCGCCTCGCAGGGTGAGGGGGGTGTGCCCGGACCGGGCGCACCCCCCTCGTCCGTCCGTCAGCGGTACGACAGGCCGTGGCCCACCGGATAGAGCACCTTCGCCGGGTCGGCCGCGTCCTGGACCGGGACCGGGAGCCGCCCCCTCGGCCGCGCCCGGCCCGCCAGGACCCGTACGGCGGCCCGGAGTTCGACGTCGGTCCAGGAGTAGGACGCGAGCGTCGCCCGCTGGCCGTCGATCCTGGCGATGTCGTACGGGTTGCGGATCGCGATCGTCACGACGGGCACCCCCGTCGCGACGAGCCGCGCCACGAGCGTGCGCTGCGGGCTGGTCGCGGTGACGTTGTACGTGCCGACGACGACCACGTCCTTGCCGGCGGCCGCCGCCACCGCCTCCTCGATCCTCGCGGCCGTCGGGGTGATCCCGGTGGAGAGCGCGGTCGCGGTGAACCCGAGTTCCCTCAGGGTCGTCGCCAGGGTGGTGGTGGGCGGCCCCGTGGTCCCGGACGGCGAGGCCGGGTCGGCGCCGACGACGAGGACCGAGGGGTGCGAGACCGGGCTGAGCGGCAGGAACTCGTCCTCGTTGAGGAGCAGGGTCGTGGTGCTCTCGGCGATCCGGTCGGCCTGCGCGAGATGGGCGGCGGAGCCGACCACCCGCTCGACGCCGGCCCGGGACACGTACGCGTTCCGGAACAGACCGAGCTTCGACTTCAGCCGCAGGATCCGCAGGATCGATTCGTCGAGCCGGTCCTCCGTCAGCTCGCCGTCCCTGACCGCCCTCAGGACCGCGTTCCACGCCACGTCGAGCTTCGGCGGGTTGAGCAGCTGGTCCACACCCGCCTTCAGCGCGAGGACCGGGACGCGGTCGTCCCCGTACTTGGTGCGCACCCCCTCCATGGCGAGCGAGTCGGTGACCACCACCCCGTCGTAGCCGAGCTGTTCGCGCAGGATGCCGGTGAGGATGGGCCGGGAGAGGGTCGCCGGGTCCTCGCTGGGGTCGAGCGCGGGGACCACGATGTGCGCGGTCATGATCGAGTCGATCCCGGCGGCGATCGCGGACCGGAAGGGCGGGGCGTCGAGCTCCGCCCACTGCGCCCGGGTGTGGGTGATCGTCGGCAGCCCGTAGTGACTGTCGACGGCCGTGTCGCCGTGCCCCGGGAAGTGCTTGGAGGTGGCCGCGACCCCCGCCCGCTGGTACCCCTTGACCTGCGCGGCGACGAGCCCGGCGACCGCCGCCGGGTCGGAGCCGAAGGAACGGACGCCGATGACCGGGTTGGCCGGGTTGACGTTGACGTCCGCGACCGGGGCGTAGTTCTGCCGGATGCCGACGGCCGCGAGTTCGGCGCCCGCGATCTGCGCCGCCCGGCGGGCGTCCGCGTGCGAGCCGCCCGCGCCGAGGGCCATCGCCCCGGGCACCAGGGTCGCGGGCTCGCCGACCCGGCAGACGATGCCGTGCTCCTGGTCGGTGGAGATGAGCACCGGGACCGGGGTGGGCTGCGCGAGCGCCGCCTGCTGGATGCCGTTGGAGAGCTCGGCGATCTGCTGCGGGGCGCGGGTGTTGTGGGCCCAGGTGAAGTAGATGACTCCGCCCACGTGGTAGCGCTCGACCAGCTCGGCGGCCGTACGGACGCCGATCTCCGCCAGGTTGGCGTCGATGTCGGCCTGGTCCGGGTCGGTCGCGGAGTGGCCGTACACCCGCATCACGAAGAGCTGGCCGACCTTCTGCGCGAGGGACATGCGGGCGATGATCCGCCGGAGCTTCCTGTCGTCGTGCCGCTCCTGCTCGGCGAGGGCGGGCGTGCTCACCCCGGTGACGGCGGCCGCTGCGGCGGCGGCGGTCACCGTGAGGAGGGTGCGTCGGGAGGGGGCGCGGTGGTGCACTGATGATGCTCCTTCCGGCCGTGCGAGGTTGTCGGGATCCCGGGAAGCCTCCCGTTGAAGGAAACTTCCAAGGAGTCACGGATAGCCCGAAAGTAACTGCCAGGTCAAGGACCCGCGCACGAATCGCCCACGGCGGCGATCCCGAGCCGGAGTTCCTGGAGCGTACGGACCACCTCCCGGATCGCGGGGCGCCGCGCCGCCCCCGCCTGCCCTGGTCCGCCACATGGAGCCCGGCCGACGCCCGGGGGCGGCCGGGGCCGACGCCCGGGGCGGGCGGCCGGGAATCCGGTGGCGGTTGGGAATCCGGTGCGCCCGGGAACCTCATGGCGGCCCAGGGGCCGGTGGCGCCCGGGAATCCCGTGGCGGTCGAGGAGCCCATCGCCGTATCGTCGTCCGGTCCCGTCCGCGAGGAAAGGCCCGTATGACCTTCGCGCACCTCACCGTCGACGCGCCCGAGCCCGCCCCCGGCGCCGTCCTGCTCGCCGGCATCCCCGGCAGCGGCAAGTCGACGGTCGCGGCGGCCCTCGCGGCCCGCTTCGCCCGCTCGGCGCACATCGAGGTCGACCACCTCCAGGAGCTGATCGTCCAGGGCTGCCACTGGCCCACTCCGGACGGCGACCCGGAGGCGGACCGTCAGATCCTGCTGCGCGCCCGCAACGCCTGCCTCCTCGCGGACAGCTTCACCACGGCCGGCTTCCTCCCGGTGCTCGACGACGTGGTCGTACGCCGCTCCCACCTGGACTTCTACCGCGCCCACCTGAAGGCGGGCCCGCTCCACGTGGTGTTCCTGGCCCCCGCCCCGGACAAGGCCTGGGAACGCAACAACGCCCGCCACAAGCGCCTGACGACGAACTGGTCGTTCCTGGACGAGGCGATGCGCGCCGAACTGTCCGGCGAGGGCGCCTGGATCGACAACACGGACCAGACGGTGGAGGAGACGGCGGAAGCGGTACTCGCGGCGACGGGGCTGACGGCGGGGGAGTAGGGAGCCGCAGCCCTCGGGCGCGGGTGCACCGCCGGACGACGGCGGCCGCTTGAGGCGTGCCGTGCCTGGTCGGGCGAGACGCCCCCGGCACCGGCGGGCCCCCGGGGGGCCTGTCGGGTCAGCAGACACTCCTCGAGAGACCCGAGCGTGCCCAGGGGGACGCCCGGACGCCCCCTACCCCCGAGGCCGCCCCGTCGACCCCCGTACCACCAGCTCCCCCGGGACCGTCTCCACGCCGCCCGTCGGAGGCTCCTCCGTGCCCATCGCCAGGCGGCCCGCGCGGGCCCCCGCCTCGTGGAGCGGGAGGCGTACCGTCGTCAGGGCCGGGACCGCGTCCACCGAGAACGGCAGGTCGTCGAAGCCCGCCACGGACACGTCGCCCGGGATGTCCAGGCCCCGTTCCCGCAGGGCCGCGCAGACGCCGAGGGCCACCGTGTCGTTGGCGGCGACGACCGCCGTGAGGTCCGGGTCGCGGGCGAGGAGTTCGGTCGTGGCCTCGTAGCCCGCCTGCCGGTCGTACGCGCCGTGGACCGTCGGGCCCTCCGCCACGCCCGCCTCCACGAGCGCCGCCCGGTGGCCTTCGAGGCGGTGCCGGGTCGTGGTCCGGTCGGCGGGCCCGGCCGCGTAGCCGATGCGCCGGTGGCCGAGCCCGAGCAGGTGCTCGGTGAGGCGCCGCGCGCCGGTCCTGTTGTCGAAGGCGAGCGCCGCCGCGTTCGCGTCGCCCGGCACCGGCGGCCGCCCGCACAGCACGACCCGCGTCCCCGCCTCCGCCAGCCTGGCGAGCTTGCCGGCCGTCGCCGCCAGGTGCGCGGGGTCCTCGAGCGAGCCGCCCATGAGGATCACGGCCGCGGCCCGCTGCCGCTGGAGCAGGGTGAGGTACGTCAGCTCGCGCGCGGGGGAGCCGCCGGTGTTGCAGACGACGGCGAGCTTCTCGCCGCCGCCCCGCCCCGACGCGCCCTCCCCGATCGCACTCTGCGCCGCGCTCGCCATGATCCCGAAGAAGGGGTCGGCGATGTCGTTGACGAGGACGCCGACCAGGTCGGAGGTGGCGGCGGCGAGGGAGCTCGCCGGGCCGTTGAGGACGTAGTCCAGCTCGTCCACCGCCCGCAGGACCCGCTCCCGGGTCGACTCGGCGACCGGGTAGTTGCCGTTGAGGACGCGGGAGACGGTCGCGGGGGAGACCCGTGCGCGGGCGGCCACGTCCGCCAGGGTGACGGTCATCGTGTGCGTACCTCCAGGGCCCTTGTCGACGGCGATGTCGGCAGGCTAGCGTCATCCTCGATGGAAAGCGCTTTCTATGGATGATCCGTGGGGCGCCGCACAACCGGGAGAGGAACCCTTTCGTGACACGCAGGACAGTCCGCATCGCCATGAACGGCGTCACGGGACGCATGGGATACCGCCAGCACCTCGTCCGCTCGATCCTCGCCCTGCGCGAACAGGGCGGCCTCGACCTCGGCAACGGCGAGACCCTCTGGCCCGAACCCGTCCTCGTCGGCCGTCGCGAGCACGCCCTGCGCGCGCTCGCCGAGCGCCACGGCCTCACCGAGTGGTCCACCGACCTCGACGCCGTCCTCGCCGACGACAGCGTCGACATCTACTTCGACGCCCAGGTCACCTCCGCCCGCGTCGAGGCGCTCACCAAGGCCATCGACGCCGGCAAGCACATCTACACCGAGAAGCCCACCGCCGCCGACCTCGCCGGCGCCCTCGACCTCGCCCGCCGCGCCTCGGAGAAGGGCGTCAAGCACGGCGTCGTCCAGGACAAGCTCTTCCTCCCCGGGCTGCTCAAGCTCAAGCGCCTCATCGACGGCGGCTTCTTCGGCGAGATCCTGTCCGTACGCGGCGAGTTCGGCTACTGGGTCTTCGAGGGCGACTGGCAGGACGCCCAGCGCCCCAGCTGGAACTACCGCTCCGAGGACGGCGGCGGCATCGTCGTCGACATGTTCCCGCACTGGGAGTACGTGCTCCACGAGCTGTTCGGCCGGGTCACCTCCGTCAGCGCCCACGTCGCCACCCACGTCCCGCGCCGCTGGGACGAGCAGGGCAAGCCGTACGAGGCCACCGCCGACGACGCCGCGTACGGCATCTTCCAGCTGGAGGGCGGCGCCGTCGCCCAGATCAACTCCTCCTGGACGGTCCGCGTCAACCGCGACGAGCTCGTCGAGTTCCAGGTCGACGGCACCCACGGCTCCGCCGTCGCCGGACTGCGCGGCTGCCGCGTCCAGCACCGCTCGGCCACCCCCAAGCCCGTCTGGAACCCGGACATCCCGGTCACCGAGTCCTTCCGCGACCAGTGGCAGGAGGTCCCCGACAACGCCGAGTTCGCCAACGGCTTCAAGGCCCAGTGGGAACTGTTCCTGCGGCACGTCACCCTCGGCGAGCCCTACCACTGGGACCTCCTCGCCGGCGCCCGCGGCGTCCAGCTCGCCGAGCTGGGCCTGAGGTCCGCCGCCGAGGGCCGCCGCCTCGACGTCCCTGAGGTGTCCCTGTGATCCGTCTGCCCGGACCCGACGGAGGCGTACGGGAGTACGAGCCGCGCGCCGAGCCCCTCGCGCTCACCACGACCGGCGCCCTGACCTCCCGTACGGTCTTCTCCGCCGCCCACGTCGTCGCCGACCCGTACGCCGACACCACCCCCGACTCCCCGGCCGCCGTCGACTGGGACGCCACCCTCGCCTTCCGCCGCCACCTCTGGTCCCACGGCCTCGGCGTCGCGGAGGCCATGGACACCGCCCAGCGCGGCATGGGCCTCGACTGGGCGGGCGCCGCCGAACTGATCCGCCGGTCCGCGGCCGAGGCCCGGAGCGTGGGCGGTCTGATCGCCTGCGGCGTCGGCACCGACCAGCTCACGGGCCCGGCCGACCTGCCGGCCGTCCGCAAGGCGTACGAGGAGCAGCTCGCCCTCGTCGAGGACACCGGCTCGCAGGCCATCCTGATGGCCTCCCGCGCCCTCGCCGCCGCCGCTTCCGGCCCCGAGGACTACCTCGACCTGTACGGCCACCTCCTCCGCCAGGCGAGCGAGCCCGTCGTCCTGCATTGGCTGGGCCCGATGTTCGACCCGGCGCTCGACGGGTACTGGGGCTCGGCCGACCTCGACACCGCCACCGAGACCTTCCTGGAGGTCATCGCCGCGCACCCCGACAAGGTCGACGGCATCAAGGTCTCCCTCCTCGACGCCCGCCGCGAGGTCGAACTCCGCCGCCGCCTCCCGGAAGGCGTCCGCTGCTACACCGGCGACGACTTCCACTACCCGGAGCTGATCGCCGGCGACGAGCAGGGTTTCAGCCACGCCCTGCTCGGCATCTTCGACCCGCTGGCACCCCTGGCGGCGGAGGCGGTCAGGACCCTGGACACGGGAGACGTCGCGGGCTTCCGCGCGATTCTCGACCCGACGGTCGCCCTCTCCCGGCACCTCTTCCAGACCCCGACCCGCTTCTACAAGACCGGCGTCGTCCTCCTCGCCTGGCTGGCCGGCCACCAGGACCACTTCACGATGGTCGGCGGACTCCACTCCGCCCGCTCGCTCCCGCACCTCGCGAAGGCGTACGAACTGGCGGACGGCCTGGGCCTGTTCCCGGACCCGGCGCTGGCGGAGGCCCGCATGCGATCCCTCCTCACGGTGTACGGAGTCCCGCAGTGAACCTGGACAGCCTCGGCATCAACCAGATGACGGTCAAACAGCTCACCCTGCCCGACCTCGTCGCCCACTGCGTCCGCCTCGGCATCCCGGGCGTGGGCCTGTGGCGCGCGCCCGTCCAGGAGTACGGGGTGGAGGCGGCGGCCGCACTGGTGCGGGACGCGGGCCTCACGGTCACCACCCTCTGCCGGGGCGGCTTCTTCACCGCCGAAGGGTGGGAGGAGGACAACCGCGCGGCGATCGACGAGGCGGCGACGCTCGGCACCGACACCCTCGTCCTGGTCTCCGGCGGCCTCACCCCCGCCTGCCCCGACCTGCCGTCGGCCCGGGAGCGCATCACGGAGGCGATCGGCGAACTGGCCCCGTACGCGGGGGAGCGCGGCATCCGCCTCGCCATCGAACCCCTCCACCCGATGTACGCCTCCGACCGCTGCGCGATCTCCACCCTGGACCAGGCGCTGGCCATCGCCGAGCACTTCCCGCCCGAGCAGGTGGGCGTGGTGGTCGACACGTACCACCTGTGGTGGGACGACCGGGCCCCGGCGGCGGTGGAACGGGCGGGCGCGGCCGGTCGTATCCACTCCTTCCAACTCGCCGACTGGACCACCCCGCTCCCGGCGGGAGTCCTCAACGGCCGAGGCCAACTGGGCACCGGCTGCATCGACCTCCGCGCCTGGGCGGACCTGGTCGAGAAGGCGGGCTACACGGGCCCGGTCGAGGTGGAACTCTTCAACGACGACCTGTGGGCGAGGGACGGCGTGGAGGTCCTGGAGGAGACGCTGAGCCGCTTCCTGACCATCTGAGACCGCGCGGCCCCGGTGCGGAGGGGCCGCGAGGCGAGGCCGCCCGGGCCGTGCGGGACCGGGCGGCTGTGGGCGTACGGGGCCCGGCGCGCTGCCTGTGAGCGGTCACCCACCCAGGTGCCGCACGTCCTGCTGCTCGACCTCCTTGAGGACGCGGGCGACCGTGGCGAAGTCGTTGTCCCGGTGCAGGAGGGTCAGCCCGTGATGGACCGCCGTGGCGCAGAGGAGCAGATCCACCACGCCCGCCGCGCGATGCTGGCCCTTCTGGGTCAGCTTGTACTGGGCGGTTTCCACCCATCGCCACGCGTCCTTCGGAACCCGGACGGCCGTGAACATGGCGGAGAGGTCCTCAGCGGTCTCATCGCGGTCGTCCACGCTGGTGGCGCTGAAGAGGATCTCCGCCCGGGTGGCCTCGCACATGCCGATGGCGCCGGTCTCGATCTCGGCTTCCCAGCGCCGCTGGGCCGCCGGATCGGTGCCGAGGTGGACGTACGCGCTGGTGTCGATGAGGTAGGTGATCACTCGACGTTCCCGCCGCGCTGGGCGGCCTTACGGGCTTCCCAGTGGCGGCGCGTGGGCTCCAGCTCCCCTCGCGCGCCACGCTCCGCGAGACGCTGGAACGCCTCCCGGCGGTGATGGCGCCTGATGACTTCTTCCAGGGCGGTGTTGATCGTGTCCTTCTTCGTGGTCGTACCGAGCAGTTTCGCGGCCTCGGCAAGTACGTCGTCGTCCACATCCACGTTGGTCACGCCCATGATCACCCTCCATGTGGGTCATGTGGGAAGAATGCACACCGCTCATACATCGTAGCCCGGGGCCACCGGAAGCCGCCACAGGCGCGTCTCCCGGCGCCCCGGGCGCCCCGCCGGGGAACCCTCCCGCCCACGCCAGGCGTCCTGGGAGGGTGGGGGGTGGGGAGTGTGCCGGAGTGGCTGTGGGCGGTGTTGATTCCGGCAGGGTTGGCCGGGGTGGGTGTCGGCGGGTTCCTGATCTGGGCGAAGCTCGGGACGGACCGGCCCGTGGAGCATCACAGCGTGGAGCAGAAGGAGTGGAATCCGGGCGGCTGAGCCAGGCGGGGAGAGGCCGAAGCCGGGGCCGGACACCCTCCCGAACCCTCGGGCTCGTGCGGTGCGGAGGGTCAGGCGGAGAAGCGGCCGTCCTTGACGGCGGTGACGAAGGCGGACCAGCCGTGGGCCGAGAAGACTACGGCGGGCCCGGTCACAGCCTTGCTGTCACGGACGGGGACACCGGCGTGGCCGCGGGCGGCCTCAAGGCACTCGCCCTGATCGCCGCCGCTGTAGCTGGACTTGTACCACCCGGTGAGGGCGGACGCGTCGGAGACGGTGTGCTCACTGTGGACCATGTGCGTATTCCTCTGCTGCTGCCCTCACGAGGGCCAGTGACTCCTGTCGCGACAGCGCGTCGCTCAGAGCCAGAGCGTAGGCCGTGCGACTGGCGTTCACCAGGGACGGATCGTCCATCAGGTTGCCCGTGAGGAATGCCTCCACGTAGGCGACCGGGGCAGAGTCCTCGAAGCTCATGAGGGTGAGCAGGCTCTGCTGGAGCGCGTGCGCACCGGCGCTGTTCGGCAGCACGTGCAACCGGATTCGTCCGGCCTCGGCCAAGTCCACGATCCTGCGGAGCTGTTCAGCCATCACCTGACGCCCCCCGACCTCGCGCCGAAGCACGGCCTCGTCGAGCAGCGTCCAGATGACAGGATTCGCCGGTCCTTCGAGGATGCGAGCACGCTTTGTTCGGATGACAACGGCCTCGTCAAGTTCCTCCGCCGTGTGGTTCGGCCGGTACGCCCGAAACAGAGCGCGGGCGTACTCAGGCGTCTGGAGCACACCGGGGACCAGCGACAGCGCGAACTGTTTGATCGTCGAGGCCTGTGGTTCCAGCTCGGCCGCCGCCGCGAAGTGGTCGGCGTACTTGGACTCCAGATCCTGAAGCCAGCGCTCGAAGAACCCGTCCGTCCCCAGCGCCCGGTCGATCCGTCGCGCGTCGTCCGGCTTCGGGAGCCGTCTGCCCGCTTCGAAGTGGCTGATCAGTGTGGGCGAGCACACCACCAGGTCACCCAGCGCCTCCTGCGTGAGTCCGGCGGCGACGCGCCGGAGCCTCAACTCCTCCCCGTACTTCTCGCGTGGCGTACGCGGCTTACGGCGCTGATCCATGCACTCAACTCCCCAACCTGACCGATGCGCTGTCAAGGCTCCACCCCTGGCAGCGTAGTCAGCGGCGACCCCAAGCTGTGAGGGATTCGACACACAAAGCGACGAAAGTGGGTCTCCATGTCCTCTCGCCTCACACAACTGAGGGAGGCACTCACCCGTTGCCTCCGTCCCTTCCGGTGGTGGGACGCGGGCTCTCGGCCGGTCCCGTCCCACCCCACGTACCCGTACTCCTGCGTGTACGTCCACGGGCCGACCGCGCACCGCACCGGGACCGTTCCCCCGCGCGGCGAGGACAGCCCTCTGGTGCGTCCGTACCTGCTCGCTCACGAGCGGCGGACGGTCGCCCGGCGCGCCCTGCGGATCGTCGGGCCGGGGGCGGACGTCGGTGTGCTGCCGACGATCCCCGTCGGGGTGACGCGGTGAGCACCGGAAGGCTGTTGCCCTGGACGGGGGAGGACGGGCGCCCCTGCTATCTGCTGTCGGACGGTTCGGGTCGGGTGGCCCGGCTCGCCGACGACATCGAGGCCCTCCAGCTCGGGATGGCGGGCGACCTCCTTGCCCACGCCGCCGAGCTCCTCGCGGACCGCCGGGCGTCCAGCGGTGAACTGCGCTACCTCGCGCGCTGCCTGATTGGGTCCCTGCGGGACGTGAAGCGGGTCGCGGACAGCCGGGGAGGGCAGCTCGTACGGCAGGAGCGCTGACGGTTTTCACAGGCGGGGCCGGTTGACCGTGAGACGTGTGCTACTGGCTGAGCGAATTTCCTACAGCCGGGACGAGAAGAGTGAGTCCATTGAGGCTCAAGACGCCAGGCTGAGGTCCAGGGCGGCAGAGGGGGCGGGAGACGGGGCGGCAGATCGGCGATTCGCTGTCGATCGAGCACACGTACGACGGCCTGGGTCGCACGACCGGTCAGCGGGTCACCGGTCCCGACGGCCGGACGGTCCAGCAACGGACGTACACCTACCGTGCGGACGGCCGGCTCACCTCCGTGGACGACCAGCTCGCCGGCCGGCGGGAGTTCCGACTGACGGGCGACGGCCGGGTCTCGGCCGTCACGGCGGAGAACTGGAGCGAGCGGTACGCGTACGACGAGGCCGGCAACCAGACCGACGCGGACTGGCCGGGCGCCGGCGAGGCGGCCGGGCCCCGCGTCTACACCGGCACCCGGATCACCTCGGCCGGCCGCACCCGCTACGAGCACGACGCCCAAGGCAGGGTCGTACTCCGCCAGAAGACCCGTCTCTCGCGGAAGCCCGACACCTGGCACTACGGCTGGGACGCCGAGGACCGCCTCGTCTCGGTCACCACCCCCGACGGGACGCGCTGGCACTACGTGTACGACGCGCTCGGCCGCCGCACAGCCAAGCGGCGACTGGCGCCTGACGGGGTCTCGGTCGTCGAGGAGACGACGTTCACGTGGGACGGCGACACGCTCTGCGAGCAGAGCACACGGGTGACGGGCACGCCCGAGACGATCGCCCTGACGTGGGACCACGACGGAACGAGGCCCGCTCACCCAGGTGGAACGGCGCCTCGTGGACCAGGAGGAGATCGACCGCCGCTTCTTCGCCGTGATCACGGACCTGGTCGGCACCCCGCGCGAACTGGTCGACGAGCAGGGCGACGTGACCTGACGCACCCGGACCACGCTGTGGGGCGCCACCACCTGGAACCGGAGCGCCACGGCGTACACGCCCCTGCGCTTCCCCGGGCAGTACTTCGACCCGGAGTCGGGCCTCCACTACAACCGCCACCGGCACTACGACCCGGACACCGGCCGCTACGTGTCGCCGGATCCGCTGGGGCTGAACCCGGCCCCCAACGCGGTCACGTACGTCGACGACCCGACGACGTCGATCGACCCGCTGGGACTCGAGATGTGCCCGCACCGAGGTCCCGACCGGCCGCGGCACAGTGTGGTGCTCGGACTGAACCAGCCGCCCCCCGACGGGGCTGGTCGGCCGGCCGTGGGAGGAGATCCGTTGGTACACGTCCGACGGCCGCGACGGGTTCACGGAGATCAAGGTGCCGACTCCGGACATCCCGGAGATCCAGCTCGGCAGGCCCAAAGGGAAAGGCGACTGAGTGACTGACGAGACACCCGCACAGAGTGCCGCGGAGATCGTGGAGGCCCAATGGCGCACGGTTCTGCCGTACGGGCCGGAGGTGATCGAGCCCGAGATGGTCCGGGCCGCCTTTGCGCAGCCGCGGCTACGGCAGCTCTTTCCCGGCGTGAGCCACGGAATCCTGCTGTTGAGCCGCTGCGTCGGATATCCCCATCCGAGGGACGTACCGGCCGTGTATCCCCTCGGGGAAGGAGGCTACGAGGTGACGAACCGTGCCGGGGCGGAGGAGGTCCACGGCCGATTCGCGACGGCCGAGGAGGCGTTCGCCGAGGTTGCGGCCCACCTGCCCGAAGGCTGCGGGCCGGCCGTCCTGGGGACGGTGGACGACCTGTGAGGCGCGCGGGGTGAGCCGCGTGCGCGCGGGCCGGTGACGGTGACCGCGTTCGCCCGGGCCGCGCTCGCTGTCCGACCGGTTCGCTACCTTCGGGGCATGTCCAACGAAGGTCGCGGGCCGGGGTCGGCAGTGCTCGAAGGTGTCCTTGAGCGCAACCCCACTTCTCCAAACCAAAGTGACTGACGTTACGCCTGGGTCGTGACCTGGTCGGCTACGGAGAAGTCGGTTTCGCAGTCCGGGCAGGTCGCGCTCCCGAAGACGAAGGTCAGCAGGCGTGCGACGTCGTGTTGACCGTCGGTGAGTGCGATGTCGTGAAGACGTCGACCGAGGCCTTCCAGACCTGCGGGGCTCGTCGGTCGCAGCGGCCGGGTCTCGATGCTGTCGTCCGACAGTGCGTAGTCCTCGCCGGTGCAGAAGAACCCGCGTTCACCGAGGACGATGAACAGGTCGGTTTCGCAGCCGGGACAGGAGACTTCGAACTCCTCGTTCCCGAGCCCCCATGCCAGGTCCTCGCTCCATCCCGCGACGCCCTCGAAGCCGAGCATGGACTCCAGGAGATCGATGTACTCCGTGCGATGGGTCGCGGTCCGGAGATGGCGGTTCACCGATGCCAGCAGGGTCGCGATCTCCGCCGAGTGCTGTGTGCGGACATCGCCGGCTCCGTGCGGCTGCTCGGCGCCCGCCATGATGGCGCCCGCCAGGTTCAGAGCGTTCACGGCTTGACCTCGGTCTGCATTGCCAGCCATGTCGGCCAGCCAGGGCAGCGCCGCGAAGCTGGCCGAGTACACGCTGCCCTGATGGCAGAGTGCGGACCACAGGTCGTTCCAGAGCTCTGGCTTGGGCTCGAACGCGATGCGTGCGAGCAGGGCGGGTATGTCTTCGGCGGAGCCGTAGGCGTGGCTGAGTTGCGGCCAATCTGTCATGCCGGGGATCCCATCACACCTGTGGCTGCGAGAAACCACGAGATGGCCGCTCTGTCGGTGGCGGGCGATAGCCTCCCAGGCATCGGAGACGTAGGAAGCCAGGTGGGGCATGCCCGGTAGGGGAGTTGAGTCGCAGCAAGGCAGCCGCCAGGGTGTTTGTGAAGTGACTGGTGTTCTGGAGCGGATCACCTACGCCAATGAGGAGACCGGCTACACGGTCGCCCGCGTCGACACCGGGCGCGGTGGTGGGGATCTGCTCACCGTGGTCGGGGCGCTGCTCGGGGCGCAGCCGGGGGAGTCGCTGCGGATGGAGGGGCGTTGGGGCTCGCACGCGCAGTACGGCAAGCAGTTCACCGTCGACAACTACACGACCGTCCTGCCCGCCACCATCCAGGGCATCCGCCGCTATCTCGGCTCCGGTCTGATCAAGGGCATCGGGCCCGTCTTCGCCGACCGCATCACCTCGCACTTCGGGCTCGACACCCTCGACATCCTCGAAGAGGCCCCCGCGCGTCTGATCGAGGTCCCTGGCCTCGGGCCCAAGCGCACCAAGAACATCACGGCCGCCTGGGAGGAGCAGAAGGCGATCAAGGAAGTGATGGTCTTCCTCCAGGGCGTCGGCGTCTCCACCTCCATCGCGGTCCGGATCTACAAGAAGTACGGGGACGCCTCGATCTCCGTCGTGCGGAACCAGCCCTACCGGCTCGCCGCCGACGTGTGGGGCATCGGGTTCCTGACCGCCGACAAGATCGCCCAGGCGGTGGGGATACCGCACGACAGCTCGGACCGGGTGAAGGCGGGACTTCAGTACGCGCTGTCGCAGTCCAGCGACCAGGGGCACTGCTTCCTGCCCGAGGAGCGGTTGATCGCCGACGCCGTCAAACTCCTCCAGGTCGACACGGGGCTCGTCATCGAGTGCCTCGCCGAGCTGGCCGAGGACCCCGAGGGGGTCGTACGGGAAGTGGTGCCGGGTCCCGAGGGCACGCCCGTCACCGCCGTGTACCTGATCCCCTTCCACCGGGCCGAACTGTCGCTCGCGGGGCAGCTCCGCCGGCTGCTCGGCGCCGACGAGGACCGGATGGCCGGCTTCCGGGACGTGGCCTGGGACAAGGCCCTCGCCTGGCTCGCGGACCGGACCGGGGCCTCGCTGGCGCCCGAGCAGGAGGAGGCCGTGCGGCTCGCCCTCACCCGTAAGGTCGCCGTGCTCACCGGCGGACCAGGCTGCGGCAAGTCGTTCACGGTCCGCTCCATCGTGGAGCTGGCCCGCGCCAAGAAGGCCAAGGTCGTCCTCGCCGCCCCCACCGGCCGGGCCGCCAAGCGGCTCGCCGAGCTGACCGGCGCGGAGGCCTCCACCGTCCACCGGCTCCTGGAGCTCAAGCCCGGCGGCGACGCGGCCTACGACCGGGACCGGCCCCTCGACGCCGACCTGGTCGTGGTCGACGAGGCCTCCATGCTCGACCTGCTCCTCGCGAACAAGCTGGTCAAGGCCGTGGCGCCGGGAGCCCATCTGCTGCTCGTGGGCGACGTCGACCAGCTTCCGTCCGTGGGCGCGGGTGAGGTCCTCGGCGATCTGCTCGCGCCGGGAAGCCCCGTACCGGCGGTCCGTCTCACCCGGATCTTCCGGCAGGCCCAGGAGTCCGGCGTCGTCACCAACGCGCACCGGATCAACGCCGGCGTCCCGCCGAGGACGGAGGGGCTGCCGGACTTCTTCCTCTTCGTGGAGGAGGAGACCGAGGACGCCGCCCGGGTCGCCGTGGAGGTCGCGGCCCGCCGGATTCCGGCCAAGTTCGGGCTCGACCCGCGCCGGGACGTCCAGGTCCTCGCCCCCATGCACCGGGGCCCGGCGGGCGCGGGCTCGCTCAACGGGCTGCTCCAGCAGGCGATCACCCCGGCCCGCCCGGACCTGCCGGAGAAGCGGTTCGGCGGCCGGGTCTTCCGGGTCGGCGACAAGGTCACCCAGATCCGCAACAACTACGACAAGGGCGCCAACGGGGTCTTCAACGGCACGGTCGGCGTCGTCACCGCCCTCGACCTCGTCGAGCAGCGGCTGACCGTGCGGACGGATGAGGACGAGGAGGTGCCGTACGACTTCGACGAGCTGGACGAGCTCGCCCACGCGTACGCGGTCACCATCCACCGCTCGCAGGGCAGCGAGTATCCGGCGGTGGTGATCCCGGTCACCATGAGCGCCTGGATGATGCTCCAGCGGAACCTGCTCTACACGGCCGTGACCCGGGCCCGGAAGCTGGTCGTCCTGGTCGGCTCCCGCCGCGCGATCGCCCAGGCCGTCCGCACGGTCTCGGCGGGCCGGCGCTTTACCGCACTCGCCTTCCGGCTCACAGGTCGCACCCTCGTGTGAAAGATCACGGAGGACTACCAGAACCGGGGCGAAGGGGGCAGGATATGAAGGTTGGCGGCACTGAGTGCCGCCGATTGGCCCAATGGTCGACCCCGAGTGCACTCTCCTGAGCCAAATGGGGGATGGTAGAGACAGTCAGGGCACCTCGAAGAAGAGGCACTACGTCGGTGAGGGATGACGTGAGCGACAACTCTGTAGTACTGCGGTACGCGGACGGTGAATACACCTACCCGGTGGTCGAGAGCACCGTCGGCGACAAGGGCTTCGACATCGGGAAACTCCGAGCCCAGACCGGTCTGGTCACCCTGGACAGCGGATACGGCAACACCGCCGCCTATAAATCCGCGATCACCTACCTCGATGGTGAGCAGGGGATCCTGCGGTACCGCGGCTACCCCATCGAGCAGCTGGCGGAGCGCTCCACCTTCCTTGAGGTGGCGTACCTGCTGATCAACGGTGAGCTGCCCAAGGTCGACGAGCTGGCGACCTTCAAGAACGAGATCACGCAGCACACGCTGGTCCACGAGGACGTCAAGAACTTCTTCCGCGGCTTCCCGCGGGACGCCCACCCGATGGCGATGCTGTCCTCGGTGGTCTCCGCGCTGTCGACGTTCTACCAGGACAGCCACAACCCGTTCGACGAGGAGCAGCGTCACCTCTCCACGATCCGGCTGCTCGCGAAGCTGCCGACGATCGCGGCGTACGCGTACAAGAAGTCGATCGGTCACCCCTTCGTCTACCCGCGCAACGACCTCGGGTACGTCGAGAACTTCCTGCGCATGACCTTCTCGGTCCCGGCGCAGGAGTACGACCTCGACCCGGTCGTCGTCGCCGCGCTCGACAAGCTGCTGATCCTGCACGCGGACCACGAGCAGAACTGTTCGACGTCCACCGTGCGTCTGGTCGGTTCCTCGCAGGCGAACATGTTCGCGTCGATCTCCGCCGGCATCTCGGCCCTCTGGGGTCCCCTGCACGGCGGCGCCAACCAGTCGGTCCTGGAGATGCTGGAAGGCATCAAGGCCAACGGCGGCGATGTCGACTCCTTCATCCGCAAGGTGAAGAACAAGGAGGACGGCGTCCGCCTGATGGGCTTCGGCCACCGGGTGTACAAGTCCTTCGACCCGCGCGCCAAGATCATCAAGGCGGCGGCGCACGATGTCCTCTCGGCCCTCGGCAAGTCCGACGAGCTGCTGGACATCGCGCTGAAGCTGGAGGAGCACGCGCTCTCCGACGAGTACTTCGTGTCGCGCAACCTCTACCCGAACGTGGACTTCTACACGGGTCTGATCTACCGCGCGATGGGCTTCCCGACCGAGATGTTCACCGTGCTCTTCGCGCTCGGCCGGCTCCCCGGCTGGATCGCCCAGTGGCACGAGATGATCAAGGAGCCGGGCTCCCGCATCGGCCGCCCGCGCCAGATCTACACGGGCGAGGTCCTCCGCGACTTCGTCCCGGTCGAGTCCCGCTGACACTTCGCTGAAAAGCAGGAAGCGCCCCGCCGTCGATCCCCCCACGGGTCGACGGACGGGGCGCTTCCCATATCCCGGAGCGGATTCCCCCCACGGGATCCGGGCCGGGCGTCTGCCGGGCGTCAGCAGAAGCTGCGCGGGGCGGGCGCGACGCGGTCTGCCGGGGTACGTACGTACGGGAGGGCCGCTCAAAGCTCCCCGGTGCACGTGCCCCGGCCAACGCTTGCCAATTGGGACGTCCCCCAAGACCTCCCAATGAACGTCCCCCAAGACGTTCTCGGCATCGCCCACTTAGACTCGCGAACAGCCCAGATGGTTACCCCCCAATATCTGTGATCTAGATCTCCTTGTGAAGGTCCTGTGCGTCACGTGTGGGTGAATTCACGTGAAGCGTCGCAGCCGCAGGCTGTTGGACACGACGAACACGGACGAAAGGGCCATGGCCAGGCCCGCGATCATCGGGTTGAGCAGTCCGGCCGCCGCGAGGGGCAGGGCGGCCACGTTGTAGCCGAAGGCCCAGCCCAGGTTTCCCCTGATCGTCGCCAGGGTCCGCCGGGAGAGCCGGATGGCGTCCGCCGCGACCCGCAGATCGCCCCGGACCAGGGTCAGATCGCTCGCCTCGATGGCCGCGTCCGTACCCGTCCCCATCGCCAGGCCGAGATCCGCGGTGGCGAGCGCGGCGGCGTCGTTCACGCCGTCGCCCACCATCGCGACCGTCCGGCCCTCCGCCTGGAGCCGCCGGACCACCTCGGCCTTCTCCTCGGGCAGCACCTCCGCGATCACCTCGTCGATGCCGACCTCGGCGGCCACCGCCTCCGCCACCGCCCGGTGGTCCCCGGTGAGCAGCACGGGCCGCAGCCCCAGGCCGCGCAGCCGGGCGACCGCCTCGGCGCTGGTGTCCTTGACGGTGTCGGCGACGGTCAGGGTGCCCCTGGCCACCCCGTCCCAGGCGACGTGGACGGCGCCGGGCCCGGCGGCGCCCGCCGGGACCTCCACGCCTTCCGCCGTGAGCAGGGCGGCGCGGCCGACGAGGACCAGATGGCCGTCGACCGAGCCGCGTACGCCGAGCCCGGGGACGTTCTCGAAGGTCTTCGGTACGGGGAGCGGACCGCACCGCTCGGCGGCACCGGCCGCGACCGCGCGGGCCACCGGGTGCTCGGAGGAGTGCTCCAGGGCGCCCGCGAGCCGCAGCAGCCGGAGCTCGTCGGTGCCGTCGGTGCCGTACCTCCCCCCGTACACATGGACGCCGGTCAGCCGCATCCGGCCGGTGGTGACCGTCCCGGTCTTGTCGAGGACGACCGTGTCGACGCGGCGGGTGGACTCCAGGACCTCGGGTCCCTTGATGAGGATGCCGAGCTGCGCGCCCCTGCCGGTGCCGACCAGGAGGGCGGTCGGGGTGGCGAGGCCGAGGGCGCAGGGGCAGGCGATGATCAGGACGGCGACGGCGGCGGTGAACGAGGCGGTCGGGTCGTCGGTGACGAGCAGCCAGGTGACGAGGGTGCCGAGCGCGATGAGGAGCACCACGGGGACGAACACGGCGGAGATCCGGTCGGCGAGCCGCTGCACCTCGGCCTTGCCGTTCTGGGCGTCCTCGACGAGCTTCGCCATCCGGGCGAGCCGGGTGTCGGTGCCGACCCGGGTGGCCCGGACGGCGAGCCGTCCGGAGACGTTGACGCAGCCGCCGGTGACGGCGTCGCCCTCGGTGACGTCGAGCGGCAGTGACTCGCCGGTGAGCAGGGAGGCGTCGACCGCCGACGCGCCCTCGGTGACGGTGCCGTCGGTGGCGATCTTCTCCCCGGGGCGTACGACGAAGAGGTCGCCGGCCCGGAGCGCGGTGACCGGGATCCGTACCTCCGTGCCTCGCCGCAGGACGGTCACGTCCTTCGCGCCGAGCTCCATCAGGGCCCGGAGCGCCGCGCCCGCCTTCCGTTTGGCGCGGGCCTCCAGGTAGCGGCCGAGCAGGATGAAGGTGACGACTCCGGCCGCGACCTCCAGGTAGATCGTGGAGGTGCCGTCGGAGCGGTCGGCGGTGAGGTCGAAGCCGTGCCGCATGCCGGGCATGCCCGCGTCGCCGAGGAAGAGGGCCCAGAGCGACCAGCCGAAGGCGGCGAGGGTGCCGACCGAGACGAGGGTGTCCATGGTGGCGGCGCCGTGCAGGAGGTTGGTGCGGGCGGCCCGGTGGAAGGGCAGTCCGCCCCAGACGACGGCGGGGGCGGCGAGCGTGAGGGAGAGCCACTGCCAGTTGTCGAACTGGAGCGCCGGGACCATGGCGAGCAGGACGACGGGGGCGGCGAGGAGGGCGGTGACGTTGAGCCGCTGCCGGAGGGCGGCGAGCTGCGGGTCCTCGTCGGGCTCCGGGGCGAGCTCGGGCTCGGGCCGGGGCTCAGGGGGCGGGGGTTCCTCGGCGGTGTATCCGGTCCTGACGACGGTGGCGATCAGATCGTCGACCGTCAGCTCCGGGGGGTGCTCGACCCGTGCCTTCTCGGTGGCGTAATTGACCGTCGCCATCACTCCGTCCATCCGGTTGAGTTTCTTCTCGACACGGGCGGCGCAGGAGGCACAGGTCATGCCACCGATCGTCAGCTCGGTGATCGTGGACGTCATGAGCGGTTCCAAACGAGAGCAGGGCCGTACCCGGTAACGGTACGGCCCTGCGGGGTGGTGACAGGCGAGTGGTCAGACCAGCTCGTAGCCGGCCTCGTCGACGGCGGCCCGCACGGCCTCCTCGTCGAGCGGGGCGGCGGAGACGACGGTCACCTGACCGGTGGCGGCGACGGCCGTGACCGAGGAGACGCCGGGCAGCTCGGAGATCTCACCGGAGACGGCGCCCTCGCAGTGGCCGCAGGTCATGCCCTTGACCTGGTAGACGGTGGTGAGCTCGGTCTTCGTCTCTGCGGACATGGCGTTCTCCTCGTGGGTGTCAGAGCCGTACACCACCAATTTATACCCCTAGGGGGTATAAATTCCAGTCAGGGTCGGTCGTGGTGCGCGAGCGATCTCGGCCATGGCCCGGAAGGCGGGCCGTCTCCGTCATCGGATCACCCCGCCGACCCCTATGGTAAATACCCCATATGTCGCATTCGGGGACCACGCTCATCCTGATCATGGCGATCGCCGTCCTGGCGCCGCTGCTCGCCTACGCGGTCGGGCGGAAGCTCCCCGTCCCCCTCGTCATCTTCGAGATCCTGCTCGGCATCCTCATCGGCCCCGACGTCCTCGGCTGGGCCCGTCCGAGCGAGCTGATCGACGGACTCTCCGAACTCGGCCTCACCATGCTGATCTTCCTCGCGGGGTACGAGATCGAGTTCGGCAAGGTCCGCGGCGACACCCTCCGGCGCTCCGTCCGGGCCTGGTTGATCGCCCTCGTGCTCGGACTCGCCGCCGGCATCCTGCTCGGCGGCGGATACGCGAAGGGCGTCTTCATCGGCGTGGCGCTCACCAGCACCGCGCTCGGGACCGTCCTGCCGGTGCTCCGGGACGCGGGCGACCTCCACGGGAGGTTCGGCTCGGTCGTCATGGCCTTCGGGGCGGTCGGCGAGTTCGGCCCGATCATCGCCATGGCGCTGCTCCTGAGCGGGCGCGGCGCGGGCGAGTCGACCGCGCTCCTCGCCGCCTTCGCCGCGCTCACGGCGGGGGCCGTCTACTGGGCGCTGCGGCCGCGCCCGCCGTGGTTCTCCAAGGTCATCGCCAGGACCCTGGACAGCAGCGGCCAGTTCGCGGTCCGGTTCGTCTTCCTGCTGCTCGCCCTGATGCTCGGGGCGTCGACGGCCCTCGGGCTCGACGTACTGCTCGGGGCCTTCGCGGCCGGACTCGTCACCCGGCTCGTGCTGACCGGGGCCGCGCCCGAGTCCGGCCCGCGGATCCTGGAGAAGATCGAGGGCGTCGGTTTCGGCTTCCTCGTCCCGGTCTTCTTCGTCGTCACCGGGATCGAGTTCGACCTGGACTCGCTCCTCGACGGCGGCCGGACGTTGCTCCTGCTGCCGGTCTTCCTGCTGCTGTTCCTGCTGGTGCGCGGCGGGCCGATCTGGTTCCTCGCCCCGCGCGACCTCGGCCGCGAGGACCGGACCGGGCTCGTCCTGTACGGCTCCACCGCGCTGCCGCTCGTCGTCGCGATCACCACCATCGGCGTGGACGACGAGACGCTGACGGCGGGCGAGGCGGCGGCGCTCGTGGGGGCGGGGATGGTCTCCGTCCTCGTCTTCCCGCTGCTCGCGCTGAAGCTGCGGGCGCGGGCGAGGACTGGGACTGGGGCGGGGGCTGGGGCGGGGTCGGGGCCGGGGGCGGGGGAGGAGTCGGGAGGTCCGGGCAGGCCCGGGGGCTCCGTCAGTGGGTCCGAGACGTGGTGACCGGCGGCGCCGCGATCGACCCCTCGGTCAGCGGGGCCAGATAGCGCAGGAGGACGGTCTTGAGCTCGACGATCGTCGCGTCCCGCTCGGCCCCCTCGGGCGCGGCGAGTACGAGGCCCAGGCCGCCCTTGAAGGTCGCGAAGGCCATGTCGGCGACGCGGGCGCGGTCCTCGGCGGGTGTGCCGGGGGCGTAGTGGGCGAGGACGTCCTGCACCCGGGCGAGCAGCGAGACGTGCAGGGCGTCGTGCTCCTCGACGATCCGGCCCGGCACCTCGGAGCCGTGCATGAGGGCGAGGAAGGCCGGGTTCTGGCAGTTGAACTCGATCATCGGATCGACCACGGCGTCGAGCAGTTCGGGTAGTGGCAGGGCGAGGTTCGCCGCGGTGAACGCCTGGCCGTGGGCCTCCCGCATCTCGTGCAGGAGGCGCTCGCCGAGCTCTATCGCGATGGCTTCCTTGTTCGGGAAGTACTGGTAGAGCGTGCCGGGTGAGACGTGGGCCTCGCGCGCGATCGCGTTGGTGCTCGCCGCCGTGTAGCCGTTCGCGCAGAAGACGTTCGCGGCGGCCTGGAGCAGCTGCGCGATGCGGCGCTCGCCGCGCGCCTGGCGGCGGCGCGGCCTGGGTTCGCCGGACGCCTCTCCGGACGTCTCTCCGCTCAGGTCTTCGGACACGTCGTCGGACATGACTGTCCCCAGCTTCCTCAACACGTTTGACAAATGCGAGAGGTCGCTCGCATTCTTGAGAAACGCGAGTGATCGCTCGTGTTTGCCAGTCTATGGCAATGGGTGACCCCTGTGACCTGCCGGGAAGCGAGCACAGGGGTCAGGTGAAGGGGACACCTCGTCATGGCCGAAGTCAAGAAGACACCGCCCGGTGGGGGCGCGCGGGGGGCCGGGGGGTGGACGCGGTTCGTGACCGCCCGCCCGCGCCTCACGCTCCTCGTGGCACTCGTCCTCACCGCCCTCGCCGTCCTGGCCGGCGGCGGGGTCGCCGAACGGATGGGCAGCGGAGGCTGGGAGGACCCGGCCGCCGAATCCACGTACGCGACGGAGGCCCTGGAGCGCCGCTTCCCCGGCTCCCAGCCCAATCTGCTCCTGCTCGTCGACGCGGGACCGGCCGGCGTCGACGCCCCGGCGGCGGCCGCCGAGGCCCGCGCGCTCGCCGAGCGGCTCGACGCCGAACCGGGCGTCGACGGCGTCGGCTCCTACTGGTCGACCGGCTCGCCCGCCCTCCGCTCCGAGGACGGCCGGCAGGCCGTCATCGCCGCCCGGATCGCCGGCGAGGAGAAGGACGCCGCCGCCATACTCGACCGGATCGCCCCCGAGTACCGGGGCGCGCACGGCCCCGTCGAGGTCTCCCTCGGCGGCTCCCTCGCCGTCCGCCACGAGATGCAGGTGGTCATCCAGGAGGATCTGCTGCGGGCCGAGCTCATCGCCCTGCCCGTCACCCTCGTCCTCCTCGTCATGGTCTTCGGCAGCGCCGTCGCCGCCCTGCTGCCGCTCGGCGTCGGCATCGTCGCCATCCTCGGCACCAACGCCGTCCTGCGTGGCATCACCGAGTTCACGGACGTCTCCGTCTTCGCGCAGAACCTGACGACGGCCCTGGGGCTCGGACTCGCCATCGACTACGCCCTGTTCGTCGTCCGCCGCTACCGCGAGGAGCTCGCCGCCGGGGCCGACACGTACACCGCCGTGCGCACCACCCTGCGCACCGCAGGCCGGACGGTGCTCTTCTCGGCCCTGACCGTCGCCGTCTCACTCGCCGCGATGCTGGTCTTCCCGCAGTACTTCCTGCGCTCCTTCGCGTACGCCGGGATCGCCGTGGTCCTGCTCGCCGCGACCGCCGCGCTCACCCTGCTCCCGGCGGCCCTCGTCCTGCTCGGCGACCGGGTCAACGCACTCGACCTGCGGCGCCTCCTCCGGCGCGGCCGTCCCCGGAAGGCCGCCCTCGACGCCCTCGACGGAGCCGGAGACGGAGCCGGAGCCGGAGACGGCCGCGAAGACGCCGGCTGGGGGCGGGCCGCCGCGCTCGTGATGCGCAGGGCGCCGGTCTTCGCCGTCCTCACCACCGCGGGACTCGTCCTCCTCGGACTGCCCTTCCTCGGTGTGGAGCTCGGCACCGCCGACGACCGCCAGCTGCCCGCCACCGCCTCCTCCCGGGTCGTCCAGGACCAGCTGCGGGACGGCTTCCCCGGCGACCCGGGCGGCGGGATCACCGTCCTCGCCGAGGGCCCGGCCACGCCCGCGCAGTACGCGGACTACCGGGAGCTGATCGCAGGCGTCGACGGCGTCGTACGGGCCGAAGGGCCGGTGACCGCCGGCAGCGGCCACGCCTACTTCACCGTCGTGCCCGAAGGGGAGGCCGTCGGCGCCGAAGCCCAGCGGACGGTCGACGAACTCCGGTCCGTGCCGGCTCCGTTCGAGACGTCCGTCACCGGGCAGGCCGCCGTCCTCGTCGACTCCAAGGACGCCCTCGCCGAGCGGCTGCCCTGGGCGGCGGCGATCATCGTCCTCGTCACGCTGCTCCTCGTCTTCCTGCTCACCGGCAGCGTCCTCATCCCCGTCCAGGCCGTCGTCCTCAACGCCCTCAGCCTCACGGCGATGTTCGGGGCCGTCGTCTGGGTCTTCCAGGACGGCCACCTCTCCGGCCTCCTCGGCTTCACCCCCACCGGCGACATCGAGACCACCCTGCCGGTGCTCATGTTCTGCGTGGCCTTCGGACTCTCCATGGACTACGGGGTGTTCCTGCTCTCCCGCATCAAGGAGGAGTACGACGCCACCGGCGACCACGAGCACTCCGTCCGCTTCGGCCTGCGCCACACCGGCGGCCTCATCACCGCCGCCGCCGTGATCCTCGCCGTCGTCATGGTCGCCATAGGCACCTCCCGCGTCACCAACACCAAGATGCTCGGCCTCGGCGTCGCCCTCGCCGTCCTCATGGACGCCATGGTGGTCCGCAGCCTCCTCGTCCCCTCCGTGATGAAACTGACCGGCCGCCTCACCTGGTGGGCCCCGGGCCCGCTGCGCCGCTTCCACGACCGGTTCGGGATCAGCGAGTCGGACGGGGCGGGCGAGGACCCCGGGGCGGCCGGCGCGGCCGAGACACCCCGGGAGGCCGTCTCGCTGCGCGGATGAGAAAGCGGGACGCCGGGCCCCGGACGATTCGGGGACCCGGCGTCCTCGTCGGGCAGGCGACGGCACGTCAGTCGCGGCGGCCCCGGTTGCCGGGGCGGCTGGCGACCCAGGCGCGGATCGTGTCCGCGTACCAGTAGGGCTTGCCCGACTCCACCTGGTCGGGGGCCGGCAGCAGTCCGTGCTTCCGGTAGGAGCGGACCGTGTCGGGCTGCACCTTGATGTGTGCGGCGATGTCCTTGTACGACCAGAGCCTCTTGTCCGTCATGCCTGGTACCTCCCTGCTCACCGCGCAGCGGCGGCGGGGGTGCCGTTCGGGGGCGCTGCGGGCGGGCGTTGGCGATCACTGAGCCTGTGCCCCCTGCAACGGCCGCCCCAGACAGGAGGAGAACGCCTGTCGTGCGCCTGTGACGGAAAACCCGCATAACGGAGATATGTGTGACGCCGAAGGGACGCGCGTGACAGAAGTGACGCAACAGGACCCCGGCGTGTCCGCGTGCCTCACCCCTGGTCAGGGAGGTATGCGCCCGTCACACGCCGCAGGAGCGCAGGAAGCGCCGGGTGCGCAGCGCGATCGGGTACGGGACGTCCGGCTCGCACGGGTACATGTCCTGCTCGACGATCGCGAACAGGTCCACGTCGAGCGCCGACGCGGCGGCGAGCACCGGTTCGAGGGCGGGCACCCCCGACGGCGGTTCGCACATCACACCCCGCGCCACGGCCGGCCCGAACGGCACCCCCTCGGCCATCACCCCGGCCAGGACCTCCGGGTCGACCTGCTTGAGATGGAGGTAGCCGATCCGCTCGCCGTACGTCTGGATCAGCTTGACGCTGTCCCCGCCCGCGTACGCGTAGTGCCCGGTGTCCAGACAGAGCGAGACCGCGTCCGGGTCGGTGGCGTCCAGGAACCGGGTGACGCTCTCCTCGCCGTCCAGATGGGTGTCGGCATGCGGATGGACGACGATCCGCAGCCCGTACCGCTCGCGCACCTCCCGGCCCAGACGCTCGGTCAGCCGTGTCAGGTCCCGCCACTGGGCCGGGGTGAGCGTCCGGTCCTCAAGCACCTCGCCCGTGCGGTCGTCCCGCCAGAACGCCGGGATGACGACGAGCTGGTCCGCGCCCATCGCCTGCGCGAGGGCCGCGTTCTCGGCGACGTGCGCCCAGGTGCGGTCCCAGACCTCGGGGCCGCGGTGGAGGCCGGTGAAGACCGTCCCCGCCGAGACCCGCAGGCCGCGCCGGGAGGTCTCCTCCGTCAGGACGGCCGGATCGGTGGGCAGATAGCCGTACGGGCCGAGCTCGATCCACTCGAAGCCCGCGCCGGACACCTCGTCGAGGAAGCGCTGCCAGGGCACCTGCCGGGGATCGTCGGGGAACCACACCCCCCAGGAGTCCGGGGCGGAGCCGACCCGGATACGGGACGGGGAAGGGGACGGGGAAGAGGAAGGGGACAGGGGCGAGGACGGCTGCGGTGACGGCTTCGTCATGCCTGCCACCTTCGCCGGGGCCCGAGAGCAGCGTCAAGCACGCCGCTCCGGCCCGGTACGGCCGGTCCTGTCGTCCGAATGTCCGGACATATCGTTGACACGCCTCCCGGCGGACGGCTAGACCTGGGTGCGGGAAGCCGGACGCGAGAGGTGGCGCGTGGAGACGGAGCCGTACGAACTGATCACCATGGGGCGCCTCGGCGTGGACCTCTACCCGCTCCAGACCGGGGTCGGGCTCGACCGGGTCGAGACCTTCGGCAAGTTCCTCGGCGGTTCCCCGGCCAACGTGGCCGTCGCCGCCGCCCGGCTCGGCCGCCGCACCGCCCTCGTCTCCCGCACCGGCGCCGACCCCTTCGGCACCTATCTGCGCCGTGAGCTCAAGGGCTTCGGGGTGGACGAGCGCTGGGTGGGCGAGGTCGAGGAGTACCCGACACCGGTCACCTTCTGCGCCCTCTTTCCGCCCGACGACTTCCCGCTCACCTTCTACCGGCGGCCCAAGGCGCCCGACCTGGAGATCCATGCGCACGAGCTGGACCTCGACGCGATCCGCGCCGCCCGGGTCTTCTGGGCGACCGGCACCGGCCTGAGCGCCGAGCCGAGCCGCACCGCGACCCTGGAGGCGCTGCGGGCCAGGTCCGGCCGTGAGGTGACGGTCCTCGACCTGGACTGGCGGCCGATGTTCTGGGCGGACCCGGCGGCGGCCCGCCCGTACTACACCGAGGCGCTGCGGCACGCGACCGTCGCCGTCGGCAACCTCGACGAGTGCGAGGTCGCGACGGGGGAGCGCGAGCCGTACGCGGCCGCCCGCGCCCTCCTCGCCTCCGACAGTGGGCGCGGCCTCCGTCTTGCCGTGGTCAAGCAGGGCCCCGGGGGCGTCCTCGCGCTGGCCGCCGACGGGACGTGCGCGGAGGTGCCGCCGCTGCCGGTGGACGTCGTCAACGGGCTCGGCGCGGGCGACGCGTTCGGCGGGGCGCTCGTCGACGGACTGCTCGCCGGGTGGGACCTGGAGACGGTCCTGCGCTGTGCGAACGCCGCCGGAGCGATCGTCGCGGGCCGTCTCGCCTGCTCGTCCGCCATGCCGTACGCCTCCGAGATCACCGAAGCCCTCGCCACGGGCAGCGGCACCCTGCCGGAGGCCCACGCCACGCGCGGCCGCACGTCGCCGGAGACCCTCGCCACCGGCAGCGGCGCCCCACCGGAAACCCCCGGCGGCGCCCCACCGGAAACCGCCGGCCGCACCCCGCCGGAGACCGGGTAGGGATGCGTCATGAGCCCTGATCGACCCCCGCCCCTCCCCTCCCTCCACCTGCCCGCCGGGACCGCCGCCCGAGGCCCGTACGCGGTCGACATCGACCCCGCCCGGGCCGGATGGACGTACTCCGCCCTGCGCGTCCTCGCCCTCGGACCGGGAGAGATCCACTCCTTCGAGAGCGGGGATTCCGAATGGGTCGTGCTTCCCCTCTCCGGTGCCTGTAGCGTGCGCGTCGACGGCGAGATCCTCGAACTCCTGGGCCGCGCGAGCGTGTTCGAAGGAGTGAGCGACTTCGCCTATGTACCGCGCGACGCCCACGCCCAGATCGCCTCCGGTGCGGGAGGCCGCTTCGCTTTGGCAGGAGCGAAGTGCGAGCGACGACTCCCCGCCCGCTACGGCCCCGCGCCGGAGGTTCCCGTCGAGACCCGGGGCAGCGGCAACCGCGCCCGCCAGGTGCGGAACTTCGCCTCGGCGGACGCCTTCGACTGCGACCGGCTCATCGCCGTCGAGGTCGTCACGCCCGGCGGCAACTGGTCCTCCTACCCGCCGCACAAGCACGACGAGCACCGCCCCGGCGCCGAGTCCGTCCTCGAGGAGATCTACTACTACGAGATCGAGGGCCCGAACGGCCTCGCGTACCAGCGGATCTCGCCCTCCCGGCCCGGCGGCGCCGACCTCCTCGCCGAGGTGCGTGACGGTGACGCCGTCCTCGTGCCCGACGGCTGGCACGGCCCCTCGATCGCCCAGCCGGGCCACGCCCTCCACTACCTCAACGTCATGGCGGGCCCCAGCCCCGAGCGCGAGTGGAAGATCTGCTTCCACCCGGACCACACGGAGGGATACGCATGAGCAGGGGATACGCATGAGCATCCGGCTGACCGTCGCCCAGGCGCTCGTCCGCTTCCTCGCCGCCCAGTACACCGAGCGCGACGGAGCCCGGCACCGGCTGATCGCCGCCACCTGGGGCATCTTCGGCCACGGGAACGTCGCCGGGATCGGCCAGGCGCTCCTCGAAGAGCCCCGCATGCCCTTCCACCAGGGCCGTAACGAACAGGCCATGGTCCACGCCGCCGTCGGCTACGCCCGTCAGCGGGGCCGGCTCTCCGCGCACGCCGTCACCACCTCCATCGGCCCCGGCGCCACCAACCTCGTCACCGGCGCCGCCCTCGCCACCGTCAACCACCTGCCGGTCCTGCTCCTGCCCGGCGACACCTTCGCGGGCCGCCCCGCCGACCCCGTACTCCAGCAGCTCCAGGTGCCGTACGCGGGAGACGTGTCGGTCAACGACTGCCTCCGTCCCGTCTCCCGCTACTTCGACCGGGTCACCCGGCCCGAGGCCCTGATCCCGGCCGCCCTCGAAGCCGCGCGGGTCCTCTCCGACCCCGCCGCGACCGGCGCCGTCACCCTCGCCCTGCCGCAGGACGTCCAGGCGGAGGCGTACGACTGGCCCGAGGAGTTCCTCGCCGAGCGGACCTGGCGGGTGCGCCGCCCCCGCCCCGACACGGCCGAACTCGACGCGGCCGTACGGGCCGTGAAGACCGCCGTGCGGCCCCTCATCGTCGCCGGTGGCGGGGTGAGACACAGCGGCGCCGAGGACGCCCTGCGCACCCTCGCCGAGCGGACCGGCATCCCCGTCGCCACCACACAGGCCGGCAAGGGCGTCCTGCCGTACGACCACCCCTGCGAGACCGGAGGCATCGGCCACACCGGCAGCTCCACGGCGAACGCCCTGGCCCGCACCAGCGACCTGATCATCGGCGTCGGCACCCGCTACACCGACTTCACCACCGCATCCGGCACCCTCTTCCCCGAAGGAGCCCGCTTCCTCAACCTCAACATCACCGGCTTCGACGCCCACAAGCAGGGCGCGCTCCCGCTCGTCGCCGACGCCCGCGAGGGCCTCACCGCCCTCGCCGAAGCCCTCGGGGACCACCGCCAGGACATGGTGCAGTGGACCTTCTCCAAGCGGGAGTGGCAGGAGCGGGTCGACGCCGCCTACGCCGTCCCCGACGAGGACGCCCGCCCCACCCAGACCCAGGTCCTCGGCGTACTCGACACTCTGGTCGACGGCAGCGACATCCTGATCAACGCCGCGGGATCGCTCCCCGGCGACCTCCACCAGCTGTGGCGGACCCGTTCGCCGGACCAGTACCACGTCGAGTACGGCTACTCCTGCATGGGCTACGAGATCCCCGCGGCCATCGGCGTCCTCCTCGCCGCGCCCGGCCGGCCCGTCTGGGCGCTCGTCGGCGACGGTACGTATCTGATGAACCCCACCGAAATCGTCACCGCCGTCCAGGAACGCCTGCCTCTGCGGCTCGTCGTCCTCCAGAACCACGGCTACGCCTCCATCGGCGGCCTCTCGGAGGCGGTCGGCGCCGAGCGGTACGGCACCGACTACCGCCACCGTGACCCCGACGGAGGCTTCACCGGCCCACCGCTCCCCGTCGACCTCGGCGCCAACGCCGCCTCCCTCGGCATGCGGGTGCTGCGCCCCCGCACCGTGCGTGACCTGCGGGAAGCCCTCGCGGACGCACGGAAGGCGACGGTTCCCACATGTGTCTACGTCGAGACCGAAACGGCAGACAGAGTGTCGGGCCCGCCCCCGGCCCAGGCGTGGTGGGATGTGCCCGTGGCCGAGACGTCGACCCGCCCGTCGGCGGCCAAGGCCCGCGAGGAGTACGACCGGCACGTCACCGCCCGACGCCGCCATCTCTGAAGGAGTAACTCGTCATGACGAAGACCGTCCACCACTGGATCGGTGGCAAGACCGTCGAGGGCACGTCGGGCAACTGGGGCCCGGTCACCGACCCGGCCACCGGCGCCGTCACCACCCGGGTCGCGCTCGCCTCCGTCGAAGAGGTCGACGCCGCCGTCGCCGCCGCGAAGGACGCCTGGGCGACCTGGGGCACCTCCTCGCTCGCCCAGCGCACCACCATTCTCTTCAAGTTCCGCGCGCTGCTCGACGCCAACCGCGACGCCATCGCCGAGCTGATCGTCGCCGAGCACGGCAAGGTCCACTCCGACGCCCTCGGCGAGGTCGCCCGCGGCCTGGAGATCGTCGACCTGGCCTGCGGCATCACCACCCAGCTCAAGGGCGAGCTCTCCACCCAGGTCTCGAACCGCGTGGACGTGGCGTCGATCCGCCAGCCGGTCGGCGTCGTCGCCGGCATCACGCCCTTCAACTTCCCGGCCATGGTGCCGATGTGGATGTTCCCGATCGCCATCGCGACCGGCAACACCTTCATCCTCAAGCCCAGCGAGAAGGACCCGTCGCCGTCCCTGAAGATCGCCGAGCTGCTCGCCGAGGCCGGCCTCCCGGACGGTGTCTTCAACGTCCTGCACGGCGACAAGGTGGCCGTCGACCGCCTCCTGGAGCACCCGGACGTCTCCGCGATCTCCTTCGTCGGCTCGACCCCGATCGCCCGCCACATCCACACCACCGCCTCCGCCAACGGCAAGCGCGTCCAGGCGCTCGGCGGCGCGAAGAACCACATGCTGGTCCTCCCGGACGCCGACCTCGACGCGGCGGCCGACGCGGCCGTCTCCGCGGCGTACGGCTCCGCCGGCGAGCGCTGCATGGCGATCTCGGCGGTCGTGGCCGTCGGCGCCATCGGCGACGAGCTGGTGCAGAAGATCCGCGAGCGCGCCGAGAAGATCAAGATCGGCCCCGGCAACGACCCCACCTCGGAGATGGGCCCGCTCATCACGGCCGTCCACCGCGACAAGGTCGCCTCCTACGTCCACGGCGCCGCGGACGAGGGCTGCGAGGTCGTCCTCGACGGCACCGGATACACGGTCGACGGCCACGAGAACGGCCACTGGATCGGCCTCTCCCTCCTGGACCATGTGCCGACCACGGCCAAGGCGTACCAGGACGAGATCTTCGGCCCGGTGCTCTGCGTGCTGCGCGCCGAGACGTACGAGGAGGGCCTCGCCCTCATCAACGCCTCGCCGTTCGGCAACGGCACCGCGATCTTCACCCGCGACGGCGGCGCGGCCCGCCGCTTCCAGCTGGAGGTCGAGGCCGGCATGGTCGGCGTGAACGTGCCGATCCCGGTGCCGGTGGGCTACCACTCCTTCGGTGGCTGGAAGGACTCGCTCTTCGGCGACCACCACATCTACGGCAACGACGGCGTGCACTTCTACACCCGCGGCAAGGTCGTCACCACCCGCTGGCCGGACCCGTCCGAGGCCCCGGCGGGCGTGGACCTGGGCTTCCCGCGCAACCACTGATCCACTCGTACGCAGGGCCGGGCCCCGGGGGTGCGTACCCCCGGGGCCCGGCCTCTGTCGTGCGCCGTGCGTGCGTCTACCAGCGCGAGTGCAGGAGCTTGTTCGGGGAGCCGGTCTTCGGGTCCTGGACCTTGCCGCTCGTGGCGTTGTCCACGAGTGCGGTGCTCACCTGGGCCGGGGTGGCCGTGGGGTGGGCCGCCAGGTAGAGGGCGGCGACGCCCGCCGTGTGCGGGGCGGCCATCGAGGTGCCGGAGATGGTGTTGGTCGCGGTGTCGTTGTCCTTCCACGCCGAGGTGATGGAGACGCCCGGCGCGAAGAGGTCCACGCAGGTGCCGTAGTTGGAGAAGGAGGCCCGCTTGTCGGCCGAGTCCGTGGCGCCGACGGTGATCGCCTCGGGGACGCGGGCGGGGGAGTAGCCGCAGGCCTTCGCCGGGAGGCCGAGGAAGTTGCCGTTGCCGGCGGCCACCGCGTACGAGACGCCCGAGGCGATCGAACGCTTCACCGCGCTGTCGAGGGAGGTGTTCGCGCCGCCGCCGAGGCTCATGTTGGCGACGGCGGGCTTGACCGCGTTGGCCGTCACCCAGTCGACGCCCGCGATGACCCCGGCGGTGGTGCCGGAGCCGGCGCAGTCGAGGACGCGGACGGCAACCAGCTTTACGCCCTTGGCCACGCCGTACTTCGCGCCGCCGACCGTGCCGGCCACATGGGTGCCGTGGCCCTGGCAGTCCTGGCCGTTCTGCCCGCCGCCGACCGTGTCGGTGCCGACGGTGGCCCGCCCGCCGAACTCGCCGTGCGAGGTGCGGATGCCGGTGTCGATGATGTACGCCGTGACGTTCGACGCGGTCGTGTCGTAGGTGTACGTCGTCGAGAGCGGCAGATCGCGCTGGTCGACCCGGTCCAGGCCCCAGGTGGCCCCGGTCTGCGTGTCGGCGATCCGTACGGTCGCGTTCTGCTCGACGTACGCGACGCGGGGGTCGGTGGCGAGCTCGGCGGCCCGGGCCATCGACATCGTGGTGGAGAAGCCCTTGAGGGCCGAGCGGTAGACGTGCTGCGGGGTGACGCCGAGGTCGGCGGCGCGGGTCGAGCCGTCCTTGAGGACGACGATCCAGCTGTTCTCGAGCGCGGTGGCGGCCGGGGCGAGCCGCAGATCACCGGGGGAGGGGGCGCTCCGGGCGGTGGGGGAGACGGCGAACTGGAGGCCCGCGGCGAGCGCGAGGACGGGGACGAGCGCCGCGAGGCGGCGGGAGGCGCGGCGGGGGATGTGATTCATGTGGTGGGGCACCTGAACCCTTCGTCGAGCGGGTGTGGTGCCCCACAGGGTGACGTCTTGTCATGAGCGACACAAGGGTGCGGGTCCGTGCGTCCTCCGTCCCCCACCCCTCCTCACCCGGACGGCGTGTACTGCGCCCGCTGTACGAGGACCGCCCGACGTACGACTCCAGGAGGCCGCCGAATCCCTCTGCGGGCAGCCGTGCTCCACAGCGAGCCCGCTTAGGCTCGACACCATGCGACTCCGACTTCCCCGGTGGGCCGCGGTCACCGCCGTCCTCGCCGTCCTCGCGGGTGCCGGCACCCTGACCGCCGTCGCCTCGGACGATCCGCCGCCCGTGCACCGCGCGGACCGGATGCTCGACCTCGACGGGGTACGGCTCGACACCTCGTACTTCACCGGCGACGGCGACGGGCGGCGGCCCGCCGTCCTCCTCGGCCACGGCTTCGGCGGCTCCAAGGACGACGTCCGCGCCCAGGCCGAGCAGCTCGCCCGTGACGGGTACGCCGTCCTCACCTGGTCCGCCCGCGGCTTCGGGGCCTCCACCGGGCAGATCGGCCTCAACGACCCCGACCACGAGGTCAAGGACGCCCGCGGGCTCGTCGACTGGCTCGCCGGCCGACCCGAGGTGCTCCTCGACAAGCCGGGCGATCCGCGCGTCGGCGTCACCGGCGCGTCCTACGGCGGCGCGATCTCGCTGCTCGCCGCGGGCCATGACCCGCGCGTCGACGCCATCGCCCCCCAGATCACCTACTGGAACCTCGCCGACGCGCTGTTCCCCCAGGGTGTCTTCAAGAAGCTGTGGGCCGGCATCTTCTTCTCCGCGGGCAACCAGCCGGGGGGAGCGGCCGGCACGACCGCGACCGGCGACACCGCCGCCGGGAAGACCGACGCGAAGGCCGCCGCCTGCGGGCGTTTCACCCCCGAGCTCTGCGCCCTCTACCAGCGCGTCGCCGTCTCCGGGAAGCCCGACGCCGCCGCCCGCGCCCTCCTCGAAGCCCGCAGCCCCTCCGCCGTCGGCGCCCGCGTCAAGGTGCCCGCCCTCCTCGTCCAGGGCCAGTCCGACTCGCTCTTCACCCTGGCCCAGTCCGACGCCATGGCCAAGGCCCTCACCGCCAACGGCGCCCCCGTCGCCGTCGACTGGATCTCCGGCGGCCACGACGGCGGCGACCGCGAGACCGAGCGCGTCGAGCGCCGCATCAGCACCTGGTTCGACCGCTGGCTGAAGCGCGACACCTCCGTCGACACCGGCCCCGCCTTCCGCGTCAGCCGTACCGGCGGCGTCGACTCCACCGACGGCCGCGCCACCCTGCGCGCCGCGACCGCCGACCGCTATCCGGGCCTCACCGCCGGCACCACGGCCGTCCCCCTCACCGGCCGGCCGTGGACCTTCACCAACCCCGCCGGCGCCTCCCCGCCCGCCGTCTCGGCCCTCCCCGGCCTCGGCGGCTCGGTCGCCGGACTCTCCTCCCTCGGCGTCGGCATCTCCCTCGACTTCCCCGGCCAGCACGCCCGGTTCGACGCGAAGCCCCAGGCCGAACCACTCCGGATCACCGGCACCCCGACCGTCCGCGTCAAGGTCACCTCGACCGCCACCGACGGCTCCGCCGTCCTCTTCGCCAAGGTGTACGACGTCGGGCCCGACGGCCGCCAGCAGATCCTTCCCTCCCAGCTCGTCACCCCCGTCCGCGTCGAAGGCGCCGCCGCCGGGAAGAGCGTCACGCTCACCCTGCCCGCGATCGACCACGAGGTGGAGGCCGGGCACCGGCTGCGGCTCGTCGTCGCCGCCACCGACCTCGGCTACGCCTCCCCGGTGCTCCCCGCCGACTACACCGTCACCGTCGAGAGCCCGCTCACCGTCCCGACCGCACCCGGCGTCGACACCCAGGCCGCCGTCCTGCCCTGGTGGGTCTGGGGCCTGCCGCTCCTCGGCCTCGCCGTGGCCGCCGCGCTGCTGTTCTCGGCCCGGCGCCGCACCGCCGCCCCCGCCCCCGACCCCGCGCTGACCGCCGTACCGCTCCAGATCACCGGGCTCTCCAAGAAGTACAAGGGCGGCGAGCGGTACAGCGTCCGCGACCTCTCCTTCCGCGTCGAACAGGGCCAGGTCCTCGGCCTCCTCGGACCCAACGGCGCGGGCAAGACCACCACCCTGCGCATGCTGATGGGACTGATCACCCCCGACGAGGGCGAGATCCGGGTCTTCGGCCAGGCCATCCGGCCCGGCGCCCCGGTCCTCTCCCGGGTCGGCGCCTTCGTCGAGGGCGCCGGCTTCCTGCCGCACCTCAACGGCCGGGAGAACCTCGACCTGTACTGGAAGGCCACCGGCCGACCCGCCGAGGACGCCCACGCCGACGAGGCCCTGCGGATCGCGAACCTGGGCGGCGCCCTCGACCGCGCGGTGCGCACCTACTCGCAGGGCATGCGGCAGCGCCTCGCCCTCGCCCAGGCCATGCTCGGCCTGCCGGACCTGCTGATCCTGGACGAGCCCACCAACGGACTCGACCCGCCGCAGATCCGCGAGATGCGGGAGGTGATGATCCGGTACGCGGCCGGGGGCCGTACCGTCATCGTCTCCAGCCACCTCCTCGCGGAGGTCGAACAGTCCTGCACCCATCTCGTCGTCATGGACCGGGGACAGCTCGTGCAGGCGGGCCCCGTCGCCGAGATCACCGGCTCGGGCGACACCCTGCTCGTGACGCTGGCCGGGGAGATCGACGACGTGCTCGTGGAGAAGGTCGGCGCCCTGTCGGGCGTCACCACGGCGACCCGTGCCGACGGAGGACTCCTGGTCCGCCTCGACGGCCTCGACCCGACCGCCCTCATCGGCGAACTCGTCGCCCTGGACGTGCCGCTGACCGGTGTCGGACCGCACCGGCGCCTCGAAGACGCGTTCCTGACCCTGATCGGAGGCGGAGCCGCATGAGCACCCCCACCACCACCCGCCCGGCCCCGGAACCGGCTCCCGTGGACTCCGCCCCCGGCTACCGCGCCGGACGCACCCTGCCGCTGCGCGTCGAGGCCCTGCGCCAGTGGAAGCGGCGCCGCACCCTGGTGATGGGCGGGATCCTCGCCGCCCTGCCCTTCGTCCTGGTCGTCGCCTTCGCCATCGGCGGCTCCGACGGCGGTGACCGCGAGGGCAGGATCACCCTGATGGACACGGCGACCGCCTCGGGCGCCAACTTCGCCGCGACCGCACTCTTCGCCTCGGCCGGTTTCCTCCTCGTCGTCCCCGTGGCGCTCTTCTGCGGGGACACGGTCGCCTCCGAGGCGAGCTGGTCCTCACTGCGCTACCTCCTCGCCGCGCCCGTCCCCCGGTCCCGGCTCCTCGCCTCCAAACTGGCGGTGGCACTCGGCTTCAGCGCGGCGGCGATCGTCTTCCTGCCGCTGCTCGCACTCGCCGTCGGCACCGTCGCCTACGGCTGGGGGCCGCTCCAGCTGCCGACCGGCGGCTCCGTGCCCGCCGGTGACGCCGTGCTGCGGCTCGCCGTGGCCGTCGCCTTCGTCTTCGCCTCCCAACTGGTCACCGCCGCGCTCGCCTTCTGGCTCTCCACCCGCACCGACGCCCCGCTCGGCGCGGTGGGCGGCGCCGTCGGCCTGACCATCGTCGGCAACGTCCTGGACGCGGTCACGGCGCTGGGCGACTGGCGCGAGTTCCTGCCCACGCACTGGCAGTACGCCTGGATCGACGCGCTCCAGCCCCAACTGGAGTGGAGCGGCATGATCAAGGGCACGGCGCTCTCCGTGACCTTCGCCCTGATCCTCTTCGCGCTCGCCTTCCGCGGCTTCGCCCGTAAGGACATCGTGTCGTAGGGACGTGACCAGGGGCTCACCGTCTTCTCACAGCCACCCCCTCCGAGCCGCTTCCGCGCCCGCGCGGAAGCGGCTCGTCGTGCCGAGGGCCGCCATCAGTTCGCCCACCCGGCGGCTGTACGTCCGGGCGGACATGCCGAGCCGGGCCGCCGCCGTCTCGTCCGTGAGCCCCGCGAGGAGGGCGTCGAGCACCGGGCGCAGCTGCGACGGCAGATCGCAGGACGGCGCGGAGGGCGGCGGCGCGTACGACAACTCCTCCGCCGCCTCCCAGCAGGCGTGATGGGCCCGCGCGAGAGCCTGCACCACCACCGGGTCGCGGATGAGCAACAGCCCGTTGTAGAGCAGCTCCAGATCGAGCGGGACCGCCGCCACCATGCGGTCGACGACGATCATCTTGAAGGGGATGGCCTCCGCCAGACGGGCCCGGCCGGGAAGCGCCGGGCCGTCTTCGAGCCGGGACAGGGCGTGCCGCGGCACGATCCGTCTGACCTCGGCGGCCCGCTCCGCCGCCGCCCGCATGCACGCCCCCGCCAGTTCGAGGAACGGCCCCGGGATCGCGCAGCCCGCCGAGGCGACCGGGTCGTCGAACGTCAACAGCTCGTACCGGGTGGAGGCGGCAAGCCCGGCGAGCGCCGCGCTGATGCGCCGCGCGCCCCGGACCGGGCGCCCCGCGGGCCGCTGTCCCTCGGTCGCGGCCCGGCTCATCGCCGAACGGGCGAGCATCACGGAGCCCGCGCTCTCTGCCACCGCTGACCACCCCCGCCCGATCGATGTCCACTCCATGTACGCATGCGACTGCACACGGTGACAACCCCTGTTGAGAAGTCTGGCGAATCCATGCCACCCGGCTCCGCCCCGTCCGCCGTTGCCGCATCGAGATCCATCCGCAACTCCTTCGACAGCTCCCCACGGGCCTCTCGTTCGTCACAGTCACAAGTGCCTTACCAAGAGGGGGAGATGACATGGATCGATACGAACGGCGGTCGGCCCGCCGCCGCCGGGCCCGGTTCTCGGCGACGATCGCGGGGCTGCTCGCGGCCGGACTCGCCGTCGGCGGCTGCGGGGCGGGCGGCGGCGGAAGCACCGCCGACCGGGCGTCCCACGACAAGGGCGGGACCGCCCCCGCGGTCCCCGACGGCGGCGGAAGTGCCCGCCCCGACGGCTCCTACGAGGACGGGGCGGACGGCAGGGAGGACGCGGGGCGTTCACCGGCGCCCGCCGCCGACTACCTGTCCACCTTCGCCCTGGACGTGGACACCGCCTCGTACGGCTACGCCCGCCGGACGCTCGCCGAGGGACGGCTGCCCGATCCGGCGACCGTGCGCCCCGAGGAGTTCGTCAACAGCTTCCGACCCGACTACCCGCGCCCGGCGGACGACGGTTTCAGCGTGACGCTCGACGGCGCCCGCGCCGGGGGCGACGGCTGGTCCCTCGTCCGGGTCGGGCTCGCCACCAGGGGCGCGGACCGGGCCGCCGAACGGCCGCCCGCCGCCCTCACCTTCGTCGTCGACATCTCCGGCTCGATGGCCGAGCCCGGGCGGCTCGACCTCGTGAAGGAGTCCCTCGGCCTGCTCGCGGACCAGCTCCGCGACGACGACTCGGTCGCCCTCGTCACCTTCAGCGACGAGGCCGAGACCCGGCTGCCCATGACCCGGGTGGGGGAGGCCCGCGGCCGGATCCGCGAGGTCGTGGACTCGCTCGCGACGACCTCGTCGACCAATGTCGAGGCGGGCGTCCGCACCGGTTACGACGTGGCCGTCGAAGGCCACCGGAAGGGCGCCACCAACCGGGTCGTACTGCTCTCCGACGCGCTCGCCAACACCGGTGCCACCGAGGCCGCGACGATCCTCGAACGCATCGAGGAGGAGCGCAGGGCGTACGGGATCACCCTCTTCGGCGTCGGCGTCGGCAGCGAGTTCGGCGACACGTTCATGGAGCAGCTCGCCGACCGGGGCGACGGCCAGACGACGTACGTCTCCACCTCCGCGCAGGCCCGCAAGGTCTTCGTCGACCAGCTGCCCGCCCATGTCGAGCTGCGCGCCCGCGACGCCAAGGCGCAGGTCGCCTTCGACCGCCGGACCGTGGAGAAGTTCCGGCTGATCGGCTACGAGAACCGGGAGGTCGCCGACGAGGACTTCAGGAACGACCGGGTCGACGGCGGCGAGGTCGGGGCGGGCCACACCGTCACCGCCCTGTACGCGGTCAGGACCAGGCCCGGCATGACCGGCCCGGTCGCCACTGCCACCGTCCGCTGGCTCGACCCCGCCACCCGGGCGCCGCGCGAGCGGTCCGGCACCGTCGCTACCGGCGGGCTCGCCGCCGACGTCTGGGGCGGCGGGCACGACAGTCTCCAGCTGACCGCGGTCACCGCCTACTTCGCGGACGCCCTGCGGGGCGGCGGGCTGCCCGGGGCCCCGGGACTCCCGGCGCTCGCGGAGCGCGCCGACGCGATCGCCGGCCGGTCGGGTTCGGCGGTGGTCAGGGAGCTGGCCGAGGCCGTACGGCAGGCGGAAGGTCTGCTCGCTCCGCGCGGCGAGCAGTCGGGTGAAGGGCCTTCCCGTGAGGGAGAGTTGAGGTCGGGCGACCCGTACAGCTGACGCGTACGGCGGGCAGCGGGACAGAATGGCCCCATGGCTTCCCTGCTGCTCGCCCTCGCCGTCGGATGCGCCGGTCTCTACGCCGGTTTCATGCTGATCTTCCAGACCGGGATCATGCCCGCTCTCGCCCGCCTGACGGACGCCGAGTTCGTCACGGCGGTGCGCCGGATCAACGAGTACGTGCCGAGGGGCGTCTTCCTGACCGTCTTCCTCGGGGTGCTCGCCTTCCCCACCGCCGCGTACTTCGTCCCCGTCGACGGGCGCACGGACACCCAGAAGTGGCTGGTCCTGGCGGGGCTCGTGTGTGCGGCCCTCAACCACGCGGTCACCGTCGGCGGCAACATCCCGCTCAACACCGCGCTCGCCGCGTCGGAGGGCCCGGGCGACGACCCGGCGAAGGTCCGCGGCGCCTTCGAGAAGCGCTGGAACGGTTTCCACCGTGTCCGTACGGCCCTGATCACCGTCGCGTTCGGCCTGCTGACGGCCGCGGCCGTGCTCTAGGTCCGGCCGGGGCCGCTCCAGGCCCCCCGTTCCGGCGCGTCAGGCCCCCGCCCCGACCCGTCGGATCCCCGAACCGTACCGAGCGGCCGGATTCTGGCGTGAACTCGTGCGTGTCGGCGCTTCCCGCATCCGCAAGGACCCTGCGAAAGCGTACCCCCGAGTCCGGAAACAGTCTTCCGAGGTGCGTTCGCCTCTGTCAGTGATGAAATCTTGACACCTCAATACCACCATAAAGGGGGTGAATCACCCCGATATCCCGGGTTGAGATTCCGTACCCTCCGGTTTCTTATTGACATGCCTACGGGGGTCTTTTCTAATCAACGAGAGTCATCCCGCGCGCAGACACCGCACAGGCACTGAGGGGGCAAGGTGGACGTCCGGATCCTGGGGGGATTGTCGGTACGTGAGCACGGGGTGTCGATCACCCCGACGGCCGCCGCGCCCCGGCAGCTCCTCGCCCTGCTCACGGCCAGCGCCGACCAGGTCGTCCCGGTCACGGTGCTGACCGAGGAGCTGTGGCCGTCCGGCGCGCCCCGCGGCGCCCGTACCGAACTCCAGTCCCACATAGCGGAGTTGCGTACCCTCATCGCGGGCGCGCTGCTGCGCGGCGCCGAGCCGGCCGAACCCGGGCCCGGCTGGTCCGAGCGCCGCACCGCCGACGCGATCCTCGTCTCCCAGCCCGGCGGCTACCGTCTCGACACCGGCGGCGGCCCCCACGACGTCTGGCAGTTCGAGCGCGCGGCCGGCGCCGGCTACCGCGCCATGGAGGCCGGCGACCTCCCGCGCGCCGCGCTCCGCCTCGGCGAGGCACTGGCGCTGTGGCGCGGCGAACCCTACGCGGGCGTCGCCGCGGGACCCCGTCTCCGCAGGGAGATCGAGCGCCTCGAAACCTCCCGGCTGAGCGTCCTCGACCAGTGGGTGGAAGCGCAACTGGGCCTCGGCCGGCACGCAGAGCTGCTCTCCGAACTCTCCGGGCTCGTCGCCCGCTACCGCACCAACGAGCCCCTCCACGCCCACTACATGGTCGCCCTGCTGCGCTGCGGACAGCACGAGGAGGCCCGCACCGTGTACGAGCGGCTGCGCGTGGCCCTCAAGGGGGAGAGCGGCATGGAGCCCTCGGCCCGGCTCCGCCGTCTCCAGGGCTCGGTCCTCACCGTGCGGAACTCCGCGGTCCGCCCCGTGTACGCTCCCCGTATCCCCGCCCAGTACAGCCCGGCACGCGCCAGGCTCGTCCCGGCGGGCTCCGTCGGCTGACCATCCGACAGGGCGCAGGGGCACGTGGGGCCCAGGGGACGCACGGGGCTCAGGGGTTACAGGGGGCCCAGGGTCTCCGGGGCGCTCGCCACCGGGAACCAAGTGCGGCAGCTCACCGTTGACCGACTCCCGAAGCCGAATTAGTTTCGGCGACCAGTACGGGTTTCCGCCCAGGTGCCCGATTTCGCTCGACCACGGGGGACGGGACCATGACCTTGCACGGCGCCGACGGAGCCGGTGGTGCCGACGCGCTGCTCACGGTCCTCGAACTGCTCGCCGGGCAGACCCCGCCCGCCCGCTTCGACGCCCTCCTCGACGAGGCCCGCCTCTCCGGACTCGCCGGCGCGGAACTCCACCGCCTCGAACGCGCCGTCGAACTGGCCGGCGAGGTCCACCGGGGGCGCGCGGACGAGACGCGCCGCGAGGCCGGGCTCGCCACGCTCACCGACACCGCCCGCGACCTGACCTCCGCCTACGACCTCGACAGTCTGCTGCGCGTCATCACCCGCCGCGCCCGCCGGCTGCTCGACCTCGACCTGGCGTACGTGACCCTCCGCGGCCCGCACGGAGCCTGCTACGTCCACACGACGGAGGGCTCCCGCGGCGGCCGCGGCGAGGGCCCGCGGCTCGCGCCAGGCCTGAGGATCGCCGAGGGGTACGGGCTCGGCGGCGCCGTCCAGCTCCACGGCGAACCCGTCTGGACCGCCGACTACCTCGCCGACGAGCGCTTCGCCCCCTCCGGCTCCCTCGACGCCGGCGTCCACGCACCGGCCTTCGACGAAGCCGCCGAGGCGGCCCTGCGTGCCGAGGACCTGCACGCGATCATGGCCGCGCCGCTGCGCAGCGGGGACACCGTGATCGGCGCCCTCCACGGCGCCGACCGCCGGGTCCGCCACCACACCTCCGAGGAGATCGGGCTCCTCGCCGCGCTCGCCGACCTCGCCGCCGTGGCCGTCGAGAAGACCGGACTCCTCGACCGCACCCGGGCCGAGGTGACCGAACTGGAACGGGACAGCTCGCGCGTCCGTACGAGCCTCACCCGCATGCGGCACGTCAGCGAGGCCCACGGCCGCATCATGAACCTCGTCCTCGCGGGGGGTGACCTGTGCAACGTCGCCAAGGCCGCCGCCGACGCCCTCGACGCGACCGTGATGATCCGCGACCAGGGCGGCCGCTGCCTCGCCACCGCCGGCGACATCCCCGGACTCGACGAGGAAGCCGTCGCCAAGGCCTCCCTCGACGCGCACGCCCGCCGCCGCCCGGTCCTCGCCGCCGACGACACCTGGGTCGCCCCCGTCATCGCCGGCTCCGAGGACCTCGGCGGACTCGTCATCCGCGCCGCGGGCGGCCTCACCGGCGAGGACGAGCGGCTCCTCGAACTCGCCGCCCAGTCCGTCGCCTTCCTCCTCCTCATGCGGCGCTCCACCGCCGTCGCCGAAGGACCCGTCCGCGACGAGCTCCTCGACGACCTCATCGCCGACCCGCCGCACGCCCCGCAGCAGATCGCCCAGCGGGCCCGCCGGCTCGGCGTCGACCTGCGCAAACCGCACGTCCTCGTGCTCGCGCGGCCCGAGGGCGGCGAACAGGGCAGGGCCGTCGTCTGGGCGTCCTCGTACGCGTACCGCCTCTCCGGTCTGAAGACCGTGCAGGGCGGCTGCATCGTGCTGCTGCTCCCGGGCATCGACGCGTCCGCCGCCGCCAAGGCCGTCGCCGCGGAACTCTCCCCGCTGCTCGGACACCCCGTCTCGGTCGCCGCCGCGGGACCCGGCTGGAGCCCGGACGGCGTCGCCCGCATGCACCAGGAGGCCGGCCGCTGCCTCGACGCGATGAGCGCGCTCGGCGGCACCGGGTCGGCGGCCTCCGTGCAGGACCTGGGGTTCCTGGGGCTGCTGCTCTCCGACGACAACGACGTCGAGGGCTTCGTCGAGGCGGCGATCGGGCCCGTACTCGACTACGACGCCGAACGGTTCACCGATCTCACCCACACCCTGGAGGCGTACTTCGCCTCCGGCGGCAGCCCGACGAACGCGGCGGAGGCGCTGCACGTCCACCCCAACACGGTCTCCCGCCGTCTGGAGCGGATCGGCGAACTCCTCGGACCCGAGTGGCAGAAACCGGGCCAGGTCCTCGAGGTCCAGCTGGCCCTGCGCCTCCAGCGCACCCGGGAGGTCCTGGCCCGGGGCCGCGCCACGACGGACCCGGCCGGCCGACCGGGCCCGCCAGAGCGCGGCAACTGACGGACCGAAGGGCCCGTATACGCGCGTTGCGCGTGCCTCCGCCGGCGGCCTGCCCCCGCCCGGTGGCCTGCCCCGTCAGCTCGCCGTGCGCCCCGACCCGTAGCGGGAGTCGTACGCCGCCTCCCAGTCGGTGGCGGCCATGACCGTCGCCGCGTGGGCCGCCGACGCCAGCGTGATGTGACGGTGCCAGCCACGGAACGAGCGGCCCACGAAGTCGCGCAGCCCCGCACCCTCCCCGACCTCCGCGAAGTCCCGCTCCACCCGGCGCGCCAGCTTCGTCAGCCGCAGCAGGGAACCGACCGGAGAACCGGTCAGGTCGCTGATCCACACCCGGGCAGGGGCCCGCCGGGGATCGTCCCACTCGCCGAGCAGCACGAGCGGCCGCATCCGCTCCCCGCCCGGCGTGGGCAGCGCCACCCGGACGGCCGTGGCGAGCGACGTACGCGAGGTCCGCGCGCCGGCCACGGTGTCCACCCAGCTCACCGGCCTGCGCAGCCCCTTGAGCGACTCCAGGATCTGTACGGCGGTCAGCGGGCCCGCCCCGAAGCCGGGCAGCGACCGGTCGGCGATCGCCAGCCGGGAACCCGGACCGATCCGGGCCACCACCGGCACCCCCGCCCCGGCGAGCCGGGTGAGGGCCGCCCGCCCCGCGCCGCCCCGGATGTCGAGCAGCACCGGCTTGCGGGTGACGTCGGGCCAGCGGGCGGTGTCGAGCGCCGCCGCGACCGCGCACTCCTCCAGGGTCTCCTCGCCGGCCTCCTGGGGAACCTCCGCGCGGTCGCGCCGCGTCCGGTCGTTGACCCAGGGATCCGGCAGGAACAGACGCCAGTTCACGGGGACGCTCAGCTCGTCGCCGGCGAACCACACCCCGAAGGCCTGCTGGCCGTGGAAGACCTGACCGCGCTCCGGGTCGAAACGCCGGTCCACGCCCACCGAATGCTCGCCGGCCTTCGGGATCGGCATGGGACGCACCACCCAGGCCTGCGGGCAGCTGTTCCGCTCCAGGAACCGGGCGAGCGCGGCCCGCATGGGCTGCCAGTCCCAGGTCGAGCTGGACACGAAGTGGTGCAGGCTCTGCTCGGCCGCGGGACCGCCTATCTGCGCGGCGATGTTACGGATGGACTTGCGGCCCTGCGCGGTCAGCAGGCCGTGCAGATACTGCTCGGCCTTCAGACGCTGGTCGCGGCGCGGGAAGCCGGAGAACAGCGCGCCGCACAGCTCGGCGTAGACGTCCTCGCGCGAGCCGGCCGCGCCGACGGACCTGACGACGCCCAGGGGAAGAACGGCCGGCGGAACAGCCCCGGCGACGGCCCTGCGCTTGATTGCGACGGATGTACTCACGACACTCCTGCCCGAAGGTTGCGCAGCTCCCTCCCGCTGCACCACCACCGTCGCCCGTCCCGGCCCCCCGGGACGAGGTGTACCCGGCACCCGAATCGGCCGCCGGATGGTGGCCGGACCACCTCCCCCCGTGTCGTCGCAGGTCGCAGGCGTCTTCGCCCCGTCCGGCCGGCTCCCGCCGAGGCGGTCCCGAGGGCCTCGCCGGGGAATCTGACAGACTCACCGGCCCGGCTTTGACCCGTCGCAGGGCGTGGCCGGACCATCGCAGAGCGAGGCTGCACGGGCCGGTCCCCGGTTAATGCCCCAGGCCGGTGACCGCGCCTGTGCGCCTCGCCTTGAACGGACCCGCGCGCCTTGCCCTGGCCCGTCCGCCAGGCCAAGGCGCGCGGGTCGGACCGAGGCGCACCGGCCCGTCCCGTGCGGCCCGCCGTGAACCGACCCGCGCGCCCCTCCTCGTACCCTTGGGGCATGGGGCTGCGCGCGGAACTGCCGGTCGTCGGGGCGGTGGCCGCCGGCGGCGTCCTCGGCGCGACCGCCCGTTACGGCGCGGCGCTGCTGTGGCCGACCCCCGAAGGCGCCTTCCCCTGGACGACGTTCACGGTGAACGTGAGCGGCTGCGCGCTGCTCGGCCTGCTGATGGTTCTCCTGACGGAGCCTCCCGCCGCCCCGCATCCGCTCCTGCGTCCCTTCCTCGGCACCGGATTCTGCGGCGGGTTCACCACGTTCTCGACGTACAGCCTCGAAACGGAGCGGCTGCTGAGCGCGGGCGATCCGACGCGCGGCCTGCTCTACCTGGGCGCGACCGTGGTGGCCGCGCTCGTCGCCGTCCGGGCCGGGGTCACCGGCACCAGGGCCGTACGCGGACGGATGGCGCGCGCGTGAACTGGCTGCTCGTCGTCGCGGGTGCCGCCGTCGGCGCGCCCCTGCGGTACCTCACGGACCGTGCGATGAAGGCCCGGTTCGGCCCCGGCTTCCCCTGGGGCACGTTCACGGTGAACGTCGTCGGCTCGTTCGTGCTCGGCCTGCTCGCCGGGGTCGCCTCCGCGCAGGCGTATCTGCTGCTCGGCACGGGCCTGTGCGGGGCGCTGACCACGTACTCGACCTTCTCGTACGAGACACATGTGCTGTACGAGAACGGGGCGAGGGGGTACGCGGTGCTGAACGTGGCCGGGAGCCTGGCCGCCGGGCTCGGGGCCGTATGGCTGGGAGTCCGGGCCGCCGGGCTGTAGGAACCCCGGGTCCTCAGGGCCCGCGTAGGGGAAGCGTCAAGACGGGCATTCGGCGCGTCAGAGGCACGTCAACGACGGCGGTGGGCGGCCGGAAGAGAGGTTTCCTCATCTCGTCCGAGAATCCGTTCTTCCTTCTTCCTGCACCCGGGAGCTCACGATGGCCGACCTGGCCTTCGTCGTCACCACGGTCGCGGTCTTCGCGCTGGTGGCCTTCATCGCCAAGGGGGTGGCCAAGCTGTGAGCGCCGAGAACATCGTCGGTCTCCTCGTGGCCGCCGCCCTGCTTGGTTACCTCGTCCTCGCCCTCGTCAAGCCCGAGAGGTTCTGAGGCCGCCCCATGAGTCCCGTCCTCGCCGGCGCCCTTCAGCTCCTCGCCCTGATCGTCGCGCTCGGCCTCTCGTACCGCCCGCTCGGTGACCACATGGCCCGGGTCTACTCCTCCGACAAGCACCTGCGGGTGGAGAAGTGGATCTACCGGGGCATCGGCGCCGACCCCACGGTGGAGATGCGCTGGCCCGCCTATCTGCGCGGGGTCCTCGCCTTCTCCGCCGTCGGCGTCCTCTTCCTCTACCTGCTCCAGCGGGCGCAGGGCGTCCTGCCCGGCTCGCTCGGCTTCGTGTCGATCGACCCGGACCAGGCGTTCAACACCGCCGCCTCCTTCGTGGCGAACACCAACTGGCAGTCGTACTACGGCGAGCAGGCCATGGGCCACGTGGTGCAGACCGGCGGCCTCGCCGTGCAGAACTTCGTCTCGGCGGCGGTGGGCATCGCGGTCGCGGTGGCGCTCGTCCGCGGCTTCGCCCGGTCTCGTACGGGCGAGCTCGGCAACTTCTGGGCCGACCTGGTCCGGGGAGTCGTACGGATCCTGCTGCCGATCGCCGTCGTGGGCGCGCTCGTGCTCGTGGCCTGCGGAGCGATCCAGAACTTCGCCGGAATCCACGAGGTCGGGCAGTTCGGCGGCGGCACGCAGCAGTGGAACGGCGGCGCGGTCGCCTCGCAGGAGGTCATCAAGGAACTGGGCACGAACGGCGGCGGCTACTTCAACGCCAACAGCGCCCACCCCTTCGAGAACCCGAACGCCCTCTCGAACCTCTTCGAGATCTACCTGATCCTCCTCATCCCCTTCGCGCTGACGCGGACCTTCGGCCGCATGGTCGGCAGCGTCCGCCAGGGGTACGCGATCCTCGGCGCGATGGCCGCCATCTGGCTCGGCTTCACCGCGCTGATGATGTGGACCGAGTTCGCCGGGAAGGGACCGGCGTTCGAGCTGGCGGGCGGGGCGATGGAGGGCAAGGAGACCCGGTTCGGCATCGCCGGCTCCTCACTCTTCGCCGTGGCCACCACCCTCACCTCCACCGGCGCCGTGAACTCCTTCCACTCCTCGTACACCGGCTTCGGCGGCGGCATCACCCTGCTCGGCATGCAGCTGGGCGAGATCGCGCCCGGCGGCGTCGGCTCCGGCCTCTACGGCATGCTGATCATGGCCGTCATCGCCGTGTTCATCGCCGGACTGATGGTCGGCCGCACACCCGAGTACCTGGGGAAGAAGATCGGCGTCCGCCAGATCAAGTACGCCGCCTGCTACATCCTCGTCACCCCGGCGCTCGTCCTCGGCTTCACCGCCCTCGCCATGGCCCTCGACACCCCGCCGCAGTCGATGACCAACTCCGGCGCGCACGGCTTCTCCGAGATCCTCTACGCCTACACCTCGGGCGCCAACAACAACGGCTCCGCGTTCGCCGGCCTCAGCGCCGACACCCCGTGGTTCAACTCGACCCTCGGTATCGCGATGCTCCTCGGCCGGTTCCTGCCCATGGTGTTCGTCCTCGCGCTCGCCGGCTCGCTGGCCGAGCAGACGCCCGTACCCGAGACGGCGGGCACCCTGCGGACCGAGAAACCGCTGTTCACCGGCGTCCTCGTCGGCACGATCCTCATCGTCGCCGGACTCACCTACTTCCCGGCCCTCGCCCTTGGCCCGCTCGCCGAAGGACTCGCAGCATGAGCACCCTCACCCCCACCAGGCCCCCGGAGCCCTCGCGGTCCGAGGTGCCCACCGGCCGGCCGGCCGCGACCGGACGCGTCGGCGGCGGACTGTTCGACCCGAAGCAGCTGGTGACGTCCTTCCCCGACGCGATCAGGAAGCTCGACCCCCGGGTCATGGCCAAGTCGCCCGTCATGTTCGTGGTGCTGATCGGCTCGCTGCTCACCACCGTGCTGGCCGTCCTGGACCCGGGGGACTGGTTCGGCTGGGCGATCGCCGCCTGGCTGTGGCTCACCACCATCTTCGCCAACCTGGCGGAGGCGGTGGCCGAGGGCCGGGGCAAGGCGCAGGCCGACACCCTGCGCAGGGCCAGGACGGACACGGTCGCGCGCCGCCTCGGCTCCGATGGCGAGGAGCGGGTCCCGGGGACCGACCTGCGCGTCGGAGACCTGGTCGTCTGCGAGGCCGGCGACGTCGTCCCCGGCGACGGAGACGTCGTCGAGGGAGTGGCGTCCGTCGACGAGTCCGCGATCACGGGCGAGTCGGCGCCGGTGATCCGCGAGTCCGGCGGCGACCGGTGCGCGGTGACGGGCGGCACGAAGGTCCTCTCGGACCGGATCGTCGTCAAGATCACGACGAAGCCCGGCGAGACCTTCATCGACCGGATGATCGGGCTCGTGGAGGGCGCCGCACGGCAGAAGACCCCCAACGAGATCGCGCTCGACATCCTGCTCGCCTCGCTGACGATCGTCTTCCTGCTCGCCGTCGTCACCCTCAAGCCCTTCTCGATCTACGCGGGCGCCAACGAGCAGACGTCGATGATCGTCCTGACGGCCCTGCTCGTGTGCCTGATCCCGACGACGATCGGCGCGCTGCTCTCCGCGATCGGCATCGCCGGCATGGACCGGCTCGTCCAGCGCAACGTCCTCGCGAAGTCGGGCCGCGCTGTCGAGGCGGCGGGCGACGTGTCGACACTGCTGCTCGACAAGACGGGCACGATCACGCTGGGCAACCGGAGGGCGGCGGAGTTCGTGCCGGTCCGGGGCACCACCGAGGCCGAACTCGCCGACGCAGCCCAGCTGTCCTCGCTCGCGGACGAGACCCCGGAGGGTCGCTCGATCACCGCCCTGGCGAAGGAGAGGTACGGGCTCCGCGAACGCCACCAGGGCGAACTCACGGGCGCCGAGTGGATCCCGTTCACCGTCCAGACCCGTATGTCGGGCCTGGACGTCGACGGGCGCAAGGTACGCAAGGGCGCCACCGGTTCGGTCGTGGCGTGGGTGAAGGAGCGGGGCGGCGAGGTCGCCGAGGACGCGCAGGCGCTCACCGACCGGATCGCGCAGGCCGGCGGCACGCCGCTCCTCGTCGCCCTGGAGGACGGCGAGGGCGCCCGGGTCCTCGGGGTCGTCCACCTGAAGGACGTCGTCAAGGACGGCATGCGGGAGCGGTTCGACGAGCTGCGCCGCATGGGCATCCGTACCGTCATGATCACGGGCGACAACCCGCTCACGGCGAAGGCGATCGCCGAGGAGGCGGGCGTCGACGACTTCCTCGCGGAGGCGACGCCCGAGGACAAGATGGCGCTCATCAAGCGCGAGCAGGCGGGCGGGAAGCTCGTCGCCATGACCGGCGACGGCACGAACGACGCCCCGGCGCTCGCCCAGGCGGACGTCGGCGTGGCGATGAACACGGGCACGTCGGCCGCGAAGGAGGCCGGCAACATGGTCGACCTCGACTCCGACCCGACGAAGCTCATCGAGATCGTCGAGATCGGCAAGCAGCTCCTCATCACCAGGGGCGCCCTGACCACGTTCTCGATCGCCAACGACGTGGCGAAGTACTTCGCGATCATCCCCGCGATGTTCACGGTGGCCTACCCGGGCCTCGACAAGCTGAACATCATGGGCCTGGCCTCACCCCAGTCCGCGATCCTCTCGGCCGTCGTCTTCAACGCGCTCGTCATCGTCGCCCTGGTGCCGCTCGCCCTGAAGGGCGTGCGCTACCGGCCGAGCGGCGCGGACGCCATGCTGCGGCGCAACCTCGGGATCTACGGCCTCGGCGGCCTCGTCGCACCCTTCGTCGGCATCAAGATCATCGACCTCCTCCTGTCCCTCGTCCCCGGACTGAGCTGACCCGAAAGCGTGCTGACGCTCATGAACACCTCCACCTCCACCGGAAACACGGGACGCCTGCTCTGGGCGGGACTGCGCGCCCTCCTCATCCTCACCGTCGTGTGCGGTGTCCTCTACCCGCTCGCCGTCACCGGCGTCGCCCAGGTCGCCTTCCCGGCCGAGGCGGACGGCTCCGAGATCAAGGACGCGCGCGGGAAGGTCGTCGGCTCGGAACTCATCGGCCAGACGTATCCGACCGACGACGGTAAGCCGGACCCGCGCTGGTTCCAGCCGCGACCGTCCAACGGCCTGGGCACCAACACGAGCAACACCCACCACAAGCTCATCCTCTCCGGTGCGACCAACCGCTCCGGTGACAACGCCGAACTGATCCAGTGGGTCAAGGACGCCAAGGCCGCCGTGATCAGGGGCAACTCGGTCCCCGGCCACCCCGTCAGGCCCTCCGACGTGCCGGCGGACGCCGTCACCTCCTCCGGCTCCGGCCTGGACCCGCACATCTCCCCGGCGTACGCGAAGCTCCAGGTCCACCGGGTCGCGGCCAGGAACCACCTCACCGCCGCCCAGGTCGACCGGTTGGTCGCCGACCACACCGAGGACCGGATCCTCGGCTTCATCGGCGAGCCCCGGGTCAACGTCCTGCGGCTCAACATCGCGCTGCGGGAGCTGGCGGCGGGGGAGAGCTGAAGGAGCGCGCGGCAGGGCGACCGGCGGCTGGAGGACCGTCCGTCAGGCGGCGGCCGGCACCCGTGTCCCGACCGCCCGTCAGACCGCGGCCGGCAGCACCCGTGTCTCGACCGTCGGGAGGCCCTTCGCCCACCAGTGGTCGTAGCGGCGGTAGACCCACGGGTCCCGGGCCGCGAGGAAGGCGCCGAGGGCCCCGGCCTCGGCCGCGAGGCCCTCCCAGGCGTCGGCGGGCAGCGGGTGGAAGGCCGAGGCCTCGATGCCGCCCGCGACCGGCCGCCAGACCCCGGCGACGTACCCGTCGACGAGGAGCGTCGGCAGCGTGTCGCCGTTCACCCGGATCACATGCTTGCGGTACGCGGCCGGCAGGACGCGCCCGCGATCCGCGTAGGCCAGCAGGACGCTGTCCCACATGGCCATGAGACGCGGCGGCGCGGGGACGTCCTCGGCGGGGCGTGGCGCGCCGGGGACGTCGTACAGCACCGTCCCGTCGGGCCCCTCCACCTGGTCGAGCCGGCCGTCGAGCGCCCGTACCGCCTCGCGCACCTTGCCCCGGGGCGCGAGCGTGAACTGCGCCATGTCGGGGACGGACGCCGGTCCGAAGCCCTCCAGATAGCGGTGGATCAGGGCGGCGAGCCCCGCCGTCGCGGCCTCCGGGTCGGCCAGGACCGGCAGCGCGCTCGCCGTCACGAACGCCTGCGCCGTCCCGTACGACCACGGCGGCCCCGTCGGCGCGTGCCACAGCGGCGCGTACTGGCGGATCATCCGCCATACCACCGCCTCCACCGGCCCGCCCCGCGCCTCCTCGATACGGGACCGCAGCTGGGCGCCGGTCCGTGCCTCACCGGCGTACGCGAGCAGATCGGGCAGCAGCGCGTCGGCGTCGGCGGCCGTGAACCCCGCCGCCTTGTACCGCGGGTCGTGGAGCCGCGAGCCGCGCAGCGTCGGCTCCATGCCCTCCCGGAACGCCCGGTAGTCCTCGGCGTGCACCAGGTGCAGCGTGAGCCGCATCAGGGTCGACCTGACCAACTCGAAACCGCCGACGGCCTCGTCGAGCCGCGCCGGGTCGAAGCCCGCGACCCGGTTCCACAGGGCGACGTACGGCGAGCCCGGTTGCTGCGCCTGGAGCGCCACCACCCGCCGTACGGCCTCCTCGACGCCGATCGGAGCCCGGTCGAGGAGCAACTGCCGGGCGAGAGTGGAGCGGTTGAGGGCGCGCGCGGTGATCACCATGGTGCGATTGTCCTCCGTCCTCGGGCGGCTGAGCGACGCACCGTAGGGTCATGGCCATGGAAGCCACGCCGACCCGCACACCCCCACGACGCCCGGACGAGGAACGGGAGGCGGTGACGGCCACCCCGGTGACCTCTCCGCCCGGCGGCGTGGGGATCGAGTCGGGCGCCCGGGAGGCCACGGAAGCCGAGAGGCGGTCGAACGCGCAGGATCCCGGCCCGCGGTCACGGCGCCGCGGTCTCGCCCTGACCCTGCTGTGCTTCCTCGTCTGCTGCGCTCTCGGTATGCAGTCCTGGCTCGCCCTGCGGCACACCGGTTTCGACCTCGGCATCTTCGACCAGGCGGTCCGCGCGTACGCGCACTTCGAGCTGCCGAGGTCGCCGATCAAGAACGTGCACCACGAGTTCCCGCCCGGCTTCTCGCTCCTCGGTGACCACTTCACCCCGGCCCTGGCGCTGCTCGCGCCGCTGTACTGGCTGTGGGACGACCCGCGGGTGCTCGTGCTCGCGCAGGCCGCGCTGTTCGCGGCCGGCGTGCCGGTGGTCCGGCGTATCGCACGGCACTGCTTCGCGGACGCCGACCCGCTCACCGCACGCCGGGCGGCGGACCTCGGCGGGTTGGTGTACGGGCTCGGCTGGCCGCTTCTGAACTCCTCGTACAACGGCTTCCACGAGGTGGCCTTCGCGGTGCCGTTCACCCTCCTCATGCTGGAGCGCGGCCTGGCCCACCGGTACGGCGCGGCGGCCGGCTGGGCGGCCCTGCTGTGCACGGCGAAGGAGGACATGGGGCTCGTCGTGGGCGCCTTCGGCCTGGTCCTCGCGGTACGGGCCCACCGCGCGGGCCACCGGAGCGGCCGGACCACGGGGATCGCGCTCGCGCTCGCAGGACCGCTGGTCTCCGCCGCCGTCATCGTGTGGTTCCTGCCGGCGATGGGCGGACCGGAGGGCTACTACTGGTCGTACGGGCGCCTCGGCGCCGACCCGGGCTCGGCGCTCGCCCATGTCGTCACGGCTCCCTGGGTGCTGCTCCAGGTCGCCGTGACGCCGATCGTGAAGGTCGCCATGGTGGCCTGGATCCTCGGCAGCCTGGCCCTGCTGCCGCTCGGCTCACGGACGTTCCTGCTCGCCGTGCCCCTCCTCGCGGAACGGGTCCTCTCGGACAACCCGAACCACTGGCCGGTGATCAACCACTACGACGCCTTCCTGTGGCCGATCCTGGTGACGGCGGCCCTGGAGACGGCGGCCCGGCTGCACCGCCGCAGGAACCGGGCGGTGTTCCGCCGGTGGGCGGTGGCCGCGGTCGCGCTGGCCTCGGCGGCGGCCGTCGCCCTTGGCCTCAACCTCCTCTTCCGCCCGGACTTCTGGCGCCCGTCGCCGGACAAGAGCCCCCTCGCGACGGCCGCCGCGCTCATCCCGGACGGCGCGACGGTGGAGGCGGACAACGCGATCGCGCCCCGCCTCACCGCCCGTACCCATGTGGTCATCGCCGACGCGACGCCACGCGGGGCCGACTGGGTCCTCCTCCGCACGCGGGACCGGACGTTCCCCTTCGCCTCGACCGAGGACCAGCGGGAGCGCGTCCAACTCCTCCTCGCCCACGGCTACACCCGCGTCTGGGACCACGACGGAACGGTCCTGCTCCACCGCACCGACCGCACCGCCACCGTCCCCGGCACGCGCCTGCCGGGCCCCGACAGCACTCCGGTCCGCGAGGCCGTCCCCACGGACGTGGGGGCGAACCTGCTGCTGCGGTAGGGGGCGCGTCGGGGGTCGGCGGGGCCGCTAGGCGACGCTGTTGAACGTGGAGCCCTCGCCCGCGTACAGCGACGTCGACTGACGGACGAAGGGACTGAGGGCGGAGCCGGTCGAGCGGTACACGTACGTGCCGCCCGCCCCGTACGCGATCAGGTCCGGGCGCCCGTCGTTGTCGACGTCACCGGCGCCGACGAGCTGGGTGAAGGCCCCCCAGCCGCCGCCGACCCGCACGCGGGTGGCGAAGTTGCCGCGGCCGTCGCCCTGGTAGAGCCAGAGGATGCCGGCGGTGTCGCGGGCGACCAGGTCCCCCGCGGCCGTACCGGCGATGTTCCCGACGGCGGTGAGCTGGTTGTAGGCGCCCCAGCCGCCGCCGACCCGCACGCGGGCGGCGTAGGGGGAGGTGGCGGAGCCCGTGCCCTTGTAGAACCACAGCACGCCTGCGGTGTCCGCGGCGAGGAGGTCGGCGCGGCCGTCGCCGTTGAGGTCCGAGCCGCCGGTCAGCTTGGTGTAGGCACCCCAGCCGCCGCCGATCCTCGCCCGGGTCGCGAAGGTGCCGTCGCCCTTGCCGAGGTAGTGCCAGAGCACACCAGTACCGTCGAGGGCGATCAGGTCACCGACCCCGCTGCCCGCGAGGTCCCCGGCGGCCTCGATCTGCTTGTACGCCTGCCACCCCGGGCCGACCCGGTCGCGGCGGGCGGTCTCGACCCGGCCGTTCACCGGCCGGTCCCGCAGGTCGTCGCGCCACAGCACACCGGCGGCGTCCCGCGCGAGGACGTCGGTGGAGCCGTTGTTCGTGTAGTCGTGCGGGTTGCCCGTGCGGGTCACGTTCATGAGCCAGCCCTGGTGGACCGACTCGCCGACACCGTCGTCCGGCGTGGCCTCGGCCTCCACCGCGTACGAGCCGTTCGGCGCGTCCGTGCCGTCGTCGGCGCGGCCGTCCCACTCGAAGGAGAAGAGCGTGCTGCCGGCGGACGCGTGCGCGTACTGCTGGTACTCCTTGCCCGTGACCATGTGCGTGACCGTGACGAGCAGGGAGACGTCGGCGCGCGACAGCGTCCAGCCGAGCGTCACCTTGCCGCCGGTCCTGTCGAGGTTCACCGAGTCGGGGACATGGACCTGGTCGATCGTCAGCGGCGTCGGCTCGTCCATGTCCGCCACCTTGGTGACGGCCGGGGTGCCGTCCCCGGCCGTCGTGATCCGGAACAGGCCGTCACCGTCGGCGGCCCGCTTGCCGCTGAACACCGCGCTGCCGTCGGCCGCGGCCGACGCACCGGTCATGGTCTCGGCGAGGTCGTGGAGCTCGCCGCTGATCAGGGAGAGGGCCTTGACCGGCCTCCAGGCGTTGCCGTAGACGAGCCAGCCGTCCACGAGTTCGGCCGACCACTCGTCGTCGGCGGCCAGGGCGGTGCGCTTCTGGGTGCGCGTGGAGCGGTCGACGGACGTGATGAACGGGCCGATGCCGCTCTCCCGGTCGAGCCAGGCCACGTGCGAACCGGAGAACATGAGGTCGCTGGAGCCGTAGCCGGACTCGGCGGAGGCGTAGGTCTCGGAGACCGTCCCCGCCCCGACGTCGATCAGGGCCCGGCCGCCGGTCCGTGCGCCCTCGGGACCCGTCTCGTACCCGACGAAGACGATGCCGTCCCTGACCGGCGTGCTGGTGAAGAAGTGGTCGGCGTCCGCGGGCAGCCCGGACACCTTCCGGCTGGACAGCGCGGCGCCGTCCTTGGTCACGACGTGCAGTTCCGCCGTGCCGTCCTCCTTCGTGATCTGCGCGAGCACGCTCGTCGGGCTCAGCACGGCGACGTAGTTGCCGTTCAGCTCGCGGAGATCGAGGGCGACGGCCGGGGCGGACGGTGTGGCCATGTTCCGCAGGGTGAGCGACCGCATCTCGGAGATGAAGCCGTTGTCACCGAGGACGAGGACGTCGCCGCCCATCGCCCTCCCGGTGCCGTCGGTGCGCGGGAGCGGGGCCGGCTCCCCGCCGTCGTACGGCGTCCAGAGGAACTCCCTCGACTCGTCCGAGGGGTGCGAGTCGTAGGTGAAGAAGCCGGTGGAACCCGTACCGAGGAGCCGGGCACCCGTCGGGAAGACCGGAAGGGCGGCTGCCTGATCGGCCGCAACGGGACCCGAGGTCGCCGCGAAGGCGGCCGGCGCCGAGACGAGGGTGCCGGCGCCGAGCGCCGTGACGGCCAGGACCGCGGTGACGGCCGCGGCGAGACGGGAACCGGTGGAGCGGAACTGCAAGGTGAACCCCCACGAGAAGGACGGGCACGGAAACCCGTACCCGAACAGACTCGCGATCGGGTCGAGTGGTTGTACGGAGAGTTCGTTGTACGGAAAGTTCGCCCGTTCACCCAGGGATCGCCCTGTCGTCGCGGACGCGACGCTCGCCGTTGTGGCCGGAAAAGGACCATGGGGCCGCTTCCCCGGGCGAGATCGACATGCCCACGGGCGACATTCCATGTGCATGTGTTCAAGGGAGTCCAGATGAGTCCGCTGAGCCCGCTGAGTCTGCTGAAGCCGATGAGTTCGCTGAAGCCGCTGAAGTCGGTGAGCTCGCCGAGTTCGCGCCTCCTGCGCCGGCCCGCCGTCGTGGTCCTGCCGCTGACCTCCGCGCTCGCGCTGTCGGTGGTCGTCGGTACGGCCGAGGCGGAGCCGGCGCGACACGGCTCCGTCGCCCGGGTCGTCTCCACCTCGACCCTGCCCGACATCCCGCTGGCCGCCTTCAGCAACTCCCTGCTGCCCGGCAGCGTCGACGACGACCGGGACGTCGACCTGGGCGGCATCGGCAGCGACCTGTACCCGGCCGAACGGCGCAACGAGTACTGGACCGTGACGGACCGTGGGCCCAACGGGCAGATAGCCGTCGGCAAGGACAAGCGGCGTACGTTCCCGGTGCCGGGCTTCGACCCGGCGATCGTGAAGGTCCGGGCCGTCGGCGGCCGCGTCCAGGTGCTGAGCTCCATCCCGCTCACCACGGCCTCCGGCGCCCCCGTCACCGGCCTGCCCAACCAGCCGGGCCGCGACGAGATCCCGTACACGTACGACGCCTCGACCCCGCTCCCGTACAACCCGAACGGCCTCGACACCGAGGGCCTCGTACGGGACAGGGACGGCAGCTTCTGGCTGGTGGACGAGTACGGCCCCTCGCTCGTGCACGTCTCGGCGAAGGGCCGGGTGCTCGCCCGCCACGTCCCCGAGGGCCTCCGTCTGGCCGGTGCCGACTACCCGGTGATCGAGTCGCTCCCCTCGGTCTTCCTCAAGCGCAAGATCAACCGCGGCTTCGAGGGCCTCGCGCTGCTGCCCGGCGGCGACCTGGTCATGGCCCTGCAGAGCCCGCTGCTCAACCCCGACAAGGCGTCGGGCGAGGACTCCCGCACCACGCGGCTGCTGCGCTTCTCGACCCGTACGAACCGGGTCACGGCGGAGTACGCGTACCGCTTCGACCCGGTCGGTGTCGTCGAGCCCGGCCAGACGAAGACGTCCGAGCTGAAGATCTCCGCCCTCGTCGCACTCGGCGGCGACCGCCTCCTCGTCCAGGAGCGCACCGACAAGTCCTCCCGCCTGTACGAGGTACGCCTCCGCCGCGGCTCCGACATCCTCGGCTCGACCTGGGACACGTCCGCCGCCCCCACCCTTGAGCAGCTCGACGACGAGGCGGCCGCCGGCGCGCCGGTCCTCGGCAAGCGCCTGGTCGTCGACCTCAACACCGTCGAGGGCGTGCCCGGCAAGATCGAGGGCGTCGCCGTCGAGGATTCCTCGACCCTCGTCCTCCTCAACGACAACGACTTCGGCAAGACGGACGGCCCCGAAGCCTTCGACGCGAACGGCCGCCTGGTCGACAGCGGGGTGGAGACCACTCTGGTGAGGGTCAGGCTGGCGCATCGGGTGGGGTGAGGGGGGCGGGGGCGACGGGGGGTCGGGGCGGCTGTCTGGCGTCGGGGCGTCCGGCTCATGCGGCCTGTGGCTTGGGTGCCGTGTCGGCTTCGTGAGGCCTGCGGCCTGCGCGCCGTATCGGCGTCATGCGGCCTGAGGCGTCCGCCTCATGCCGCCCCGCGGCTTCCGCGCCGTGTCCGCCTCACGCCGCCCGCGGCTCCCGCGGCTCCCGCGCCGTGTCTGCCGTGCCCGTCGCGTCCTTGGACAGGCTGACGCGCACGAGGGCGGTGGCCAGACGGGCCACGTCCTCGGGGGGTACGTGCCGGGCGAGGCCGGCCGGGGTGTGGGGGAGGCCGAGGCGGTCGGCGGCGCCGCGTGACCGCTCGTCGAAGAACGGGCGCAGCTCCGGCCAGACGGCCTGGGCCTCCCGGCAGAAGATGTCGGCGCCCACCGGGCCGATCCTGGGCACCTCGCGCAGCAGCCGGCGCAGGACGTCCGTGTCGCCGGCCGCCTGTTCGCGGAGCCGGCGCAGATCGCCGTGGTACCGGTCGAGGACCAGCGCAGCGCCCTCGCCGAGCGCGGTCGCGGTGCTCTCGTCGTACCGGACGTAGTGCGCCCGCCCGAGGGCGTCCACGCGTGCCTGCCAGGTGGAGTCCGCCATGGCCCGCGGCGTCCGCAGACCGGCCGAGAAGAGCTCGCGGGCGGCGGCGGTGGCGATGTCCGCCTTGATGCGGATGGAGCACAGAACGGTGAGAACCAGGAGCTGGTACAGCGGGGCGGGTGTGTCCCGCAGAGCGATCCCGGCCTCGTCGGCGTAGGTCCGCCCGTGCTCCCGCAGGAGCTGCTCGATCGTCTCGGCGGTGTTCACGTGCCGCTCCTCGCCGTCGTCGCGCGGTGCAGTGCCCGAAGGCCTCCCACCGGGCGGCTACCCCGACGGCGCCGGGTCACCCACGCATGAGAGCCCCGGAGGTCACGCCTCCTGCTTCGCGTCGATCTCGGCGACGAGGCCCTCGATGAGGAGCTTGATCTCGTCGCGGATGGGGCGGACGGCCTCGACGCCCTGGCCGGCCGGGTCCTCAAGGGCCCAGTCGAGGTACTTCTTGCCGGGGAAGATCGGGCAGGCGTCGCCGCAGCCCATGGTGATGACGTAGTCGGACGCCTGGACGGCCTCGGTGGTGAGCACCTTCGGCTTCTGGTCGGCGATGTCGATGCCGATCTCCGCCATGGCTGCGACGGCGGAGGGGTTGACCTGGTCGCCCGGGACCGAGCCGGCGGAGCGGACCTCGACGCGGTCGCCGGCCAGGTGGCGCAGGAATCCGGCGGCCATCTGGGAGCGGCCGGCGTTGTGGACGCAGACGAAGAGCACGGAGGCGAGCGGAGCGGTCATCGGTTCTTCCTTGGGGCAGGGGTGAGCCGGTTTCGTGAGAGTCAGCCCACGCTGGTATCAGCCTCGGGTGATGTGAGAGTATCAGTCCATGATGACGTCAGTCGACACTGAACTGATCCGGGTACTGGGTGACCCCCTGCGGCTTCAGATCGTGACCCTGCTCGCCCGCGAGACGCTGTGCACCACCCACCTGGTGGAGGAGACGGGCGCCAAGCAGACCAACCTCTCCAACCACCTGAGGGTGCTGCGTGAGGCGGGGGTCGTGGAGACCGAGCCATGCGGCCGGTTCACGTACTACAGGCTCCGCCCACATGTCATCGAGCAGCTCGCCGGTCAGCTCGCCGTCCTCGCCGAGACCGCGCGCGCCACCACCGAAGCGAACGTCAAGCGGTCCTGCCCGTAGCCGACCCCGCCCTGCCGCACCTGCCGTACCTGCCCGAGGAGAACCCGTTGTCCGTCACCGAGCCCGTCGGCGCCGCCCCCGCGGCGGAGCCCGCCGCAACAGCCGACGAGCGCCAGCCCGTACGGGACGCGGCCAAGCCGACCGCCGACGAGCACCATTCGGCACAGGAGGGACCCCGGCCGACCGCCGACGAGCCCCGGCCCGTACGGGGTGAGACTCGACCGGCTGCGGACGAGCCCCAGCCCGCGCCGGGCGGCACCCCGCCGCGTACGCCTCTGGTGGCCCGCGCCGCGGCCGAGTTCGTCGGTACGGCCGCGCTGGTGGCGATCGTCGTCGGCTCCGGCATCCAGGCCACGGAGCTCACGAAGGACGTCGGGCTCCAGCTGCTCGCGAACTCCACCGCCACGGTCTTCGGACTCGGCGTACTGATCGTCCTCCTCGGCCCCGTGTCGGGTGCCCACTTCAACCCGGCCGTCACGCTCGCCGAGTGGTGGACCGCCCGACGCGGCGGCGCCGGGGTCGACACCCGAGAGCTGGCGGTCTACGTGCCGTCGCAGGTCGCCGGTGCGATCGCGGGCGCGATCCTCGCGGACGCGATGTTCGGCGAGCCGCTGGTGAAGTGGTCCACCCATGACCGCTCGGCCGGAAACCTGCTCCTCGGCGAGGTCGTCGCGACCGCCGGCCTGATCCTGCTGATCTTCGGCCTGGCCCGCACGGACCGCCTGCGGTTCGCGCCCGTCGCCGTCGCCTCGTACATCGGGGCCGCGTACTGGTTCACCTCCTCCACCTCGTTCGCCAACCCGGCGGTGACGGTCGGCCGCGCGTTCACCGACACCTTCGCGGGCATCGCCCCCGCCTCCGTCCCGGCCTTCATCGGGATGCAGCTCGTCGGCGCGGTGGTGGGCCTGGCCTTGGTGGCGGTCATCTTCATGCGGCCCAAGGCGAACGGGTCGAACGGGTGACGCGGCAGACAGCCCGGGAGGTCATCTTCGTGCGGGCCAATGGGTGAAGCGGCAGATAGACCGGGCGGTCATCTTCGCGCGGCCCGAGGCGGGAACGTGACGCGGCCCACGGCGGGGAACGTGGCGCGGCGGACGGACGTGGTGGTCATCGGCGGCGGCCAGTCCGGTCTGGTCGCCGGCTACCACCTGCGCCGTCTCGGACTGGACTTCGTGATCCTCGATGCCCAGTCCGCCCCGGGCGGCGCCTGGCCCCACACCTGGGACTCGCTCCGTCTGTTCTCCCCGGCCGCGTACTCCTCCCTGCCCGGCCGCCTCATGCCGCCGCAGCCGGGGGAGACGTACCCGGACGCCGCGCACGTGGCCGCGTACCTGAGCGCGTACGAGCAGCGGTACGAGCTCCCCGTCCACCGCCCGGTGAGGGTCTCCGGCGTCCACCGCGACGGCGCACGCCTGCGCGTGGAGACCGAAAACTCCGGTACGTGGCTCGGTCGCGCCGTCATCAGCGCGACCGGCACGTGGTCCCGGCCCTTCGTCCCCGCCGTGCCCGGCCGGGCCGAGTTCACCGGCACCCAACTCCACACCGTCGAGTACGACGGCCCGGCGGCGTTCGCCGGGAAGCGCGTGACGGTCGTCGGCGGCGGCAACTCCGGCGCGCAGATCGCCGCCGACCTCGCGCACGGCACCGAGCTGACCTGGGTCACCCTCCGCGAACCCCGCTACCTCGCCGACGACATCGACGGCCGCGCCCTCTTCGACCACGCGACCGCCCGCCGCCGCGCCCTCGACGAGGGTCGGACCGACACGGGAGGCGTCGCCTCGCTGGGCGACATCGTCGCCGTACCGCCCGTACGGGAAGCACGCGACGCGGGGCTCCTCAAGGCGCAGCCCATGTTCGCCCGGCTGACCACGACCGGCGTGGAGTGGGCCGACGGCACGCGTGCGGACTCCGACGCGATCATCTGGTGCACCGGCTTCCGCCCGGCCTTGGCCCACCTGGCGCCGCTGGGCCTGCGAGGCCCCCGGGGCCACATCCCCACGGCGGGGACGCAGGCCCTCGGCGAGCCCCGCGTCCACCTCCTCGGTTACGGCGACTGGACCGGCCCCGCCTCGGCCACTCTGATCGGCGTCGGACGGCCAGCCCGGGAGGCGGCGAGGTCGATCGCCGGACTCCTGAGCTGACGGCGGCGGGAACCGTCAATCGATCGTAAGGGTGGTCAGGCGGTCAAGCGGCGGTGATGGCGGCCTTGGTCAGCAACTGCCCCATGGCGGCGAGGGCGGCCGGTTCGACGCGGTAGGAGAGCCGGGTGCCGCGCCGCTAGGCACCTGGATCCTGCGCCGCGGCATCTCGGGCTCCACCTTCGGCGGCGGCACGGCGGACCAGCTGCCCGCCCGCGGCGCCCTCGGCCTCGCCGCCGAGGCCGCGGTCGACGAGGGCCACGCGGACGCCGTCACCGGCTTCCGCACGGACGCGTTCGAGCGTGCGGCTCGTGACCTACCTCAACACCCCCCTGGACGAGGCGGGACCGGGGACAGGAGGCGGCAGTCCATGATGGCGATGACGGGCACACCGGGCTCGACGCGTACGTCCCCTGAGTACAAGGAAGTCCATGGCCACGGAACGTAACCTGCGGACGAACTTCGCCTTCTATCCGACCGAGGCGGGCGGCGGAGCCTGGCACGTCACGCCGGCGTACCTGGAGCGGGCGCTGCGGGAGGCGTTCCCGGATGCGACCATCGGCCACCGAACGTCCGGCGTCCACGAGATGACCGTGCTGGACTTCGAGATCGAGCTGTCGCCGGACGTGTGGCTGGACGGCACGGCGGCCATCACCGAGCCCGACTACGCCTACATCACCCTCACCGACGTGACCGCGGACGAAGCCGGCGCCTTCGCCGTCTGGTTGCGTGACTCCTTCGTCCCGACGCCGAATCTCGTGCGCTACGCCAGTAGCCTCGCCATGGCGAACGGGGACACCGCCGCATTGCCGCTGCCGACCGCAGGGGACTCCACCCACCCCTCCATGCCGGCGTGCAGCGGTGTCCAGCGGTTGGTGTGGATCCCGAACTCGCCTTCCGGGCCGATCCTGAATCCGTAGGCCGTGGAGAACCGGCAGTCTCCCGCTGGAACAAGCCACCCGCCCGCAGTCGGGCCTTCAGGTGCATCGGCGCACAGGACGCGCGGCCCGCCCTCGTACGCGGGAGCCGGCGGCAGGGCGATGCCACCCCACCGGTCCTGGAAGGCCATGGCGCGGTCGATTGCCGCAGCGGGGATCCCGTGGCTGAGCCATACGCCCCGGTACGGCCGGCGGTCCGTTTGCGGCACCCGCAGTCCGTGCGCCTCGACGAAGGTCCGGGCCCGGCGGCTCAGGCCTCCCGGTGCTCGAGGGGTCGGCAACACACTCATGTTCGGGATTATGGCCGCCGGTCACGGGCTGCGTGGAGCAAGGCCTCAGGCGGGCACCCACCAAGCGGAACCATAAATAAGACCGAAAGCGATAGTCTGCAACGAAACTATCGGCTACGGTCTCTCTTGTTGCCTCAACCGGCAGGAGAGGCGGCAGGTTTGCCGCATCCGACTCACGCCGTCCCCCGCTCCTCTTTCGAACCCGCCTCACCCCCGCCCACCGAAAGGCCGATCCCCATGAGCAAGCACACCGCCACCAAGACCACCACCGCCACCGCCACCGAGACCACCACCGGCACCACCCAGAACGACGGCCCCGCCCCCCGGGTGCTCACCGACCAGGAGCTCTCCGGACTGTTGAGCCAACAGCAGTTCGGCGTGCTCGCGAGCGTCAGGAGCACCGGCCACCCGCACCTGTCGACCGTCCTCTACGACTGGAACGCCGAGGAGCGCGTACTGCGGGTCTCCTCCACCGCAGACCGCCTCAAGGTCCGCCAACTGCGCCGCGACCCGCACGCCTCACTGCACGTCAACGGCCCGGACATCTGGTCGTTCGCCGTGGCGGAGGGAGAGGCGGAGATCGTGGACCCGGCCGACGGCGCGGCCCCCGGCGAGCAACCGCTGCCTGACCGACGCGTGGCCATCCTGATCAGGGTCTCCCGCCTGTACGGAACCGCCCTGGACATCCCCACCCAGGACTGAGACCGAGGCGAGGGCCCTATCGGCTGGACGGTAGGACTGGTTCGGGCAGCGCGAGGGCGCGGGCGAGGGCGGCAGCGACGGAGACTGCCCGCTCGGGCAGGTGCCTGGCGCTCCAGTCGGCGGCCAGCACGAGGAACGCGGTCAGATCGCGCTCGACCCCTTTCAGCAAGGGCAGCAGCTCGCTGGTCGGTACGTAGATCACGGGACTGTTGTCCTGCTCGGCGTCGACGGTCAGCCGGACGGCGTCGCCGGAGAGCTCGGCGATCGCGTCGGGGTCGTGACCAAAGGAGACGGGTCCGCCGCCGCCGATGACTTCGTACCAGACGCGCCACTCCTCCAGGCCGTTGCAGCAGCCAGGGAGGAACGCGACGCCGGTGGAACTGTCCGTGACGCGCAGTCCACCGGACGCGAAGAGGCTGTCGAAGGTGAGCAGTCCGTGCAGAAAGGAACCGACCGGGTCTGCCGGCCGGGGCGGCCGGTCGTCCCCCGCGTCGGGATCGGGGTCGATGTCGTTGCATTCAGCGATACGCCTCACCGCTGTCCCGACCTCAGCGGGGCTGAGCCCACCGCCGAGCGCCAGGTGGCTGAACGACTCACCCCCAGCGACAGGCCAGAGGGCAAAGGGCTCAGGAGCGTATATCTCCAGAACAGGCTGCATCGCGATCACGCACCAGAGTGTCTCGCACCCCCCTTCCCTGCGGCCTCCGGACCCGTCTTCAACGGCCGCCGCTTCGCGGGTGGCTGGATTGGATCGGCCCCGGCGGGCGGACGGTTGGGGCGGATGGCCGCCGAGGCCGGACCTGCTTGCGTACGTGGGTCAGAGGGCGGCGAGGTACTCCTCACCCTTCTCGGTGATCCGCATGGCGTTGTCGATCACTGATCGGTTGGCGAGACCGTCGCGATGCAGGCCCTTGAAGTGCGCCGTGATGTCACGGGAAAGGATGGCGTCGCCGAGTTTGTCGGTCAGCCAGGTGACGTCGCTGGTCTTCAGTGCGGGTACGCCCAGTTCCTTCGCCAGCTTGATCGCCCAGAGGAGCCGGTCGCGCTTGAGCTTGATCTGCTGGTAGGGCGGCACGCCGTCGATGGACGCCGGAACGTGGTCGATCTCGGAGAAGTCGTCGGGCACGGTGAGCCTGCGTGGTTTCCGCCGTGCGTTCGCACGGGGGGTGGCTGCTGATGCCGATGATGTGCGGGTGCGCTTGCTCCGGTGGCTTTCGTAGCCGTCTTCGAGGAGGTTTAGGAGGGAGTCGGAGAAGTAGTAGGAACCTCTCTCCGTTCCTTCGTGGATCCAGCCGGCCCGCACGGCCTTGTCGAACTCCCGCGAGAAGTGCGTGGGGATGCGTTCGCGCGCCCGCTCGAAGAGTCTTCGAAGATCCTGGTGGCCAAATGTCTCGCGGCCTTCCACCAGTGTCAGGTAGGCGGCGAAGGCGGTGATCTTCTCCGGGACAGTCTTCGCACCGGAGGCGTCGAGGGCGTGGCGGGGACTCTCCGGCAATGGCTGCCGCGCCGGCTGGCCGCGGGAAGGCAGCTCTCGGATGTTCTCTTCCCTTGACGGAGAGAGTTCGGGGAGCGAATCGGGCGGCTCGGGGCCCGGAGTGGCGCGGATCAGCCCCGTAGGGGCCTGGATGATGGCGATTACCTGTGCGCCCTGGGCCACATTGATGTCCTGCTCGAACGTGATGCGACCACTGAGCGCCAGATGGACTTCATTGCTTATTTCGGACATATAGAAAGGGTATCTCGCGAGGCGTGTCTGGCACAGGCCTGCCCCGAGCCGGGCGACAGGGTCCCTCTCGGGGGGGCGAGCGGCACGGATCGACGCGGAGCGCCTCCGCCGGCTGCTGTGCATCCTGCAGGGAGCCGAGGATCCTGGCGGCCTCGTAGGCGGCGTCGGCGAGGACGTATCGCCCTCCGAGTTCGAGGGAGAGGATGTCCTTCCAGCCGTCGGCTGTCGTGGCGGCGTGGACGGCGGACAGCAGTCCCGTGTCGTCGTCGGCGTAGCACCAGCGTGCGAACGTGAGGGGCTCGGCGAGCCAGGTGACGGACAGGGGCTCGGCGCCGAGCGTCAGGATGTCGCGGCCGGCCATCCGCAGGGCCGAGACGTACTCGTCGATCACGTCGTCCGCCTCGCTCCCTTCCCAGGTCGGAAGGAGTTCCTCCGGGATGAGCACGTAGCGGGCGAAGTCGGTGCGGTCGAGCCAGGTAGCCATGCGACGGATCATCACACCCGTCTCTGACAGGCGTTGAGCGTGGCCGTGATGCTGAATCAGAGGAGCTCGGTCGTGGCCGGCCCCTTCTGCTGGGCCAGTTGTCCTTCGACACTGAAGCCAGTCATCGTGTCATTCGACCTTGTCGACCGGTCGGCCTATGGCATGAGCCGCAGGACGGCAACTGTTCACATCCACGGCCCTGCTCGGCTCCCAGTGAATGTCAACGGGTCTCAAGAATCGAGCACGGCGGCGACGGCCTCGATCTCGACGAGCTGGTCCTTGTAGCCGAGCACGGTGACACCCAGCAAAGTACTGGGGACATCGTGGTCACCGAACGCTTCCCGGACCACCTCCCAGGCAGCCACCAGGTCCTCCCGCCGGGCCGATGCGACGAGAACCCTTGTACTGATGACGTCCCGGAGTGACGCGCCGGAGTCCCCGAGAGCGGCCCGCATGTTCTCGATGGCTTTCGCTGCCTGACCGGCGTAGTCCCCGATCGCTGCAGTGGAGCCGTCGTCGTTGAGCGGACACGCCCCGGCGAGGAAGATCAGACGTGCCTCAGCAGGTGCCGTGGCCGCGTAGGCGTACTCCGCGACATCGGAGAGAGAGGCGGAGCGAATCAAGGTGATGGCACGAGCCATGGCGGCCAGGTCCTTTCGCGTCGAGCGTGCAGCGCAGACATCCTGCCAACGCCCCGTTGGTCCCGTCTCCCCATTTCCTCGCCGACCCACTACGCAGTGACTGCGCGCGGAGACCACCCAAGGGACTGGATACACCCCGTGGCCACGTCAACGTAGGCGACCGCCCGGAACCTCAACCGCATGGAGGCGCCCTGTACCGGCAGCACCACGACGACTCCCCGCTCGACCGCGATGCCGACCCGCGCCCCGGACGCCAGGGACCCGTACTTGTGGTCGCCAGCTTCAGCAGCAGCGCGCCCCGCACGACCTGGTGGCGGTCTTCGCCTCCTCGCTCGCCCGCCGCATCCCGTCCAGCGTTCCTGTCTGCCCGCCGGAGGCCGCCCTGGGCCGGTTTCAGCCGGACAGATCGAGCCATCCCGGCGTCTCTCCCCGGAGCTCCTGCCCTCGGCCGCAAATCTGTCCCGACCAGCAAAAAGACCCTCCCGAAGGAGGGTCGATCGCGGAGCGCCCCCGGCAGGACTCGAACCTGCGGCCAAGTGCTTAGAAGGCACCTGCTCTATCCACTGAGCTACGGGGGCCGGGTGGTGGCCGTGTGGCCAGGAGCCCCTTGTGGGTGGGGTGTGGCCTGACGGGACAAGGATAGGGCTCCGATCGCCTTGGCCCGGTTGCTTCACCTGCGTGGCACGATGTGGAGGTTCGGTGAAGCGGAACGATAATCGCAGGCAGGTGCGATTTGCGCAGCGCTTTTCGCATCGCTCGGGGCGGGTGTTGTGCACTCGTTATGCCTGAGGTTCCGGTCGCCGCCGCTCTCTTCGGCGCGCAGGGCCGCAATAGGCTTCAAAAACACTCATAAATTGGGCATTCTTCGCATGTGGTGACCTTGGACGAACGGCCTCAGCTGATCGACGCACTCTCCGCCCTGCGCGACCGTGTCGCCGCCGTGCGTCTCCCCCTGCCCCTCCCCGACACACCACGTGCCCGGCAGACCCGGGCCGAGCTGCTCGCCCAGCTCGACGATTACCTCGTACCTCGCCTGAAAGATCCCGACGCCCCGCTCCTCGCCGTCGTCGGCGGCTCCACCGGAGCCGGGAAGTCCACGCTCGTCAACTCCCTTGTCGGGCGGCGCGTCAGCGAGTCCGGCGTGCTCAGACCCACCACCCGCACACCCGTGCTCGTGTGCCACCCCGAGGACCACCACTGGTTCGCCGGAATGCGCGTCCTCCCGCAGCTCACCCGCGTCTGGCTGCCCCAGACCGACGACGACCACCCCCCGGAGGAGCCCCCCGAGGAGAACGCCCTGCGCGTCGAGACGGCCTCCACCGTGCCCCGGGGGCTGGCCCTCCTCGACGCGCCCGACATCGACTCCCTCGTCGTCGAGAACCGCCTCCTCGCCGCCGAGTTGATCTGCGCCGCCGACATCTGGGTCATGGTCACCACCGCCTCCCGGTACGCCGACGCCGTGCCCTGGCATCTGCTCCGTACCGCCAAGGAGTACGACGTCACCCTCGTCACCGTCCTCGACCGCGTCCCCCACCAGGTCATCGGCGAGGTCTCCCGGCAGTACGCGGCCCTGCTCGACAAGGCGGGCCTCGGCGACGTACCCCGCTTCACCATCCCCGAGCTGCCCGAGTCCGCAGACGGCGGCAGCGGCCTCCTGCCCGACAGCGCCGTCGCCGCCCTGCGCGGCTGGCTCGCCCACAGCGCCGGGGACCCGGCCGCCCGGCAGCAGGCCGCGGACCGTACCGCCTCCGGCGTCATCGACTCCCTCGACGCCCGGCTCCCCGAGCTGGCCGCCGCCGTCGCCGCGCAGTACGCCGCCGCCGTCCGCCTCGGCGGCGCCGTCGAAGCCGCCTACGGCGAGCAGCGAAAGCGCGTCCGCACCCTGCTCGGCCGCGGCGCCGTCCTCGCCGGCGACGCCCGCACCCGCTGGCGCGGCTACCCCCGCGACAGCACCGCCGACGAACTCCTCGACGCACTCGTCGAGTCCCTCGCCGCCCTTCTCCACTGCGCGGTCTCCGCCGCCGAGGAACGCGTCGACGACGCCTGGCGCCGCGAACCCGCCGCCGCCGCCCTGGGCCCCGTACGGACCGGCGCCGACCGCGAGGTGGGAGAGCGGATCGGCGTCGAGGCGCGGCGCTGGCGCCGCGTCCTGGAAGAACTCGCCGAGGACGAGGTACGCGGGGCGGAGCGCCCCTCCACCTCCCGTACGGGCGCCCCCGAGGCCGACACCGTCGCCGCCCTCCTCGCCGCCGCCCTCCTCGGCGGGCGGCGCACCCGGCCCGCGGGTGAGCGACTCGCCGAACTCCTCGGCGCCCAGTCGGCCCTGCGTCTGCGCGACAAGGGCGGCGAACTCGTCCTCGCGTACGTCGACCGAGTCCTGCACGCCGAACGCGACCGGCTCCTCGCGCCCCTCGAAGCACTCGACGTGACCCCCGAGCCGCAGGCGGAGCTGATCGCCGCGCTCTCCGTACTGCAGAAGGAGAAGTGACGTGGTTGATGTGGATGTGGATGTGGACGGGGGCGGCGGGGGCGGGGACGGCGATCGCGGGGGAGGTCTGCGTAGGGAATCGGGTGGGGGACCGGGGGGGAAATCGGGTGCGGAACCTGGTGGGGCTGGGGACCTCGGCCGCGCGCGTGACGCCGACGCCTACGCCGACGGTGACGGCAACGATGACGGCGACAGCGGCGGTGACGGTGGCCGCGACCGGCGCCGCTGGGACGACGGGCTGATCGCCCGGCGCGCCGATCAGCGGACGGCCGCCGCGGCCGGCGTCGGCCCCGGCGGCGACGGGTCCGCCCAGGCCGGTCCGCAGGACGAGGACACCCTGCCGCCCCTCGGCGGGAGCTACGGCGGCCCCCTCCGTATCCGCCTCGACGCCCTTCACGAGCTCGTCGGGCTCTCCCGTACGCGGGTCGAGAGCGAGGCCCTCGCCGAGGCCGGGCGGGTGCTCGACGAGGCCGCCGCCCGGCAGCGGCTCTCCGCCCGGCACACCGTGATCGCGATCGCCGGCGCCACCGGAAGCGGCAAGTCCACGCTGTTCAACGCCCTCGCCGGCGTACCCGTCTCGGAGACCGGCCTGCGTCGCCCCACCACCTCCGCGCCCATCGCGCTCAGCTGGTCCGAAGGCGCCGCCGGACTGCTCGACCGGCTCGCCGTCCCCAGCCGGCTCCGCCGCCGGCCCCTCGCGGGCGGCGCCGCCGACACCGAACTCCATGGGCTCGTCCTCATCGACCTGCCCGACCACGACTCGGCGGTCACCGCCCACCGCGACCAGGTCGACCGGGTCCTCGGCCTCGTCGACGCCGTCATCTGGGTCGTCGACCCCGAGAAGTACGCGGACGCCGCCCTCCACGAGCGCTACCTCCGGCCGCTCGCCGGGCACGCCGAGGTCACCTTCGTCGTCCTCAACCAGATCGACCGGCTCGGTACGGAGGCCGCCGACCTGGTCCTCGACGACCTGCGCCGCCTCCTCGACGAGGACGGCGTGGCGCTCGGCGAGCACGGCGAACCCGGCGCCACCGTCCTCGCCGTCTCCGCCCTGACCGGCGACGGCGTACCCGAACTCCGCGAACTCGTCGCCCGTTTCGTCCAGGAACGCACCGCCCCCGAGCGCCGGCTCGCCGCCGACGTCGACGCCGCCGCCACCCGGCTGCGCCCGGCCTACCTCGCCGACGGTCGGCCCGGCCTCGACGAGCGGGCCCGCGAGGCCTTCACGGACCGGCTCGCGGCCGCCGTCGGCGCCCAGGCCGCCGGCGAGGCCGCCGAACGGGTCTGGCGCCGGGGCGCCATCCGCGCCTGCGGCACGCCGTGGCTACGGCTCTACCGCTGGTACGAACGGCTGCGCGCCCACGGTTCCACCGACCCGCGCCTCTCCTCCCCGGTCGAGGACGAGCTGACGGCACGCCAGTGCGTGGAGCAGGCGGTACGGATCGTCGCCGACGAGGCCTCGCGCGGGCTCCCCACACCCTGGGCGCAGGCCGTACGCGAGGCGGCGGCCCGCGGGGCGGAGGGGCTGCCCGAGGCCCTGGACGAGCTGACGGTCACCATCGGAGACCCGGCGGCCCGGCCGCCCCGGCCCGCTTGGTGGCCCGCCGCCGTCCTCGCCCAGGTCGTGATGACGCTCCTGCAGATCTTCGGCGCGCTGTGGCTGGTGGGCCAGATCGTCGGCGTCGTGGAACCGGAGCTGCTCCCGGCGGTCCTCGTGATGCTCGGCGGCATCGTCGGCGGACCGCTCGTCGAATGGGCCTGCGAGGGCGCGGTGAAGGGTCCGGCCAAGCGGTACGGGCAGGAGGCCGAACGGCGCCTGCGCGAGGCGGCGGCGGCCTGCGGCCGGGCCCGGGTGCTCGACCCGGTGGCGGCGGAGCTGATGCGCTACCGGGAGGTGCGTGAGCAGTACGCGACGGTCGTGGGGATCCGTTCCTCGGCGCGGATCGTCGGCGGGAGCCGCTTCGGCGCGACCCGCTGGGGTGCGACACGGGCGGGTGTACGAGGGAGGTAGCGGCTCCGCTCCCCTCACTCTTCCGGATGACGGAGTTGTGCCCATCCGTGCAGCTGTCCACAGGCGCGGGCGGGAACTTCCCTTCCGCCTCAGCATGGTGGGGACCGAAAGAGAACGCAGAGGGTGGGGGCGGGACCATGAACGACACGACCGTGACGCTCGTCGGCAACGTGGCGACGGCGGTGGAGTACCGGGACACGGCGACCGGCGGGGTGGCGAGGTTCCGCTTCGCGGTGACCGAGCGCCGCTATGACCGTGAGCGGGGGCTCTGGTCCGACGGGAGCACCAGCTTCTACACGGTGTCGGCCTGGCGGTCGCTCGGCGCCAATCTCGCGGCCTCGGTGTCCGTCGGGGAACCACTGGTGGTGCACGGCCGCCTGAGGGTGCGTGAGGACGAGCGCGACGGCCGGCGCAAGACCTTCGTGGACGTGGCCGCGCTGGCCGTGGGCCATGATCTGACGCGGGGTACGGCGGCCTTCCGGCGGGCGGCGCGGCCCGAGCCCAGGCCGCATCCGGAGCAAGCGGAGGGCCTTGTTCCGGCGCCGGAACGGGACCCGTGGACGGAGGCCGCGGCGGAGGCGGTGACCGAGGCGGCGACCGAGGTGGCGACCGAGGTGGTGGCTACGGCACACGAGACTTCGCGACTGGTGACCGTCCCCTGACCTTGCGTTGTGGCGATTTGTCGACCAACTCGCCGTGGGTGATAACGATTCCGAGACGGAATGGTTATCTGAACGTATGGCAGGGCACCGGGGGGTTCCGCATCCCTAGGATTCGCGGGTACTCATGTGGCACATGAGCCCATCGGGTCTGTGAATCTGCTGGCGTGCGCTCCCCCCACGCGAATTGACCATGTTCGCGGAGCGGCTCGCCCGGAGGGGAATGCAATGTTTTCAGTTCGAGGGCGCGGCGCTGCCCGCCTTGCCGCTGCGACCCTGGTCTCCGGCCTCGTCGCAGTCGGATCGCTCGCGACCGCCGGTCCGGCGCTCGCCGATGACGGTGCTTCGGGTACCGGCGGTGTGATGGCGAAGCTCGGCGGCATGACCGAGGACGCCGGCTCCGTCGAGATCACCGAGAAGAACGGCTCCAAGTGGCCGGTCGACGGTGGTCTGTTCAAGATGGAGGTCGATGGCGGGGGCACCCTCTTCACGTACTGCATCGACCTCCGTACCGAGGCGAAGCAGGACTTCGACTACAAGGAAGTCGGCTGGGACGAATCCTCCCTGCACGACAACGCGAACGCGGGCAAGATCCTCTGGATCCTGGAGAACGCCTACCCGAAGCTCTCCGCCGAGGCCCTCGGCGGCAAGGTGGGCGTCGACCTCGACAAGAAGGAGGCCGCGGCCGGCACCCAGGCCGCGATCTGGACCCTCTCCGACGACGTCACGGCGACGCCGAAGGAGGCGGACGCCGAGGCGCTGAAGAAGTGGCTGCTCGAGAAGGCCGTCCAGCTCGACGAGCCGACCGCCTCCCTGAGCGTCTCCCCGGCCTCCGTCGCCGGTAAGGCCGGCGGGAAGCTCGGCCCGATCACCGTCGACACCAACGCCGCGACCGCCAAGGTCTCGGTCGTCCCGGGCGCCCCCGCGGGCGTCACGGTCGTCGACAAGGACGGCAAGGCCGTCACCGAGGTCCCGAAGGGCAAGACCGAGGTCTTCTTCGACGTTCCCGCCGGCACCGCCGACGGCGCCGCCGAGCTGACCGCCGAGGCCACCACCAAGGTCTCCCTCGGCCGTGCCTTCGTCTCCGTCGACGGCCCCTCGCAGACCCTGATCCTGGCCGGCTCCAGCGAGTCCACGGTCACCGGCAAGGCCTCCGCGACCTGGGCGAAGACGGGCGCTGTCCCGGCCGTCACGGTCGCCAAGGACTGCGCCAAGGGTGGCCTCGAGGTCGTCGCCTCCAACGAGGGTGACGAGGCCTGGACCTTCGACCTGAAGGGCACCTCGCACACCGTCGCCCCGGGTGAGACGAAGACCATCCCGGTCCCGCTCACCGAGGACGAGGCGTACAAGTTCACGATCACCGGCCCGAACGGCTTCGAGGAGACCTTCGAGGGCGTCCTGGACTGCGAGACGGCCACCCCCGGCCCGAAGCCGTCCGAGACCCCCACCACGGAGCCCTCGACCGAGCCCACCCCGTCGGTCTCTCCGTCGACGTCCACCGGCACCACCGGTGACACCGCGGGCGGCTCGACCGGCACCACGGGCACGACCGGCACCACCACCGGTGGCGGCGACCTCGCCGAGACCGGCAGCTCCAACGCCACCCCGATGATCGCGGGCATCGCCGCCGCGCTCGTCGTGATCGGCGGCGGCGCGGTGTTCTTCCTCCGCAAGAAGAAGACCGCCGGCCACTGAGCCCAGGCCCCCGGTGCCGGCCCCGCCGGCACCGGGACGGCGCCTGACCCCACAGGGTGATCCGCGTCACACCAGACCCGCCCCGTGACCCCCGCACGACCCCGGACCGCACCAGCGCCCGGGGTCGTCGCACGTCCGGGCCCCGTTCCGTCCCCGTTCCGTCCCGTACCGCCCGGTACGGACCCGTTCCCCTACCGCCCGGTACGAGCTCCCCGAGACCCCCTCGGACCCCCCGCCCCCGCCTTACCGGTTTCCGCCCGGGGCTAGCGGTCAGGCAAGATGGGGTGTTTCTCTCCGGCGGAGGGTACAAAACAGCCCCTCACCAGCAGTTTTCCCGCTGATGAGGGGCCGTCTCAGGCAGCCTGGGCCGTCTCTGGGCCGTCGTGAGCGTGACCGGCGGCCCGGTACATCGCACTGATGGCTTTCCGAGTCCGCGTCTCGCTGCTCGGCATGAGGTGCGTGTACACCCGGAGCGTGAACCCCGGATCGCTGTGCCCGAGGTAGAGACTCAGCGCCTTGATGTTCTCGCCGGCGTCCAGGAGGACCGAGGCGTAGAAGTGCCGGAGCGCGTGCATCCCGTGCTCACGAGCGGCGGCGTACCGGTGCCCCTTCTCCGGGACCGGGATGATCCCGGCGGAGGCGAGCGCCGGCTTCCACGTCTGGTCATTGAAGGCGTTGCTCCACAGGGCCGTTCCGGCAGGCGCCGTGAACACGAGCCGGTGAGTCACCTTCGGTCCGCTCGGCGTCAGCCACGGCAACGTCACCTCGACCGGCGGGAAGCGCTTCATGTGCTCGCGCAGGGCCGCCGAGACCTCGGGGTCGAGGGGGACGTCCCGGAGCTTTCCGCGCTTCGGGGGAGCGAAGACGAGCCCACCTCGCACCTTCTTCACCTGCTGACGGACGTAGAGCCAGCCGAGATCCCCGATGTTGTCGACGGCGACCCCGAAGATCTCCCCTTGCCGAAGCCCGCATCCGGCGCCCACGTCCACCATCGCCTGGAAGTGCTCAGGCAGGCCGGCACGGACCCCGAAGACCTGGGACGCGGACCAGGGATGCACCCGAGTCGGCGCCGGCCGGGGAGCCTTGACCGACCGAGCCCGGCAGGGGTTCGAGGCGAGGAGCCGATCGTCCACGGCAGCGTTCAGCACCGAGGACACCGCGTCGAAGATGAGTCGTCGGTACGAGGCGGACCCCACGGTCTCTTCGAGCTGCCGGCTCCAGTCGCGGATGTGCTCCGCCTGGAACGAGCCGATGGGGCGGCCGCCGAGGTACGGCAGTGCGTGAAGGCGAAGGCGTCCTTCGACGGCCGCACGGCTACTCAGGTCCGTGGTGAGAGCGGCGATCCAGCGCTCGGCGTACTCCCGGAACGTCGTCCGACTGGCCTTGGGGTCGATGTACTGCCCCCGCGCCATGTCGGCCTCGATGTTGGTCAGCCAGACGTCGGCCAAGCGCTTCTGCTTGTCCGGGAAGCTCTTGCTCTTCTCCGAGCCGTCGGGGCCGACGTAGCGAGCGCGGTAGCGCAAACCGATGCCGTAGCGGTCGGTCTTGACTTTGAGGGGCTTGCCGTTGGGGCCGGTCTCGACTCTGAACCATCGATCCTGGATGTGTCCGGCCATCAGGCAGCGGCCCCTTCCATCTGTGCCTGAACCCAGGTCTGCACGTCGGTGGGGTCGAAGCGCACGTGCCGGCCGACACGGAAGCCCCGGGGGCCGATCCGCTTGCGCCGCCACTGGTAGATGGTCTCGATGGGCACGCCGAGGAGTTCGGCGACGTCGACCGGGGTCAGGTACCGGTCGGGGAGGCTGTGCGGCATGGTCACCACTCCTTCTCTTCAGGCAGTGCGCGTAGGGCTTCGCGGGCGGTCTCGCGGTTGAGTTGGATGTCTCGGGCGATGGAGGCGGCGAGGGCGGCCTCTCCGGGGGTGTGGCCTTGGCCGACGTAGGCCCAGGAAGTGAGGACGAGGACGGTGTCCGGCTCGATGTCGTCGAAGCCGCGGGCGGTGCGTTCCTGTGCGGCGCGGTAGTCGGCGCGGGTCTGGCGGAGGTCGCTCAGGGTGGTGGAGTACTGCCGGGACTTTGTGGAGAAGTGGCCCCGGAAGCCGAGCATGTGGGCCCAGGCGAGGAGTCGGCGGTCGGGGTAGAGGGGGTCGAGGTCGAAGCAGGCTTCGACGAGGCGGCGGGTGTGGTCGGGGACGCCGAGGAGGACGAGGGCCTCCCGGTTGCCGATGCGGCGATCGAGGCTGCCGGTCGTCTCGGCGGCTTTCGTGGAGTACTTGGCGATGTAGGAGGCCACGGCCTGTTCGGTGATGTCGGAGCCGTCGCCGAAGGCTTTGACAGGGCGGATGTCGAGCTGGGTGCCCCAGCGGAGCCGACGGGCGGGCTGCTCACCGGCGGCGGGGACGGCGACGGTCGTGTATGAGTGCGCGGCAGCGGACTGGATCGAGGCCGTGAGCAGTTCGGTGGTGGCCCAGGACGGGGGAGGGGTGTCCGGTCCGTCCGGTCCGTCGAGCCTGACCACGACATGGAAGTGGACGGCGCCCCGCTTCTGGAACTCGGCCACCTTCCCGTAGGAGATCCGGGCGACCTCCTTCAATGCCCGCTGCGAGAGGCCGGCAGCGGCGGCGATCTCTCGGCTAAGCCGCTTGGCGAAGCGGTCCCAGAGTTGTCCGGCGTGGTTGTTGAAGAGGACGGCGGCGACGTAGTCGTACGACTCGGGGTCGAGCGGGGTGCCCAGTTCGGCGGCGTCCTCGGGGTGGCGGGTGCCGCAGCGGCAGGGGCGGGTGCCGGGCCGGTTGTGGACGGGCCCGAAGGACGGCGCGGTGAGGGTGAGGAACACGCGGGGGTGTTCGCGGACGGCGGCGGGGATGTCACGACGGTCGTCTCCGGCGAGGCCGGCGCGGATGAGGTGGTAGGTGTCTCCGGCGTAGGTCCAGGCGCAGGCGGGGCAGCGGGAGGCCCGCCGGTTGCCGCAGGCGACCCGGAGCCGTCCGCCGGGTTCGGTGTCGGTGGAGTAGCGGTGGAGGGTCTCGCCGGTGGTCTTGTCCTGGGTGAGGGTCCAGCCCTGGAGGTGGATGGGCTGGGAGCAGCCGCCGGTGCGGTGGATCTGTTCCTTCCAGCGGTCGAAGCCGGTGGACCCGGCCACCCGAAGCATGTCGCTCAGGGTGGCCGAGTCCAGGCCCGCCACGGTGGCGGTGTCGGTCAAGGTGGTCACTTCCCCGCGCGGGTGAGGGCGGCGGGGAGGGTGTGGCCGAGGCCCCGGCAGGTGGGGCAGTTGACGCGGACGGTGTCCCGGGCGCCGGTGGCCGTCTGAAGGCCGGTGGTGATCGTGACGGCGGCGAAGCCGTCGCAGTCGCGGCAGACGCGCGGGGTGGTCTGGGGCATCATGAGCTTTCCCTTTCGGGTCCGGTGGATCTGGGAGGGGTTCAGGCGCCCGGGGTGGCGGAAGTTTGGCGACGGAGGCCGTCCCGGGGGCCGCTTAGCGTGTGTTGTTGCGCCTGCCGTGGCCCTTGGCCGCGTACATCGCCGCGTCGGCAGCGGACAGGGCGTCGGTGAGGGTCGGTACGGGCAGCTGGTCGCGGTGGCAGCAGCCGACCGAGGCGGAGACCGGCAGGACGTGTCCGTTGTGCGTGACCGGCTGGTCCAGGGCGGACCAGAGGTCGAAGAGACTGGCGGCGCCAAGGTTGGTGACGATGGCGGCGAACTCGTCTCCGCCGAGGCGGGCGGCGATGCCGTGGCGTCCGCACCAGCCGTCCAGTCGCCGGGCGGTGGCGGTGAGGACCGCGTCTCCGGCGGCGTGGCCGTGGGTGTCGTTGATGGCCTTGAAGTCGTCCAGGTCGACCAGGAGCACGAGCGCGCCGGGGTGTTTGGCGATGAGGCGTTCGGCGCGGGCGGTCCATCCGGCGCGGGTGTGCAGGCCGGTCAGCGGGTCGCGGCGGGCGGTGGCCAGGCGGCGCCAGAGCAGTCCGCCGTGCAGGGCCCAGCCGAGGGCCGGTAAGCCCGCCGCTGCGATCGTCTGCGTGTCCATGGCCGTCACCGGCTCTTCTGCATGTCGCGGACGATGAGGCGCAGGACGACGGCGATCAGGGCGACGGAGACGCCGGTGATGGCGACGGCGAGGAGCATGGAGACGAGGACGGTGCCGACGATCAGGACGACGGTGCCGCCGCCGGCGGCGAGGGCGAGCGCGCTGCCGGGGGTGAGCTGGACCGTGGTCCGGGGCGCGGTGACCGGCGCCGGGGCGGGGGTGTGATCGTGGTGGCAGGCCACCGGCTCGACGGCGGTCGTCGGGGCGGTGGGCTGGGCGAGCGGGATGGTGTGGCCGGTCGGGAGCGGGTTGACCGGGATGCGCGGCTGGAGCATGACGGTTCTCCCTACTTGTTGATCGTGGTGTCGATGAGCGGGGCGAGGACGCTGTCGGCGAGGAGGTAGCCGCCGAGGAGGATCACGGCGATGAGCCACCAGGGCGGGCGGATGAGCTTGATGCCGAGGCCGCCGACGACGATCAGGGCGAGCCAGAGGGGGACGTCCATGACGCGGTTCTCCTTCGGGTCAGCGGGCGGTGCAGCGGTGGGTGCGGGCGGCGAGCTGGGCGGCGGAGGAGCTGGAGTAGTCGGCGGACCAGCCGCAGCGGTCGGCGGTGCAGACGGCGGCGTACTTGGTGCGGCCGTTGCGGTCGCGGTGGGTGCCGATCTGCACCGGGCCGATCCGCATCACGGAGTGGAAGCGGTCGCGGGCGGGCATCGCGGTCTCCTTTCAGGCGAGCTGGCTGGCGATGGCGTTGGCCATCAGGGGCGGGACGCCGAGGCGGGCACGCAGGGTGTCGGCGTCGATGGGGTAGCCGGTGCGGGCGCGGTGGTCGGCGGCGACCTTCCGGGCGTGAGCGACGAGCGCCGGCGGTACGGCCACGGGGGCGGGTTCCGGGACCGGCTCCGGCTCCGGCTCCGGTGATGGGAGGGCCGGCGGGGGAGTGATCTCCGGGTCCGGCTCGGCCATGTCGTCCCGCTCGATGACCGCTTCCACGGACGGGGGCTGCTCAGTGTCCGGCGCGGATGTGACCGGCTTGGCGACCGGCCGAGGCTCACGGGAGTGGACGAGGAGGGTGCCGCCCAGGAAGGCGAGGGCGGGCCATCCGGCGACGAGGATGCGCAGCCAGTCCGGAACGTCGCCGAGGTCGAGGAGTCCGGCGGTGGCGACGTTCGCGCCGAGGGACGCGGTCAGGGCGACGATGAACCAGGTCCAGGCTGAGCGGGCCGAGTCACCGGCCGCCCTGAGGCTCCGGAGGCGGTGCCAGGCGGCGACGAGGAGGAGGTCGACGGAGACGGGGTAGGCCCATGCCTTCCATCCGGTCTGGCCGGCGGCTTCGGCGAGGTCGTGCAGGTGGGCGAAGGACAGGGCACCGGCGATCACGGCCTGGACGAGGACGGCATCCGGTCGCAGGGTGGGGCGCATCGCGGTACCTCCTTCCTTGATCGAGGGGTCAGGTGGTGGCTTCGCCGGTGCCGAAGCAGGTCAGGCAGAGGGCGGCCTGTCGGTGGTCGGTGTCGCGGAGCCTGCGGGAGCCGACGCGTACGGTCTCGGCGGTCTCACCGGCGCCGGTGCAGTCGGGGCACTTCTTCGGCGCGGTCTTCCGGGCGGTGGCCTTGCGAGCGGCCATCGGGGCACTTCCTTTCCGGTTCCAGGCATGCAAGGGGTAGGGATCTGGCGTGAGACGGTCACGCCAGCCGTGAAGCAGAGGGAGTCAGGCAGTGGCGGGAGCCGTGGCGATGGCGGGTGCCGAGGGCTTCGCCAGGGGCGGCAGGACGGGCCGGAAGGCGTCCAGCGCGGGGATCTCCGGAGTGCGGTGAGCGTGCGCGTTGCAGGTGTTCACGGCCCGCCGCAGGGTGAGGTGCGGGGTACGGATGCGGACCCAGCCGCCGGAGGAGTCGCCGACGACGGCGGTACCGGGCCGGTCGGTGGGAATCTGGATGGTGGCGAGCACGGCGTCCGGGGAGATGTCGCCGAAGGCCATGTTGGCGGACGTCTCGTCGTTGACGCGGTGGGCGGTACGGCCAGTGAGCTGGGCACGGAGCATGGTGATGCCCTTACCGAGTTCGGAGCCGAAGCGCTGTCCGCAGATCTCCAGGTAGATGCCGGCGGCGCGACCGAGCTGGGAGAGCCGCACGAGAGAGGTGACGATCCGGTCCCGGCGCTTCTCCTCGTCCTTCGTGGCGTAGAGCGCGAGTTCGGCGACCTCGTCGACCAGCAGGACGATCGGAGTCGGGCGCAGGTGGTCGGGGAGGTCCCAGATGTCGGCGGTGATCTCCGCGTCCGGGATGTCCGCGCTCAGCCGCTGCTCGCGCCGGATGATCTGGTAGACGTCCTCCATGTGCCCGACGAGGGCGTCGAGGAGCTCGGCGGCGGTGTCGGGATTGTCCGCTAGGGCCGTGAACCTGCGCGCGAGTGGGGCGAGTTCGACGCCCTGCTTGCAGTCGATCCCGACGAGGGCAACGTCCAGCGTGGCGAGAGCGGTGACGAGGTTGCGTTGATAGACGGACTTGCCGGACTGCGTGGCGCCGACGTTCAGCGCGTGGGGGATCTGGCGGTAGTCGCGGTAGTAGACCTCCCCGTCCTCCCGCATGGCGACCGGCACCCGCATCACCCCGCCACCAGGCAGGGCGGGCATCTGCACGCGCTCGAGGACGTCGTAGCCGGTCATCCGCAGTTCGACCACTCCCGAGCGGATCTCCCGGGTGGTGACGTTCCGCATGACGAACGAGTGTCGCAGCCGGTCCGAGGCGGCCGAGAAGTCGAACGCGTCCTGACCCGGGCGGAGTTTCACCCGAAGTACCAGGCCCGTCCGCGTCGGCCGCAGCCGCAGGATCCGGGGGGACCGGGATTCCGGAATCGGCCGGCCGGTGAGGCGGGCCAGGGTGAGGCGCCAGCGCGAGGGCGGGACGGTCAGCCCACACGCGTCCATGACGGACGAGTACCGGACCAGGACCCGCACGATCGCGAGGCCGATGCCGAAGCTCATCCAGTACCAGGCCGGACGCTTCCACCGCAGCAGCAGCGCGACCGTGGCGACCAGGGCGAGGCCGACCGTTAACGCGGTCATGGTCAGGCCGCCTTCGTGGCGGCGAGGGAGGTGACGGCGACGGCGCGGAAGCTGATGCCGTGGCGCTTCTGGCCGTTGAACTCGTTCTCCCACGGCCGGGCGACGACGCCGGTCAGGGCGACCGGGGTACCCATGGCCAGCTCGCCGGAGATGCCGGTCTCGGGGACGGTCAAGTTCAGGATCTCGGCGTTCCCGTCCATGACGAACATGACGTCGATCGTCATCATCGTCGCGCCGGTCTCGCGGTCGGTGGCGACCTCCCCGGTCTGCCGGTTCGCGATCTTCGGGGCCGGGGGCTGGGCCACCATCACCATGGCCGTGGAGGTGTCGACGGGGATCTGACGCACAGCGGATCACTCCTCTATAGAGGTTGGGCTCGTGCACTCCTGTATAGGAGTGACATGAAGAAGAGTGCATCACTCCTGTACATGAGTCAACCCGCCGCGAAGAGGAAATCGCAGCGGGTTGCGTGGAGTTGAGTTGGCGTCAGTCTGAGGCGGGGATGCGGTACTGGAAAACGAACTGGTCAGCAGCCATGAGGGTGTCACAGACCTCGACCACAAGTCCTTCCTCAGTGACCGCGTTCCGGAGGAGGTGGATCACCGGTGCACCGGGGCTCAGCGCGAGTTCCGATGCCTCTGCCTTCGTGGCCGGCCGTGCTTGGAGCGTCTCGACGAACTCGGCGAAGACGTGGCCCTGACCTTCGAGTCGGGCGTAGATGCCGCCAGGGCCCGGGTTCTCCTCGAACAGCTCCGGGATGTCCTTGACCACGTCCCACGGCAGGTAGGAGGAGGCCGTCTCGACCGGGGTGCCGTTCCGGAAGTACAGGCGGCGACGGGCGAGAACCTTCGTCCCAACTTCGAGGTCCAGGCGTTCGGCGATCTCGGCCGGCGCCTCCATGGGGCCGATGTACAGAACACTCACCTTCGCGGTGGCGCCGGACTGCTCGGACTCGGCGAGGTACGCGGCCTTACCGCCCCGGCGGTGCGAGGCACGGAACCGGTCCGAGGAGCGAAGCCGTACAGGCGGCCGGTCCTTCACGATCGAACCCTTACCGTGCCGGGTCTCGACCAGGCCACTCGCCCTGACCTCCACCATGGCCTTACGGATCGTCCCGCCCGCGACGCCGTAACGGTCCACGAGCTCAGACTCGCTCGGCACCATCTCGCCGGGCTTGAGCACGCCCGCGCGGATCTGCTGAACGATCTCATCGGCGATCTGCACGTACCGAGGTACGGCTCGACCACCTCCTACTGGAGTTCCCACGGTCCTACTCACTCTCCTATGCTCCTGTACATGAGTAACAGCGCCCGCGAAGGCCAGTCAACGCCACTGCACTCCGTGTCGGTGGCGGGAGCGGTTGTCCGAGAGGACGGGCGCCTCCTCGCGATCCGCCGAGCCGACAACGGGACGTGGGAGCTGCCAGGCGGCGTCCTCGAACTCACGGAGGCCCCAGAGGCAGGCGTCGTGCGCGAAGTCTGGGAAGAAACCGGCATCCAGGTCCAGGTGGACGAGTTGACCGGGGTCTACAAGAACACGACGAGGGGCATCGTCGCTTTGGTCTTCCGATGCAAGCCTGCGGGCGGTGCCGAGCGAACGTCGGACGAGTCGACAGCGGTCGAGTGGCTCACGCCGGCGGAGGTCGAAGAGCGCATGGCCGAGGTCTACGCGATTCGGTTGCTGGATGCGTTGGACGGGGCGGGGCCCCATGTGCGGAGCCACGACGGCAAGCAGCTCATCGCGGTGCGGTGAGAGTTTCTCTACTTCATCAAGGCACCCACCGCGCACGGCGCGGTGCGCGCGGCCCGTCGCCCGGGCCTGCGCTCCTGTCTGACGCCCCGCTCCAGCCCGGCCGCCGTCCGCACGCCTGACAGCTCGGGTTGATGGGCAGCCAAAGCAAGCCTTCAAGCACGGCAACCGTCACATGGCACGCGTAGCCACGAGCACTGCCGACTGCGGCAAGGACGGACGACCAAAAGACAGCCAGCGGCGAGAGAGGGGTGGCCTCTTACGCAGGGCCGGCCGACTGCCGGGCTTGAGTCGGGCGGGGCCCGTACCCCCGCCGTCACGGATGACGGGAGCGTGAGGCGACCGCACCACCGGGAATGGGCGGGCGGGGAGCAGCTGCTGCCGCGATGTGACGGAGGCCGGTGTGGTCGCTCCGCGTCGGTACCGGTCTCGTCGTGGCTGATGAGCGCGTCGTTCAGGTGGTCTTCTGAACGTTTCTCTGCCCCATCCTATGGCCCGCTGGGCACGGTCCGAGCGGGCCACCGGCCAAACCAGATCCGCCGGCCTAAAGGCTGTCCCGTATAAGGCTGTGAGCTGGTAGGTCGGCTGGCGGTACTGTCGGCCGATGGAGTCTGAGAAGCCGAACGGGTGCCCGCTTCACGGCGACGGGGCGGCTGCCCAGAGTCTCGCGGGGCGCCTGCTCACGGAGGTCCTCGCTTCGCGGCACGTGTATGGCGGCGGTGATCTCGCGGGGCCGCTGGACGTGTGGCTGATCGATGACCGGGGTGCAACCGTTCACGTCACGACTGGATCGGACGGGTGCCTGATCGTCGAGGAGTCGGAGCCCCACACCGGCTACGACATGGGCGACTCGGGACGCGTCACTGTGGGAGCGATCGGCAGCGAGACACCGTTCGCGGATCACATCGGGGAAAGCATTCTGGCGGTGCGGGAAGAGCACGAACCGAACAGTGGACGCGTTGCTCTGGAGCTCTCATTCCCCAGAGGGCGCGTCCGCTGCGAGAGCTGGGCGGGGGACCTCCGTCTGACCCTGATGTGATGATCTTGCTGTGGCTGGTGTGATCACGGCGTCGGAGCCGTCCTGGATAGCCCCGTTCACCGGGCTGAGCCCGAGGCAGTTCGGGAATGGTGACAGTGCTGCGGCGCGAGGGGGCGGACGCGGTCCGCAGGGGCCGGCCGTGGAGTCTTCCGCTGGAGGACCGGGCCCTGCTGGTCGCGGCGTACTGGCGCACGAACCTGACCATGCGGCAGCTCGCTCCGCTGTTCGGGGTGTCGAAGTCGGCGGCGGACCGGATCATCGACCATCTCGGGCCGATGCTCGCTCTCCAGCCCCGCAAGCGGTTCGCCAATGACGCCGTGCTGATCGTGGACGGCACCCTGGTTCCCACCCGGGACCACACCGTGGCCGAGCGGTCGAAGAACTATCGGTACTCCACCAACCACCAGGTCGTCATCGACGCCGACACTCGCCTGGTCGTCGTGGTCGGCCGGCCGCTCGCCGGGAACCGCAACGACTGCAAGGCGTGGGAGGAGTCCGGAGCTAAGGCCGCCGTCGGCAAGACGCTCACGATCGCCGACGGCGGCTACCCGGGCACCGGACTCGTCATCCCGCACCGCCGCAAGCGCGGCCAGAGTGACCTCCCGGACTGGAAAGAGGAACACAACAAGTCCCACAAGCAGGTCCGGGCCCGGGTCGAGCACGTCTTCGCCCGCATGAAGACCTGGAAGATCCTCCGCGACTGCCGTCTCAAGGGCGACGGCGTCCACCACGCCATGCTCGGCATCGCCCGGATGCACAACCTCGCCCTCGCCGGATAGGCCAGCGGGTCGAACCGCGGCCTACCCCGCCCGAGGCGACCTACAGATCATTTGCGGGACAGCCCTTAGGGATTCGTGGAGCGGCTTGACTGGAGCGTGGACAAGAAAAGGTCAATATCAAGCACAGCGCGACGAATCGCCCGCAGGTCTTGAGTCGGCACTTCCACGTACTCGGGCTCTTCGTTCTCGGGGCCGATTGGGAGAACGCCCTGCGGTGCATAACGTGTCTGCATCAGGTCTACGTATGCGCCGTAGTCGATTACGTAGACGTCGTATCGCTCGCCTGGCTCGTCCTGCGCTGAGTACCCTCGCCGGACAACGTGTAGGACTCTGGCGTCGAATAGAGCGAGCAAGAGAGCGTTACTGGCCTGCTTCTGGTTTACCAGGAAGCCGCGTGCGCGGCGTTCTCGGATCACCTTATCGATGATCCAGTTGAGAAGTCGTGAAGCCTCCTCTTTGCTCCTTAGGGCAGCCTCTTTGTCGGATTGGAACCAGCTTCGACCTGCCGCCCTTACGTCATGTACAGAAATCTTCTCCATGGCGGCTCTAACTGCAGCCTTTGCGGCGATATTCAATGCGTCACGGGGGACGCCCTCGGCGGCTCTCACCAATTCGTCAAACGCTCGCGTATCGGTGAACCCTTGCCGAACGATCCCCTGGGCGGTAGTGACTGAAGCGATAGGAGAGTTGGGTGCCCCTCCGAGTGTGAGGTGATTGAAGAATAGGCTCTTGAAGAAGTCGCGCGACCTCTCCTTGTTTTCTTCGAACACCATGAACTCATCCAAGCTGACGTTGGCGGCGATGTCAGCCCCCAGTTCCAGGCCGATGAGCTGTCCGCTGGGCAGCGTGGTGCGAAAGTTCGTCTGTTGTTCGATGGCTGCCACTTTCACGGTCAAGCCACGCAATGGAAGAAGGCAACGAACCAGGAATTCACCCAAGTAGGGCTGAATATCGCCAGGCACGCTACTCCATTCATCGAGGAGTAGCCAGACTCGCCGTTCTCGCATGGATTCGAAGAGCTGTCGAAGGGCGCGCGCTATGTCGCTGAAATTTAGAGAGATCCCCTCCGTTCCGCGTCGAGTTTCTGTGGTGAGGCGTCGAGTTTCGTCTGACGCCTCCCCGGAAAGGTCAACTTCTGGAGCTTTGAAGCCGAGTTTGGCCGCGAATCCAGACTTCGATGATTCGGTCCGCTCTCCTTCTTTTGAAACTTCCACTTCGCCAGTTACGCGCACTGAAGAAATGGAATCCAAGAGGGCGTCAAGTTTGGAGATGAGAGATGTATCTGTGATCAGTTCATCGTCTTCCAGGGTAACTTCCATGAGCGCGTCATGGAACTGGTTCAGTAGGTCGACGAGGAGCCTTGACGCACGCTCGGTAGGTTTTACCTCCTCCCCAAGGAATAGTCCCTCAGGGGAGCCGACGGTGCGCAGGTCGAGATAGACGGGAATGTCTCTTTGTGTTCTAACTACGGTCTCAAGGTAGCGAAAAGCGTGGGTTTTGCCCGTACCTCGCCTACCGTACAGAATCTGATGATCGACCGATTCCATTACGATTGCCACGCCGGAATCCACGAAGGTGTCCCGGAGTTGTTCGCTTTGGCGCGACTCGGCTCGCTTTGGGACCAGGTTGAAAGCGCGGTTCATAGGGGAGAGACCAGTAGCCATGGCGCGATGTTAAGTCCACGATGAGGTTCTACGGGCGGGTTTACGCAGAGTCGCATCAAAGATCAGGGCGCCGGCGTCGGATGAGTGAGGGCGCTGGGCCGTCTCTGGGCCGTGCGAGGGGGCTCACGGGTGACCGCTGGCGGCCAACGGTGACAGGTCGGCTACGAGGGTGGCCCGGGAACGCGCAGGTCAGCAGGCCCCCCGCCTACTGGTTCGCACCCGGGGCTAGCGGTCAGGCAAGATGGGGTGTATCTGCCCACTCACTCCTAGCCGGACGGTTTCTCTTGGCTGAGTACATCTACACGATGCGCAAGACGCGCAAGGCGCACGGCGACAAGGTCATCCTCGATGACGTGACGCTGAGCTTCCTGCCCGGTGCGAAGATCGGTGTGGTCGGCCCGAACGGTGCCGGTAAGTCCACCGTTCTGAAGATCATGGCGGGCCTTGAGCAGCCGTCCAACGGTGACGCGTTCCTGTCGCCCGGCTACAGCGTCGGCATCCTCATGCAGGAGCCGAAGCTGGACGAGGCCAAGACGGTCCTGGAGAACGTCCAGGACGGCGCCGCCGAGATCATGGGGAAGCTCAAGCGCTTCAACGAGGTCGCCGAGCTCATGGCGACCGACTACTCGGACGCGCTGATGGACGAGATGGGCAAGCTCCAGGAGGACCTGGACCACGCCAACGCCTGGGACCTCGACGCCCAGCTGGAGCAGGCCATGGACGCCCTGGGCTGCCCGCCCGGCGACTGGGCCGTCACCAACCTCTCCGGTGGCGAGAAGCGCCGCGTCGCGCTCTGCAAGCTGCTGATCGAGGCCCCGGACCTGCTCCTCCTCGACGAGCCCACCAACCACCTCGACGCCGAGTCGGTGAACTGGCTGGAGCAGCACCTCTCGAAGTACGCGGGCGCCGTCGTCGCCGTCACGCACGACCGGTACTTCCTGAACAACGTCGCCGAGTGGATCCTCGAGCTCGACCGCGGCCGCGCGATCCCCTACGAGGGCAACTACTCCACGTACCTGGAGAAGAAGGCCACCCGCCTCAAGGTCGAGGGCCGCAAGGACGAGAAGCGCGCCAAGCGCCTCAAGGAAGAGCTGGAGTGGGTCCGCTCCAACGCCAAGGGCCGGCAGACCAAGTCCAAGGCGCGCCTCGCCCGGTACGAGGAGATGGCGGCCGAGGCCGACAAGATGCGGAAGCTGGACTTCGAGGAGATCCAGATCCCGCCGGGCCCGCGTCTGGGCTCCATCGTCGTCGAGGTCAACAACCTCTCCAAGGCCTTCGGCGACAAGGTCCTCGTCGACGACCTGTCCTTCACCCTGCCCCGTAACGGCATCGTCGGCATCATCGGCCCGAACGGCGCCGGCAAGACCACGCTCTTCAAGATGATCCAGGGCCTGGAGGCCCCGGACTCCGGCGAGGTCAAGATCGGCGAGACGGTCAAGATCAGCTACGTCGACCAGACCCGCGCCAACATCGACCCCAAGAAGACCCTCTGGGCCGTCGTGTCGGACGAGCTGGACTACATCAACGTCGGCCAGGTCGAGATGCCGTCGCGCGCGTACGTCAGCGCCTTCGGCTTCAAGGGGCCGGACCAGCAGAAGCCCGCCGGCGTCCTCTCCGGTGGTGAGCGCAACCGCCTCAACCTGGCGCTCACGCTCAAGGAGGGCGGCAACCTGCTGCTCCTCGACGAGCCCACCAACGACCTCGACGTCGAGACCCTGTCCTCGCTCGAGAACGCGCTGCTCGAGTTCCCCGGTGCGGCCGTGGTCATCTCCCACGACCGCTGGTTCCTCGACCGGGTCGCGACGCACATCCTCGCGTACGAGGGCGAGTCGAAGTGGTACTGGTTCGAGGGCAACTTCGAGTCGTACGAGAAGAACAAGATCGAGCGCCTCGGCCCGGACGCGGCCCGTCCGCACCGCGCCACGTACAAGAAGCTGACCCGAGGCTGAGTCAGTGACCAGGCACATCTACAGCTGTCCCCTGCGCTGGTCGGACATGGACGCCTTCGGGCACGTCAACAACGTCGTCTTCCTGCGGTACCTGGAAGAGGCGCGGATCGACTTCATGTTCCGGCTGGCGCCGGGGGACGGTTCCCCCTCGTTCTCCGGCGGGTCCGTCGTGGCCCGGCACGAGGTCGACTACCTGCGGCCGCTGGTCCACCGGCACGCGCCGGTGACCATCGAGTCCTGGGTGACGAAGATCGGCGCGGCTTCGCTGACGATCGCGTACGAGATCAAGGACCCCGACGTCACGTACGTACGGGCGTCCACGGTCGTCGTGCCGTTCGATCTCGAGGCGCAGCGGCCGCGGCGGATCACCGCCGAGGAGCGCAGCTTCCTCGAGGAGTACGTGGACGACGGGATGACGTCCGCCGCATGACCGTGCTCGCTCCGCTGCACTTCGACGACGCCAGGGAGGCGGCGGCCCTCGCCGCCTTCCTGACCCGGCTCGTCCACTACGACCGGGCCGCCGTCGTCCGCCTCCAGGCGGGCGGCGGGGCGCTGGCCGTCTTCGGACGGCCGCCGTCCTTCGAGGTCCTCGCGATCCGTACGGCCCGTCTCGTCGACGCGGTGGAGCTCGACGCCACCGTCTCCGCCGGTGAACTCCTCGAAGGCATCGAGGAGTCCGCGGGCAAGGCGGTCGTCCCGGACTCCGTGACCGGGCCGCCCTGGGCGGGCGTGCTCCCGCCGCGCGCCGACTGGGCGCCCGTCGCCGGGCTCCCGAGCGCGGCGGAGATGCGGGGCGCGGTCGCCGCCGCCGTCGCCGAGTTCAGGGCGCGGGACGAGGAGCTGCCCGAGGAACGGCGGACCAGGGACGAGCGCGACCGCATCGGCCGCGCGATCTGGTCCCGGACCCTCGGCCCCACCGGGCTGCCGCTCCGGGCCGTGCACGCCGCCCAGTCCCTGGGCTTCCTGCCGCCCACGCCGGAGGAGACACCGGTCGCGCTGTTCGCCTCCGGGCCCTGGCTGCGGCTGCGTACCCCGTACGGCTCCATCGCCCTGCGCACCGCACCGATGTCCCTGGCCGTCACCCCCCGTTGATCACCGCACGGCGGGCGGCCTGCCCTATCGGGGCGCTCGCCCTGCCCCTCGGCGTGCCCCTCGGCGGGTCATCGGCGGGTCCTTCGGGCGGCTCTCCAGGCGGCTGACGTGCCGCGCCGCCGCCGTCGCGGCGGACAGCGTGATCAGCGCCAGGAACCCCGGGAGCCACGGCGAGTTGGAGCCTTCGAGGGCCGGGTCCACCCGGCGGCGCGGATCGTAGGCCACCCGGATCGTCGCGCCGTCCGGCGCGACCCTGCGGTCCTCCGCCAGGGACGACGGGTAGCCGCCCGGGCATCGCAGGGTGTGGTGGAAGAGCGTCGTGTCGAGACCGCCGTCGAAGATCGCCTCCTTGTGCTCGCCGGCGACCTTCTCGACGACGCACTCGGCGACCTCACCCCGCGCCGCCGCCTGATCCGCCGTGGACGCCGTCAGGAGCAGCCCGCCGGCCAGCCCCAGCGCGCCGAAGAAGCCCAGGCTCCCGGTCACCAGGGCGAAGTACGCCACCCCCGCGACGACGATGGCCGCCCCGCCGACCGAGACCGCGACCGCGGTGGACGGCGCCGACGCGCCCCCGAAGCACCAGACCGCCCAGACGGCGAGCGCGACCGCGGCCACCGCCGGCAGGAACACCGCCACCCGGGCCCTTCGCGCCTTCCTCGACGGCACGCTCACCACTCGCATGGATCCCCCTGGCACGGACACCACCCCCCAGGAGAGGGACGTGTGCCGGCCCTCCCCGGTTTCGCCGGAGCCCCGCCCCGGACGCGAGAGCCTTCCTCAGCCCTCCGCGTCGTCCGGCCACACCCCGATGTGGTCCTGCTCCAGTTCGAGCGCCACCCGGTGCTCCATCCCGAGCGCCTGCGTGTACTCCGCCGGCAGCTGGAGCCGGCCCGCGCGGTCGAGCATCGCGTACTCCCGGGCCACCAGCGACTCCTGGCCCTGCTCGTCGACCTCCGTACGGCGCAGCACCTCGGAGGACGTGCGGCCGTCGCGGATGGCGACCGTGCGGCGCACCTCGGAGGCCACCGCCTGGTCGTGGGTGACGATCACGATCGTCGTGCCCAGCTCGTCGTTGGCGCGACGGAAGGCCGCGAAGACCTGCTCGCCCGTGGCCGAGTCCAGCTCGCCCGTCGGCTCGTCGGCGAGGAGCACGGACGGGTTGTTGGCGAGGGCGACCGCGATGGCCACCCGCTGCTGCTGACCGCCGGACAGCTGGTGCGGCCGCCGGTCGCGGGCCTCCGCGATGCCCAGCATCGCGAGGAGCTCCTCGGCCCGCTGCGCCTTCTGCCTTGACCGGCCCCGCAACTGCATCGGCAGCGCCACGTTCTGGGCGGCCGTCAGGTAGGGCAGGAGGTTGCGGGCGGTCTGCTGCCAGACGAAGCCGACGACCTCGCGGCGGTACCGCAGCCGCGCCTTGCCGTCCATCGCGAGCAGGTCGCACCCGGCGACCCGGGCCGCGCCCGCGGTCGGTACGTCCAGGCCCGCCAGGATGTTCATGAGCGTCGACTTGCCGGAGCCCGAGGCGCCGACCAGGGCCATCAACTCGCCCTCCTTGACGAGGAGGTCGAGCCCCTGGAGGGCCTGCACCTCCACCCCGTCCGTGGTGAAGATCCGGACCAGCCGGTCGCAGGCGATGAGCGCGTCATGACCGTACGAGGGCCGGTCGCGCCGCGCGGTCACCCGTCGCTCCAGCTCCTCCAGGGTGGTGTCGGAGGCGGTGCTGGGGATCGTCCCGGTCTTCGTCATCGTGCGTCTCCTGCCCTGAGTTCCTTGATCGAGCCCTTCCGCCCCGCCCACCACGCCTGACCGGCCGCCGCCGTCGCCGTCAGGACGACGACCACGAGCGCGGGCACCACCAGCGACCACGGGTCCGCCCGCAGCGGCGCGCTGTCCAGCGGCGCGAACCCCGGTGTCGTCGCCAGCGCGAGCCGGAACAGGTCGATGCCCGGCGCGAGCAGCGGCACCGTCGCCCAGCCGACCAGCGTCCCGCCGAGCGCCGCGAGCACCGCCTGCGGCACCGCTTCGAGCCCGAGCAGACGACGGCCCTGCTTCCGGGTGAGGCCCATCGTCCGCAGCCGGGCGAGGAGCGTCGTCCGCTCCGGCGCGTTCTGCATCAGGGACAGCAGCACGGCCACCACGGCGAAGCCGCCGCCCACGCCGATCGCGCCCAGGTACATCCGCTCGGCGCCCGACTGGAGCGGCGAGTCCACGTAGCCGGCCCGCTCCTCGGCGCGCATCGACACGAGCAGGGCGTCGGACTTCGCCTTCACGGCGGCCCGCAGCGCGGCGCCGTCCCGCGGGCCGGTGACGAGCAGTGTGGTGGGGGTCCTGTGGGTGAGGTCGGCGGCGTTGACGAGGAGGAAGTCTGCGCCGGGCAGGGCCGGAGTGGCCGACCGGACGGCGACCACCTTCACCCGGAAGACGCCTGCCGCCGTCACGATCTCCTGCGGCTCCTCGCCGAGCCGTTCGGCTACCGAGGGCGAGGCGATCGCGGGCAGCACCCGCTCGGTGTCCGCGGCGGCCTCCTTGCCGCCCTTCCCCGTCGACGCGAGCAGCCCCGCCGGGAACGGCCCGAAGCCGGTGCGTTCCGCGTGGCGGGTGTACGAGCCGGGTTCGACGCCCACCAGGGTGCCGCTCATCGGCTGGACGGTGGTCCCCTGGTGGGACGGCAGGGCCACCCCGTACTCGATCTGCACGGGGGCCACGTCCCGTACCCCCGCCGTCCCGCGCACCGACTCGGTGAGCCCGGCCGGCAGCGGGGTCCACTCCACCGAGCCGTCGATCCGGGCGTCCGCGCCGGTCGCCAGGAGAGCGGCCCGGTCGCGGGCGTCGGCGACCCCGGCCAGGACCGAACCGCCGAACGCCGCCGTCGTCAGCGCGAGGACGAGCGCGAGCAGCGGGAGCGTGCCCGCGGACGACGAGCGCCCGGCGCGCGCCAGGGCCAGCGGCCCGACCGCCCCCCGCAGCCGACGGGCCGGCCGGCCCAGCCATCGCAGCGGCAGCGGATAGATCCGTACGAGGAGGGAGGCGGCGATCAGGCCGACGAGGACCGGCGCGGCGCTCACCAGAAGGTCACCGGAGGCGCCCGAACCATCCGAGGCACCAGAACCAGCAGAACCACCGGAGCCCCCGGAACCATCAGTTCCGCGGAGCCGCAGCGAGACGACCGCGCCCACGGCGAGGACAAGGACGGTGAGTTCGGCGACCGTACGGCGCCGGGAGGGGCGCGCGGTGAGCAGGTCGTCGCGCCCGCCGTGCAGGCGCGGGCGCCGGTGCAGGACGACCGCACGCAGCGGCAGGACGAGCATCGCGAGGAGGGCGACGGCCGAGGCGGCGAGCAGGGAGGGGCCGAGGGGGATCGCGTCGGGCCCGCCGCCGGGTGTCCGTACCGTCACCACCGCGAGGACCAGGGCGAGCGCCGCGGCCGGTACGGAGACGGCGGAGGTCTCGCCGAGCAGCCGCAGGCCGATGCCGGTGAGCGAGGCGCCACGGGAGCGGAGCAGGGCCAGTTCGCCGTCCCTGCGGGCGACGAACAGCCCGCCGGTCATGGCGAGGACGACCGCCGCGACCGCGCCGATCCCGAAGACGGCGACGGCGACGACCGGACCGATCGCCTCGCGCATCGAACCGTACGAGTCGACGATCGTGTCGAGTTCGGTGGTCAGGGCCCCGGTGGGCCCCACGACCTCGCGCATCCTGAGCAGGTCGGGGCCGCCGGCCGCCGAGTCGAGCGCGGCGGCGAGCCGGTCGGTGTCGCGGCCGGTGAGGTGGCCGGACGTGGGCATGAACCGGAAGAAGACCTCCGGGTCGCCGAGGGTGGAGAGCGCGGCGGCCGCGGACGTGGGGGAGAGGAGCAGCGCCCCCTGCCAGTAGTACTTCACCTCTCCGTCGGCGACGAGCGGGGCGTACGCGGGGGTACGGAGCAGCGGTTCCACCGCCCAGTACGCGGCTTCGGGGCCGCGCGGCTCCACGATCCCGGTGACGGTCACGGCGAGCGGTTCCGTGCCGGCCCTGCTCGGCACGTGCACGACGGAGCCGGGCTTCAGCCGCAGGGCCGCGGCGGTCTGCGCGGTCACCACCGCTTCGGGCGCGCCGGACGTGCCCGCCGCGAGCCGGCCGGTCCGCAGCGTGGCGTGCTCGGTGAGCCCGGACGGGGAGGAGAGCACGAACTCGGGGGACATGCCGTCGGGCCGGGGCAGCCAGGGGTCGAGGCCCTCGACGCGCTTGACCGTACGGACGCCGTGGACGCTCTGTCCCGGGTCGGTCCTGATCGGCTCCGGGAACAGGGCACGGACCTCGTCGTGCTGCTTCCGGAGGACACCGGGGGCCAGGGTCGACTCGGGTGGGGTCACGCCGAGGGGGGCGGTGAGTTCGAGGACGGTGGTGCGGGGCGCGGCGGTACGGATGTCGTGCCGCAGCCCCTCGGTCTCGTACGCGTCCATCGCCCGCGGCAGCGCGGCCGCGAGGTACGCGGTGACCAGGACGAGCAGGGCGAGCGACGCGGCGGACCGGGGCGCGGTCCGCAGCCGGGTCCGCACCCAGGGCGCCACGGCGCGGGCGGGCTTGTCGGACCTGGGCCGGGCCATGTCGGGTGCCTTCCTGCGTACGGCGGGTGTGCCGGTGCTGTGGCCGTCGGGAGCGTGGTCGTCGGCGTGATCGTCGTCGTACGGGGCCGTCGGCGCCATCAGTTGTCCCCCTGGTGGCGCAGGGTCACGGCCGGGTCCGTCGGGCGCAGCGCGATGACGGCGACCATGGCGAGCGGCAGCGCGGCGACTCCCGCGAGCAGCAGGGCGACGTGGCCGAGGGGCAGTTCGACCAGGACCGGGGGGACGGGACGGGCGGCCTGGCCGGTCAGGAGGACCAGCGGGACGACCGCCCGGGCCAGGACGGCGCCGAGTCCGATGCCGACGAGCAGGCCGATGCCGATGAGCAGTCCCTGTTCGGCGGCGATCAGCCGGGCGAGGCGGCGGCGTGGCGCGCCGAGCGCCCGCAGCACCCCGAACTCGGCGGACCGTTCCCGCATGGCGCCGGCCGAGCCGACCGCGAAGCCGACGGCGGCGAGCGCGGCCGCGGCGGCGGCGACCGCCATCAGGGCGGCGTTGGGGCCCGCGCCGAGCGGGTCGCCGAGCAGTTCAGCGGCGACCTCGTCGCGTACGAGGACCTGCGCGGGGTCGGCGTCGGGCCGGGCGCGCAGGGCCGTGGCGACCTCGTCGGCCCGGCCGGGGGCGACGGTCAGCCACCATTCGGTGGGCGGCACGGTCGAGGCCTCGCCGGTGGAGAGGTACTGGTTGACGGCCGCCAGGTCGAGGAGGACCGTACCGCCGTCGTCGGGGGTGGCGACGGGGGAGAGGGCGGAGGCCGCCTGGGCTCCCGGCCCTGTGGTGGGCAGCTCGTCGACGACGTGGGCGACGGTGACGCGGACGCTGCGGCCGCCGATGGCGACCTCGATCTCGTCGCCGGGCCCGGCTCCGGTCGCCGTCATGAAGGCCCCCGTGGCCACGGCGAACAGCTGCTCGGGCGCCTTCGGCCCGGGTGCGGTCATCCGCAGGGCGAACTCCTCGGCCGCCGGGGAGGGTTCCTTGTCGGACGCGCTGGTGGCGGCGAACGAGACGGTGTACGGGGCGGGCCGGCCTCCGGGCCCGGCGGTGCCGGGGACGCCGGAGGTGGGGCTGCCGCCCACGGCGTCGCCGTCGGTCGCCTCGTACAGGTGCGTCCAGGGGGCGAGGATCCGCCCGGGGGCGTGGACCTGCTCGCCGCCGTCCGCGCGGACGACGCCGAACCGCTCCGCGCGGAGGGTCCCCGTCCCCGCGCCGTCGTCGAACCGGCCGGTCAACTCCAGGCCGGTGAGCGTGAGCAGGCCGCCGGAGCCGCGGCCCGCGTCGGCGCCCGGTACGGCGGTCAGGGAGCCGAGGTCGACGGTCAGCCGGTGGGTCCGGCCGTCGGTGGGCAGCAGGCCCATGGCCTGCCGGTACGGGACGCCGTTCGGGTCCTCCAGGACGGCCGTGACCTGGGCAGGGGCCGCCGTCGCGGTGAGCCGCAGGTCCGCGGTGAACGCCCGGGTGCCGGCGGGCAGCGGGAGCCCGGGGCGGGTGGTCGCCGCGGGGGCGAGCGGGGCGAGGAGGGAGCGGACGGGGGCGTCGGCGAGGTCGGGGCGCATCAACAGGCCGCCGGCGGCGTTGCGGGTGTCGACGGCCAGGACGGTCGCGTTCCTGCCGGCCACGTCCATGCCGGTGCGGTACACCGGGGCCACCGCGCGGACACCGGGTACGGCGCCCAACTGCTCGGTCCGGGTGGGTTCGCCGGGGCCCGCGCCGAGGACACGGACGGCCGCGCCGGTGCGGAAGTCGGCCTGGTCGCGCTGCGAACGCTCCCACGACCGGTTCTGCCCGATGGCGAGCATGCCCATCGCCACGGCGAGGACGAGGAGGAGGACGGGGCCCGCACCGCGCAGCGGCCGGCGGCTGAACTGCCAGCCGGCGAGCGCGGCGGAGAGACCACGCCCGCCCGCCGCGCGCCGCTCGGCCAGCTTGGCGGCGGGCGGCAGCAGACGCAGGGTCAGGACCGTGCCGGCGAGCAGGGCGAGGGCGGGCGCGGCGACGAGCACCGGGTCCATGGAGCCGCCGCCGGGTTCCCCCGTGCCGAGGGTGCCGCCCGCGGCCGCGGGGCGCTGCAACTGCCAGTACGCGATGGCGGCGACGGCGAGCAGACCGAGGTCGGCCCCGGCCCGCACGGGGCCCGGCAGCGACGCCGAGCGGGCCTTGCGCAGCGAGACGACGGAGCCGTCCCCCGCAGCGAGCGCGGGGGCGACGACGGCCGCCGCGCAGCACACCGCCACGGCGGCGGCGACCAGCCACACCTGGAGCGAGGGCGCCGTGTCCAGCTCCACGCCGAGGGAGGAGAGCGCGGACCGCTCGGCGAAGAGCCGGGTCAGCGGTCCCGAGAGGAGCGGGGCGGCGAGCGCCGCGGGCAGGGCGAGCAGCAGCGCCTCGACGGCGGCGAGCCCGGCGATCCGGCGCCGCGAACCGCCGCGGGCCCGAAGCAGCGCGGTCTCCCCGGAGCGCTCGGTGCTGAGCAGCCGGGCGACGAGCAGCAGCGCGTACGCGGCGAGGAGCACCAGCTGGACGGCGACGATGAGGAGGGTGGAGCGGGAGACGAGCAGGGACCGCTGGGTCTGTTCGAGGACGGTCGGCAGCGCGGTGGTCGCGGAGATCGTCGTACCGAACCGGTCGGGGGCCTCGGCCAGCGCCTTCGGGCCCTCGGTCGCCGAGGCGCGCAGGGCGTCGATGCGGTCGGTGGTGAGGCCGGTGAAGTCGGCGGAGCCGAGCCAGGACGTGGCGCCGGAGCTCAGCGCCCCTGAGGCGAGCGCCGCCGGGTCGGCGAGGAGCGGGCCGTACGTCGTGAACGCGACCGTCCGCACCCCGCGGCCGCCGGCCAAGTCCAGCTGCCAGTACAGGTCACCGGTGTCGACGGGCCGGTAGACGCCGGTGATCCGGGCCTTCACCCGCCGGTCGTCGAGCCGGTCGCTCAGATCCAGTACGGTCCCGGGGCCGACCCGCAGCCGCCGGGCCGCCTCCTCGGGCAGCGCCGTCTCGATCACGCCGGCGGTCCGGGCGGCGGAGGGCCAGGCGCCGCGGACGAGGGACAGCTTCGAGCGGTCGAGCGCGGCGAAGTGGGTGAGGTCGGGGTCGCCCTTACGGGCGGCGGGCGCCTGGAGACTCCGGGGCAGCGCGTACGGCCCGGAGTGGTCCAGGCGCCGTACGGTCACGGGCAGGCCGTCGAAGGTCCGCCGCATCCCCTCCTGGACGGCCTCCTCGGCGCCGGCCCGCTTGGCGGTGGGCACCTGCCCGCTCACATGCAGCGAGGCGGCGGCCGCGGACCTGCCCCGGAGACCGGCCTGGAGCGCGGCGTCCCCGATGGCCCCGGAGAAGGAGGCGAGGGTGGCGAGCACCGAGGTGGTCAGGAGCACGGCGAGCAGCGCGGCGGCGAGCAGCAGCCGGTGTGCCCTGACACGCAGAAATACGAACCCCGTCACCCATCCCCCTGGCCACCCTGATCACGGTGCGCACGTCGAACGTGGTCGAACGCTCCCGAGACTTCCCTCGGATGCTTTCAGAGGGCATGTGCCGCTGGAAACCGCTTACGGTCCGACCTTGATGCGATCGTGACCGTTATTCGGGGTCCCGTCTCCGGAATGTGTCCGTCCGTGACAGGTTCCGCGACAGGTGAGTTCCGTGGCAGGTGAGTTCCGTGAGAGATGGGTGAGGGGTCGTCAGCCGGCCGTGTTCACCATCGAGGCCGCCGCGTACGTCAGATAGCGCCAGAGCTCGCGCTCGTGCTCCGGGGCCAGGGCCAGGTCGTCCAGGGCCGCGCGCATATGGCGGAGCCAGGCGTCGTGGGCCGCCTGGTCCACGGTGAACGGGGCGTGGCGCATCCGGAGGCGGGGGTGGCCGCGATCGTCGCTGTAGGTGCGGGGGCCGCCCCAGTACTGCATCAGGAAGAGGGCGAGGCGCTCCTCCGCCGGGCCGAGGTCCTCCTCGGGGTACATCGGGCGCAGCAGCGGGTCCCCCGCGACACCCTCGTAGAAGCGGCGGACCAGACGGCGGAAGGTCTCCTCCCCGCCGACCTGCTCGTAGAAGGTCTGCTCCTGCGTCGTTTCCCCGGGAATCTCGTTCACCGTCCCATCGTCTCAGATGACCCGTCCTAGGACTTGAGGTCCAGGACCGCTCGCCGGGGACCCCCGGCGGCGGGAGAGTGGAGGCATGGATGAGCGGCGGGAGCGGCCGGACGAGTTCGCCGAGGCCGGCGCGCGGGCGCGACGGGCCCTCGTGCGGGAGATCGAGGCGGACGGCTCGCTGACCGATCCCGCCTGGCGCGCCGCCTTCGCCGAGGTCCCGCGCCACCTCTTCGTCCCGTACTACTACGTGCCCGGGAACGGCGGCTACGAGCGGCTCTGGTCCGGCGACCCCGACCCCGGGCGGCGGGACAGCTGGCTCCGCGGGGCCTACGAGGACACGGCGATCGCCACCCGGGTGCGGGACGGGGAGCTGGTCTCGTCCGCCAGTCAGCCCTCCCTGATGGCGCTGATGCTCCAGGCCCTGGACGTACGCGACGGGGACGACGTCCTGGAGATCGGAGCCGGGACCGGCTACCACGCGGCCCTGCTCTGCCACCGGCTCGGCGAGGAGCACGTCACCACCGTCGACCTGGACGAGGAGATCACCGAGTCCGCCCGGACCCATCTGGCCGCCGCCGGGTACCGCCCGGCGGTCGTCACCGCCGACGGCGCCCGCGGCTGTCCCGAGCACGCCCCCCACGACCGGATCGTCGCGACCTGCGCGCTGCCCTCGGTCCCGTACCCCTGGCTCGCTCAGTGCGGGCCGGGCGCCCTGGTCCTCGCCCCGCTCTCCACCGGGCTGCTCCTGCTGCGGGTGCGCGACGGGGCGCACGCGGAGGGACGGTTCCTCGCGACCTCCGCGTACTTCGTGGCGCTCCGGGGCGCCGCGGGGCGCGTCCCGCGGCCCGATCCGGCCGGGGACGAGCGCTTCCGCTTCCTCTGGGGTCTGGTCGGCGGGACCCTCGACAGACGGGAAGCGCTCTCGCTCTGGCTGCGCGAGCGGCGGCCGGAGCGGGAGCGCTTCGGGGTGACGGTCAGCGGCGACCGGCAGTGGGCCTGGCTCGACGACCCCGGAGGGCCGTACGCCTGGCCCCTGCCGGGCGCGTGAACGTACGGGTCAGGCCGGGTCAGGCCAGACGGACCGTGATCGTCGTCCAGGCGCCGACGTGCACCCGGTCGCCGTCCTGGAGCTGGACGGGGACGTAGGGCTGGATCGGCTCCTCGCCGCCGTTGACCGTGGTGCCGTTGGTGGAGTTCTGGTCCACCACCGCCCACGAGCCGTCCGGCTGCTGCACGAGCACGGCGTGCTGGTGCGAGACGCCCGGGTCCTCCGGCGGCACCGACAGGTCGATGTCGGGCGACTCGCCGGTGGAGTGCCGGCGGCGGCCGATGGAGATCTGGTTGCCCTGGAGCGGCAGATGCTTGTCCGGCGAGTACGCGGGCAGGTTCAGGCCCGTCGCCTCGGGGCCGCTGCGCTGCATCATCGCCATGAAGTAGTCGCGGTCCGGGCCGATGACCGCGGTCCAGGACAGCGGCTGCCGCGGCGGCTGGTACTGCTGCGGAGGCTGCTGCTGACCCTGGTGCGGGGGAGGGCCGTGGGGCGGCTGGTGCTGCGGAGACCCCTGGGGCCCCTGGTGCTGCGGGGGCGGCGGAGGCGTCTGGTGCTGCGGAGGCGCGTGATGCTGAGGCGGTGCCTGGGGCGCCTGGTGCTGCGGAGGTGCCGGCGGCCCCTGGTGCTGCGGAGGTGCCTGCGGCGCTTGGTGCTGCGACGGCGGCGAGAGGACCCAGTCGTCGTCCGCGCGCGGCTGCGGCGGCGCGGGCGGCGCCGGTGCCTGGGCCGGAGCCTGGAGGTACGCGGGCGGGGCGGGCGGCTGCTGCGCGGACGGCTGCTGCATGGGCTGCTGCTGCGCCGGCGGGCGCTGCGGCGGAGCCTGGTGGTGCGTGGGGTCGCCCCCGAGCGGCTCGGCCGGGCGGTTCACCTGCGAGGGCCGCGAGCCCTGGTACCCGAACGGGTCCTGCGGCTGCTGCTGCTGCTGCGGCTGCTGCTGCGGAGGCGGGGGCGTCTGGTGCTGCGGCGGGGACTGGAAGCCCGGCGGCAGGTTCAGACCGGGCGGCGGCCCGGGCTGCTGCGGCGGTGACGGGGCGTTCTGCGGGGCCAGCGGCGTGTACGAGGTCGCCGTGTTCGTGAGGAAGTTCCAGCGGCACTCCTCGCAGAACGGCGCCATGTACTCGCGCGGGGTACGGCACTGCGGGCAGAGCTCCGCCTGGGCCGTCGCGTTCGGGTCGCCACCGGGGCCGAAGCCACCGGGAGCGGCCGGAGCACCGGGACCCCCGGGGCCGGGCGCGCCGGGACCACCGGGCGGCGGGCCCATCGGGGGCCGGCCGGGGCCACCGGGGCCGGGGTATCCGTACGCGGGGGGCGGCGGCGGGGGAGGCGGCGGTACGGCACCCGTCGGCGCACCCGCCCCGGCCATGCGATGGCCGCAGACCTCGCACCAGTCGTCGGAGACCGACTGGTGTCCGTTCGGGCAGGTAGGCATGTCGGTGCTTCCCCCTCTCGTCGTCCGGCCCGGTGGCCGGGCTACCTCTTGACGCGAACGGTCTTGGTGGAGCGCGTTTCGAGTGTCATCTCGTCCGCATCCGCGACCTTCGCCTTCAAACGCACAGTACCGGTCGCCGCGTCGACGACGTCGACCACCTTCGAAAGCAGTTTCGCCGTATCCGCGTTCCCCGAGGCCGCCGCGAGCTGCACGGCGCGGCCCAGTTTGGCCGTCGCGCCGTCGTGATCGCCCGATTTGCGGGCATCGAGGCCCTGTTGGATGACGTCCGCCAGCTCGGCCTGGCCCGTGTAGTGCGCGACCTGAGGGTTGATCGACGTCGACATCGCCAGGTCGTCGGTCCACACCGCCCGTACCAGTCCCTGAGACAGCGGGCGCGGGTCGCCGCCCGCCGGGTCCGGGGCGATCAGGGAGACCCGGGCGGCGAGCATCTCCTGGCCGACCGCGGCCCGCGGGACCCGCACGCTGACGTGGTAGTCGCGGGACTCGTCGCCCCACGAGCCCGTCGGGTAGTCCCCGGCGCGCGGTCCGGCCTCGGTACGCCGCCCCGTCAGGTCCTCGACCGTCGGCGCCACCTGCTTCACGTACGCGATCTCCACGCCGACGGGGGTCCAGAGCCGCAGCGCGACGTCCGCGACGCCCTTGCCCATCGCCTGCTCCATCATCGCCGTGAAGTCGGCGGCGAGGGCGGACGGGTCGGCGACGATGTCGGCGGTGCCGAGGAGCGCCGAGGCGATCCCGGTGACCTCCTTGACCTCCCAGTCGGTTCCCACCCCGCGCGCGTCACAGGTGAAGCGGCCCGCGCAGACGTCGAGCGCGGCCCGCAGTTCCTCCGGCGACTCGTGCTCGTTGCGGCCGTCGGTGAGCAGGATGCCGTGCCGGATGGTGAGGTCGGCGGAGGAGAGCAGCCGGTCCGCGAGCCGCAGCCAGGTGCCGATCGCCGTGCCGCCGCCCGCGCTCAGCCGGCGCAGCGCCTCCTTGGCCTCGGCCCGGGTGCGGGCGTCGGCGACGGCGAGGCGGCCGTCCCCGGGGTAGACCTCCTTCGCCACGTGCGTACCGGCGACGACGGCGAAGGACGTGCCGTCGCGCAGGGTGTCCACGGCGGCGGCGGTCGCCTCACGGGCGCCCCGCATCTTGGTGGAGGGGTAGTCCATCGAGCCGGAGCAGTCGACCATGATCACGACACCGGCCGTCCCGGCGCCCGACGGGCCGTAGAGCCGATGCCCGCTGGTGCCGCCCCCGGTCGCCGTGACCGTGACGATCGCGCTGACGTCACGCCCGCCCTCGGGCAGGAACTCGTTCTGGTAGACGTCCACCGAGAACTGCGGCACGGTCGACTTGGAGAAGTTCGCCATCTGTTACGGCTCCTCGGACAACAAGGCTGAAGGGGACGGGGGACCGGCGACCGCTCAGGCGGATCCTGCCCCTTGAGGGGTGACGGTGAACGGCACGAGGGCGACCGTGATGTTGTCGTGGCCTCCGCCGTCCAGGGCGTGGCCGACCAGGACCTGGGCGCTGTGCAGCGGGCGGTGCGCCGCGTCGGCGGGGACGACCCGGGCCATGTCGTCGGCGCCCTCCGCGTAGTTCCACAGGCCGTCCGTGCAGACCACCACCACGCCGGACCGGTCCGGCTTGAACGCGGCCGTGTGCGGCTCCAGTTCGTACGCGTCGGCGCCGAGCCAGCCGGTGATCGCGTGGGCGCGCTCGTCCGCGTATGCCTCGGCCTCGTTCATCAGACCCGCAGCGACCATCTGGGCGGCCCACGAGTCGTCCTCGGTGAGCCGGGCGGGCGGGGTGGCGCGGTCGTCCGGCACCCAGTAGACGCGGCTGTCCCCGACCCAGCCCACCACGAGCAGGCCGTCGGTGACGACGGAGCCCACGATCGTGCAGGCCGGGGCGTTGCGGTGGCGGTGCGGGTCCTGCTCGGTCCCGTCCTGGTCCGGCTCCTCCGCGAGGGAGTTGACGGCCTCGGCGGCGGCGACGATCGCCTCGTGCATCGCCTGCTGCGGGTGGGTGCCCCGGGGGAGCGCCGCGAGCAGCGAGGCACCGGCCGCCTCCGCGGCCGCGGCGGACGCCTCGTCGGGCCGGGTCGCGGAGGACACGCCGTCGCAGACGATTGCGACGGTGGCGGGGGAGCCGTCGGGGAGCGTGGTCGCGGATACGGCGAACGCGTCCTCGTTACGGTGATGGCGCAGCCCGCGGTCGCTGACGGCGGCGACACCGCCGAGCTCCCGCTCCATGTGGTCGCGCTCGCGGGGCTGCGCGTGCCCGCAGTTCTCGCAGTAACCGTCGGTGTCGACCCGCCCGGCCCGACAGGCCACACACACGGTGGCGGTGGGCGCGGGGGAGGGAGCGGCGGGGGCGGGGGCGGGGGCGGGAGTTGCGGGAGGAGCTGCGGGGACAGGAGGAGCTGCGGGGACAGGAGGAGCGGCGGGCGCGGGAGGAGCAGCCGGGACCGGGGGCACCCGTACCGCCGTACGCGGGTCGGGCGCGGCCAGCTCGAAGTCCCCGCTGCCCGTGGTGGTGTTCCCACCGGGCGGCACAGGACCGTCCGTACGGACCGGTACAGGACCGTCCGGACGGACCGGCACAGGACCGTCCGTACGCACCGCCATCGTCGGCAGGTCACGGCCGCCGGAGTCGGTGCCCGGGAGGTCGCCCGGGTGCTGGGTCATGGTCGACAGCGAACCGGGCTCCCGCGGCGGGGCGTCCGGCCAGTCCACGGGGGTGCCGATCGCCACGGTCGGGCGGTCCGGCTCCACCCCGGCGGCCGGCACGGCCATCAGGTCGTGACCGCACGCCCCGCAGAACCGGTCACCCGACTCCAGCGGCTCCGCGCAGTCCGGGCAGACCACGAGTCCGTGCGACGGCTTCGGCTTCTGGGACATCCTCACACCCACGTCCGGGGGCGGAAGCGGTTGGCCCGCTCCACCAGTTCGATCCTCTCCTCGCCCCGCTGGGCGAGCCGGGCAAGTACCCGGTACGAGCGTTCGAGGCCGAAGCGCAGTCCGCGCTCGTCCAGTTCACTTCCGAGCAGCAGAGCCCCGCCGCCCGGTTCCGCACCGGGACTACCGGAGAGTACCCAGTCGAGGGCCGCTCCGAGGACCTCCGCCGACAACTGCTCCCGGCGCACCGCGTCGAGACCGAAGCCCTGGAGCGCGGAGACCTGCGCCGCCGACGCCGTCAGATCGGCGCCGATCGGCTCCCACGCCGGGCGCCGCCGCAGCCGCGCCCGTACGGTCGCGACGCGGGCCGCCGTGTAGTGGATCGAGGCCTCCGGTACGGATTCCAGCGTCGCGACGGCACCGGTACGGTCCCCCGCCGCGAGCTGCACCCGGGCGAGGCCGAAGGCCGCGCTGACGAAGCTGGGGTCGGTGGCCCACACCAGGCGGTAGTACTCGGCGGCGTTGTCCAGCTGGCCGAGCACCTCGGCGCAGATCCCGAGGGCCAGCTTCGGCGCCGGCTCCCCGGGGAAGGCGTCGTAGATCGCGTCGAAGGCGAGCGCCGCGTGCTGGTGGTCGCCGGTCACCAGGGAGGTGACGCCCCGGTACCAGACGACCCGCCAGTCGTCCGGGTCCCGCTCCTCGATCCCGGCGAGGGTCTGTACGGCCGATGCCAGGTCGCCCAGCTCCAGCTGCGCCCGCAGGGTGCGCAGCCACAGCTCGGCGGAGTGGACGGGCGCGGCGTGGAGCGCGCCGAGCAGCTCACCCGGAGCGGCGGCGGCGAGACCGGCGAGGAAGCCGGCGTTGGGGTCGCCCGGGTCGACCCGGGGCACGGGCAGCGCGAGCGCGGTGGCGGGCGTGTCGAGCGCCGCGAGCAACTCCCCTAGCCCGGGTGCGGCGCCCCCGACGGTCGGCGCCGCACCCGGAACGGCACCGGGCGCGGCCCCGGCGACCCCGGCCCCGGCAGCCGCCGGCGTCCGCCGCCCGCGGCCCGTCCTCCGGGCCCCCAGCAGCGACACGTCCTCCGTCAGCTCGGCGAAGAGCGTCGTGTCCGTGACGCGGACCTCCGTGCCGAACAGCGTCGAGAGCGCGGGACGGGGCCGTCCCGACTGGAGCGCCACCACCTCCCGCAACACACCCGTCAGCTGCTCCGCCATCTCCTGCGCGGAGGCGAACCGGCGCGCCGGGTCCGGGTCGGTGGCACGGACCAGGAAGCGGTAGAACGACTCGTACGTCCGGAAGACCGCGATGTTGTCCGGCTCGGGCAGCGAGTCCACGAAGACGTTCGTGTAGCCCTGGAAGTCGAAGGTCATCACGGCGAGCGTGCGCGCCACCGTGTACAGGTCGCTCGCCACCGACGGGCCGACCTCGGCCACCTCCGGCGCCTGGTAGCCGACCGTGCCGTAGATCGCGGACTCGTCGTCGTCCATCCGCCGGACCGCGCCCATGTCGATCAGCTTCAGCTGGTCCTCGGTCTGGATGGCGTTGTCGACCTTGAAGTCGCAGTACAGCAGGTTCCGGCTGTGCAGGTGCCCGAGCGCCTCCAGGGCCTCGATCCCGTACGCGCAGGCCTGCTCGACCGGCAGCGGATCGCGCCGGCCGTCCGGGGTGCGCCGGTCGTTGGCGATCTCCTTGAGCGACTTGCCGCCGACGTACTCCATGACGATGTAGCCGTCCAGGGAGCCGGTGCGCTGGTCGAGGTGCTCGACGAAGTTGTAGATGCGGACGATGTTGGAGTGCTCGATCTCGGCGAGGAAGCGGCGCTCGGAGATCGCGGCGGCCATGGCGTCCTGGTCGCCGGTGTCGAGGAGGCCCTTGAGGACGACCCACCGGTCCGACACGGCCCGGTCGACGGCGAGGTAGACCCAGCCGAGACCGCCGTGCGCGAGACAGCCCGCCACCTCGTACTGGCCGTGCACGATGTCCCCGCCGCGCAGCTTCGGCACGAAGGAGTACGGGTGCCCGCACTTGGTGCAGAAACCCTCCGTACGCCCCGGCCGGTCGCCCCGCGAACGCCCCACGGGCCCACCGCAGTCGGAGCGGGAGCAGAATCGCTTCCGCTCGGGGACCTCGGGGTTCTCCATCACCGCGCCCCGCGGGTCGGGGCGCGGCACCTCCGGGATCGACACCAGGCCCGCGCCCAGCCGGTTCCTGGCGGACTGGCCGGTCGACGAGCCCGAGCTGCGCACCGACACCGAGCGGGACGCGGAGGGCCCGGAGAGCGAACGCGAGAGCCGCCCGGAGACCGAACGCCGGGAGGTCGAGGAGCGCGAGGACGCCCGCGAGGAGGCCCGCGAACTGCTCCGCGAGGAGCTGGAGTCCGCCCCGCCGACCCCTGCTCCCGACCCCGGACCCGTACCAGAAGCCGTACCCCTGCCCGTGCCCTTGCCGGGCACGGCCATCCCCGTCGGCGTCGAGCCGATCAGCCCTCCGGGGGCGACCACCGGCGCGAGGCCGCAGGTGTCGCAGTACAGCTCGCCGCCTCCCATGTCCTCGTACGAACCCTCGCACGAAGGACGCTGACAGCTCCCCACGCCCGTCTCCCCGCTCACTGTCGTCCTCCCGCGTCTCTCGGGCCGGACAGTACGTCCGCCGCCGCCTGCTGGTAGCGCAGCACGGCCTGTTCCGCGACCCGCAGATCGCAGGGCGCGCTCCACAGCATCCGCCGGGCCGCGTCGTACCGCTCCACGAGCAGCGGGTCCTCCGCCGCGCCGAGCCGTGCCACCTTCGCCTTGTACGCGTCGAGCCGGCCGCGCAGTTCGGCCCGGACCGCGAGCGGCGCCGTGACGGCGGTCAGCGACTCGCGGGCCCGGAGCAGTTCGTCCTCTGCCTCCCGCTCCAGGGACTCCAGAAGCGGGGAGAGCCGGTGCCACTGGGCGTGCCTGCGGTACTCCGCGGCGGCGGCGAGCCGCTCCTGGAGCACGGTCGGCGGCCCGCTGACGGCCGGGACCTCGGAGGCGGCGATCTTCGCGAGGACCTCGCCGCGCGCGGCCCGCGCCTCGGCGAGCGTACGGTCCGCCCGCGAGAGCACGTCACGCAGCCGGAGCAGCCGGTCCTCTGAGTCCTGCCGGACCGCGAGCACCGCCTCGATCTCCCGCCGGACGTCCTCGAGGGCCAGGGCCGCCCTGTCGTACCGCTCGGTGTCGGGCCGGCCGCCGCCGGGCGCCGAACTGCCCGCCGCGGGGCGCCAGAAGGCCAGCGGATCGGTCACCACCTGGGAGCGCAGCCGGGTCAGCTCGGCCGTGATGTCGTCGAGGTCGTCCCCGGCCGGGTGCTCCCCGGGCCGCACGCCGACTGAGTGGGCGAGCGAGCGGGTACGGCGCAGCTCGGCGGCGAGCAGGTCTATCCGGGCGGGCAGCGCCGACCAGACGGCGTCGGCGGTGACCACCAGGTCCAGCGAGGACGCGTACAGCTCGTTCATCCGCCGGACGAGGCCCTCCAGGGTGAACCGCTCGGAGAGCAGCCCCTGTTCACCCGCCCCGCCCGCGACGAGCACGCTCTCGCCGCGCAACCGGTCGGTCAGCTCCACCAGCTCGTCACGGCCGGGCCAGCGCCGCCGGGCGCGCACCTCGCGGGCGTCCCGCAGGGCGCCGGTGTACACGTCGAAGCAGGTCCAGAGCAGGGTGATGGTCCGCTCGGTGGCGGCCCAGCGGTCCCGGGTCGTCCCGGTCAGCTCGGCCCCTTCGAGCAGTCTGCGGCCCGCGTGGTCCTGGAGCGCGAAGAGCGAGTCCTCGACCGCCTTGTGCTCGGCGCCGAGCCGCGCCAGCGCACGGTCCACCTCGTCCCGGTCCATCACCGGCCCAGGGGGTCCCGTGACGCCCATCGATCACCTCTTCCTCTCCGTGTACCGGGCTCTCGTGCGGGGCGGGGCTACTTGTACAGCGGAGTGGGCGGGCCGGTTATACCGGGCAGGTCCTTCTCCAGCCAGTCCTTGTACGCCTGCTGCCAGGGGCCCTGCCGGTAGTTCACGAGGACCTGGTTGACCCGGCGGACCAGGTCGTCGTTGCCGAGCTTGGCGGCCACCCCGTAGAACTCGGTGGTGAACGGCCGGCCCTTCAGCTCGACCGCGGGATCCTGGGCGGCCTGGCCGGCCGCGAGGGCGTTGTCGGTGACGACGGCGTCGACCTCGCCCAGCTGGAGCCTGGCCAGGCAGTCCAGCTGGTTGGGGACGGTCAGCAGGTCCTTGTCGTCCTTGGTGCCGTCGCCCTCGTCCTTGAAGAGCGCGCCGAAGGACTTCTCCTCCAGGGCCTCGTAGGCGGTGGAGCCCTCGGCGGTGCAGATCCGCTTGCCCTCCAGCGAGGAGTCGTAGCCGGTGATGTCCTCGGCGAGCTTGGGTGCGAGGACCTGCTGCCCGGCCTGGAAGTAGGCGGTGGAGAAGGCGACCTGCTGGATCCGCTTGCAGTTGATCGTCATCGTGCGCACGACGAGGTCGACCTTGCCGCCGTCCAGGGCGGCGATCCGCTGGTTCGTCGGGATCGCCCGGAAGATGACGGCGTTCTCGTCGCCCAGGATGTCCCGCGCGATGGCACGGGCCAGATCGATGTCGAAGCCCTCCAGGGTGCCCTTCTCCGGGTTCCGGTAGCCCCAGCGGTAGCTGGACTGGTCGACGCCCACGATCAGCTTCCCGCGGGCCTTGATCGCCTGGATCGACGGGCCGTCGGCCGTCGAGGGCCGCAGGGACGCCGCCGGATTCTCACAGGTGTCCGCCTTGACCTGGATCCCCGTGCCGACGCCCGGCCCGGCCCCGTGGGTTCCGGAGGTGGCCGCCGCGTCGCCGCCGTCGTGGGTCAGCGGAAGCAGGGTGAGCGAGGCGGTGAGCCCGCAGGCCACGGCCATGGCGGCCACCCCGCCCCAGCCCCGGAACCGCTGCGCCGTCCGCCGCACCAGCGGGTACGTGCCGCTCGGCATCCCGCCCCCTCTCACCGGTACTCCGACAGTCTGCGGTTGATGCCGAGCACGGCGCCCGCCGCGCCCAGGATGCCGAGGGCCGCCGCGCCCAGGGGCAGCGCCGTCAGCGCGTCCCTGGCGTCGCCCGCGGAGCGGGTGAACTCGGTCTGCTCGTGCGCGAGGGCCCGCTCCAGGGCCGCGTCGACCTGGTCGAAGGACTGCCCCGTCGACCGGTCCGACTCCTTGGAGCCGACGATCCGGCCCAGCGCGCCGTCGAAGTCACCGGCCTCGTCCTTCGCGCGGGCGTCCTTGTGGCGCTTCTGCCACTCGGCCGTGTGGGAGGCGGCCTCGTCGACCGGGCCCCGGCCCGCGTCGTCGTCGGCCCGCTCGCGCGCGGTGGCGAGCGCGGTCGTCAGGGCGTCCATGCTCGCCGTGTACTCGGCCTCGTACCTGTCGTTCTTGCCGTCCTCGGTGAGGACGGCGCCCCGGGCGACCAGGGTCAGGTTCTCGTTGGCGCGGGCCGTGAGCGAGCTGATCCGGGCGGTGTTGAGGACCTGGAGGGACTCCTGCCCGTGCGCCCGCGCGCTGTCGAGGCCGCTGCGCGCGACCGTGTGCGCGGCGAGGAGCCAGATCACGACGACGACCGTGGCGGCGGTGGCGGCGAGCAGGCCGTGGTTGAAGACCCGGTGCGTCCTGACGTAGTTGCGGCGCTGGGCCCAGACGAGGGCGGCGAGGGTGAGGACGCCGAGCCCGAGGGCGAGGAACGGCCAGGTGCGGGCCGACTCGTCGTCCTCCTGGAGCCGTACCGTCTCCGCCGCGTACAGCCGCTCGGCGGCGGGCAGCAGGGTGCTGGTCATCTGCTGGTTGGCGTACCGCAGATAGGCCCCGCCCAGGGGGAGGCCCTGCCGGTTGGCCGCCCGCGCGCGCTCGATCAGGCCCGTGTAGCGGGGGAGTTGCTGGTTGAGGGTGGCGATCTCACGGGCCGACTCGCTCGAACCGGTGGTGGCCGAGGCGGCCTTGACGAGGAGCCGGGCGGCGGTCGCGATGTCCCGGTCGTACCGCGCGCGGGAGTCCGCGGGCTCCAGGGTGCCCGCGAGGAAGCCGCTGGCGGCGGTGGTGTCGGCGTCGGCGAGGGAGCGGTAGATCGCGGCGGCGTCGGCGGACAGCGGCTGGCTGCGGCTGACGACGTCGTCGGCGGCGGTGGCCCGGTCGTCGACCTGGAGGGCGGTGACGGCCCCGAACGCGACGACGAGCAGCGCGAGGACGGCGCCGAGGATCTGGAGCCGGCCGGGCTCGGTCGTCGCGGCGACCCGCAGCCGCTCCCGTCCGACGGCGAGCGCTCCGCGCCCCGCGGGCGGGGCGGCGCCGGGCGCGGGCGACTGCGTGGACGACGGCTGCGGGGACGACGGCTGCGCGGGCACGCCGACCGGGCGTGCGGGCGCGGGCGCCGTGCCCCGCGCCGCCGAGGCGGCGGGCACGTTCGGCGGGTGTGTCACTTGACCTCCCCCTCGGTCGCTGACGTCGGCCCGGCCAGCAGTATGGCCTCAGGGGGCCGTCCGCACACCGGTATTGACTCGATCTTGTTCTTATCCTGCCGTATGCCTCCGGCACACCCGCGGGCGAACCCCCTCAGGGCGACCTCAGGACCACCCGCCCCATGACCACCCCGTGACCACCCCACGACCACCCCACCACCCCCTCACTCTGAATACGTCCCCGGCCCGTGATCGGTTCCGTTCGGGACGTCGCTCGAACAGGTGAACATGCCTGCGGGGCGCCCCTCCGAGAAGAAGGAACGCCCCGCCGCCCGCCCCGTTCAGGCCCCGTAGTGCCCCCGCAGCCGGGCCGCAGCCTCCGGGCCCGCCGCCGTCTCGTCCAGGGCGAGCAGCCCCGCCCCGAGGACCGGCGGCGCCGTCACGAAGCCGACGACGGCCTTCGGCGCCCGCTCCGCGAGGAGTTCGAGGATCCGCCGCTCCAACTGCGGGTGCCGCGCGGCGAGCACGCTGCCGCCCAGCATCACCGGAGCCTCCTCGTCGAGCAGGCCGAGCCGCCCCAGGGCGACCGCCGACAGGGCGACGACCTCCTCGGCGAGCCGGTGCACGAGGGAAAGGGCGACCGGGTCCCCGGCCGCGCTCACCCGGAACAGCACGGGCGTCAGCTCGTGCCGCCGCACGAACGGCACCCGACCCAGGTGCAGCGCCTCGATCAGCTCGTACATCGTCTCCAGACCGAAGTGCGCCGGCAGCGCCCGCGCCAGCTCGGTCGGCTCGCCGCGCCCGTCCTCGGCGCGCGCCGCGAACCAGATCGCCTCCTCGGCGAGACCGCTGCCGCCGCCCCAGTCCCCGGAGAGCTTCCCGATCGCGGGGAAGCGCGCGGTCCGCCCGTCCGGGGTCATCCCGACGCAGTTGATCCCGGCCCCGCACACCACCGCCACACCGCGCGGCTCGTCGAGCCCCGCCCGCAGGATCGCGAAGGTGTCGTTGTGCACCCGTACGGACCGGCTCCAGCCCCTGCCGAGGAGTTCGGCCTGGAGCGCGGCCTCCTCGACGGGCAGGTCGGCGTTGGCGAGACAGGCCGACACATGGGCGAACCCGGCCGGTCCGCCGGCCTCGGCGCTCGCCCTGCCGACGATCTCCGCCAGCGCGTCGACCGCCGCCACCACCCCCACCAGGGGCGGCTGGAACCCGCCGCCGCGGGCCGCGCCGAGGACGGTGCCGTCCGCGCCGAGGACCGCGACGTCGGTCTTGCTGTTGCCGGCGTCGATGGCGAGCACGGCTCCGGTCAGGCCCACGCGAGGTGCTCCCGGTTGTGCGCGATGAGCCGGTCGGTGAGCCCGTCGGCGTACGCGTACTGACCCACCAGCGGGTGCGCGAGCAGCGCCTTGAACACCCGGTCGCGGCCCCCGCGCAGCGCTGCCTCGAGGGCCAGGTCCTCGTAGGCCGTGACGTTCGCGATCAGTCCTGCGTACAGCGGGTCCACCGGCGCGACCGGCAGCGGCGAGGCGCCCTGGGCGCCCACCGCGGCCTGCGTCTCGATGACGGCGTCGTCCGGCAGGAACGGCAGCGTGCCGTTGTTGTACGTGTTCACCACCTGGTACGGCGAACCCCCGCCGCCCAGGAGGGACGCGGCCAGGTCCACGGCCGCCTCCGAGTAGAAGGCGCCCCCGCGCTTGCCGAGCAGCGCCGGCTTCTCGTCGAGCGCCGGGTCCCCGTACATGTCCAGGAGTTCCTTCTCCATCGCGGCGACCTCGGCGGCCCGCGAGGGCTTCGTGCCGAGCTCCCGTACCACCTCGTCGTGCGCGTAGAAGTAGCGCAGGTAGTACGAGGGGACGACGCCGAGCCGGTCGAGGACCGGGCGCGGAAGCCGCAGGTCGTCGGCGACCGCGTCGCCGTGCTCGGCGAGCAGCCGGGGCAGCGCGTTCTCGCCCTCGGGCCCCCCGATCCGTACCGCCGTCTCCCAGGTCAGGTGGTTGAGCCCGACGTGGTCCAGGTGGATCTCGGACGGGGCCACGCCGAGGAGCTTCGCGAACTTGCGCTGGAAGCCGATGGCCACGTTGCAGAGGCCGACGGCCTTGTGCCCGGCCTGGAGCAACGCGCGCGTGACGATGCCGACGGGGTTGGTGAAGTCGATGATCCAGGCGTCCGGGTTGGCGCGCCGGACCCGCTCCGCGATGTCCAGGACCACGGGGACCGTGCGCAGCGCCTTGGCGAGACCGCCGGCGCCGGTGGTCTCCTGGCCGACGCAGCCGCACTCCAGCGGCCAGGTCTCGTCCTGTTGGCGGGCGGCCTGCCCGCCGACCCGCAGCTGGAGCAGGACGGCGTCGGCGCCCTCGACCCCGGCGTCGAGGTCGGTGGTGGTGACGATCCGCCCCGCGTGGTCCTGCTTGGCGAAGATCCGCCGGGCGAGACCGCCGACAAGCTCGAGCCGCTCGGCGGCGGGGTCGACGAGGACGAGTTCGGTGATGGGCAGGGTGTCGCGCAGCCGCGCGAATCCGTCGATCAGTTCGGGGGTGTAGGTGGAACCGCCCCCCACGACAGCGAGCTTCATATCGCGTATCAGCCCTTCACTCCGGTCAGTGTGACTCCCTCGACGAACGCCTTCTGGGCGAAGAAGAAGACGAGGATCACGGGGGCCATGACCAGCACGGTCGCGGCCATGGTCAGATTCCAGTCGGTGTGGTGCGCGCCCTTGAAGGACTCCAGGCCGTAACTCAGCGTGTACGCCGCCGGGTTCTCCGAGGTGTAGATCTGTGGTCCGAAGTAGTCGTTCCAGCAGTAGAAGAACTGGAACAGCGCGACGGCGGCGATGCCGGGCTTCGCCATCGGCAGCACGACCTTGAGCAGGGTGCGCAGTTCGCCGCACCCGTCGATCCTCGCCGCCTCGATGTACTCGTTCGGGATGGTCAGGAGGAACTGGCGCAGCAGGAAGATCGCGAAGGCGTCGCCGAAGGCCATCGGGATGATCAGCGGCCACAGGGTGCCGGAGAGGTCCATCTGCTTGGCCCAGAACAGGTACATCGGGATGATGACGACCTGCGGCGGCAGCATCATCATCGAGATGACGAGCAGCAGCGACAGATGCCGGCCGCGGAAGCGGAACTTGGCGAGCGCGTACGCCACGGGTATCGAGGACACCACGACGAGGACGGTGCCGAGTCCCGCGTACAGCAGGGAGTTCTTCCACCAGTCCAGGAAGCCCGGGGTCTCGAAGACCCGGACGTAGTTGTCCCAGTGCCAGCTGTTCGGCGTGAGGTCGGGGGTGAGTGCCTGCTGGTCGCTCATCAGGGACGTCAGGAAGACGAAGACGAACGGCAGCACGAAGAACAGGGCCGCGGCTATGCCGAGGGAGTGCACGGCGATCCAGTGCAGGAGCGCCCTGCGGCGGGCCGTCTTCTCGGCGGCTCCGGCGGTCGCCCCGCGCACGGGACGGTCGAGCGTCGATACGGGGTTTACGGAGGTCATGGATCAGTCACCCGAGCCGATCAGGCCGCCCCGCCGGCGCATGAGCAGCGCCGTGAAGGCCATGGAGAGGGCGAACAGGACGAGGGCCACGACGCTGGCCGCGCCGTAGTCGAAGCGGCCGAAGCCGAGGTCGTAGACCAGCTGCGGCAGCGTGAGCGTGGAGTCGTCGGGATGGCCCGGTTCGAAGGTCTGGCCGGAGCCGCCCATCACGCCCGAGGCGACCTTCGCCGCCACGATCGGCTGGGTGTAGTACTGCATCGCGCCGATGATCCCGGTGACCACCGCGAAGAGGATGATCGGCGAGATGTTCGGCAGGGTGACGTAGCGGAAGCGCTGCCAGGCCGAGGCCCCGTCCAGCTCCGCCGCCTCGTACTGCTCCTTCGGCACGTCGAGCAGCGCGGCCATGAAGATGACCATGAGGTCCCCGACGCCCCACACGGCGAGGACGGTCAGGGCCGGCTTGGCCCACGCGGTGTCGTTGAACCAGGAGGGCGCGGGGATCCCGACGGCCTCCAGGAGCGAGTTGACCGGTCCTGTGCCCGGGTTGAGCAGGAAGACGAAGGCGAGCGTCGCGGCGACCGGCGGTGCCAGGTACGGCAGGTAGAACAGGGTCCGGAAGATTCCGGCGCCGGTCTTTATCTTGGTGATGAGCAGCCCGATGCCGAGGCCGAACACGACCCGGCAGGCGACCATGACGACCGCGAGCCAGAGGGTGTTCTGCATCGCCGGCCAGAACTTCGGCAGGTCGGAGAAGACGTAGGCCCAGTTCTCCAGGCCCCGCCAGGTCGGCGGGTTGAGCCCGTCGTACTTCATGAAGGAGAAGTAGACGGTCGAGACGAGCGGGTACGCGAAGAAGACGCTGAAGCCGATCAGCCAGGGCGACATGAACGCCGCGGTACGAAGCGCGTTGCGCACGCGCTTCGACCGCAGCGCCGCCTGACGCCCGGCGAGGGTGTCGGACATGAGATACCGGTCCCGGGCCTTACTTCGCCTGCGCGATGTCGCGGTCGATCTGGGCGGCCGTCTCCGCGAGACCCTTCTTCAGGTCCGGGACCTGGCCCCTCTCGTACTTCTGGGCGAAGTCCTGGAAGGTGTCCTGGTACGTGGAGCCGTTCACCGCGCCGTCGGAGGTGGTGGACTGCGGGTGCTGGGCGATGTCCAGGAAGGTCTTGAAGCGCGCGTCGAACTTCAGGTTCGGCGACTTCAGCGCCTCCAGGGTGGAGGGGACGTTGCCGATGTCGTTGGCGAAGTTCACCACGGCCTCGGTGTTCATCGTCATGTACTTGACGAGTTCCCAGGCCGCGTTCTGCTTCTTGCTCTGCGGCGCGATGCCGATGATCGTGCCGGAGAGGTAGCCCTTGCCGTACTCGGCGACCTCGTCGTCGGCGACGGGCAGCGGCGCGACACCGACGTCGAGCTTCACGCCGGCGTCCTTGATGAAGTTGAGCCGCCACTCGCCGTCCAGCTGCATGGCGACCTGGCCGGTGTGGAAGGGGTGCTTGGCGCCCCACTCGTCACCGAAGGTGGTGCGGTACTTGTCCAGCTTCTTGAACCCGCCCAGGCCGTCGACCAGCGACTTCTGGTAGGTCAGCATCTCGGCGAAGCCGGGGTCCTCGGCGAGGAGCGACTTGCCGCTCTCGTCGAAGTACGTGTGGTCCCACTGCGACATGTAGTGGCTCGGGGTGGTCTCGTAGCCGAGGTAGTTCGGCATGAAGCCGAGCTGCTCGTAGCTGTCGCCCTTCTCCTTGGTCAGCTTCTTCGCGACCGTCGCGAACTCCGACCAGGTCTTCGGCGGGGCCTCCGGGTCGAGACCGGCCTTCCGGAAGGCGTCCTTGTTGTAGTAGAGCCCGTACGCGTCGGAGAGCAGTGGCAGCGCGCAGCGCTTGCCCTCGAACTGGGTGTAGTCCTGGAGGACCTTCGAGAAGGTCTTGTCGAGGTCGACCTTGTCCTTCTCCAGGAAGGGCTTCAGGTCCGCGAGGGCGCCGGTGTGGCAGAACTTGCCGATGTTGGACGTGGTGAAGGAGGCGGCCACGTCCGGCCCGTTGGAACCGCCCGCGCGCAGCGCCTGGCCGAGCTTGGCGTCGTTGATGTCGCCGACGACCTTCACCTTGATGTTCGGGTGGGCCTTCTCGAACCGGGCGACGTTGTCCTTGATGGCCTTGACCTCGGACGGCGCCGACCAGCCGTGCCAGAAGGTGATGGTGGTCTCGGCCTTGGGGTCGTCGGAGGCCGCGTTGTTCGCGGAGCCGGTACAGGCGGAGGCGAAGAGGGCGATCGAGACGGTGGCGGCGAGCGCGACGGCGGCTCTGCGGGGGCGTACGGGCATGGTGGTGTCTCCCTGTGGCGAAGGGCTTACGGCGGAAGGACGGAGCGAGTGGGTCAGCGCGAGGTGTCGAAGACCTCGTCGCGCGTGGTGGCGAGGGCGCTTTCGAGGGCGCCGCGCAGGACGGGCCGCACGGGTACGGCGCTGAGGACGAGCCGTGGCCGGGAGGCGGCGAGGTCGGCGAGTTCGGACTGCACGCGGGCGCGCAGGGGTTCGCCGCCGGCGACGAAGACGTCACCGGAGAGCACGATCAGCTCGGGGTCGAGGACGGCGACGATCGACGCGAGCCCGGTGGCGACCCGCTCGGCGTACCGGTCGAGCAGCTCCGCGTACCTGGCGTCCTCGCCGTGGGCCTCGGCGGCGTGGCTGAGCAGGGAGGACGCGACCGGGACGTACGGCTGCTCGGGCGTCTCGATCCCGAGGGCGCGGGCGATCCGGGGTACGGCCTGGACGCCGGCGAGTTCCTGGTAGCCGCCGGAGTTGGCCTTGGTGACCTGCCGTACGAGCGGGGTGCCGGGTACGGGCAGGAAGCCGACCTCGCCGGCGCCGCCGGTGAAGCCGCGGTGGAGCCGTCCGCCGAGGACGAGGGCGGCGCCGAGGCCCTCCTCGTTCCACAGCAGGGCGAAGTCGTCGTGGCCGCGGGCGGCGCCCACGCGCTGTTCGGCGACGGCGACGAGGTTGACGTCGTTCTCGTACTCGAACGGCATGGGCAGGACGGCGGCCAGCTCCTCCAGGAGCGTGGGGGAGTGCCAGCCGGGCAGGTGGGAGGCGTACCGCAGGCGCCCGGTGGCCGGGTCGAAGGCGCCGGGGGTGCCGATGACCAGGCGCCGGACCTCCTCGCGGGTGACGCCGGCCGCCTTGACGGCCCCGTCGAGGGCGTCGGTGACCTGGCGGACGACGCCGGAGGGGGCGCGGCCGGAGGAGCGGCCGGGGGTGCGGAGCTCGTACTCGCCGACGATCTCGCCGGTGATGTCGGCGACGGCGGCGTGGACGCGGTACTGGTTGACGTCGAGCCCGGCGGCGTACGCGGCCCGCGCGTTCACCGTGTAGAGCTGGGCGTTGGGTCCTGGCCGGCCTTCGGTGGTGCCGGTGGCGACGACGAGCCCGGCCGCTTCGAGGCGGGCGAGCAGCTGGGAGGCGGTCGGCTTGGACAGGCCGGTGAGCTTGCCGATCCGGGTGCGGGAGAGCGGGCCGTGCTCCAGGAGCAGGTCCAGGGCGGCGCGGTCGTTCATGGCGCGCAGTACGCGCGGTGTACCGGGGGTTCCCGGGGCCGTACCGGCCATGTCGGTCGCACCTGCCTTCCAGCACACTGTTAGGAAAGTTTCCTATTTGATGGGAGGAAGGTAAGGCGACCGTCGCCGGGGCGTCAATACCCGGGAACGCGAGACGCCCCCGAAGGCAACAGAAGTGTTACCCACGGGGGCGCCCGTCAGCCCGTACGCCGGGCCGGGAGGAGACCGGCTTCCTACTTGTTGAGGTCAGTCCTCGGCAGCGGGGTAGCCGCCGCCGACTGCGGCGAGGTCGCCGAGGAGAACGCCGACGGCGCCGCCATGCCCGCGGTCGGATCGGCCGCCGCCTCCTCGGCCTGCGCCGGAAGCCCGCCCACGATCCGGATGCCGGCCTCGTCCAGGCCCTTCTTGATCCGCCAGCGCAGCTCGCGCTCCACACTCAGCGCCTTGCCCGGCATCGTCTTCGCCGAGATGCTGACGGTCATCGAGTCCAGGAGCACCTCGTTCAGACCGAGCACCTCCACCGGACCCCACAGGCGCTCGTTCCACGGCTCTTCCTTCGCCATGGCCTCCGCCGCCTCGATGATCACGGAGCGCACCTTGTCCAGGTCCTCCGTCGGCCGGACCGTGACGTCGACACCCGCCGTCGCCCAGCCCTGGCTCAGGTTCCCTATCCGCTTGATCTCGCCGTTGCGCACGTACCAGATCTCGCCGTCCACACCGCGCAGCTTGGTCACCCGCAGACCCACCTCGACGACCTCGCCGGAGGCCACGCCCGCGTCGACCGAGTCACCGACGCCGTACTGGTCCTCCAGGATCATGAAGACACCCGACAGGAAGTCCGTCACGAGGTTCCGCGCGCCGAAACCGATCGCCACACCGGCCACACCGGCCGAGGCGAGCAGCGGCGCCAGATCGATCTTGAACGCGCCGAGGATCATCAGTCCGGCCGTGCCCAGGATCACGAACGACGCCACCGACCGCAGCACCGAGCCGATCGCCTCCGAGCGCTGCCGCCGCCGCTCGGTGTTGACGAGGAGACCGCCGAGGGCCGTGCCCTCCACGGCCTGCGCCGAACGGTTCATCCGCTCGATCAGCTTCGTCAGGGCGCGCCGGACGGCCATCCGGAGCAGCAGCGCGACGACCAGGATCAGCAGGATCCGCAACCCGGTGTTCAGCCAGGTGGACCAGTTCTGCTCCACCCAGCTCGCCGCGCTCGTCGCCTTCTCCGCCGCCTCGTCCAAGGTCGTCGGAAGGGGTTCGGGCTCGGTGGCAGCCGCCAGGGCGGACCAGGACACGGAAGACCTCCAGGCATCGTGTACGCAAGTCATCCACAGTAACGGGGCGCCAGGCATGGACCCGTCGTCCTGTTCGAGGGAGAGACGGACCTCACCCGGGCAGAGAGGAGAGGAAAGACATGCCGATGTGGTCGAGAACACCCCCCGGCCCGTCACCCCGGTCCTGATACGTGGTGGCGTTCCGACCAGGCATGAGGAGAGACTGAGAGCAGTTCGTCCCGGCGCGAGCCACGCGCCGCCGGCGTCATAGGAGGCATCCGTGCCGCATGTCCTGGTCCTCAACGCGTCGTACGAGCCGCTCGGCGTCGTACCGCTCCGCCGCGCACTCGTCCTCGTACTGGAGAACAAGGCTCTCTGCCTCGAGGAATCCGGCGCCTTCCTGCACAGCGAGACCCAAGTCGTCCCCGCGCCCAGCGTGGTGCGACTGAAACGCTTCGTGCGGGTCCCTTACCGGGGGCCCGTTCCCTTGACCCGCAGAGCCCTCTTCGCCCGTGACGGCGGGCGCTGCATGTACTGCGGGGCCGTCGCGACCAGCGTCGACCACGTCATCCCGCGCAGCCGCGGGGGCACGCACGCCTGGGACAACGTGGTGGCGGCCTGCCGCCGCTGCAACCACGTCAAGGCCGACCGGCACCTGCGTGAGATCGGCTGGAGGCTGCGCCACCAGCCGGCCCCGCCGACCGGCCTGGCCTGGCGGATCATCGGGACCGGACACCGGGACCCCCGCTGGCTGCCGTACCTCACGCCGTACGGCGCCGAGGACGTGATGGCCCGGATCGACTCCGTCGCCGACGCCCCCGTGAGGGCGCTGACGACGGGTTGAGCCGGGCCTTTCGCGTACGGGGGACCGGGGGCCGGTCGGGTTCGGACCGGGACCTTTCCCGTACGCGGGGGCCGCGCGGCTCGGGAGCGGCGCACCCCTCAGGGGGCGGGCCGCTCCTCCGGCGTGCCCGACGCGACGTCCGGCTTCTCCGGGGTACCTGCCTGAGCGTCCGGCTGCTTCTCCGACGTGCCCGGCTGCCCCTCCGGCGCGCTCGGCTGCTTCTCCGGCGGCGACGGCTTCGCCGGTTCCTGCGCCACGGCGTAGGTCTCCACCGACCACAGCGAGTAGCCGTACTCGGTCGCCCGCTTCTCCCCCTGCACCCGCAGGAAGCGCGTGTCCGCCGCGTCCATCCGGACCGACTCCCGGCCGCCCCGGCCCTCCGTGACCGTCGCCGCCGTCCGCCAGACGCGCCCGTCGGCCGAGACCTGGACCCGGTAGCGGGAGGCGTACGCGTCCTGCCAGTGCAGCACCACCTGCCCTATCCGGGCTGGCTCCGGCAGCTCCAGCTGCCACCAGGCGCCGTCCTCCGCCGGAGAGGACCAGCGGGTCGCCGGATCGCCGTCCGCCGCCGAGGACGCGGGGAAGTCCGCCGTCTCGTCGCCCGAGGAGGAGACCGTCGCCGTCCGCGCCAGGTCCGGGCCCGCCGTACGGGGAAACGCCCGTACCGTCAGGACCCGCTCCTCGCCCGCGAAGGACACCGGCACCCGGTACGCGCCCGCGGGGGTGCCCGGCGCCACCGACACCTCGAGGGGCACGGTCGTCCGCGCGCCGCGCTCCACCGCCGCCTGCTTCGGCAGGCGGACCGTGATCCCCTTCGGCGCCTTCGCTGTCAGCGGCCCGCGCACCTCGCCGGCGCGCAGGCCCGACAGCTCCACGTCCACCCGCTGGGCCGGGCCGCCGATCTCCGCGTCCGTCTCCGTACGGGCCAGGTCGAGGCCCGCCCGCGGACCGTCGGCGAACCACGGCACGAGGGAGCGCACCTCGGGAGCCGGGCCCTCGCCGCTCCACACCACCCGAAGCGCCTCGGCCGTCAGCCCCTTGAGCCCGGTCTGCGTCCAGCCGGACGCCGACAGCGGGCCGAGCGACCGCCAGCCCTCGCCCGGGACGTACGCCTCCACACGCGCGTGCGTGCTCCCGGCGCGGTCCGCGCCCGCCGCGTCCGGCTCGGCCGTCACCGCCGGCTCGGTCATCACCGTCAGGGCCTCCACGGGCCGCGCCCGGTCCAGCCGCACGGTGTACGAGCCGGTGTCGCGGTCGGCGGTGGCCGCGGGGGTCCGGTCGGCGCCGGTCCAGGCCGCGGCCCGGTCCACCGCGCGCGTGAGGAACGGGTCGAGCACCCCCGCGCCGACCGTCACCCGGCTCGCCTTCAGGTCCTTCCGCAGCGTTTCGAGGCGCAGCTGGGCCCGCCAGGCCGCCTCCCCGTCACCGGCCGTCTGGGCGAGGAGCATGTCGACGGCCGTCTCGCCCGCCAGGCCGTACCGGGAGAGCTGGTCCAGCCAGGGGCCGGTCTCGTCGTCGAGGGTGCCGTCGGCGGTGCCGGCGAGCCGCCCCGGCGCCTCGCGCATGACGGTGAACGCGGCCCGCAGTTCCCGCGCGGCCCGCTGCTCCGCCTGCCGCGCCTTGCCGTCGCCGCCCGTCCGGGAGGACCAGAACGCGGCCAGGAGCGGCTTCAGGTAGGCCGACTCGCCCGCCGGGTCGAGGACCGAAGAGGCGCCGTTCCCCGCGAGCGCCCGCAGCGCCTCGCGGGCGGCCGGCTCCGGGCCCGCGAGGTCGTCGACGGCCGCGCGCCAGGACTCCTGGGGCCGGTAGCCGCGCGGGTTCCAGGCGTAGTCGGCGGCGGTGAAGAGCGGGATGCGGGATGCCGCGGGCTGCTCCATGGCGAGGGCGAGGAAGGCGGCGGAGCCGGCGGCCACGCCCGGCTCCCGGCCCGTGGCGGGGCCGAGGAACAGCCGGTCCTGCGCGTAGTCGTTGACCGGGTAGTTGTCCATGGTGACCAGCGGGTGGCGCAGGGCGCCGCGGGCCCCGGCCAGTTCGCCGCCGGTGATGGTGCGCGGCACGACCCCGACGCCCGTCCACGCCACCCGCACGTCCGCGTCGAGGGTCTCGGCGAGCTTCGTGCGGTACGCGGTCGCGCCGTCCTGGTAGTACTCCGTCGGCATCACGGTCAGCGGCTCGGTGCCCGGGTGCCGTTCGGCGAGGTGGCGGGCGACCGTGTTCGCCACGCGCGCGTGGGCGGCGGCAGCGGACTCGGGGCCGCGGCCGAAGGTGTCGGCGTCCCGGTCGCAGTGCCACTCGTCGTACGAGGCGTCCTGGAACTGGAGCTGGAAGGCGCGCACCCCGAGCTCCCACATGGCGTCGAGCTTCCCGGTCAGCGCCTTCATGTCGGCGGCCGACGACAGGCACATGGACTGGGCGGGCGCCACCGCCCAGCCGAGCGTCACGCGGTTGGCGCGGGCCCGTTCGGCGAGCGCGCGGAACTCGGCCTGCTGGGCGGCCGGGTAGGGCTCGCGCCACTGCACCCCGCGGTACGGGTCGTCGCCGGGCGCGTACAGATAGCGGTTCTGCTTGGTCCGGCCGAGGAAGTCGATCTGGGCGAGCCGCTGCTCCGCGGTCCAGGGGCGGCCGTAGAAGCCCTCGGTGATCCCGCGCTCGGCGGTGCCCGGCCAGTCGCGCACGACGACCCCGGGGACCTCCCGGCCGGTTCCGACGAGCTGACGCAGTGTCTGCACGGCGTGGAACAGGCCGTCCTCGCCCACGCCGTCGAGGACGACGGTGTCCCGGCCCTGGAGGCGGCCCGTGGCGAGCCGGTAGCCGCCGTGCGGCAGATCGATCCGGTCGGGGACGCGCAGGGCGGCCAGCGCCTGCCCTGCGGCCTCGCCCGAGGGTCCCGAGGCCCGGAGGACGGGCCCGCGGCCCGGGAGCCCGCTGTGGACGGTCCGTACCCCCGCGGCCCGCAGCAGCTCGCGCAGCGCGGCGAGGGCGTACGGATCGGCGTCGCCGTCCGCGACCAGCGTCACGTCGTCCCCGAGACGTACGGAGGGCCCGGCGGCGGCCAGGGACTGCGGCCGGGGCCAGACGGCGGGGAGGGCGGCGGGCGCGCGGTCGGGCGAGGCGGCCGACGGGTCCACCGGAGCGAGCGGCACGGCCGGCGCCAGTGGTCCCCTCGGGGCCGCCTGGGCCGGGCCCGGGGCCACGCCGCCGAGGAGGCCGCCGATGACGGCGGCGGCCACGGCCGTCGCGGTGCGCTTCCTGCGCCCGAGGTGCACGGGGTCTCCCTTCGGCGGGGCCGGCCGCTCCGCCGGTTGGTCACGAGTGGGTCACGAGCCCACCACCCGTCGCACTGAGGTGTCAATGTGCGTGGCCGATGTGTCGCCTTTGCCCGGCGAGCCGTCGGCGAGGTGACGTCTCTCCCTCACTTTCCGCCGGTAAAACGAGGTGCGGTGGGTAGGCCTCAGTCGTTACCCCTGGTCCCACCTGTCGAGACGAAACCCGGGAGACCCCCGTGATCACCACCCCCCACCACCTCGGACGGATACGGATGCCGGAGCAGCCGGCCCGTACCGGCGAACCGCTGACCAGCGAACCGCCCCTGCCCGACGCCGAACCCCTCACCAGCGAACCGCCCCTGACCGAGGCGGCCCCCCTCACCAGCGAACCCACCGCCCCCGGCAGCGCGGGCGGCACGGAGTCCCCCGGAGTGTGAAGTGACCCTGGCCCGTCTCGCCGCCCGTCACGGCGTCGCCACCGCGTACAGCCCCTCCGAAGGTGTCACCGTGCCCGTGCCGGACGCGACCGTCGTGGCCGTCCTCGGCGCCCTCGGCGTCGACGCGACCACGCCGGAAGCGGTCACCGCCGCTCTCGACGCGGCGGACCGGGCCGACCGGGAGCGCCTGCTGCCCCCGACGCTCGTCCTGCGGCGCGGCGAGTCGCCCCTGCACCCGCCCGGCGAGTCGCCCACGCACCCGCCCGGCGACCTGCCGCCCGGCACCTTGCTCCGGGTCACCACCGAGGACGGCGCCGTCGTCACCGGCCAGGACTGGGAGCGGCTGCCCCTCGGCGTCCACACGGTCGAGGCGCAGGCCCCCGACGGGCGCACCGCCACCAGCACCCTGATCGTGAGCCCCGCGCGCGTGCCCGGCCCCGAGCACCGCGCGTACGGGCTCCTCGTCCAGCTCTACTCGCTGCTCTCGCACCGCTCCTGGGGCATGGGCGACCTCGGCGACCTGCGGGAACTCGTCACCTGGGCGGGCCGCGTCCACGGCGCCGGTTTCGTCCAGGTCAACCCGCTCCACGCGGGCGTGCCCGGCGCGCCCAGCGACCCGTCCCCGTACCGCCCCTCCTCACGCCGCTTCCCCGACCCCGTCCATCTCCGGATCGAGGAGATCCCCGAGTACGCCCTGGTCGGCCCCGAGCACCGCGAGGAACTCGACCGGATCCTCGCCGAGGCGGCCGAGCTGCGCGAGCGGGTCCTCGGCAAGGGCGCGGCGATCGACCGGGACGCGGTGTGGGAGCTCAAGCGGCGGGCCCTGGAGCTAGTCGTCGAGAGCGTGGAGCTCGGCCCCGGCCGGCGCGCCGACTTCCACGACTTCCTCGCCGCGCGGGGCCGCGCCCTGGAGGACCATGCCACCTACCAGGCCCTCGCCGAGCGGCACGGTCACCACTGGCGGGAATGGCCCGAGGAGCTGCGCGAGCCGCGCGCGGCCGAGGCCGCCGTGTGCGACGACCCCGCCCTCGCCACCCGGGTCGACTTCCACTGCCGGCTCGCCTGGCTGACGGACCGGCAGCTGGCCGCCGCCGCCGAAGCCGCCCGCGAGGCCGGGATGGAGGTCGGGATCGTCCACGACCTGGCCGTCGGCGTCCACCCGGAGGGCTCCGACGCCTGGGCCCAGCAGGAGGCCTTCGCGGCCGGCATGTCGGTCGGCGCGCCGCCCGACGCCTTCAACTCCCGCGGCCAGGACTGGGGCCTGCCCCCGTGGCGCCCCGACGCCCTCGCCGCCTCGGGCTACGCCCCGTACCGGGGGCTCCTCCAGGAACTCCTGCGTCACGCGGGCGCGCTGCGCATCGACCATGTGATGGGTCTGTTCCGGCTGTGGTGGGTGCCGGAGGGCCACGAGCCCACCCAGGGCACATATGTCCGGTACGACGCCGAGGCGATGCTCGCCGTCCTCGTCCTCGAAGCCCATCGCGCGGGGGCCCTCGTGATCGGCGAGGACCTCGGCACGGTCGAACCCGGCGTACGGGAGGAGCTGGCCCGCAGCGGGGTGTTCGGCACGTCCGTGCTCTGGTTCGAGCGGGACTGGGCGGGCACCGGCCGCCCGCTGCCCCCGGCCGAGTGGCGCGCCGAGTGCGTGGCCACGGCCACCACCCACGACCTGCCGCCGACGGCCGCCCGGCTCTCCGGCGACCACGTCACACTGCGCCACCGGCTCGGCCTGCTCGCCGGGGACCTGGAGCGCGAGCGGGCGACGGACCGGGCCGACACCGCCGAGTGGCTGGGCATGTTCCAGCGCCTCGGGCTGCTCCCGGAGGGTCCCGGGGACGAGGAATCCGAGATCAGGGCCGTCCACCGGTTCCTGCTGGGCACCCCGGCTCGCATGGTGGGGGTGTGGCTGCCGGACGCGGTGGGGGACCGCAGACCGCAGAACCTGCCGGGCACCTGGGACGAGTACCCCAACTGGCGGCTGCCGCTCGCGGCACCGGACGGGCAGCCGCTCACCCTGGAGCGGCTGGCCGCCTCCCCCCGGGCGCACGCCCTGCTGCGCGAACTGCACGCTCGTACGGCCGCGGGCGCCCGTACGGCACCCCCGGACGCGCGGCCCGTTTAGGTGTTCGCTACGTTTGCACCGTGGACAAGAAGAACGCTCTGCGCGCCGGCTCGCTCGCGGCCGGTACGACGCTGATGATGCTGCTCATGTCGTCCCCCGCGCTCGCTCTCACCCGCGACGACGGCGACGACCCGGCCCCCAAGCTGGAGGTCATCGAGACCCTCGGTCTGTTCGTGGTCGCCCCGCTGGTGCTGTTCCTGGTGATCGCCGGCCTGGTGATGGTGCTCGACAAGTCCAAGAAGGCCTGACCGCCTCCTCGTACGCTCCGCCGAGGGCGCCGCACGGTACGACGTACCGCGCGGCGCCCTCGCGTGCGTGCGGCCCTGAGACGGTGACGGCCCGCCCCGTCCCACGATGCCGGCCATCACGCGAGCCGGCCCGCCCCGTCGCACGATGCCGGCCGTCACGCGAGCCGGCCCGCCCCGTCCCACGATGCCGGCCGTCACGCGAGCCGGCCCGTCGCCCGAGCCGGCCCGTCACCCCGTGCTCGCGAGCAGCCTGCGCAGCAGCCCGGCCAGCTGGTCCGCCTCCTCCTCGCTGAGCGCGCCCTCCAGGGCGGCCCGCTGTTCCGCGAGCCCGGCCCCGACGGCCTGGTCCGCCAGCTCCTTGCCGCGCTCGCTGAGGGTGACCCGCAGCCCGCGCCGGTCGGTCGGGTCGGGGCTGCGGGTGAGCAGCCCGGCCTTCTCCAGCTTGTCGAGCCGGCCCGTCATCCCACCGGTGGTGATCATCAGCGTGGCGGTCAGCTCGCGCGGTGAGAGCGTGTACGGCTCCCCGGAGCGACGCAGCGTCGCGAGCACGTCGAACTCCCCGAGCGCCATGCCGTAGGGCGCGTACGCCTTGTCCACCTTGCCGCGCATGGCGTTGGCCAGCCGGTAGATCCGCCCGAAGACCGCCATGGGGACGGTGTCCAGGTCGGGGCGGACGGCCGCCCACTGGTCGGTGATGGCGTCGACGGCGTCGTGGGCGGGGCTCTGCGTGTCCATGGCTCCAGTGTTCCCTTCTCTCCTCCTCGATGGCAACTAAGCCACTTGCAAGTAAGTAGCTTAGTGGTAAGTTAATTACCGCCAAGCCAGTCCGGCATCCGCATCGAGGGGGAACCAGTCATGTCCCGCAAGGCAGCCGTCGTCGCGCTCACCGCCCTCGCCCCGATCTCCTGGGGCTCCACCTACTTCGTCACCACGGAGTTCCTGCCGCCCGACCGGCCGCTCTTCACCGGCCTCATGCGCGCCCTGCCCGCCGGACTCCTGCTCCTCGCCCTCACCCGCAAGCTCCCGAGGGGCGCCTGGTGGTGGAAGTCCGCCGTCCTCGGCGCGCTCAACATCGGCGCCTTCTTCCCGCTGCTCTTCCTCGCCGCCTACCGCCTCCCCGGCGGGGTCGCCGCCGTCGTCGGCTCCGTCGGCCCGCTCTTCGTCGTCGGCCTCGCCGCCCTCTTCCTGGGCGACAAGCCCACCGTGAAGTCCCTGGTCACGGCCGTCGCCGCCGCCTTCGGCGTCAGTCTCGTGGTCCTCAAGGCCGGGGCCGCGCTCGACCTCGTCGGAGTGGTCGCCGGGCTGCTCTCCGCCCTGTCGATGTCGGTGGGCGTCGTCCTCACCAAGCGCTGGGGTCGCCCGGAAGGCGTCGGAGCCCTCGCGCTCACCGGTTGGCAGCTCACCGCGGGCGGCCTGTTCATCCTGCCGATCGCCTTCCTGATCGAGGGGGCCCCGCCCGCCCTCACCGGCACGAACCTGGCCGGCTACGCCTACCTCGCCCTCGGCAACACCGCGATCTCCTACTTCCTCTGGTTCCGCGGCATCGAGCGGCTCAGCGCCTCCTCGGTCACCCTCCTCGGCCCGCTGTCGCCGATCACCGCCGCGATCATCGGCTGGGTGGCGCTCGGTCAGGCGCTCGGCCCGGTGCAGGTGCTCGGCATGGTCATCGCCTTCGGCGCCACCCTGGCGGGCCAGCTGGCACCCCGTACCCCGAAGAAGCTCGCTCCGGCCGGCGAAGGACCGTTCAACTCAACTGAACGGAATGGTCACAAAGTTTCGATGGACCTGGAGGTTTCGGGAGTGCGACGGTAGGCGGCATGAACCTGATCACCGCCCCCCGCCACCCGACCACCCCCACTACCACCACCCCGACCACTGTCACCACGACCGTCACCGAGAAGCCGGCGCCCGCGAGGAAGCTCGCACGGGGCGCCGGCCTCGGCGTGCTCCTCGCCCTGCTCGCCACCGTCGTCTGGTCCGGCAGCTTCGTCGCCACCCGCGACATGGCCGACACCGTCCCGCCCGTCCAGGCCGTCTTCTGGCGCTGGATCATCGCGCTGCTCGCCGTCGCGCCGTTCGCCGCCCGCCCGTTCCTGCGCCAGTGGCGGACGATCCGCCGTCACCTCGGCTTCGTGGCCCTCGCCTCGCTGTTCGGCGTCGCCCTCTACAACACCCTCGTGCACCAGGCAGGACTGACCACCTCCGCCTCCAACATGGGCATGATCATGGCCGCGTCGCCGGTGATCATGACGGTCTACGCCCGGCTCGGCGGCGAACGCCTCGGCGCCCGCCGCGTCCTCGGGATGCTGACCGCCGCCCTCGGAGTGCTCCTGCTCGTCGGAAAGGGCTCGCTCGCCGTGGACCTCTCCGCCGGCGACCTGTGGATGTTCGCCGCGGCCCTGTCCTTCGCCTCGTACAGCGCGCTGCTCAAGCGCAAGCCCGCCGAGATCGACGGACTCGCCTTCCTCTTCACCACCTTCCTGCTCGGCGCGCTGATGCTCGCGCCCGCGTACGCCGTGTCCGTCGCCGTCCAGGGCGGCTTCACCGTCGGCGCCGCGACCGTCGGCCCCCTCCTGTACGTCGGGGTCCTCTCCTCCGCCGTCGCCTTCTTCGCCTGGAACAAGGCGATCGCCCTCATCGGCGCGGCACGCGCGGGCGTCGTCTACTACCTCCAGCCCGTCTGCGTCGCCCTCCTGTCGTACGCGCTCCTCGGCGAACGGCTCGGAGTCCTCGGCGTCGCGTGCATGGCGCTCATCCTCGGCGGGGTCGCGCTGGCCTCCGCCACCGGGGCGCGGAAGGCCGGATAGGTTGCGGCCCATGACCGAGTGGGACATCAAGAAGCTCCAGATCCTCCGCACCCTCCGCGACCGCGGCACCGTCACCGCGACCGCGGAGGCGCTGCTCATGACCCCCTCGGCCGTGTCGCAGCAGCTCACCAACCTCGCGAAACAGCTCGGCGTACGGCTCCTGGAGGCCCAGGGCCGCCGGGTCCGCCTCACCGACGCCGCCCATCTGGTGCTGCGGCACGCGGAGGTGGTCTTCGCCCAGCTGGAGCGCGCCGACGCCGAACTCGACGGCTATCTGCGGGGCGAGGCGGGACAGGTGCGGGTGGCGGCGTTCTCGACGTCGGTGCCCGCGCTTCTCGTGCCCGCCGTACGGCAGTTGCGGACCGCGCACCCGGGGCTCGACGTCCGGATCCGGGAGGCCGAGGCGGCGGAGGCGTACGAGCTGCTCTCGGCCGGCGAGGTCGACCTGGCGCTCTCGCTCGCCGCCCACGCGCCCTCCGCGCGCGACCCCAAGTTCAGCCGGGTGCCGCTGCTCGCCGATCCGCTCGACGTCGCGCTGCCCGCCGGGCACCCCCGCGCCGACGCCCCCGGACTCCGCCTCGCGGACCTCGCGGCCGAGCCGTGGATCTTCGGCGGTTCGGGGCCCTGGTCCGAGATCACCACGGCCGCCTGCGAGGCCGCCGGCTTCGTGCCCGAGCAGGCCCACAGCGCCTCCGGCTGGACCGCGATCCTCGCCATGGTCGAGGCGGGGATGGGCATCGCCCTCGTCCCCCGCATGGCCTCCGCGGAACGCCGCGGCGGCACCGGGGTCGTCATGCGCGTCCTCTCCGCCGACCAGCCGCGCCGCCATGTCGTCGCGGCGGTACGGCGCGGGGCGGAGGAGGGCCCGGCGGTGGCACGCGTCCTGACCGCGCTGAGGCAGGCGGCGGCGGCTCGCGAAACCGTTCAGCAGGGCTGAACAGACCTGTCGAAAACATTCGATGGACCCGGGAGGCCGGACGGGAGGAGGCTCGCTCCATGAGCTTCGACGAGAACGCCGACCCGCACGCCAACGACGCCGCCCCGTACTCCGGAGGCGACCCGTACGCCGACTACCGCACCGGTGACTTCCCCTTCACCGATCTTGTCGACCTCGCCGACCGCCGCCTCGGCGCCGGTGTCGTCGCCGCGAACGACGAGTTCTTCGCGGAGCGGGAGAACCTCCTCGTCCGCGAGCGGGCCGTCTTCGACCCCGAGCACTTCGGCCACAAGGGCAAGATCATGGACGGCTGGGAGACCCGGCGCCGCCGTGGCGCCGACGCCGAGAACGTCTTCCCCGCCCCCGAGGACCACGACTGGGCGATCGTCAGGCTCGGCGCCCCCGGTGTGATCCGGGGCATCGTCGTCGACACCGCCCACTTCCGGGGCAACTACCCGCAGCGGGTGAGCATCCAGGCCACCTCCGTGGAGGGCACGCCCAGCCCCGAGGAGCTGCTCGACGCCAAGTGGGAGGAGCTGGTCCCGCCGACGCCGGTCCGAGGCCACGCCGCCAACGGCTTCACGATCACCGCCGAACGCCGCTTCACCCACGTCCGGGTCTGCCAGCACCCCGACGGAGGCATCGCCCGCCTCCGCGTCCACGGCGAGGTCGTGCCCGACCCCGAGTGGCTCCAGCTGCTCGGCACCCTCGACCTGATCTCCGTACTCAACGGAGGCTCGTACGAGGACGCATCGGACAGGTTCTACTCCTCGCCGACCCAGATCATCCTGCCCGGCACCTCCCGCAAGATGGACGACGGCTGGGAGAACCGCCGCCGCCGGGTGCGCGGCACCAACGACTGGGTGCGGTTCCGGCTCGCCGCGCAGGGCGCCGTCCGCGCCGTGGAGATCGACACCGCCTATCTGAAGGGCAACTCGGCGGGCTGGATCGCCCTCCAGGGCCGTAACGGCGAGGCCGGCGAATGGTTCGAGATCATCCCCAGGACCAAGCTCCAGCCCGACACCCTCCACCGCTTCAAGCTCCCCGCCCAGGCCGTCGTCACCCACGTCCGCCTCGACGCCTTCCCCGACGGCGGCGTCGCCCGGATGCGGCTCCACGGCACCCTGACGGACCAGGGCGCGGCCGACCTGCGCGCCCGGTTCACGACGCTCGGCGGCTGACACCGGGCGAAGGACTTCCGCCCGGCGGCAGCGGCAGCGCACCGACGCCCGCCCGCCGGGCGGACCTCAGGCACGGCGAAGGGGCGCCCCACGGGGGAGGCGCCCCTTCTCCGTACCTGGTTCGGCGGGATCAGACCGCCGCGGCCGCGTCCGCCGCCCGGGCCCTGAGCGCGCGCTCGACGCCCGCGCGGCACTCCGTCACCAGGCGTCGCAGCGCCGGCGCCGGGTCGTGCTCGGCGATCCACGCGTCCGTCGCGTCCAGGGTCTCCTGCGAGACCTGGAGCGTCGGGTAGAGACCGACCACGATCTGCTGGATCATCTCGTGGCTGCGGGTCTCCGCCACACCCTTGATCGACGCGAAGTACTTCGCCGTGTACGGGGCGAGCAGCTCACGCTGGTCGGACTGCACGAAGCCGCTGATGACGGCCTCCTGCACGGCGTTCGCCAGCTTGTCGTCCTCGACGACCGAGGCCCAGGCCTCCGCCTTCGCCGCCTCCGACGGACGGGCCGCGCGCGCGGTCGCCGCGTGCCGCTCGCCCGCCGCCGTGCGGTCGCGCTCCAGTTCGCCGGCGATCTCCGGCTCGTCGTAGACACCGGTCGCCGCGAGCCGGTGGACGAACGCCCAGCGCAGCTCGGTGTCGACGGCCAGGCCCTCGATCGACTCGCGGCCCTCCAGGAGCGCGGCGAGCAGGTCGAGCTGCTGCGGGGTGCGGGCGGTCGAGGCGAAGGCCCGCGCCCACGCAAGCTGGTGGTCGCTGCCCGGCTCGGCCGCCTGGAGGTGCGCGAGCGTGGCCTCGGTCCAGCGGGTGAGGCCGGCCTCCCGCCACTCCGGCGCCGCGTACAGGTCGATGGCCGCCTTGACCTGGCCCTGGAGCGACTGCACCACGCCGATGTCGGACTCCTTGGCGACACCGGAGAGGACGAGCTCCAGGTAGTCGCGGGTGGCCAGTTCGCCGTCGCGGGTCATGTCCCAGGCCGAGGCCCAGCACAGGGCACGCGGCAGCGACTCGGCGAAGTCACCGAGGTGCGAGGTGACGTTGGCGAGGGACACCTCGTCGAGGCGGACCTTGGCGTACGACAGGTCGTCGTCGTTGAGGAGGACGACCGCCGGACGGGCCTTGCCCTCCAGCTTCGGCACCGCGGTCAGCTCGGCGGCCGCGAGGTCGAGTTCGAGGCGCTCGGTGCGGACCAGCTTGCCGGCCTCGTCCAGGTCGTAGAAGCCGATCGCGATCCGGTGCGGTCGCAGCACGGCCTCGCCCTTGGCGCCGGCGGGCAGCGCGGGGGCCTCCTGCCGGACGGCGAAGGAGGTGATGACACCGCTGTCGTCGGTCTCGATCTCCGGGCGGAGGATGTTGATGCCGGCCGTCTCCAGCCACGCCTTCGACCAGGTCCTGAGGTCGCGCCCGGAGGTCTCCTCAAGCGCGCCGAGCAGGTCGGAGAGGCGGGTGTTGCCGAAGGCGTGCGCCTGGAAGTAGGCCTGCACACCCTTGAAGAACTCGTCCTGGCCTACGTAGGCGACGAGCTGCTTCAGGACGCTCGCGCCCTTGGCGTACGTGATCCCGTCGAAGTTGACGAGCACGTCCTCCAGGTCGTTGATCTCGGCCATGATCGGGTGCGTCGACGGCAGCTGGTCCTGGCGGTAGGCCCAGGTCTTCTCCGCGTTGGCGAAGGTCGTCCAGGCGTTCGGCCAACGGGTGCCGGGCACCGACGCCTGGCAGGCGACGGAGGTGTAGGTGGCGAACGACTCGTTCAGCCACAAGTCGTTCCACCACTCCATGGTGACGAGGTCGCCGAACCACATGTGGGCGAGCTCGTGCAGGATCGTCTCGGCACGCCGCTCGTACGCCGCGTCCGTCACCTTCGAGCGGAACACGTACTGGTCGCGGATGGTGACCGCGCCCGCGTTCTCCATCGCGCCCGCGTTGAACTCCGGCACGAAGAGCTGGTCGTACTTCGCGAACGGGTAGTCGTACGCGAACTTCTCCTGGAACCAGTCGAAGCCCTGCCGCGTGACGTCGAAGATGTGGTCGGCGTCGAGGAACTCGGCGAGCGACGGCCGGCAGTAGATGCCCAGCGGGACGGTCTGGCCGTCCTTCTCGTACGCCGAGTGCACCGAGTGGTACGGGCCGACGATCAGCGCGGTGATGTACGTGGAGATGCGGGGCGTGGGCTCGAAGACCCACACGTCATCCTTCGGCTCCGGGGTGGGGCTGTTGGAGATGACCTTCCACCCCGCCGGCGCCTTCACGGTGAACTGGAAGGTCGCCTTCAGGTCGGGCTGCTCGAACGAGGCGAAGACGCGGCGCGCGTCCGGGACCTCGAACTGCGTGTACAGATAGGCCTGGTCGTCGACCGGGTCGACGAAGCGGTGCAGGCCCTCACCGGTGTTGGTGTACGCGCAGTCGGCGACGACCTTGAGCTCGTTGCGGCCCTCCCTGAGGTGGGCCAGCGCGATCCGCGAGTCACGGAAGACGGCGGCGACGTCCAGCGAGTGCCCGTTCAGGACGGCCTCGTGGACGGCGGGCGCGACGAGGTCGATGAAGGTCGAGGCGCCGGCCTCGGCGGAATCGAAGCGGACGGTGGTGACGGACCGGTAGGTGCCGCCCTCCTGCGCACCGGAGAGGTCGAGTTCGACCTCGTACGCGTCCACGGTCAGCAGCGCCGCCCGCTGCTGAGCCTCTTCACGGGTCAGGTTCGTGCCAGGCACCCGGTCAACTCCTAGGTTTCGTGACGTTTGGCCCATCCTTCCACGGGCCGCCGTCGTGGCGCACGGCACATTTCCCCGGCCTGCCCGAACGAAGGAGGGGCGGCGCCCGTAACGGGTGCCGCCCCTCCTGGGGGTCGTACGGACCGGCCGGTGTCAGCCCTTGAGCTCGGCCGCGACCAGCTCCGCGATCTGCACGGCGTTCAGGGCCGCGCCCTTGCGCAGGTTGTCGTTGGAGAGGAAGAGCGCGAGGCCGTTGTCGACGGTCTCGTCCACGCGGATGCGGCCGACGTACGAGGCGTCCTTGCCGGCGGCCTGGAGCGGGGTCGGGATCTCGGAGAGCACGACGCCCTCGGCGTCCTCGAGCAGCTCGTAGGCGCGCTCGACGCTGATCGGACGCTCGAAGCGGACGTTGACCTGGAGGGAGTGGCCGGAGAAGACCGGGACGCGCACGCAGGTGCCGGAGACCTTGAGCCCGGGGATCTCCAGGATCTTGCGGGACTCGTTGCGGAGCTTCTGCTCCTCGTCGGTCTCGAAGGAGCCGTCGTCGACGATCGAACCGGCCAGCGGGACCACGTTGAACGCGATCGGGCGCTTGTAGACGGCGGGCTCGGGGAACTCGACGGCCCCGCCGTCGAACGCCAGCTGGTCGGCGGTCTCGGCCACGGCACACGCCTGGGTGCGCAGCTCGGCGACACCGGCCACGCCCGAGCCGGAGACGGCCTGGTAGGTGGTGGCGATCAGCGCGGTGAGGCCGGCCTCCTGGTGGAGCGGCTTGAGGACCGGCATGGCGGCCATCGTGGTGCAGTTCGGGTTGGCGATGATGCCCTTGGGGCGGTCCTTGATCGCGTGCGGGTTGACCTCGGAGACGACCAGCGGGACCTCGGGGTCACGGCGCCAGGCGGAGGAGTTGTCGATCACGACGGCGCCCTGGGAGGCGACCTTCTCGGCGAGGGCCTTGGAGGTGGCGCCGCCGGCGGAGAAGAGCACGATGTCCAGGCCGGTGTAGTCGGCGGTGGAGGCGTCCTCGACCGTGACGCCGTCCACGACGGTGCCGGCGGAACGGGCGGAGGCGAAGAGCCGCAGCTCGTCGAGGGGGAAGTTCCGCTCGGCCAGGATGCTGCGCATGACTGTGCCGACCTGACCGGTGGCTCCGACGATTCCGACCTTCACGGGGACTCCTCCGTACGTATGTGCAGGGTGCTGCCGGTCCATGATGCGTATGTCCCGGGGCGCCTTGTCCAATCCATTGTCCACAGGTCGGGACGTGGGACGGAGGCCGGATCGAACGTTTCGTGCCGCTTCCGCGTCACAGGGGGGACGCGGAAGGGAAGGAGGCACGGTGGCGGTAGTGAGGAAGGCCCGGCGCCCGGCGGCGGACGATGCGGCGGACGATCCGCTGGACGCGGCCCTCGTGGACCGGGTGAGAGCGGTCCTGGCACTGGGCGGGGTGCCGCACGCGGAGCTCCAGGACGGCGTGCAGCAGGTGCGGCTGAAGCTCCTGGAGTCCCGGGCGAAGGGACGGGAGCCCCTGCGGTCCACCGCCGCCTGGTGCGCGGTGGTGGCCTCGAACATCGCCGTGGACTGGCACCGGGACCGGCGCCGCCGGGAGCGGCTCGACGAGCGGCTCACCGCGCTGCGGCCGTGGGGCACGGAGCAGCCCGGCGTCGAGGAGGCCCGGGTCCTGACGCTGTCGGTCGCGCAGGGGCTCGACGCGCTGCCCCTGCCGCAGCGGCAGGTCGTGGTGCTGCGCTTCTACGCCGACCTGCCGGTGGCCGAGATCGCGGAGGCGCTGGAGATCCCCGAGGGAACGGTCAAGAGCCGGCTGCACGCCGCCGTGCGCGCGCTGCGCGCCCGGCTGCACACGGACGAGGTGGTGTGAGGGTGGAGAGGGACGAGCGGGACCCGGTACGACTGGCGGTGTCCGACGGGCCGCTGCCCGAGTGGGCCGAGGGGGATCCCGACGTGCGGGCGGCGCTGGCCGACGTGGAGACCCTGCGCGAGCAGCTGGCGCTCATCGCCACGGCGGTGGCCGGACCCGCCCCCGAGCCGCCCCCGCCCACGGCGCCCGGCCCCCGCCGCCGGCGTGCTCCGCGGCGGGTGCTCGCCGCGGTCGCGGCGGTGGCCGTGCTGGGCCTTCTGGGGACCGGGGGGTCGTACCTCGTGGCCCACAACGGGGAGCTGGACGGGGGGATGGGGAGCGCGGCGCTCACCGCGGAGGGCCTGGTCGCGTGTGCCACGGACATCGCCGAGGGAACGGTGGCCCGGGTCGAGCGGCTGGGCGGGGACCAGGGGGTCCGCGTCACCCTGAGCGTGGAGCGGAGGTACAAGGAGGCCAGGACGGCGGGGACGGCGGCCGGGGAGCCCCGGCTCGTCTTCACGGCCGGGGACGCCCCTGCCGAAGAGTCCGCCGATCCCTACTTCCGGGTGGGCACGCGCATGCTCGTCATCGTCTCGCGCTTCCCCGGAGAGGGGCCGCTCACCTACCGGGAGGGGGACCGCCCGCCCGGGAATCTCGGCACGGACGTCGGAGCTGGGCGTGACGATCTGGAGTACGGACGCGCATGGGTGGAGAAGGCGCTTCCGGGGTCCGCCGGAGTCGACTGCTCGCACCCCGGCTGACCGGCGCGCGGAAGAACGGGAGAGGGGCGGGCACCGGTTCCGGTGCCCGCCCCTCACTGTCTCGCGGTGTTACGGGGTGACGCTGCCGATCAGGACGCTGCCGGAGCCCGCGACGGTGCCGCGGGCGTTGAGCAGCTGGACCTCGCCGAAGAACTGGCGGCCCTCGGGGGCCGCGCCGGCGACCAGGACGTGGGCCGTGACCTTGGCGCTCGCGCCGTGGGCCAGCGGGTAGGTCGTGGCGTTGTCGACCTGGACGCTGCCGAGCGCGGCGGAGTAGTACACGTCCTTGTAGTCGTAGGTCGTGCCGCCCTCGGCGTGGACCGCGTAGCCGTCGATGACGACGGTGTACGTGCCCGCGGCCGGCTTCACGAGGGAGACGGACTCCTCCGAGTCACCGTCCGCCGCCTGGCCGACCTGCTTGCCGTTCAGGAGGACGGTGAGGTCGAGGTCGGCGGCCTTGTCGGACGTGTTGCCGATCGCGATGTCGAGCCGCTCGACGCCCTCACCGACGGTGACGGTCTTCGTCTGCTGCTCGTGGTGCTGGATGGTCGGGGTCTCGACCTTGGCCGAGCCCAGCGAGCCGCCCTTCAGCTTGCCGTCGATGCCGGCGAACTTGTTGGTGACGGTCCACTCGACGGCGGCCGGGGTGCCGACCTTCGCCTCGGCGACGGTCTGGACGGCCGGGTCGAAGTCGGCGCCGAGCACCTTGGCGTCCAGCGTGAACGGGTTGTCCAGGTCGGGCGAGGTGCGGCGCGACTCGACCTCGATCTCCCAGACGCCCGGCGTCGGGTTCGGGTACGACCGCAGGTCCGGGCGGCAGGTGTTCGCCGGGTTGTAGTGCGGGTAGCACGCGGTGGACGCGGTGGACTCGATGGCCACGCCGTACGGGTGGATCGCGATGAACCGGGTCTGGCTCTTCTCCTTCAGACCGCCGATGGCGACCTCGAGGGTCTTGGCGCCCTCCGGCACGGTCACGAAGTACGACGTGTGGCTGTTGCGCTGGACGGTGCCGGCGGCGGAGAAGCCGTAGCCGGGCGCGACCAGGTCGCTCGCGACGACCGAGGTGGCGAGGATCTGCTTGTCCACGCCCTCGGTGCGCTCGTCGTCGGCCTCCAGGATCACGCTGTGCACGCCGGCGGTGGTCGGCCGGGCCTGGACCTTGACGGTGACCGGCTTGTTCAGCGGCAGGTCGATCTCGTCGTCGCCGAGGATGCGGAAGGTGCCGTCGTTGTACTTGAGGTCCAGCTCGTGCTCGATGGCACGGTCCGGGCCGCTCGTACGCGTGACGGTGACGTCGTAGACCTTCTTCTGGCCGACCTTGAGGCCGCCCTCACGGTCGTACACACCGGTGCCGGTGTGCGGGGCCGGGAAGATCGCGGTGTCGACCGGGGCCTCGACCTTGTAGTCGTGGGCGGTCGCGCCGTCCTTGATCGAGTCCCAGGCCTCGTCGATGTCGATCAGACCCGAGCCCTGCTCGTGCGCCTTGACACCGGAGATCGGCTTGGCGGTCGAGGTGAGCGCGGTGCGCAGGGTGAGCGGGGAGAGCTCGATGCCCCTCTGCTTCGCGGCGGAGAGCAGCAGCGCGCTCGCGCCCGCGACCTGCGGGGAGGACATCGAGGTGCCGTTGAGCATCCCGTAACCGGCGGGCAGCGCGTAGCCGGACTCGGCGACGCCGGCGCCGGCCAGCCAGGTCGGGATGGTGTTCACGGCCGAGCCCGGACCGGTGATGGTCGGGGTGAAGCCGCCGTCCTCACGCGGGCCGCGCGAGGAGAAGGGGAACATGGCGTACGACTTGGAGACGGCCGAGCCGTAGTTGGCGGCCCAGGTCGACTTCGAGATCGCCGCGCCGACCGAGACGACCTTGTCGGCCAGGCCGGGGTCGCCGATCGTGTTGATGCCCGGGCCGGAGTTGCCGGCCGAGATGATCAGCTGCACGCCGTACTGGTCGATCAGACGGGTGTAGAGGCGCGAGCGGACGTTGTCGCCGTCGTTCTGCGCGGGCAGGCCGCCGATCGACATGTTGACGATGTCGACGCCGCGGTTGACGACGAGGTCCGTCATGCCCTCGGTGAGAGCGGTGTTGGTGCAGCCGCCGGTCCAGGTGCACGCGCGCGAGGAGACGATCTTCGCGCCGGGCGCCGCGCCGTTCATCCGGCCGCCGAAGAGGCCGTGGGCGGCGGTGATGCCGGCGACGTGGGTGCCGTGGGAGGACTCGACGATGCCGATGTTGACGAAGTCGCGCTTCTGGCCGACCCAGGTCCCGCCCAGCGGGTCCATCGCGACGTCCTTGCGGATCTCGACGACGAACGGCGTCTTCTCGACGACCTCGGTGGCCGGGTTGTCGGTACCGAAGTAGCCGATCTGGTACCCGTCCTTGTACGGCTTCATCGGCGCGTTGTCCGTGAAGTCGTTGTTCTGGTCGGCGTCCACGCGGACGGTGCCGGCGGCCGGGTCGTACAGCATGCCGAAGACGTCGGTGGTGTCGCCGTCGCGGTTGATGTCACCGGCCGGGTCGCCGCCCGCGGTGATCGACTCGCTGAAGCGGCTCCACTGGTAGGAGCCCTCGGGCGCCTTCCAGCTCTGGGTGGCCGCGGTGAAGACGGGGCCCGTGACCGGGGTGATCTGGGCGCGCCAGGTGGCGTCGCCCTCGGTCAGCGGGTCGGTGGCGGTGACCCAGTCGACGATCTTGCGCTCGCCGGTGGTGGTCTTCCGCAGCGCCGGGTGGCCCAGGTCGACACCGGAGTCGAGGACGCCGATGGTCACGCCGCGGCCGTCGGCCCGCGGGTGGTCCTCGACGAACTCGACCGCGCCCGTCTCGTGGGAGGGGTTGTACGGGTTCTTCGCCGGGGTGTTCCTGCCCGGGGCCGGGTACGTCGTGGTGACGGTCGTGCCCTCGACGGCGCCGGTCGTCGCGCCGGCGTCCGGGGTCGGGTCGTCCAGCTTGATCTCGGCCTGGAGGTCGATCGACTGGACGGAGGAGAGCTTCGCCGCGGCCTTGATGGCCGCCTCGGCCTTGGCGGTCGGCAGGGTCGCGCGGACGTAGCCGAGCGCGTCCTGCTGCTTGCCGACGGAGGCGCCCGCGACGGCGTCGAGCTGGTCGGCGACCTGCTCGGTGGCGCCGGGGGCGGTGGCGACGAGGATCGTGACGTTCTTGTCGCCGCTCACCTCGGCCTCGGTGAGGCGCTGGGCGTCGGTGGCGCCGAGCTTGTCGGTAGGTTCGCTTGCCTTCACCGGGGGAGTGGTCGCCGGGTCGTCGACGGCCAGGACCGGGGCGGCTCCGGCCGCGACGAGCGCGGCGACGAGTCCTGCGGCGGCCGCGATGCGGGCCGCGCGTCTCCCGGAGGGCGAGCGCCCGGGTATGGAGCTCTGGGGGGTCATGTACATCCCTGGTTATGAAAGAGAGGGTCCGGATTTCGGTACCGGATGACCGCTCAGCCTTTCGTAACCGACAGGGATTTGTGGAGGGTTGGCAGGTGACGGAATGCGTCGATGGCGTACATCCGCCACTGCGGACGACACGCCATCGAGGACAAAGGGTCCTCAACCGGGGCGAGTGGGCGGGGCGTCAGTTGTCCTTCGTGCGGGCGTAGTGGCGCGAGGCCTTGGCCCGGTTGCCGCAGGCCGCCATCGAGCACCAGCGGCGGGTGCCGTTCCGCGAGGTGTCGAAGAAGTGCAGGATGCACGCCTCGTGCGCGCAGGCCCGGATCCGGTCGGGCGCGGTGCGCAGCAGGTCGAGGTAGTCGCGGGCGGCGGTCCAGCCGGGGCCCCGGGCGGGATCCGCGAACTCGGCCCGTTCCCCGGGGCCCTCGGCGGTGAGGGTGGCCCGGATGCGGCCGTGGTCGAGGACGGCGTCGACACGGGCGGTGGCGGCGGGATCGCCGGGGTGGTCGACGAGCGCGGCGAGCGCGTCCCGGGCGGTGAGGGTGTGGCGCAGGGTGGGGGCGTCGGCGGCGAACCGCCGGTCGAGGCCGTTGGCGGCGAGCCAGACGGCGAGCCCCTCGACCCCGGTGAGCAGGTCCTGACGCACGCCCTCCTCGTTCCACCGGGTGTTGAGGAGGTCGAGGGAGACGGGTTCGCCGGTGAGCGGTCGTGGATCGATGGCGGTCATGACGGAACCCTCCTCGTGGACTAACCCTTCAAGGGTACGTGAGCGGTTGACCCCCGCCTCATCTAACCTCTAAAGTCTATCTAAAAGGTTAGATCCACCACCTCCCTGGTTGTGGGCATTCGTTCCGCTGGGGCGGAACGGGTGGGCACAACCCGAACGCGCCCCCGCGCCAGGCCCGCCCCCACCCGCACCACCGCGACCCCGAGGACCGCCCATGACCACCACCGGAACCGCCACCACCGAAGCCGCCCCCGCCCCCGCCGCCTCCGCTCCCGCCGCCTCCGTCCCCGCCACCCCCCGCCCCGGCCCGCCCCCGCGCCCCCGCCCCCGGATCCTGCTCGCCTCCACCGCCGGCAGTGTCGCCGCGCTCCTGCTCCTGGTCGCCGTCGGCACCGTGCTCGACCAGCCCCTGCTCATCCCGCCGCTCGCGGCGAGCATGGCGCTCGTGGCGGGCGCCCCCGACCTCCCGCTGTCCCAGCCGCGCTCGGTCGTCGGCGGCCAGCTGCTCTCCGCCCTCACCGGCTTCGCCGTCCTCGCCGTGGCGGGCCCCGGCCTCTGGGGCGCCGCCGTCGCGGGCGGCCTCGCCCTCGGCGTGATGATGCTGGCCCGTACCCCGCACTCGCCCGCCGCCGCGACCGCCGTGATCGTCGCCCTCCAGTCCCCGCCGCTCTGGTCGTTTCTCGGCCTACTCGCCCTCGCCTCCCTCCTCCTGGTCGTTGTCGGCCTCGGATCCGCCCGCGCCACGGGCCGGACGTACCCCGCCTACTGGTTCTAACCTCTCCTCATGAAGCAGGAGTTGAGGGTGGCGGCCTACGCCGTGTGCGTACGGGACGGCCAGGTGGGATCGACTCCATCCGGCGCGGCTGGCTGCGCCGCCTCGCGGGCCCCGGGGACTTCCAGGGCCTGCGGATCATCTACGAGGCCCAGGTCACCGGCGGTGCGCTGCGCAACGAGACGGGCGGCTCCACCGACCTCTCCCCCTAGGCCCGGGGGCCTGGGGGGACCCCCGGCCTGGCATCCGCTCGACGCCGTACCCGGCCTGCCCCGGGTCGAACTCGTCGACATCGGCCTCGACCTGTGGCGCGAACGGCCCCCGGTCGGCCGCTCCCGGCTCGCCGATCCGGCGAACGGCTGACCCCTCTGTCGGAAGGCTGAAAAGCGCTCAACCGTTCCCCTCTCGCTCAACCATCCCGCCGACCCCGTGGTCCTCCCCGCCGACCGCAGCACGCACAGCAGAATCACAGGGGAGCCCGCATGTCAGCCGTACGCACGACCCGTACCGTCCTCGCCACCGCCCTGGTCGCGGGACTCACCGCCACGGCGCTCGCCACCCCCGCCCTCGCGGCACCCGCACCGGTGAAGCGGGACCACGCGGCCACCCAGCAGGCGCTCCAGGCCGCGGTCGACGCCGGCGTGCCCGGTGTCGTCGCCGGGGCCCGCGACGGGCACGGCCGCTGGACCGGCACCGCGGGCGACCGCAAGGGCGACGACCGCTACCGGGTCGGTTCCATCACCAAGACCTTCACCGCCACCGTCCTCCTCCAGCTCCAGGCCGAGGGCCGCCTCGACCTCGACGACCCGGTCGAGAAGTGGCTGCCCGGCGTCGTCAGGGGCAACGGCCACGACGGCCGGAAGATCACCCTCCGCCAGCTGCTCAACCACACCAGCGGCATCTACAGCGTCACCGCCGACCCCGGCTTCCAGGAGAAGGTCTTCGGCCCGGCCTTCCTGGAGCACCGCTACGACCGGTGGACCCCGCGCCAGCTCGTCGCCATCGCCATGACCCACGAGCCGGACTTCGCCCCCGGCACCGACTGGAACTACTCCAACACCAACTACGTCCTCGCCGGCCTGGTGATCGAGAAGGTCACCGGACGCCCCTACGGCAAGGCGGTCGAGAACCGCATCATCAAGCCGCTCAAGCTCCGCGCCACCAGCGTCCCCGGCACCGACGTCACGATGCCCGCCCCGAGCTCCCCCGCCTGGTCCAAGCTCTCCGGCGGCCCGGAGGCGCCGGTCCACGACGTCAGCGAACTCAGCCCCACCATCGCCTACGCGGCCGGCGAGATGATCTCCGACTCGAAGGACCTCCAGACCTTCTACCGCGCCCTGCTCGGGGGCCGGCTGCTGCCGAAGGCCGAGCAGCGGGAGCTCACCACCACCGTCACGTCCGACCGCATGGGCCCCTCCATCCGGTACGGCCTCGGCCTGATGCAGGTCAAGCTGAGCTGCGGCAAGGAGGTCTGGGGCCACGGCGGCGGCATCCACGGCTCCGCCTCCGAGGCCGCGGTCACCAAGGACGGCCGTCACTCGCTCGCCCTGAACCTCAACGCCGACTGGACGGGCGACTCCTCGTCCGTCGTGGAGGCCGAGTTCTGCGGCGTCACGCCCAAGGGCTGACCCGCACCCCGGCCCCTCACCGCGGCAGGACGACGACATACGCGGCGGGCTGCCGGCCGGACGCGGCCATCAGGGCCGTACGGACCACGGTGGCCTGCTGGTCCATCGCCTCGCGCAGTTTGCGCGGGGTGAGATGGACGACCGTGATGCCGAGCCGCTCCAGATGCTCCCGCTTGCGGGTGTACTCGGACCAGAGCGCGTCGTCGTCCTGCCGCGGGGCCCGGGTGTCCAGCTCGACGGCGACGGCCTGGTCGGGCCAGTAGGCGTCCACCCCGCCCAGGTGCGGGCCGCCCGGCAGCCGCAGGTCCACGTTCCACAGCGGGTCCGGCAGGGCGAACTCCCGCACCATCTCGTACAGGCGCTCCTCGGAGAGCGACCGCCCCTCGGCGAGCAGCGCGTCCACCGCGTCCACCACGTGCGGACGGGTGAGCAGCCGGGCGCGGCTCAACTCGCGTACCACCGCACCCGGTTCGCAGTGCCCGCCGCGGACCGCCTCGGTGAGCAGCCGGCGTACCGTCTCCGCGTCCGAGAGCCCCGACACCGCGTCGGCGACGGCGCGGGCGACCGGCGCGACGGGCACCCCGGTCAGCTCCACCGGCTCCGGCGACTCGGGGGCGGCGCGCACCACCCGCACCCAACCGGTGGAGCGCAGCCGCCGGGTGCGGGGCACCAGGACGTCGATCCGGTCCAGGGTGGTGAGCGGGGGAGCGGAGGAGAAGCGGTGCAGGGTCAGCGCGGCGAGTCCGGTGATCATCGCGTCCGGCCCCTGCGCGGGGACCGCCCCGGTCCTGCGGGCGTAGAGGAGCGCGGCGCGGAGCCGGTCCTCGCTGGTGGGCGGGCCGGGCTGGAGCAGGAAGACGCCGGGCAGCAGCTGCTGCCAGCCGCCGGGCCGGCAGCGCGCGGCGACCTCACCGGCCGGGATGCCGAGCGCCCTCAACTGGTCGGCGGCCGCCAGGCGTTCGGGGCGGCCGGTGCGGGAGGCGAGGGGGAGGGGGCGGGGGGTGATGGGGGTGTTGTGGTTCATGCCGGGGGTCTTCCGCTTCCGAAGGCTCCCCTAACCCCTGTTACACGCTCGTCGACAATCAGGGACAAGCCCGCCCTAAAGTACGCACGTTCGACTGCCGATGAAGGGGCCGCGCCGCAGGGTGTCGCGGCACGCACACCGATGGGGGCCGCGCGCCGAGGCGCACGACCCCCATCAGGGAAGAGCTACGCCGCCAACCGGTCGCACGCCTGCGCGCGCAGCGCCCGCGCCAGGTCGTCCCGCGCCTCCAGGACAAGGCGTCGCAGCGCCGGCGCCGCCGACTCGTGGGCCGCAAGCCAGGCGTCCGTCGCGGTCAGCGTCGCCTCGTCGTCCTGGAGTCCCGGGAACAGCCCCCGGACGACATGGATGCCGATCTGGATGGACCGCGCCGCCCACAGCCGCTCGATCGCCGCGAAGTACTTCTCCGCGTACGGGGCGATCAGTTCACGCTGCGAGGGCTGCGTGAAGCCCGCGATCGTCGCCTCCACCAGCGCGTTCGACAGGGTGTCCGACTCGACGACCTGCGCCCACGCCTGCGCCTTGACGGCCGCCGAAGGCCGCGAGGCCAGCAGCCGGACCTGGTGGCGCTTGCCCGTCGCCGTGTCGTCCCGGGCCAGCTCCGCACCGATCCGGTCCTCGTCCGCCCGGCCGTGCGCCGCGAGCGCGGAGAGCAGCGCCCAGCGCAGCTCCTGGTCGACGTCGAGCCCGTCGATCCGCGCCGTACCGTCGAGCAGCCCTTCGAGGAGCTGGAAGTCGGCGTCGTCGGAGGCCGTCGCCGCGAGGAACCGCGCCCACGTCAGCTGGTGTTCGCTGCCCGGCTCGGCGACGCGCAGCTCGCGCAGCCCGCCCTCGGCGAGCAGCCGCCCGCCCCGCTCGCGCCACTCGGGAGCCGCGTACAGGGTGACGGCCGACTTCGTCCAGGCGTGCACCATCTGGAGGACGCCGATGTCGGTCTCGCGGCCCGCGAAGGCGAGCGCCACGGCGACGAAGTCCCGGGCGGGCATCAGCCCGTCGCGGGTCAGGTTCCACAGCGCCGACCAGCACAGGGCACGGGCCAGCGGGTCGGTGATGTCACCGAGGTGTGCCCGCAGGGTGGCGAGCGAGCCCTCGTCGAAGCGGATCTTGCAGTAGGTGAGGTCGTCGTCGTTGACGAGGACGAGGTCGGGCCTCTCCTCGCCCGCGAGTTCGGTGACGACGGTCCGGGCACCGGTGATGTCGGCCTCGGTCCGCGCGTACCGGACGAGCTCCCCGCCGGAGAGCCGGTAGAGGCCGACGGCGGCCCGGTGCGGGCGGAGCTCGGCGCCCTCCTGGACGACGGCGAGCTCGGTGATCCGGCCCTCCGCGTCGTAGGTGACGGCGGGCGTCAGGGTGTTCACCCCGGAGGTCTGGAGCCAGGACTTCGCCCAGGCCTTCATGTCGCGGCCCGAGGTGTCCTCCAGGATGGTGAGGAGGTCCCCGAGCCGCGTGTTCCCGTAGGCGTGGCGCTTGAAGTAGCGGCGCGCGCCCTCCATGAACGCGTCCCGGCCGGCGTACGCCACGAGCTGCTTGAGCACCGAGGCGCCCTTGGCGTACGTGATGCCGTCGAAGTTCAGCTTGGCGTCCTCCAGGTCACGGATGTCGGCCGTGATCGGGTGCGTGGACGGCAGCTGGTCGGCGCGGTACGCCCAGGCCTTGCGGTTGTTGGCGAAGGTCACCCAGCTGTTGGTGAAGCGGGTCGCCTCGGCGTTCGCGAAGGAGCCCATGAAGTCGGCGAAGGACTCCTTCAGCCACAGGTCGTCCCACCACACCATGGTGACGAGGTCGCCGAACCACATGTGGGCCATCTCGTGCAGGATGACGTTGGCCCGGCTCTCGTAGGCGGCCTGGGTCACCTTGCCCCGGTAGATGTACTCCTCGCGGAAGGTCACCATGCCCGGGTTCTCCATCGCGCCGAGGTTGTACTCGGGGACGAAGGCCTGGTCGTACTTCCCGAAGGGGTACGGGTAGTCGAAGTTGTCGTGGAAGAAGTCGAAGCCCTGCTTGGTGATCAGGAAGACGTCGGCCGCGTCGAAGTGCCGGGCGAGGCCCTTGCGGCACATCGCGCCGAGCGGGATCTCCAGGTCGGTCCCGTCGGCCAGCGTCCGCTTGTAGGTGTCCGTCACGTAGTGGTACGGCCCCGCCACGACACAGGTGATGTACGTGGAGATCGGCGCCGTCTCCGCGAACCGCCACACGCCCTCGGCGTCCCGCTCGCCCGCGCCGTTCGACCAGACCGTCCAGCCCTCGGGCGCGGTCACCGAGAAGCGGTACGGGGCCTTGAGGTCGGGCTGCTCGAAGTTGGCGTACACCCGGCGGGCGTCGGCCGGCTCGTACTGCGTGTAGAGGTAGACCTCGCCGTCCTCCGGGTCGACGAAGCGGTGCATGCCCTCGCCGGTCCGGCTGTAGGCGCAGCGCGCGTCCACCACGAGCGTGTTCTCGTCGGCGAGGCCGTCGAGCGCGATCCGCGAGCCGTCGAAGACGACCGCCGGGTCCAGGGAGCGCCCGTTGAGCGTGACCGCGTCGACGGCCGGGGCGATCAGGTCGACGAACGTGCTCGTGCCCTCGCCGGTGCGGCGGAAGCGGATCGTCGTCTCCGAACGGAACGTGCGGACCGCCTCGGCACAGTCGCCGACCGCCGACCGCAGGTCGAGGACGACCTCGTACCCGTCGACGGACAGCAGGTCCGCCCGCTCGTGGGCCTCGTCGCGGGACAGATTCTCACCGGGCACGGTCACTCCTTCGTGGCGCGTTCGAAACAGCACCGATCCTCCCATGTGCCACTGTCACCCGGCGCACGGGAATGCGGTCACCGGCCCGTGGCGTTGGCTCCTTTCGGCGCACCACCTTCCGACGCACCACCTTCCGACGGCCGTACCGAGGAGTGACATGTCCGAGAGCAGGACCACCGCCGAGTTCTTCTTCGACCCGCTGTGCCCGTGGGCCTGGATGACCTCCCGCTGGATGCTGGAGGTCGAGAAGGTACGGCCGGTCGACGTCAGCTGGAAGGTCATGAGCCTGGCCGTGCTCAACGAGAACCGGCTCGACGAGCTCCCGGAGGAGTACCGCGAGATGCTGGAGACCAAGGCGTGGGGCCCGGTCCGGGTCGTCATAGCCGCCCAGCAGCTGCACGGCGACGAGGTCGTCGGCAAGCTCTACACCGCGCTCGGTACCCGCTTCCACAACGACGGCGAGGGCCCGACCCGCGAGGCGATCGTCGCGGCCCTGACGGACGTCGGCCTGCCCGAGGACCTCGCGGACTACGCCGACAAGGACACGTATGACGCGGAGCTGCGCTCCTCCCACAAGGAGGGCATAGACAAGGTCGGCCAGGACGTCGGCACCCCGGTCATCGCGGTCCCGGGCCCCGAGGGCGACGAGGTCGCCTTCTTCGGTCCCGTCGTCACGCCGACCCCGCGCGGCGAGGCGGCGGCCCGGCTGTGGGACGGCACGCTGCTCGTGGCGTCGACGCCGGGCTTCTACGAGATCAAGCGCACCCGGACGGCGGCGCCCAGCTTCGAGTAGTCCGCCCCGGCAGCACAGAAGAACCCCCGTGATTCACGTCATCACGGGGGTTCTTCGTCATTCCGCCCACACGTGAAGGTTGAGAAGACGATCACGAGCAGGACGACTGGGTGGTGCAGCCGGTCAGAAGGAGATCAGCGGGACCGAGGCCTTGGCGGCGTGGTAGCGCTTGCTCACGTCCTGCCAGTTGACGACCTGCCACATGGCCTCGATGAAGTCGACCTTCTGGTTCTTGTACTGGAGGTAGAAGGCGTGCTCCCAGGCGTCGAAGACCAGGACCGGGACGGAGCCCTGGCCGACGTTGCCCTGGTGGTCGTAGACCTGCTCGACGATGAGGCGGCCGCTGATCGGCTCGTACGCGAGGACACCCCAGCCGGAGCCCTGGGTGGTCGCGGCGGCCTTCGTCAGCTGGGCCTTGAACTTCGCGAAGGAGCCGAAGGACTCGGTGATCGCGTCCGCGAGGTCACCGACGCCGTCGGCGGCCAGCGGCTCGCCGCCTCCCCCGCCCTTCGGGCTGTCCATGTTGTTCCAGTAGATGGAGTGGAGGATGTGGCCGGAGAGGTGGAAGGCCAGGCTCTTCTCCAGGCCGTTGATCGCGCCCCACTGGTCCTTGTCGCGGGCCTCCTCCAGCTGCTCCAGGGTGTCGTTGGCTCCCTTGACGTACGCGGCGTGGTGCTTGTCGTGGTGCAGCTCGATGATCTGCGGATTGATCACCGGCTCCAGCGCCGCGTAGTCGTACGGCAGCTCCGGAAGTGTGTAGATCGCCATGCCCGGCTCCTTCAACGGCTCCTGCTTATTGCAACCCATATGCAAGTGCAGGCTAACAGTAGGTGCACGTCGTAGTTGATCAGCCCTTCGTCCTAGGTCCCGCGTCCCGCCCCGGCCCTCCTGCGGACGGACGAAACCCCCGGACCGAGCGGCGGTCCGGGGGTTTCGGGGAAGCGGGAGCGGAGGGGGTGTCAGGAAGGGCCGGCCGTCGCCTTCTCCGTCGCGTTCTCCGCCGCCTTCTCCGCCGTCCTCTGGCGTACGTAGCCGACGACGGCGAGCAGCAGCGTCAGGCCACCCGTCGAGTACAGCTGCACCCGCGTGCCCTCCTCGCGGGCCATCAGGACGAAGATCGCCGCCATGCCGGCGAGCGCCACCCAGGTCAGCACCGGGAAGGCCCACATCCGCACGACGAGCTTCTCGGGCGCCTCGCGCTCGGTGCGGCGGCGCAGCACCAGCTGGGAGGCGGCGATGAAGAACCAGACGACCAGGATGATCGCGCCGATCGTGTTGAGCAGCCAGATGAAGATGTCGTCGGGACGCCAGTAGCTGAGCAGCACACAGGCGAAGCCGAAGACGGAGGAGACGAGTACCGCCGCGCGGGGGACCCCGCCGTAGGTGCGGCCGAGCGCCTTCGGGCCCTGGCCGCGTGCGACGAGCGAGCCGGCCATGCGGGAAGCGCCGTAGATGTTGGCGTTCATCGCCGACAGCAGGGCGACGAGCACGACCACGTTCATGATCTCGCCGGCCGCCGGGATGCCCAGGTGGTCGAGGGTGGCGACGTACGGGCCCTTCTCGACGACCGTCTTGTCGTCCCACGGCACGAGGGTGACGATGACCGCCATCGAACCGATGTAGAAGAGCGCGATCCGCCACATCGCCGTCCGCACGGCCTTGGCGACGCCCTGCACCGGGTGCTCCGACTCGGCGGCGGCGATGGTGACCGTCTCCAGACCGCCGTACGCGAAGACGGAGGCGAGCAGGCCCACGATCAGGCCCTCGGAGCCGTTCGGGAAGAAACCGCCGTCGCCGGTGAGGTTCGCGGTGCCGGGGGCGTCCGTGCCGGGCAGGACTCCGGCGATGGCGAGCACGCCGATGCCGAGGAAGAGGACGATCGCGCCGACCTTGAGCGCGGCGAACCAGAACTCGAACTCGCCGAAGTTCTTCACGGCCGCCAGGTTGGTGGCGCAGAAGACCAGCATGAAGAGCGCGACCCAGGCCCACTCGGGGCTGCCGGGGAACCAGCCCGTCATGATCTTCGCCGCGCCGATGCCCTCGAGGCCGACGGCGACGCAGAGCAGGAACCAGAAGGCCCACCCGGCGGTGAAGCCCGCCCAGGGGCCGAGGGCCCGCTCGGCGTGGACGGAGAAGGAGCCGGAGGCCGGGTTCGCCGCGGACATCTCGCCGAGCATGCGCATCACCAGCATCACGAGGATGCCGGAGATGGCGTACGCGATCACGATCGAGGGTCCCGCGACGGCGATGCCGGCGCCGGAGCCGACGAAGAGTCCGGCGCCGATGACTCCGCCGAGGGCGATCATCGAGAGATGGCGCTGCTTGAGGCCGTGCGAGAGGCCGTTCGAGGGGCCGTTCGAGGAGTTCGCCACGTCGTCCTTGCGGTCGACGGGCTCGGGCGCGGTGGTCCGGGACATGGGCCGCCCTGTTCATTGGCTGAGACGGGGAACGCGCCACAGTCTGGGTGGGCACACCGCTCACAGGGAACAGATGTCCGCTATACGGGCACCAGCCTCACACAAGGTGAAGATCTACCTCCGCTTCGTGCGCAATTCTCGCACCCCGGCCACCAGGAGCACCGCGGCGGTCGCCGCCCCCGACCACAGCACCTGCGGGCGCGCCGCGTCGTCCGTCAACATCAGGACAAGCACCGCCGCCATTCCGGCGAGCGCCATCCAGGTCAGCCACGGGAAGCCCCACATCCTGAGCGTCAGCGTCTCCGGTGCCTCCCGCTCGATCCGGCGCCGCAGCCGCAGCTGCGAGACGGCGATCAGCGCCCATACGAAGAGCAGCACCGCCCCGACCGCGTTGAGCATGTACAGGAAGACGGAATCCGGCCACTTCAGATTGAGGAGTACGGAGACGAAACCGAAGGCCACGGACGCCAGCACCGCCCGCCGCGGCACCCCGCCACCCGACACCCGGAGCAGCCCCTTCGGTGCCTCCCCGCGCTCCGCGAGCGAGAACACCATCCGGGAGGAGCCGTACAGGTTGGCGTTGAGCGCGGAGAGCAGCGCCACGAACACCACCACGTTCATGATCTGCCCCGCCGCCGGCACCCCGATCGCGTCCAGGACCGAGACGTACGGCGACTCGCCCGGCTTCATCGACGTCCACGGCAGCAGCGTCACGATGACCAGCATCGAGCCCACGTAGAAGAGGAGGATCCGCCACACCGCGCTGCGGACCGCCCGCGCCACGTTCCGCGCCGGGTCGTCGGACTCGGCCGCCGCGATCGTGACGACCTCAAGCCCGCCGAAGGCGAAGACGACGGCGAGGACCCCGGAGACGACCCCCGCCCAGCCGTTCGGCAGGAAACCGCCCTGCCCGGTCAGATGGGACAGCCCCACCGGGTCGGTGTCGGGGAGCCAGCCGACGATCGCAAGCGTCCCGAGGATCAGGAAGAGCACGATCGCGCCGACCTTGAGCGCCGCGAACCAGAACTCGAACTCGCCGAAGTTCTTCACCGCCGCGAGGTTGGCGAGGGTGAACACGACCATGAAGATCAGCACCCAGCCCCACTGCGGCACCCCCGGCACCCAGCCGTGCGCGATGCGCGCCGCGCCCGTCGCCTCCACGGCGAGGACCACCACGAGCAGGAACCAGTACAGCCAGCCCACCGAGAAGCCCGCCCACCGGCCGAGCGCCCGCTCCGCGTGGACCGAGAAGGCCCCCGACGCCGGCATCGCCGCCGACATCTCGCCCAGCATCCGCATGACCAGCATCGCGAGCGCGCCTGCGATCAGATACGAGACCACGATCCCGGGCCCGGCGACGGCGATGCCCGCACCCGAGCCGACGAAGAGTCCGGCGCCGATCACACCGCCGAGCCCCAGCATCGTCAGGTGACGCTGCTTCAGACCGTGGGAGAGGGGCTCCGGTTCGGGGGTGAGGGAGTCGTGCATGTGGGGGCTCGTGCTCTCTGACGGTTTATGGAGACCCCACAGTCTCTCCAGTGAACGTCCTCTGGCGCAAAAGGGACCTCCGTGCAGGAGTTCCCAGTGACAAGCGTCACGTGGCGCGAGGTGTCAGTGGAGGGATTTGTTTGATCTCCACGAACCGTCCGCCCGCCGCTTTGTCGGCCGCTGACGGTGATCGAGCGTTCACTCCTGGCATACCGTCAATCAGTCCCACCCACCCTCACCCTCGCGGAGTACCGATGAGCACCGCCGCAGCCCCCGCCCGTACCCTCCGTGCGGGCACCGTCCTCGCCGACCTGCTCCCGGCGAGCCGCGCCCGCGACATCGCCCTCGTCGTCGGCGGCGCCGCCCTCACCGGCCTCGCCGCGCAGCTCTCGGTCCCGGTCCCCGGCTCACCGGTCCCGGTCTCCGGCCAGACCTTCGCCGCCCTGCTCGTCGGCACCGCCCTCGGTGCCCGCCGCGGCTTCCTCGCCCTCGCCCTGTACGCGGTCGCCGGCATGGCGGGCGTGCCGTGGTTCGCGCAGGCCACCTCCGGCTACGGCATGCCGTCCTTCGGCTACATCCTCGGCATGCTCCTCGCCGCGACCGTCGTCGGCGCCCTCGCCCGCCGCGGCGCCGACCGCTCGGTGCTCCGCACGGCCGGCGCGATGGTCCTCGGCTCCGCGATCATCTACGCGGTCGGCGTGCCCTACCTGGCGCTCGCCACCGGCATGACCCTCGGCCAGGCCGTGGCCGCCGGCCTCACCCCGTTCCTCATCGGCGACGCCCTCAAGGCCGCGCTCGCGATGGGCGCCCTGCCGGCCGCCTGGAAGCTGCTCGGCAACAAGGGCTGAGCCCCGCGCACACACGAGGAGGGCCCGCCGTTCCCCGAGGAACGGCGGGCCCTCCCGCGTGGGAGCCCCGGGCGCTACACGCGCTCGGAGGCCTTCTTGAACCGCTCCTTGACCAGCGCGATCACGATCACGAGCGCGGCCACGAGCAGCGAGAGCACGACCTGCTCACGGGCGCTGCCGCCGTCGTAGATCATGTAGCCGAGGACGAAGACGATCATCGCGATCGTCGCCCAGGTCAGGTACGGGAAGAGCCACATCTTCACGACGAGCTTCTCCGGCGTCTCGCGCAGGATGATGCCGCGCATCCGCAGCTGGGTCACACAGATGACCAGCCAGACGAAGAGCGCGACCGCGCCGGAGGAGTTCAGCAGGAAGGCGAAGACGGTGTCCGGCCACTTGTAGTTGAAGAAGACCGCGACGAAGCCGAAGACGACCGAGCCGAGGATCGCCGCCGTCGGCACGCCCCGCTTGTTGACCTTGGCGAAGGCCTTGGGCGCGTCACCGCGCCGGCCGAGCGAGAAGGCCATGCGGGAGGCGGTGTAAAGACCCGAGTTCAGGCAGGAGAGCACGGCCGTGAGGACGATGACGTTCATGATCTGACCGGCGTGGGCGATGCCGATGGAGTCGAGGGCGGCGACGTACGAGCCCTTCTCGACGATTGACTTGTCGTTCCACGGCAGCAGGGTCAGGACGATGAAGATCGAGCCCAGGTAGAAGACGCCGATCCGCCAGATCACGCTGTTGGTGGCCTTGGTGACCGCGCGCTGCGGGTCCTCGGACTCGCCGGCGGCCAGCGTGACGATCTCGCTGCCCATGAAGGAGAAGACGACCATCAGCACACCGGTGAGGACCGCGCCCGCGCCCATCGGGAAGAAGCCCCCGGTGTCGGTGAGGTGCGCGAATCCGGCGCCCGGGTTGTCCGAGCCGGGCAGCACGCCGAAGACGGCGAGCATGCCGATGACGACGAAGGCGCCGATGGCGACGACCTTGATGCCGGCGAACCAGAACTCGAACTCGCCGTAGGAGGCGACCGAGCCGAGGTTGGTGACCGTGAGGACCACCATCACGATGAGCGCCCAGGCCCACTGCGGCACGGCCGGGACCCAGCTCTCCAGGATCACCGCGCCCGCGGTCGCTTCGACGGCGAGCACGACGACCCAGAAGAACCAGTAGAGCCAGCCGATGCTGAAACCGGCCCAGCGGCCGAGGGCGCGGTCGGCGTAGGCGGAGAAGGAGCCGGAGGACGGCCGGGCGGCGGCCATCTCGCCGAGCATCCGCATGACGAAGACGACCATGGTGCCGACGAGGAAGTACGACAGCAGGATCGCGGGTCCGGCCGCGGCGATGCCGGAGCCGGAGCCGACGAAGAGACCGGCACCGATGACGCCACCGATGGCGATCATCGACAGGTGGCGGTTCTTGAGACCGGCCTTGAGGCCGTCGGAGGAGTGCGGTGTCCCGGGGGTACCGGTCTCCTCGCCGTCCTTGGTCAGGGTCGGTTGCGTGTTCATGAACGCTTCCTTGCGTGTGGGGGGCGCTCGGATCGCGAGCCCGAGCATTGAACACCGGGAACGGGTGTGATCGGAAGACCTCATTCCGGATCGTTGTGTGGACCACTTCGCGAGAGTCGAAGGTCCGTACCAGACCGGGTGAAGGCCCCGACCCCGCTGCCTGCTACCCGGCCCCTGACATGCCACACTCGGTTTCATGCGCGTCTACATCGGTTCCGACCACGCCGGATACGAACTCAAGAACCACCTCGTCGAGTGGCTCACCGCACACGGCCACGAGCCCGTCGACTGCGGTCCCCACATCTACGACGCCCTGGACGACTACCCGCCGTTCTGCCTGCGTGCCGCCGAGAAGACGGCCGCGGACGCGGACAGCCTGGGCATCGTCATCGGCGGTTCCGGCAACGGCGAGCAGATCGCCGCGAACAAGGTGAAGGGGGTGCGCGCCGCCCTCGCCTGGAGCGAGCAGACCGCCGCCCTCGGCCGCGAGCACAACAACGCCAACGTGATCTCCGTCGGCGGTCGGATGCACACCCGGGAAGAGGCGACCAAGTTCGTCGAGATCTTCCTGACCACCCCGTACTCCGGTGACGAGCGTCACACCCGCCGGATCGACATGCTCACCGCGTACGAGACCACCGGCGAGCTCCCCCCGATCCCGGCCCACCACCCGCAGGAGGGCTGACCGCCCTTCACCCGTGCCGCCGGCCGAGCCCGGCGGCACGGCCATGCCGTCGTCCCGTCAGCCAGGAGAGCAGCCGTGCCCGAGGGGCATACGATCCACCGCCTCGCCCAGGACCACCTGGAGCGCTTCGGCGGCCGGCCCGTGCGCGTCAGCAGCCCGCAGGGCAAGTTCTCCGACAGCGCGGCGCTCCTCGACGGCCGGATCCTGGACGGCGTCGACGCCCACGGCAAGCACCTCTTCCTCGGCTTCGAGGACACCGGCTGGGTCCACGTCCACCTGGGCCTCTTCGGCAAGCTCGGCTTCGGTACGACTCCGGCGCCGCCGCCCACGGACACGGTCCGGCTGCGCCTCGTCGACGACGAGCACTACGCCGACCTGCGCGGCCCGACCACCTGCGCGCTGATCACCGAACCCGAGAAGCGCGCGATACACGACCGCCTCGGCCCCGACCCGCTGCGCGACGGCGACGACCCCGAGAAGGCCTGGCGCCGGATCTCGACGTCCCGTACGACGATCGCGGCCCTGCTGATGGACCAGAAGGTCATCGCGGGCGTCGGCAACGTCTACCGGGCGGAGGTCCTCTTCCGCCACGGCATCGACCCGTACCGCGCGGGCAAGGACATCACGCGCGAGGAGTGGGCCTCGATGTGGACGGACCTGATCGGCCTGATGCGCGAGGGCGTCCGCCTCAACCGCATCGACACGGTCCGCCCCGAGCACACCCCCGAGGCCATGGGCCGCCCCCCGCGCGTCGACGACCACGGCGGCGAGGTGTATGTCTACCGCCGCGCGACGATGCCCTGCCACCTCTGCACGACGGAGATCCGCACGGCGGACCTCGCCACCCGCAACCTCTTCTGGTGCCCCACCTGCCAGCAGTCCTAGGGGCCAGGGGTTGCGCCCCTCTAGAACCCGTGCGGCAGCCACGGCGCGACCGGTGACCCGAACGCCACCGACGCCTCCACCAGCGCCCCCTCCCGAAGCTCCCGCACCCGCCCGGCCGCGGCCAACGACACCAGCGAGGTCCCGCCCAGGTACGCCGCCCCCAACTCCCGTACGGACAGAGCGACGTCCGCCGCGTCCTCCGTACGGGTACAGCTCGCGCCCTTCGCGTCCCCGGTCAACCGCCAACGCCCCCCGTTCCACGGACAGAACGCGTCCTCGACCTCGAACACCACATCCACCGGCGCCTGATACGTCCGCGCCTCGAGCGCCGCGCCCACATCCACGAGCCGCAGGAACAAACCCTCCCGCAGCGTCGGCTCGCACCGCCGTACGTCCGACACGAGGCCCAGCCACGCGTCGTCCACGGGACGACTGTGGATCCGTACCTTCGTGGTCAGGTCCACCGAGCACACGAACCGCCACAGCGCCGCGTCCGCCGCCGGATCGAGCCCCATCAGTTCGTGGACCACCACCGTCCCGTCGGCCCCGGCGAACGACCAGTCCGGCTTGATCGCGTAGCGCACGAAGCCCACGACCTCCCCGTCCCGCTCCGCCACCACGCACTGCCGGGGCGACGCGCCCTCACGGCTCCCCGCCGGATCGAGCAGCGGCAGCCGCTCCCACCCCGGTCGCCGGGCGAGCATCCCCGGCCGGGTCGGCACGAGACGCGCGTACACCGCCTCGCACGCCCCCGAGGCCTCCACCGGGTCGACGGCCCGCAGCCCCACCGCGTCCGTGCCCTCCGGGACCGTCAGCCGCACCCGGTCCGTGTGAATCGTCGCGTGCGCCGAGTACGAGGCCGCGCCGTACCCGAACCGCCCGTAGATCTCCGCCTCCGAGGCCGTCAGGACGGCCAGCGGCTCGCCCCACGCCCGGACGTCCTCCAGCTGCCGCCGCATCATCGCGGTCAGGATCCCGCGCCGGCGGTGCGTGCCGGCCACGCTCACCATCGTCACCCCGGCCGCCGGCACCGTCGCCCCGCCCGGCACCGTGAGACCGAACGAGAACGCCCCCGCCGTACCCACCGGCAGGTCCCCGTCCCAGGTACCGAGGAACCGCTCGTGCTCGGTCAGGTCCTGCCAGAGCCGCCGCTCCTCCGGTTCCTCCGGCACGCCCCCGAACGCAAGCTCCAACACCCCGTACCAGCGGTCCCATTCATCCGGGTCGAGAACCCGCAGTTCAGTCGTCATATGCCATCGATATCAGCGGCGCCCGCCCGGGGCGACCCGATTTCACGCACATTGTCACCGGGGTACCCCTGCGCGATGTCGGACGGGATGGATAGGGTCCAGGCCAATGGGACACCGCGCCGGAGTGAACACGACCGCGGCCAGGCTGCGCAGACGCGCCCGCCGGGCCCGCATCGCGCTGCGCAGATCCGGCGTCGACTACTTCCGCGGGGACGGCTCCGACTGGCTCGCGTTCGCCGGACTCTTCCTGATGATTCCGGCCATCGCCTGCGGAACCCTCCTCGACCCGGTCTGGTGCGCACCCGCCGCGCTCGTCCTGCCCATCGTCGCCGGCGGACTGCTGTTGCGCCCCGCCAGCCTCCTCGGTCTGTACGCGGCGGCGGCCGGCGCCCTCATCGTCGAGTCCGTCGTCCTCGGCCCGTACACCCAGGGCGCCGCCCGGGTCACCCCCGGCACCGTCCTGGTCGTCGCCGCCTGCGGCCTCTTCGGACTGCTCATCGCCCAGTTCAGGGCCCGGGTCGGGGTGCCCTGGCGGCGCGGCGGCACCATGCTCTTCGACCTGCGTGAACGCATCCGCGTCCAGAGCGCCCTGCCCCGCCTCCCGCAGGGCTGGCACCGCGAGATGGCGCTGCGCCCGGCCGGCGGTCAGTCCTTCTCCGGCGACTTCGTCGTCGCGGCCAGGACCCACGGCGGCCGCACCCTGGAGGTCGTCCTCACCGACGTCTCAGGCAAGGGCATGGACGCCGCCTCCCGGTCCCTGCTGCTCTCCGGCGCCTTCGGCGGCCTCCTCGGCTCGCTCCCGCCGCACGGCTTCCTCCCCGCGGCCAACGGCTATCTGCTGCGGCAGAACTGGGACGAGGGCTTCGCCACCTCCATCCACCTCGTCCTCGACCTGGACTCCGGGGACTACGAGCTGTTCTCCGCCGGCCATCTGCCCGCCCTCCAGCTCCACGCGGGCAGCGGCCGCTGGGAGGAGAAGGCCGCCGAAGGCCCCCTCCTCGGCGTCTACGACCGCGCCGAGTTCCACCCGGTCAAGGGCTCGCTGCGCCCCGGCGACGTCCTGATGCTCTTCACCGACGGCCTGGTCGAGGCCGCGGACCGGGACATCGCCGAGGGCATCGACCGGCTCACCGGCGAGGCGGACCGCTGCGTCGCCGAGGGCTTCGAGGGCGTCGCCTGGCACCTGATCGAAGCCGTCGCCAAGGACGTCAACGACGACCGCGCCCTGCTCCTGATCAGCCGCCCGGCCTGAGAAGCCCTGGCCGTTCGTCTCTGATTCCACCGCCTCTCGATACGAGACGATTCGTCACCGGGCAGCGAGGGCAGGGAGGTTGGTGGCACGATGGAGACAGCGGGGGGTGTTCCGGGACTCGGGCTCCCTGGCCGGCAAGGCGGGACCGACCGAGGGTGTGATCAGTTGTGGCCATTTCACTGTCTGTGGTGTTGCTGTTGGCAATCATCCTGGTGGTGCTGATCCGAGGGGGGAACCTCAAGGGCGGCCCGGCGGTGGTCGCGGTGCTCTTCGGCTTCTTCCTCGCCTCCACCGGGATGGCCGACGACATCCAGCGCTTCCTGGACTCGATAACGCAGACGGTCGCCTCCATCAAGTTCTGAGCTGCGGCGGCCCGAAAACGAAGAAAACCCCAGGTGGCCTGGGGTTTTCTTCATGAGAGCGGGCGACGGGAATCGAACCCGCGTAGCTAGTTTGGAAGACTAGTGCTCTACCATTGAGCTACGCCCGCACAGCATCGCGCCGCAGGTCACACGGACCGCGGCACGAAGAGCATGGTAGCGGTTCGAGGGCCGTTCGCGCACACCCGTAAAAGAGGGGGCGCCGTACAGTCCCCGTCCATGTACCCTACGTGTCGCACCGACGGGGTGTGGCGCAGCTTGGTAGCGCGTCCGCTTTGGGAGCGGAAGGCCGTGGGTTCAAATCCCGCCACCCCGACCATGACGATCACGCGCCCACCATGCGCGCTCTTGATCACGTTGTGGGCGTCATCCCGCTTGCGGTTACTATGCAAGCTGCGTGCCCGTGTGTCTTTCTGACCGGGCCGACCCGCCGGAACCGCCACACGCGGCGCCGGTGGATTCCAGGAATCAGCCACAAGGAGACCGAACCGTGAAGAGCGCCGTGGAGACCCTGAACCCGACTCGGGTTCGGCTCACTGTCGAGGTGCCCTTCGAGGAGCTCAAGGACAGCCTCGACGCGGCGTACAAGAAGATCAACCAGCAGGTCACGGTCAAGGGCTTCCGTAAGGGCAAGATCCCGGCTCGCGTGATCGACCAGCGGTTCGGCCGCGGCGCCGTGCTGGAAGAGGCCGTCAACGACGCGCTCCCGAAGTTCTACACCGAGGCCGTCAACGAGGCCGAGGTCAACCCGCTGGGCCAGCCCGAGGTGGACATCACCGAGCTGAAGGACGGGGAGGTGCTGGCCTTCACCGCCGAGGTCGACATCCGCCCGACGATCGAGATCCCGGACTACTCCGGCATCGAGGTCACCGTCGACTCGATCGAGGTCACCGACGAGGACATCGAGAAGTCCGTGGAGCAGCTCCGCGAGCGCTTCGCCTCGACCTCCCCGGTCGAGCGTGCCGCTCAGGACGGCGACGTCGTCACCATCGACCTCGAAGCCAAGGTCGACGGCGAGATCCTCCCCGACGGTGTCGCCGACGGTGTCTCGTACACCATCGGCTCCGGCGAGCTGCTCGACGGCATCGACGAGGCCGTCAAGGGCCTGGAGGCCGGTGGCGAGGCCACCTTCACCTCCCAGCTGAAGGGCGGCTCCGCCGAGGGCAAGGACGCCGAGGTCACCGTCAAGGTCACCACCGTCGCCGCCCGTGAGCTCCCCGAGCTCGACGACGAGTTCGCGCAGATGGCGTCGGAGTTCGACACCCTCGACGAGCTCAAGGCCGACAGCCGCAAGCGCCTCGAGAACATGAAGCAGTTCGACCAGGCCACCCAGGCCCAGGAGCGCGTCCTCGACGAGCTCCTCAAGCTGGTCGAGGTCCCGATGCCCGAGAAGCTTCTCGAGGACGAGATCAACACCCGCAAGCACAACCTGGAGCACCACCAGCTCGGCCAGATGGGCATCGACCTCGCGAAGTACCTGGAGCTCCAGGGCAAGACCGAGGAAGAGTTCCTGGCCGAGACCAAGGAGCAGGCCGAGAAGGGCATCAAGACGCAGTTCATCCTCGATGAGCTCGTCAACCGGGAGAAGCTCGACGTCTCCCGCGAGGAGCTCACCGAGCACCTGTTCCGCCGTGCCGCCTCCTCCGGCATGAGCCCCGACCAGTTCGCCCAGGCCGTGGCCCAGGGCGGCCAGGTGCCGATGCTCGTCGGCGAGGTCGCCCGCGGCAAGGCCCTCGCGGTCGTCGTCGAGGCCGCCAAGGTCGTCGACACCAACGGTGAGGTCGTCGACCTCTCGGACGACGAGGACGAGACCGAGACCGCCGCCGACGCCGTCGAGGCGGCCGCCGGCGAGGCCGAGGTCTCCGAGGACAAGTAAGGGGCCCCCGCCCCGCGCGGACCCTGTTCCACGGGCCCGTACGCACTCCTGTGCGTACGGGCCCGTGGACGTACGCGGGACCCCTCCCGACGCCCCAACTACCTTGCGCTCCCAGCGAACAGTTCGGGAACCGGGATGGCTCTGTCCCACCTGCGCGTTAGGGTCCATGAATACGAGGGCAGTGCCCTCGGAACGAGACGCTGAGACGGCCCCCGGCCGTCGGAGACGAGCAGGTGGATACGTGACGAATCTGAAGCCTTACGCCGCGGGTGAGCCGTCCATCGGTGGCGGCCTCGGCGACCATGTCTACAACCGGCTGCTCGGCGAGCGCATCATCTTCCTCGGCCAGCAGGTCGACGACGACATCGCCAACAAGATCACCGCCCAGATGCTCCTCCTGGCCGCAGAGCCGGACAAGGACATCTTCCTGTACATCAACAGCCCCGGTGGCTCCGTGACGGCCGGCATGGCCGTCTACGACACCATGCAGTACATCCCCAACGACGTCGTGACCATCGGTATGGGCATGGCGGCCTCGATGGGCCAGTTCCTGCTCACCGGCGGCACCCCCGGCAAGCGCTTCGCCCTGCCGAACACCGACATCCTGATGCACCAGGGCTCCGCCGGCATCGGCGGCACCGCCTCCGACATCAAGATCCAGGCCGAGTACCTTCTCCGTACGAAGAAGCGCATGGCCGAGATCACCGCGCACCACTCCGGCCAGACCGTCGAGGCGATCATCCGCGACGGTGACCGCGACCGCTGGTTCACCGCGGAGGAGGCCAAGAACTACGGCCTCATCGACGACATCATCACGCACGCCGCGGGTGTTCCCGGCGGCGGCGGCACGGGCGCCTGAGCCCCGGCAGTCCGCTCACGAGCCCCAGCCCACCGAACGCCACCAGGACGGTGAACACCCAGATGCAGAACAACCTCTCCGCGAGCGGCCTCTACACCGGCGCTCCGATGGACAACCGTTACGTCGTGCCGCGCTTCGTCGAGCGCACCTCGCAGGGCATCCGCGAGTACGACCCCTACGCGAAGCTGTTCGAGGAGCGCGTGATCTTCCTCGGCGTGCAGATCGACGACGCCTCCGCCAACGACGTCATGGCGCAGCTGCTGTGCCTGGAGTCGATGGACCCGGACCGCGACATCTCGATCTACATCAACAGCCCCGGTGGCTCCTTCACCGCGCTGACGGCCATCTACGACACGATGCAGTTCGTGAAGCCGGACATCCAGACGGTCTGCATGGGCCAGGCGGCCTCCGCCGCGGCCGTGCTGCTCGCCGCCGGTACGCCCGGCAAGCGGATGGCCCTGCCGAACGCCCGTATCCTGATCCACCAGCCGTCCGGCGGTACCGGCCGTGAGCAGCTCTCCGACCTGGAGATCGCGGCCCGCGAGATCCTGCGCATGCGCAGCCAGCTGGAGGACATGCTGGCCAAGCACTCCTCGACGCCGATCGAGAAGATCCGCGACGACATCGAGCGCGACAAGATCCTGACCGCCGAGGACGCCCTGGCGTACGGCCTCGTCGACCAGATCGTGTCGACCCGTAAGAGCACGTCCGCCGCGGCGCACTGACGCCCGACCTTCCCCTGGCACGGAGCACGTGGCCGAATCGCGACCATGTGAACCGTGCCAAGGGGGGCCCGAACGGGGGGCCCGGCAAGGTACCGTCGAATATGAGGCACCAGGAGTCGCTGAACCAAGCGCTCCCAGGCGAAGGGGAAGCACCTCGTGGCACGCATCGGTGATGGCGGCGACTTGCTCAAGTGCTCGTTCTGCGGAAAGAGCCAGAAGCAGGTGAAGAAGCTCATCGCGGGACCCGGTGTGTACATCTGCGACGAGTGCATCGACCTCTGCAACGAGATCATCGAGGAAGAACTCGCGGAGACGAGCGAGGTGCGCTGGGAGGAACTTCCCAAGCCTCGCGAGATCTACGAGTTCCTCGAGGGGTACGTCGTCGGGCAGGAGCCCGCGAAGAAGGCCCTCTCGGTCGCGGTGTACAACCACTACAAGCGCGTCCAGGCCGGAGAGAACGGCGGCGGGGCGGGCCGTGACGACGCCATCGAACTGGCGAAGTCCAACATCCTGCTGCTGGGCCCCACGGGCTCCGGCAAGACGCTCCTGGCCCAGACGCTGGCCCGCATGCTCAACGTCCCGTTCGCCATCGCCGACGCGACGGCGCTGACGGAGGCCGGCTATGTCGGCGAGGACGTCGAGAACATCCTGCTGAAGCTGATCCAGGCCGCCGACTACGACGTCAAGAAGGCCGAGACCGGGATCATCTACATCGACGAGATCGACAAGGTCGCCCGTAAGAGCGAAAACCCGTCGATCACGCGCGATGTCTCCGGTGAGGGCGTGCAGCAGGCTCTCCTGAAGATCCTGGAAGGGACCACGGCCTCGGTCCCCCCGCAGGGCGGACGGAAGCACCCGCACCAGGAGTTCATTCAGATCGACACGACGAACGTGCTCTTCATCGTGGGCGGCGCCTTCGCCGGCCTGGAGAAGATCATCGAGTCGCGTGCGGGCGCCAAGGGCATCGGCTTCGGGGCGACCATCCGCTCCAAGCGCGAGATCGAGGCGAGCGACCAGTTCCAGGAGGTCATGCCGGAGGACCTGGTGAAGTTCGGGATGATCCCCGAGTTCATCGGCCGCCTCCCGGTCCTCACCTCCGTGCACAACCTGGACCGCGAGGCGCTCCTCCAGATCCTGGTCGAGCCGCGGAACGCCCTGGTGAAGCAGTACCAGCGCCTCTTCGAACTCGACGGCGTGGAACTGGACTTCGACCGCCCGGCCCTGGAAGCCATCGCCGACCAGGCGATCCTCCGCGGCACCGGCGCGCGCGGCCTGCGGGCCATCATGGAGGAGGTCCTCCAGTCGGTGATGTACGAGGTCCCGTCCCGCAAGGACGTGGCCCGGGTCGTCATCACGGCGGACGTCGTCCGCAACAACGTGAACCCGACGCTGGTCCCGCGCATCGTGAAGAACGACGGCAGGCACGAGAAGTCGGCCTGAGCCGTACGGACAGGAAAGGGGCGCCCCACCGGACAGGTGGGGCGCCCCTTCCGCGTGTGCTGTGTCAGAGCTTGACGCGGACTTCCTTGCGGAGCTTGGCGGTGATGGTGGCGGCTTCCTCGGGGGTGCCGGCCTTGCCCGTCATCACGGAGCCCAGGTCCATCGGGACCACGAAGCCCACGGTGCTGTGGTCGGCCCACACGCACATCGTGATGGTGAAGGCAGGCACGCTCTTGCTGGCGTCCCCCTTCGTCTTGGCCTGCTGGCACTTGAGGATCGCGCCGTCGAGCTCCGCCGGCGTGTACTCCTGCGGGCTGCCCTCCAGCTGCGGCGTGTCGGGCTTGGCCGCCTCCTTCTCGGACTCGGCCTTGGCGGTGGCGAAGATGGAGTCGACGACCTTCTCGGGGTCGTCGATCTCGCCGTAGAGGCCGCTGAAGGAGATCATCTTGGCCGCGAGCGGGTTGGCCTTGTTCTCCACCTGGTAGCTGGCGTTGACCTTCTGGGCGTTCTTGACGCCGTTCTTCTCGGCCTCCTCCAGGGAGTCCTTGCCCGCCGAACCTCCCTGGTCGGGAGACTTCTTGTACTCGGTGAGCACCGTCTCCGGCGTGATCAGCTTGTGCGGGCCGTCGTTCGCGACCGAGGCGCCGGCGCCGCCGCCGAACACGAAGTACGCGCCCACGCCGAGCGCCGCGACCACCGCGACCGCGCCGATGATCCAGCCCGCCTTGGACTTCTTCGGGGCCGGCGGGTGGGGGACGTAGCCGCCGGGGCCCTGGGGGGCGCCGTACGGGGGCTGCTGGCCGTACGGGCCCGGCTGCTGCTGCTGCTGCGGATAGCCGTAAGGCGGCTGCTGCTGCGGCGGGACGCCCTGCGGGGCCTGCTGGGGGTACCCGTAACCCGGCTGCGGAGCCTGCGGCTGGCCGTACGGGCCCGGCTGCTGCGGCTGCTGGCCGTACGGGCCCGGCTGGCCGTAGGGGCCGGGCTGCTGGGGCGGCTGGCCGCCGTACGGGCCGGGCTGGTTGTAGCTCATCGACAGGTTCCCCTCACAGGATGTTTATGCCTGCCGAACATCCTGACGGAACCGCTGACCGGGAAGTGCGGCGGGGGCCACACCGTTACCGAACCAAAGCGTTTCAGGACAAGGCGAGGACACCCCTAAACTGACCCCGTGACCGAGAACACTCAGCAGCAGACAGCGCCCACCACCGAACTGCCGACCCAGTACGCGCCGGCCGAGGTAGAGGGGGAGCTGTACGAGCGCTGGGTGGAGCGCGGGTACTTCGAGGCCGACGCGAAGAGCGAGAAGCCGGCGTACACGATCGTCATCCCGCCGCCGAACGTCACCGGCTCGCTCCACCTGGGCCACGCCTTCGAGCACACGCTGATCGACGCCCTGACCCGCCGCAAGCGCATGCAGGGCTTCGAGACGCTGTGGCAGCCGGGCATGGACCACGCCGGTATCGCCACCCAGAACGTCGTCGAGCGTGAGCTCGCCAAGGAGGGCAAGTCCCGCCACGACCTGGGCCGCGAGGCCTTCGTCGAGCGTGTCTGGGAGTGGAAGGCCGAGTCGGGCGGGCAGATCGCCGGCCAGATGCGGCGCCTCGGCGAGGGCCTGGCGTGGAGCCGGGACCGCTTCACCATGGACGAGGGTCTGTCCCGGGCCGTCCAGACCGTCTTCAAGAAGATGTTCGACGACGGGCTGATCTACCGCGCCGAGCGCATCATCAACTGGTGCCCGCGCTGTCTGACGGCCATCTCCGACATCGAGGTCGACTACCAGGACGACGACGGCGAGCTCGTCTCCATGAAGTACGGCGAGGGTGACGACACCATCGTCGTCGCCACGACCCGCGCCGAGACGATGCTCGGCGACACCGCCGTCGCCGTCCACCCCGACGACGAGCGCTACGCCCACCTGATCGGCAAGCAGATCAAGCTGCCGCTGACGAACCGTACGATCCCGGTCGTCGCCGACACCCACGTCGACCCGGAGTTCGGCACCGGCGCCGTCAAGGTGACCCCGGCGCACGACCCGAACGACTTCGCCATCGGCCAGCGTCACGACCTGGCTTCCATCGAGGTCCTCGACGAGCGCGGTGTCATCACCGTCCACGGCCCCTTCCAGGGCCTCGACCGCTTCGAGGCGCGCTCCGCGATCGTCGCCGCCCTGCGCGCCGAGGGCCGGATCGTCGCCGAGAAGCGTCCGTACGTCCACTCCGTCGGGCACTGCTCGCGCTGCAAGACGACGCTGGAGCCGCGACTTTCCCTGCAGTGGTGGGTCAAGGTCGAGACGCTGGCCAAGGCCGCCGGTGACGCGGTCCGCGACGGCCGGGTCGACATCCACCCCGCCGACATGTCCCAGCGGTACTTCGACTGGGTCGACAACCTCAACGACTGGTGCATCTCGCGTCAGCTGTGGTGGGGCCACCGCATCCCGGTCTGGCACGGCCCCGACGGCGAGCTGGTCTGCGTCGGCCCCGACGAGGAGCCGCCGACGGGCGAGGGCTGGACCCAGGACACCGACGTCCTCGACACGTGGTTCTCGTCCGGCCTGTGGCCGTTCTCCACGCTCGGCTGGCCGGAGCGGACCCCGGACCTGGAGAAGTTCTACCCGAACTCCGTCCTGGTCACCGGCTACGACCTCATGTTCTTCTGGGTCGCCCGGATGATGATGTTCGGCCTGTACGCGATGGACGGCCAGCCGCCGTTCCGCACGATCGCCTTCCACGGCATGGTCCGCGACGAGTTCGGCAAGAAGATGTCGAAGTCGTTCGGGAACACGGTCAACCCGCTGGACTGGATGGACAAGTACGGCTCCGACGCCCTGCGCTTCACCCTGGCCAAGGGCGCCAACCCGGGCGTCGACGTCCCGATCGGCGAGGACTGGGTCCAGGCGTCCCGGAACTTCGCCAACAAGATCTGGAACGCGACCCGTTTCGCGATGATGAACGGCGCCACCGTCGAGGGCCCGCTGCCGGACGCCTCCGAGATGACGGCGACCGACCGCTGGATCCTCTCGCGGCTGAACAAGGTCGTCTCCGAGGCGGACGCCTACTACGACGACTACCAGTTCGCGAAGCTCGCCGACGCCCTCTACCACTTCGCGTGGGACGAGGTCTTCGACTGGTACGTCGAGCTGTCGAAGACGACGTTCTTCGCGGGCGGCGAGCAGGCCAAGGTCTCGGCCCGCGTCCTCGGTGAGGTCCTCGACGTCACCCTGCGCCTGCTGCACCCGATCGTCCCGTTCGTCACCGACACCCTGTGGACCACCCTCACCGGCGGCGAGTCCCTCGTCGTCGCCGACTGGCCCAAGGACAGTGGCTTCCGCGACGCGGCCGCCGAGCAGGAGATCGAGCTCGTCCAGCAGGTCGTCACCGAGGTCCGCCGGTTCCGCTCCGACCAGGGGCTCCAGCCCGGTCAGAAGGTCCCGGCCCGCCTGGACGTGACCGGCACCGCGCTCGCCCCGCACGAGGCGGCCATCCGTCAGCTGCTGCGCCTCCAGCCGGAGGGCGAGGGCTTCGCCGCCACCGCCTCCCTGCCGGTCGCGGGCGCCACGGTCGCGCTCGACCTGTCGGGCACCATCGACGTGGCCGCCGAACGCAAGCGCCTCGCGAAGGACCTCGCGGCCGCGGAGAAGGAGAAGGCCCAGGCGAACGGGAAGCTCGGCAACGAGGCGTTCCTCGCCAAGGCCCCGGACAACGTGGTCGACAAGATCCGCACCCGCCTCGCCAAGGCGGACGAGGACATCGCCCGCATCGAGGCCCAGCTGGCGAACCTGCCGCAGGCCTGACGGCCCGGCACGACACCACGGGAAAGGCTCCCGCTCCGGATCTTCCGGGGCGGGAGCCTTCTTCGTTCGGCCTGTCGCCGGGTCAGGCCCGGCGCCGCCGGACGATGCCGGCGATCAGCACCCCGGCGAGGGCAAGCACACCCGCGCCGGTGCCGCCGAGGCCCGCCTTCAGACCCGGCGGGGAGTACGAGCAGGCGATGCGATCGGCGCCCTCTCCGAGCGGTACGCCGAGCAGACCCCGGTAGGAGACCGGCGCCCGTGACGCGCCGCCGTCGACGGAGCAGGACCAGCCCTGGATGGCGGGCGTCGCCACGACGGCGGTTCCGGTGGAGCCCTTCGGCAGTTCCGCCTCGACGGTGTGACCACCGACGTCGAGGCGCGTGGGCGCCGTGGCACGCAGGGCCTGGACGGCGTCCTGGAACTTCTTCGGGGCCATGCAGCCGACGGCGTCGTACGGCAGCACCTGGTTCGGCTGCGAGGCACCGATCGCGAACTGCAGCTTCCCGTCCGCAGGGACCCTGCCCAGCGGATTGACCGGACTCATGACGACCGGCGGCCGGCCGCTGTTGCTCATGGGCTTGGAGCCGGTGGCCACGGACAGGCCGGAGAGAGCGGGCGCGTACAGGTAGGCCTGGTCACCGGGGGCGCAACGCGCGGTGAAACCGGTCCAGGCCTTCCCCGCCTCGCGCGGGCTCAGCTGCCAGCCGTTCGCACCGCGCACGGCCGACGGGCCCTTGACGTAGTGGATCTCGGGCACCGTGTACACCTGCGCGCCCAGCGCCGCCTGACGGTTGGCCCAGACCGAACCGGCCGGCGCGCCGTACGCCTGGTCGCTGCCGGGGGCGCGGAGGCTGACCAGCGGCACGCTGGGGACGGGACGCGCGGCGACCCGCGGGCCGCTCGTCGGCTCCAGGAGAGTGCCCACGCCCATCAGGGCGTTGAGGAACGGGTCCCGGGGGATCCACAGGTTGCGCCCGCCCATCGCGTAACCGATGCCCAGCTCGCGCAGGCCGGTGACGGCCTCCTTGGTGAGGTAGCTGCTGTAGTAGCCGCCGCTCTGGACGCCGAGGAGCAGGGGGTCGTTGTTGGTGACGTACAGCGAGGGGGCGACGCCGACGCGGGACTGCGGCCAGTCGTCGTTCTCGACGGCCGCGCGGTGCACGTTCGTGGTCAGCATGCTCATCGTGGTCGTCGTGTTGTACGAACGGCGGGCCGTGTCGAAGACCACCTGGACGCCGTAGACCGCGTACGCGGTGGTCACGAGGACCGACAGGGCCAGCGCCGAGACGACGAGGGCCCGGCCCCCGCGACCCAGGCCGCGGGCGTGGAGCACGAGGAGCGCCCCGACGACCACGCCGCCGATCACCGTGCCCTTGAGGGCGTACGAACTGACGGGCTGTGCCGAGTACGTGAGGAGCACCAGGCCGGTCAGGAGCGCCCCGCCGCCGAGCAGCGCCCGGGGCCTGGGGGCGTGGGCGAGACAGATCCACGCGGCCATCACCAGCAGTCCGCTGAGGACGAAGCTCTCCCGGAAGGGCGCGCCGTGGGGGAGCGTGAAGCCCTGCCACACCTTGGCGGTGGGCGAGAAGACGAAGGAGAGCGCCGTCAGGACGATCAGCGTGAGCCAGGCGGCGCGGTCCCGGCCCCGGATCCTGGACTGGAACGGGAGGGCGAGCACGAGCAGCAGGACGAGGACGCCGGTGAAGATGTTGGGCGCGGCGGGCTCGGGGACGCTGCCGGGGAGGAGGAGCCCCAGATAGGTGAGGGGCCCGGTGGTGACGTCGACGACGTAACTCGTGGTCGGCTGCGACTGCTTGTTGGCCAGCGCGGGGACGAGGACGGCGGGGGCGGCGAGCAGGAGTCCGGTGGCCGCCATGCCGACGGCCCGGCCCAGGACGCGGGCGCGGTCACGCCAGGCGGTGTCGCTCAGGAACAGGCGGAGCAGCAGGACGAGCGCCGCGCCGAGGGTCGCCATCGCCGCGCTGTAGAAGTTCGCGAACCAGCAGACGGCGAAGACGACGGTGCCGAGCACCCAGCGGCGTCCGGCCAGGCAGTCGTCGACGGCGATGCAGAGCAGCGGCAGTGCGACGAGGCCGGTCATCCACATGGGAACGATGCTCGCGTCCAGCACGGTCCAGCCGCAGACGGCGTAGCCGGTGGACAGCAGGGCCCGCAGCCAGGGGGAGCCGGGGCGCAGACGGCCGAGGAAGACCGTCATGGCGGCCGCGGCGAGGCCGATGCTGAGGAGGGAGACGAGGAAGACCGGGAAGTCGACGTACTGGCGGGGGAAGAGCCCGGTGATCCAGGACAGCGGGTTGCTCAGATAGGTGAAGAACTCCGCGAGGAACCCGTTGCCGAAGCCGCTCTGCCAGTTGAACAGCAGGTCACCCTTGGCCGCTCCGTGCTGAAGGTCCCACAGGTGCGCGTGGAACGGCACGTACTGGTGGCGCAGGTCGTTCATCGCGCGCGTGCTCGGCCCGAAGGGGTACGTGCCGTGGGCGGCCATGCCCACGCAGAAGGCCGTCATGGACAGGATCGCGGCGGAGAGCGCCGCTGCCTTCTCGCTTCCCCGCAGACGGTCGACGATCCGTCGCCCGCCCGCCGCGGAGGCCCTGCCCTGCTGCTGCGGGATGTGTGTGCCCGCAGCAGTGTCTATCGGAGCGGTCATGGTGAAGTGGTCCCGTGGTGGTCGTGTCCGGCCGCCCCACGGGGCCGAAACTCAGACGCTTATCATATGTGGACGTCTCGTGAACGCCGGTGCCCGAGCCGGGGGGAGAACGTGCGGGGGCGGAAGGCCGTACGACCCGCCCACCGCTCGGCGCCGAAAAGGCGGGTCCACGGTCCTGTCGGTCGTTCTGTCGGTACCCGTCCGTAGACTGGGCCTGTGAGTGAGCCGAGCGACCCGAATGACCAGTTCGACGACATCGTCGACGCCGAGACAGTCCGCGACCCCGACCTGGCGGTGATCGAGGCGGGCAGCCGCACCCTGCGCACGCAGGGCGGTCCGCCCCCGGGCGACCCCGTGCCGGGCCGCCCCCAGGACCCGGAGCTGGACAAGGCGCTGCGCGAGGTCGAGACCGAGCTGTCCACCCGCTGGGGCGAGACCAAGCTGGAGCCCTCGGTCACCCGGATCGCCGCTCTGATGGACGTCCTCGGCGATCCGCAGCGCGCGTACCCCTCGATCCACATCACCGGCACCAACGGCAAGACGTCCACGGCCCGCATGATCGAGGCCCTGCTCGGCGCCTTCGAGCTGCGCACCGGGCGGTACACCTCGCCGCACGTGCAGACCATCACCGAGCGGATCAGCCTGGACGGCGCCCCGATCTCCGCCGAGCGGTTCATCGAGACCTACCAGGACGTCAAGCCGTACGTGGAGCTGGTCGACGCGCGCGAGGAGTACCGGCTCTCCTTCTTCGAGGTCCTCACCGGAATGGCGTACGCGGCCTTCGCCGACGCCCCGGTCGACGTGGCCGTCGTCGAGGTCGGCATGGGCGGCACGTGGGACGCGACGAACGTCATCGACGCGTCCGTCGCCGTCGTCACCCCGATCGACCTCGACCACACCGACCGGCTCGGCGGGACGACCGCCGAGATCGCCGGTGAGAAGTCCGGGATCATCAAGCCGGGCGCGACCGTGATCCTGGCCCAACAGCCGGTGGACGCGGCGCAGGTGCTGCTCAAGAAGGCCGTCGAGACGGACGCCACCGTCGCCCGCGAGGGCATGGAGTTCGGCATCGTCTCCCGCGAGGTCGCGGTCGGCGGCCAGCTCCTCACCCTGCGCGGCCTCGGCGGCGAGTACGACAACGTCTTCCTGCCGCTGCACGGCGCCTACCAGGCGCACAACGCGGCGGTGGCCCTCGCGGCGGTCGAGGCCTTCTTCGGGATCGGCGCCGACCACGCCAGGACCCTGGACCTGGACACGATCCGTACGGCCTTCGCCCAGGTCGCCTCGCCCGGCCGCCTGGAGATCGTCCGCTCCTCCCCGACGGTGCTCCTGGACGCCGCGCACAACCCGCACGGCGCGCGGGCGACGGCGGAGGGCGTGAGTGAGGCCTTCGGCTTCTCGCGGCTCATCGGCGTGGTCTCCACGAGCGGGGACAAGGACGCCCGGGGTCTCCTGGAGGCGTTCGAGCCGATCTTCGCGGAGGTCGTGATCACCGCGAACTCCAACCCGCGGGCCACGGACGTCGACGCGCTCGCCGCGATCGCGGTCGAGGTCTTCGGCGAGGACCGGGTCGTGGTCGAGCCGCGGCTGCCCGACGCGATCGAGGCGGCCATCACCCTCGCGGAGGAAGAGGCCGAGTACGGCGGCGCGGGTGTCCTCGTGACCGGTTCGATCTTCACGGTCGGCGACGCCCGGCTGCTGCTGCGAAGGGGCTGAATCGCATGCGTACGCTCTGTTCGTCGACGCTCATCGGCGAGTTCTTCGTGATCGGTTTCGCCGGGCTCGTCGCCATGAAGGACGACAGCCTCGCGATGTCCACCGTGTGGTGGGTCTGCGGTGTCGCGATGGTCTTCTCGGTGCTGCTGTGCGGGATGGTCACCCGTCCCGGCGGGGTGCAGCTCGGCTGGGCCCTGCAGATCGGCCTGGTCCTCAGCGGCTTCGTCGTCCCGACCATGTTCTTCCTCGGCGCGGTCTTCGGCGGTCTGTGGTGGGCCTCGGTGCACTACGGGCGGCGGATCGACGAGATCAAGGCCGGCTGGGCCGAACAGCAGACCGCCGGGGCCTCGGCAGGGCCTGACGCTGCGTAATCGAGGGGGGTGCGGGGCCTGTAGCCTCGGAGGTCCCGCACACCGCTTTTCCGAAGGAGTTCCCCCGTGAGCCAGCGCACGCTCGTCCTGCTCAAGCCCGACGCCGTCCGCCGTGGCCTGGTCGGCGAGATCATCGGCCGTATCGAGCGCAAGGCCGGCTGGACGCTGGCGGCCCTGGAGCTCCGGGAGCTGGACCAGGACACCCTGGAGCAGCACTACGGCGAGCACAAGGGCAAGCCCTTCTACGAGCCGCTGATGGGCTTCATGTCCTCCGGCCCCGTCGTCGCGCTCGTCGTCGAGGGCGAGCGGGTCATCGAGGGTGTCCGCCAGCTGGCCGGCCCGACCGACCCGATCGCCGCCGCTCCTGGCTCCATTCGGGGCGACTTCGGCACGATCGTCCGGGAGAACCTGATCCACGCCTCCGACTCGGAGGAGTCCGCGCTCCGCGAGCTCAAGATCTTCTTCCCGGGTCTCGCCTGAACCGTTTGCTGACCCGGCGTCAGCCGAACGTAGGACCCTGTGGGGCGACCGAAGGAATTTCGGTCGCCCCCAGGCATATGAACGCCGATCGCGGGAACGGATCGCCGCGTCCTGCCGTCACCTGTACAGAGGTGGACCACCGCGCGGTATCCGGGCGGGCGGCACTACGATGGAAAACTCCACGCCGCACCACCCTCAGCCATGGGAATCAAGGGGAACTCTATGTCGTTCATCGGCCGTGACATGGCTGTCGACCTCGGGACCGCCAACACGCTGGTGTACGTGAGGGGTCGAGGCATCGTTCTGAACGAGCCGTCCGTCGTCGCCATCAACACCAACACCGGCGGCATCCTCGCGGTCGGCGCGGAGGCGAAGAAGATGATCGGCCGGACCCCCGGCAACATCGTCGCCGTCCGGCCTCTGAAGGACGGCGTCATCGCCGACTTCGAGATCACCGAGCGGATGCTCCGCTACTTCATTCTCAAGATCCACAAGCGTCGCTACCTGGCCCGCCCGCGCGTCGTCGTCTGCGTCCCCTCCGGCATCACCGGGGTCGAGCGCCGCGCCGTCATCGAGGCCTCCACGCAGGCCGGCGCCCGCCAGGTGCACATCATCGAGGAGCCCATGGCGGCGGCCATCGGCTCGGGCCTCCCCGTCCACGAGGCCACCGGCAACATGGTCGTCGACATCGGCGGCGGCACCACCGAGGTCGCCGTCATCTCCCTCGGAGGAATCGTCACGGCACAGTCCATCCGCGTCGCCGGCGACGAGCTGGACAACGCGATCATCCAGCACATCAAGAAGGAGTACTCGCTCCTCCTCGGTGAGCGCACCGCCGAGCAGATCAAGATCACCATCGGTTCCGCGTACGACCTCGACAAGGACGAGCACACCGAGATCCGCGGCCGCGACCTCGTCTCCGGCCTCCCCAAGACCGTCGTCATCTCCGCCGCCGAGGTCCGCAAGGCCATCGAGGAGCCGGTCAACGCGATCGTCGACGCGGTGAAGACCACCCTCGACAAGTGCCCGCCGGAGCTCTCCGGTGACGTCATGGACCGCGGCATCGTTCTCACGGGTGGCGGCGCCCTGCTGCGCGGCCTCGACGAGCGCCTCCGCCGTGAGACCGGCATGCCGATCCACATCGCGGAGGACCCGCTGGACTCGGTGGCGCTCGGCGCCGGCAAGTGCGTGGAGGAGTTCGAGGCCCTGCAGCAGGTCCTGGACTCCCAGCCGCGCCGCTAGCACCACCCGTACAGCCGAACAACCGAACCACGAGGAAAGGCACGGCCGCCGCACGTGAGGGACACACGAGAGAGCCGGCTGCTCCTGGTGCTGCTGATCGCCATCGCGTTCGCACTGATCACGGTGGACATCCGCGGCGGTCAGGAGTCACCCGTCGACGGTGCCCGGCAGGCCGCAGCGGCGGTCTTCGGGCCGGTCGAGAACGGTGTGGCGGCCGCGGTCGATCCCGTGGGCAACGCCATAGGCGCGGTCCGGGACTCCGGCGAGCGCCACACCCGGATCGCCGCCCTGGAGAAGGAGAACGCCGAGCTCAAGGCCGAGCTCGGCAGCGACGACCGCAACCGCAGCCGGCTGCGCGAGCTCGACTCCATCCTCAAGACCGCCGGCGCCGGACAGTACGGCATCAAGGGCGCCCAGGTCGTCGCCATAGGAGCGGCCCAGGGCTTCTCCTGGACGGTCACCATCGACATCGGCGCGCGGGACGGCGTCAAGCGGGACATGACCGTCCTCAACGGCGCGGGACTCGTCGGCCGCGTGACCACCGTCGGCCCGTCGACCTCCACGGTCCTCCTCGCCAACGACCCCGACTTCACCGTCGGCACCCGGATGGAGAAGACCGACGAACTCGGCTTCGCCACCGGCCAGGGCGACCAGCCGCTGCTCGTCCAGCTCCTCAACGGCAAGGCCAAGGTGAAGCCGGGCGACCGGCTCGTCACCTTCGGCTCCAGCGGCGACAAGCCCTTCGTGCCCGGCGTGCCGGTCGGCGAGATCGTCCGTGTCGACCCGGCGGGCGGCGGCCTGACCCGTAACGTCTACGTCCGCCCGTACGTCGGCTTCACCAAGCTCGACATCGTCGGCGTCGTCGTCCAGGCACCCGCCTCCGACCCGCGCGACATGGTCCTGCCGCAGAAGCCCAAGCCGGCGCCGACCGTCACGGTCACGGCCACGCCGCCGCCCGCGGTCGGGCAGCAGGCCGCCGACGGACAGCAGCCGAACGCCGACCAGCAGAACCAGCAGGACCAGGGTCAGAAACCGGACCAGGGCCAGAACCAGCAGGACCAGGACCAGCAAGGTCAGAACCAGGGTCAGAACCAGGGCCAGGACCAGGGGGACGCGACACCGTGAAGTTCAACCGCATCCTCCTCTCCGCGACGCTGATCGTCGTCGCCCTCGTCGTCCAGGTCTCCGTCCTCGCCCGCCTCCAGCTCCCCGGCGCCGTCCCCGACCTGGTCCTCCTCACCGTCGTCGCCCTCGCCCTCGTCTACGGACACGTCAGCGGCGCCCTCATCGGCTTCAGCGCGGGGCTCCTCGCCGACCTCGCCCCGCCCGCCGACCACGCCGCCGGGCGCTACGCCCTCGTGCTCTGCGTCGTCGGCTACCTCGTCGGCCTGGCCCGCCCGGAGAACGGCCGGCTGACCTCCGCGACCGGCCCCATGGCCGTCGTCGCCGTGGCGGCCGTCGGCTCCACCCTCCTGTACGCGGGCGTCGGCGCCCTCGTCGGAGACACCGCGGCCCGCCATGTCGGCCTGGGCTCCCTGCTCTTCACGGCGGCCGTGTACGACCTGCTCCTCGCGCCGTTCACGGTGCCGCTCATCATGGCGCTGGCCCGACGCGCGGAGAACGACCCGCTCGCCGACGCCGGCGGGGGCAACGGCACCGACGTCGCCACCGGCTGGCTATCCTCCGGCACCGGCCTGAGCATCGGCACCCAGCGCGGCGGCCTGCGCGTCAAGGCCGCGAAGAGCCGTGCCTCACGGGCCGGACGCATCAAGGGAGTCAAGCGACTGTGACCGAGGGGGCACCGGCGGTATGAGCAACATCCCCGAGACTGGGCGGACCCCCCGGGTCCAGATCCGGCTCGTCGTCATCCAGATCCTCGTCTTCTCGCTGCTGCTGACCCTGGGGGGCCGGCTCTGGTACCTCCAGATCCGCCAGGGCAAGGAGTACACGGACGAGGCGAAGAACAACCACGTCCAGCAGGTCGTGCAGCCCGCCGTCCGCGGCGCCATCCTGGACGCCCGCGGCGTGCCGCTCGCCGACAACGAGACCCGGCTCGTGGTCTCCGCGTCCCGCACCGAGATGATGAAGATGAAGGACCGGGGCAAGGCCGTCCTCACCCGGCTCGCCGGCGTCCTCGAGATGAAGCCCGAAGACGTCATCAACAAGATCCGGCTCTGCGACTCCGAGACCCCCAAGCCCTGCTGGAACGGTTCGCCCTACCAGCCGATCCCGGTCACCGACGAGGCCACCACCCAGCAGGCGCTGACGATCCGTGAGAGCTCCGAGGACTTCCCCGGCATCACCGCCGAGCCCACCGCCGTCCGCCGTTACCCCGCGCCCGCCAAGGCCCGCACGTCGCAGGTGCTCGGCTATCTCTCGCCCGTCACCGACGGGGAGATCGAGAAGGCCAAGGACACCGACTCGCCGTTCCTCCGCTCCGACCAGGTCGGCCGCTCCGGCATCGAGCGGACGTACGACAAGGAGCTGCGTGGCAAGGCGGGCGTGACCCGCTACGAGGTCGACAAGCTCGGCCGCGTCATGGGCCAGACGAAGTCCGACCCGGGAGTGGCCGGCTCCACCCTCGTCACCAGCATCGACGCCCGGGTCCAGTCCGTCGCCGAGTACGAGCTCAACGCGGCGATGAAACTCGTCCGCGGCGAGACCGACAAGATCACCGGCCGCAAGTACGAGGCCGACGCCGGCGCCGTCGTCGTCATGGAGACCAAGACCGGCCGCGTCGTCGCGATGGCCTCCCAGCCCGACTACGACCCCAACGCCTGGGTCGGCGGCATCTCCGCCACGGACTACGCCGCGATGACCAGCAAGGGCTCCAACTACCCGCTGCTCAACCGGGCCATCCAGGGCCAGGCCCCCGCCGGCTCCATCTTCAAGGTCGTGTCGGCGAGCGCCGCCGTACGAGCCGGCTACGACTTCAACGACACGTACAACTGCAGCAGCTCGTACAGCCTCGGCAGCCGCAGCTTCGCCAACTTCGAGTCCAAGGGCCACGGCCCCATCACCCTCGGCGAAGCCCTCAAGTTCTCCTGCAACACCGTCTTCTACGCCCTCGGCCACAAGGAGTGGCAGCGCGACGGCGGGATCAAGCCCAACAAGAACGCCCACGACTGGTTCTACACGACCGCCCGCGACTTCGGATTCGGCTCCGAGACCGGCATCGACCTGCCCAACGAGGTCACCGGCCGGATCCCCGACCGCAAGTGGAAGCAGAACTTCTGGGAGGCCAACAAGGACTCCTGGTGCAAGCAGGGCAAGAAGGGCGGCAGCTACGTCGAGCAGATCGCGTACGAGAGCTGCCTCGAAGGCAACCAGCTGAAGGCGTACGACAGCATCAACTTCGCCATCGGTCAGGGTGACGTCCTCGTCACCCCCATCCAGATGGCCACCGCCTACTCCGCCATCAGCAACGGCGGCACCCTCTACGACCCCACCGTCGGCAAGGCCGTGATCAGCCCCGACGGCAAGTCGATCCGGGAGATCAAGCCCACCGCCCACGGCAAGCTGCCCGTCAGCGCCCAGACCGTCCGCGACCTCGACAAGGGCCTGCGCTCCGTCGTCGAACCCGGCGGCACCGCCGCCTGGCGCTTCGGCGCCTGGCCCCAGGACAAGATCCCGATGCGCGCCAAGACCGGAACCGCCCAGGTCTACGGCAAGCAGACCACCTCCTGGCTGGCGACCTACACCGACGACTTCACCATCGTCATGACGATCTCCCAGGGCGGCACCGGCTCCGGAGCCTCGGGACCCGCCGTACGCAACATCTACGACGCCCTCTACGGCCTCGACGACGCGGGCAACCAGGACCTCAAGCGGGCCCTGCTGCCGAAGCCGCAGAAAACCCTGCCCAAGGTCAACGCCGACGGCACCATCGACGCCCCCGACATCAAGCCGTACGACCCCAAGTCGCAGCTGGTCGACCCCGCCGCGAACGGCGGCGCGACGCCCCCGCTCGCGGGCCCGCCGCCCGTCTGGAGGGACTGACCGATGGCGATCCGCAAGCGCTTCTTCGTCTCCCGGTACGCCCCCGACCGCGGCCCCGTCGGGCGCCTCACCGCCCGGGACTCGGTGCTGCGCAGGCTCGACTGGCCGATGCTCCTCTCGGCGCTCACGCTCTCCCTCGTCGGCGCCCTGCTCGTCTGGTCCGCCACCCGGGGCCGCACCGAGCTCAACCAGGGCGACCCGTACTACTTCCTCTTCCGCCACCTGCTCAACACCGGCATCGGTCTCGTCCTGATGATCGGCACGATCTGGCTCGGCCACCGCACCCTGCGCGGCGCGGTCCCCGTCCTCTACGGTCTCTCGGTCCTGCTGATCCTCGCCGTCCTCACCCCGCTCGGCGCCACCATCAACGGCGCCCACGCGTGGATCGTGATCGGCGGCGGCTTCTCGCTCCAGCCCAGCGAGTTCGTCAAGATCACGATCATCCTGATCATGGCGATGCTCCTCGCGTCGAAGGTCGACGCCGGCGACCAGCTCCACCCCGACCACGGCACCGTCGCCAAGGCCCTCGTCCTGGCCGCCCTGCCCATGGGCATCGTCATGCTGATGCCCGACCTCGGCTCCGTCATGGTCATGGCCGTCATCGTGCTCGGAGTGCTGCTCGCCTCCGGCGCCTCGAACCGCTGGGTCCTCGGCCTGATCGGCGCCGGCGTCGGCGGCGCCGTCCTCGTCACCGCCCTCGGCATGCTCGACGAGTACCAGCTCAACCGCTTCGCCGCCTTCGCCAACCCCGAACTCGACCCCGCCGGCGTCGGCTACAACACCAACCAGGCACGCATCGCGATCGGCTCCGGCGGCCTCTACGGCGCCGGCCTCTTCAAGGGCCACCAGACCACCGGCCAGTTCGTGCCCGAGCAGCAGACCGACTTCATCTTCACCGTCGCGGGCGAGGAACTCGGCTTCGTCGGCGCCGGACTCATCCTCGTCCTCCTCGGCGTCGTCCTCTGGCGCGCCTGCCGCATCGCCCGCGAGACCACCGAGCTCTACGGCACGGTCGTCGCCGCCGGCATCATCGCCTGGTTCGCCTTCCAGTCCTTCGAGAACATCGGCATGACCCTCGGCATCATGCCGGTCGCGGGCCTGCCCCTGCCCTTCGTCTCGTACGGCGGCTCGTCGATGTTCGCGGTGTGGGTGGCGATCGGACTCCTCCAGTCGATCAAGGCACAGCGCCCCATGACGGCGTGACGGCCGCTAGATTCGAGGTATGGCCGAGACGAAACGCGAGATCGAGCGGAAGTACGAAGCCACGGGAGAGACTCCGGTACCGGACCTGACACGGGTCTCCGGAGTCTCCGCGGTCGTGGACCGGGGCGTCATGGAACTCGACGCCGTCTACTACGACACCCCCGACCTGCGGCTCGCCGCCGACGCGCTCACCCTCCGCCGCCGCACCGGGGGCGACGACGCCGGGTGGCACATCAAGTTCCCCGTCACCTCAGGCATCCGCGACGAGATCAGGGCCCCGCTGGCCGACACCCTGCCGGGTGAGCTGGCGGGGCTGCTGCGTTCCCGGGTCCGCGGCGACGAGGTGGTCCCCGTCGTCCGGCTCCGCTCCGCGCGGGACGTCCGCCACCTCCTCACCGAGGACGGCACCCTCCTCGCCGAACTGTCCGTGGACACCGTCCACGCCGAACGGCTGTCGGGCGGCGCGGAGACCACCTGGACCGAGATCGAGGTGGAACTCGCCGACCACACCGACCCGGCCGTCCTCGACGCCGTCGAGAAACGCCTCAGGAAAGCCGGCATCCGCCCCTCCACGGCCTCGTCCAAACTGGCCAGGGCCCTGACCGAGACCGGCGCGGAAGCCAAGCCGGCGGCCACCCCCGGGAAACCCGGCACCGCCGGAGCCGCCGTCCTCACCTACGTACGCGAACAGGTCGACGCCATCGTCGCCCACGACCCGGCCGTACGACGCGAGCTGCCCGACGCCGTCCACCAGCTGAGGGTCGCCTGCCGCCGGCTGCGCAGCACCTTCAAGACACACCGGCGCGTCCTCGACCGCAGCGTCACCGACGCCCTCGGCGAGGAACTGAAATGGCTCGCCGGAGAGCTCGGCGTCGCCCGCGACCAGGAAGTCCTCGACAAACGGCTCCGCGCCCACGTCGCAGACCTGCCCGAGGCCCTCGTCCTCGGCCCGGTCAAGGCCCGGCTGCGCCGCCGGGACGCCGCTCGCGGCAGCCACGCCCGGCGCCAGGCCCTCGCCGCCCTCGACTCCCCCCGCTACCTCGCCCTCCTCGAGGGCCTCGACGCGCTCCTCACCGACCCGCCCCTCCGCAAGGCCGCCCGCCGCGACGCCCCGAAGGTCCTCGCCCGCGCCGTCCGCAAGGACCACGACCGCCTCGCAGGCCGCGTCGAGCACGCCCTCTCCCTCGAACCCGGCCACGAGCGCGACCTCGCCCTCCACGAGGCCCGCAAGGCCGCCAAACGCGCCCGGTACGCGTGCGACGCGGCCCGCCCCACCCTCGGAAAACCCGCCAAGCGCCTGGCGAAACGAGTGAAGGCCGTCCAGTCCGTGCTCGGCGAGCACCAGGACGCCGTCGTCGCCCGCACGGCCCTGCGCGAACTCGGACTCCAGGCCCACGGCGTCGGCGAATCGGCCTTCACCTGGGGCCTTCTGTACGGACGCGAGGAAGCCGCCGCGGCGGCGGCCGAGCGGGAACTCCCCGAGGTCTGGGCCGGCGCCTCGGCCCCCGCACTCGGGGCGGCTCTGACCCGCTGAGCACCGGGGTACGCTTGAGAGTCGCCCCCCTGCCAGCTCACGAAGGTTCGAGATGTCTGCTGCCGAGTCTGTCTTCCCGCAGCTCGAAGCTCTGCTCCCGCACGTGCAGAAGCCGATTCAGTACGTCGGTGGAGAGCTGAACTCCACGGTCAAGCCGTGGGAGTCCGCCGACGTCCGCTGGGCGCTGATGTACCCGGACGCGTACGAGGTCGGCCTGCCCAACCAGGGCGTCATGATCCTGTACGAGGTGCTGAACGAGCGGGAGGGCGTCCTCGCCGAGCGCACCTACAGCGTCTGGCCGGACCTCGAAGAGCTGATGCGCGAGCACGACGTGCCCCAGTTCACCGTCGACTCGCACCGCCCCGTCGGCGCCTTCGACGTCTTCGGCCTGAGCTTCTCCACCGAGCTCGGCTACACGAACATGCTCACCGCCCTCGACCTCGCCGGCATCCCGCTGGAGGCGAAGGACCGGACCGTCGACCACCCCATCGTGCTCGCCGGCGGCCACGCGGCCTTCAACCCCGAGCCGATCGCGGACTTCATCGACGCGGCGGTCATCGGCGACGGCGAGCAGGCCGTCCTCGACATGACCGAGATCATCCGGGCCTGGAAGGCCGAGGGCCGACCGGGCGGCCGCGAGGAGGTCCTCTTCCGCCTCGCGAAGACCGGGAACGTCTACATCCCGCGCTTCTACGACGTCGAGTACCTCCCGGACGGCCGCATCGGCCGTGTCGTACCCAACAGGTCCGGCGTGCCGTGGCGCGTCTCGAAGCACACCGTCATGGACCTCGACGAGTGGCCGTACCCCAAGCAGCCCCTCGTGCCGCTCGCGGAGACCGTCCACGAGCGCATGTCCGTCGAGATCTTCCGCGGCTGCACCCGCGGCTGCCGCTTCTGCCAGGCCGGCATGATCACGCGCCCCGTGCGGGAGCGAAGCATCACCGGCATCGGCGAGATGGTCGAGAAGGGTCTCAAGGCGACGGGCTTCGAGGAGGTCGGCCTCCTCTCCCTCTCCTCCGCGGACCACACCGAGATCGGTGAGATCGCGAAGGGCCTCGCCGACCGCTACACGGAGGACAAGGTAGGCCTGTCCCTGCCCTCGACCCGCGTCGACGCGTTCAACGTCGACCTGGCGAACGAGCTCACGCGGAACGGCCGCCGCTCCGGCCTCACCTTCGCCCCCGAGGGCGGCTCCGAGCGCATGCGCAAGGTCATCAACAAGATGGTCTCGGAGGAGGACCTCATCCGGACCGTCTCCACCGCGTACGGCAACGGCTGGCGCCAGGTGAAGCTGTACTTCATGTGCGGCCTGCCGACGGAGACCGACGAGGACGTCCTCCAGATCGCGGACATGGCGATGAACGTGATCGCCGAGGGCCGCAAGGTCTCAGGCCAGAACGACATCCGCTGCACCGTCTCCATCGGCGGCTTCGTCCCCAAGCCGCACACCCCGTTCCAGTGGGCCCCGCAGCTCTCCGCCGAGGAGACCGACGAGCGCCTGCGGAAGCTCCGCGACAAGATCCGCGGCGACAAGAAGTACGGCCGCTCCATCGGCTTCCGCTACCACGACGGCAAGCCCGGCATCGTCGAGGGCCTCCTCTCCCGCGGCGACCGCCGCCTCGGCGCGGTCATCCGCGCGGTGTACGAGGACGGCGGCCGCTTCGACGGCTGGCGCGAGCACTTCTCGTACGACCGCTGGATGGCCTGCGCCGAGAAGACGCTGCCGTCCGTGGGCGTCGACGTCGCCTGGTACACCACCCGCGAGCGCACCTACGAGGAGGTCCTGCCCTGGGACCACCTGGACTCGGGCCTCGACAAGGACTGGCTCTGGGAGGACTGGCAGGACTCGCTCGACGAGACCGAGGTCGAGGACTGCCGCTGGACCCCGTGCTTCGACTGCGGCGTCTGCCCCGCGATGCAGACCGAGATCCAGGTCGGCCCGACGGGCAAGAAGCTGCTCCCGCTCACGGTCGTGAAGTAGGCCCGTTCGGGTAACACTCCGGCGACGGCCCGGCGCGAGGGGAAACCCTCGGCCGGGCCGTCGCGTCATTTCCGGCATGAGCATGGAGAACCCGCCGCCGCCCGCGCTGATCCGCATCCCGGTCCGGATCGTGGTGCTGGTCGTCGTCCTCCCGGTCCGCATGGTCTGGGACGTCCTCACGTCGACGGCCCGCCTCCTCGACCGCACGGTCCTCCGGCCGGCGGGCCGGGGCCTCGCACGGGTGTTCACCGGCGTGGGGTGGGCCGTTGCGTGGCTCTTCCACCACACGGCGGCCCGTCCGGCACGGTGGCTGTACGGGGCGGTGCTCGCCCCGGCCGCCCGGGGGCTCGCGGCCGGGGTCCGCTTCCTGGGGAACGCGCTGTTCGTGTGGCCGTGGGTCGGGCTCTGGCGGTACGTGGTCGTGCCCGGCTGCCGGTACGGGATCGCCGTACCGGCCCGCTGGCTCCACCGCACGGTCCTGCGGCCGGCCGGCCACGGTGTCGTCCGCGCCCTCACGGCGGTGGGGGAGGGGCTCGGGTGGTTCCTGCCCCGGCTCGGGCGGGGCGTGGCGGCGGTCGCGGTGTGGCTCGGCAAGGCCGTGTTCGTGTGGCCGTGGGTGGGGCTCTGGCGGTACGTGGTCGTGCCCGGCTGCCGGTACGGGATCGCCGTACCCGCCGTCTGGCTGTACCGGCGGGTCCTCGACCCGCTCGGTAGCGGGCTGGTGTTCCTGGTGGAGAAGCTGGTTCTCGTACCCGTCGCCGCGCTCTTCCGGTACGTCCTGGTGCCCCTGTTCCGGTACGGCGTGGTCGTGCCCGTCCTCTGGTTCGACCGGTACGTGCTGACGCCGGTCGGCGAGGGTCTCGGGTGGTTCCTCCCCCGGCTCGGGCGGGGCGTGGCGGCGGTCGCGGTGTGGCTCGGCAAGGCCGTTTTCGTGTGGCCGTGGGTGGGGCTCTGGCGGTACGTGCTGGTGCCGGTCGTCGTGTACGGGCTCGTCCGGCCGCTCGGTTGGCTCTGGAACCGGGTCCTCGTCCCCGTCGGGCGGGAGGTCCGGGACGCGTTCGTCCTCTGCTGGCGCGCCGCCGGATTCGTGTCCCGTGCCGTCGGCCGGGCCCTCGCATGGCTCGCCCGGTTCCTCGTGGTCCGGCCTGTCGTGTGGGTCTGGGTCTCCGTCGTCCGGCCGGCCGGGCGGTGGGTCCGCGACACCGTCCGGTCGGCTGCGCGGTTGGTACGCGACAGCGTCCGGTCGGCGGGGCGGTGGGTGCGCGACCGTGTCTGGGCCCCGGCCCGCAGGGTCGCCGTCGAGACCGGGCGGGCGGCCAAGGACGCCCTCGCCGCCGCCCGCGCCGCCGTCCGTCAGGCCCGCCGGGACACCTGGCGCGCCCTGGGCGGTGCGGCACGGACGGACCGGCCCGGGGAACCGAAGGTGGCTCGGGCGCGTACTCTGGGTAGTACAACGAACGTTCCCGGCGCGGCGCCCGCCCCCGAGATCTCCCCGCGAAAGCGGGGGTGAACCGGGCGGGACCCCCAGGGCGACCCGTACATCTCGTGGACGGCGCCACCCGCGTCGCCCCGCACCGAGGAGAAGAACCACTGGGCAAGCGACAGCCCGAAGGCCCGCCGCCCGCACCGGCGGTGCAGCGCATCCGACTGCGCTACACCAAGCGCGGCCGCCTCCGGTTCACCAGCCACCGTGACTTCCAGCGCGCTTTCGAGCGTGCCCTGCGCCGTGCCGAGGTGCCCATGGCGTACTCGGCCGGCTTCACCCCGCACCCCAAGGTGTCGTACGCCAACGCCGCCCCGACGGGAACGGGCTCCGAGGCCGAGTACCTGGAGATCGCCCTCACCGAGACGCGCGACCCGGAGACCCTGCGGGTCCTGCTCGACGACTCCCTCCCGGCCGGCCTCGACATCACCGACGCCGTCGAGGCCCGGACCTCGGGCCTCGCCGACCGGCTCACCGCCTCCGTGTGGGAGCTGCGCCTCGAAGGCGTCACCGTCGAGGACGCCCAGAAGGCCACCGACGCGTTTCTCGCGGCCGAGACCGTGGAAGTACAGCGCAAGACCAAGAACGGCGTCCGCACCTTCGACGCGCGTTCCGCGGTCACCGAGCTGACGGCGACCCGCCCCCCGGGTGATCCCCAGGGTGATAGGCCGCTGGACAGCGCCTGTGCGATACTGCGGCTGGTTGTTCGGCACGTGACACCTGCCGTGCGACCCGACGACGTCCTGTCCGGTCTCCGAGCTGTGGCCGACCTGGCGCCGCCGGTCCCCGCTGCGGTGACCAGGCTGGCGCAGGGGCTCTTCGACGAGGAGTCCGGCACGGTGACCGACCCGCTCGCGCCCGACCGCGAGGCAGTCACGGCCGCATCAACCACGGCCGCCGCGACCGCCTCTGCGACGGCGCCGGGTGCGGGCATCGCGTAGGGAGCGGTCGTCGTAGCGCAGCCCTGGTACTCGGGAGCCACCTGGGTCGGGCCGCGCACTGACCAGAAGACTTTCGCCAGGCCGTCCGCACAGGGCGTACGGAACCGGCGAGCCAGACATAGAGCTCCCGTGCGGCGACCGCGCCCCGGACGACGGCACCGCGCCACAGGCGCGACCGTGCCGCCGGACCGGAACCAGGCGCGGCGCCCGGGAGCGTGACGGGAGAACCCCGCATGCTCGAGTCCAACGAAGACACCACCGCCCCCGGTGACAAGCTGCCGCCGCGCCGCAGGCGCCGCGCCGCTTCCCGCCCCGCCGGTCCGCCGGTGACGGACGTGACCACCGAGACCCCGGCGACCGCCGAGGCGCTGGCCGCCGGGGAGGCCGCCCCGGCCACCGACGCCGAGGCCGCACCCGCGCCGCGGACCCGCCGCCGCGCCACCCGCAAGGCCACCGCGCCCGCCGCGGAGACCCCGGAGCCGGTCGTCGAGACCGCCGCGGCCGAGCCCGCCGCCGAGGTCGCCGAAGAGGCCGCCCCTGCCCGCCCGCGCCGCCGTGCCACACGCAAGGCCACGTCGCCGGTGACCTCCCCGGCCGCCGCCGAGAGCCCCGCGGAGACCGCGGGGACCCCGGAGCCCGCCCAGGCCGAGGCCGAGGCCGTCGCGGAGGAGGCCCCCGAGGCCGCTCCGCCGGCGCGCACCCGCCGTCGGGCCACCCGTAAGGCCACCGCCCCGGCCGGCGCCCCTGCCGCCGAGGAGACCGTGGCCGCCGCCCCCGCGGCCGAGCCTGTCGCGGAGGCCGCCGAGGTCGCGGAGGAGGCCGCCGCGCCCGCCCCGCGTACCCGCCGCCGTGCCACCCGTAAGGTCACCTCGCCCGAGGCCGCCACCGAGACCGCCGGCACCGGCGAGACCGCCGAGATCGCCGCCGGCGAGTCGCTTCCCCCGGCCGCCGTCGCGCAGATCGCCGCCGACGAGGCCGAGGTCACCGCCGCCGAGACCGCCGCCACCCGCGGCCGCGGCCGCCGTCGCGCGTCCTCCCCGCAGTTCACCGCCGAGCCGGCCCCGGCCCGCGAGCCGCGCCGCGCCGCGCGTCCCTCCGTCGCCGTCTTCCAGGCCCCGGTCTTCACCGAGCCGATGTTCCAGACCCCGGAGACCGCCGCCGCGGCCGCCGCCGCCGGCGTGGTGGAGCCGGAGGACGAGGAGCTGATCGAGGCCGACGAGCCGACCGAGGCCGAGGAGACCGTCGAGGCCGAGGTCGTGGAGGCCCCCGAGCCCGCCGAGCGCCCCGAGACCGGCTCCCGCCGTCGCCGTCGCCGCCGTGGCGAGCCCGTCGCCGTCGAGCCCGTCCCCGCCACCGTCGCCGACGAGCCCGAGGTCGAGGCCGTGGCCGACGAGGTCGACGAGGCCGAGGAGGCCGACGACACGGACGAGTACGAGGACCGCCCGTCCCGCCGTCGCCGCCGTGGTGGCCGTCGCCGCCGTCGCGGAGAGCTCACCGAGGTCGAGGAGGCCGAGGAGGGCGAGGAGCCGCGCTCCGACGACTCCGAGGACTCCGAGGAGGAGCAGGACGAGGAGCACGACGAGGCCGACGGCTTCGCCGGCGGTTCCAGCAGCTCCCGTCGTCGCCGTCGTCGCCGCCGTCGCAGCGGTGACGCCTCCGCCGACGTCGAGGGCGCCGACGAGGAAGGCGTCCGTACGGTCGTCAAGGTCCGCGAGCCCCGCCCGGCCCGCGAGAAGGCCGAGCCCGGCACCGGCGTCGACGAGGTCCAGTCCATCAAGGGCTCGACCCGCCTCGAGGCCAAGAAGCAGCGCCGCCGCGAAGGCCGCGAGCAGGGCCGCCGCCGCGTCCCGATCATCACCGAGGCCGAGTTCCTCGCCCGCCGCGAGGCCGTCGAGCGCGTCATGGTCGTCCGCCAGAACGGCGAGCGCACCCAGATCGGCGTCCTGGAAGACAACGTGCTCGTCGAGCACTACGTCAACAAGGAGCAGGCCACCTCGTACGTCGGCAACGTCTACCTGGGCAAGGTCCAGAACGTGCTGCCGTCCATGGAGGCCGCCTTCGTCGACATCGGCAAGGGCCGCAACGCCGTCCTGTACGCCGGTGAGGTCAACTTCGAGGCGCTCGGCATGGGCAACGGCCCGCGCCGCATCGAGACCGCCCTCAAGTCCGGCCAGTCGGTCCTCGTGCAGGTCACGAAGGACCCGATCGGCCACAAGGGCGCCCGTCTGACCAGCCAGGTCTCGCTGCCCGGCCGCTACCTCGTGTACGTGCCCGAGGGCTCGATGACCGGCATCAGCCGCAAGCTCCCGGACACCGAGCGCGCCCGCCTCAAGACCATCCTCAAGAAGATCGTCCCCGAGGACGCGGGCGTCATCGTGCGCACCGCCGCCGAGGGCGCGAGCGAGGACGAGCTGCGCCGTGACGTCGAGCGGCTGCAGGCGCAGTGGGAGGACATCCAGAAGAAGGCGAAGAGCGGCAACGCGCCGACGCTGCTCTACGGCGAGCCGGACATGACCGTCCGGGTCGTCCGCGACATCTTCAACGAGGACTTCTCCAAGGTCATCGTCAGCGGTGACGAGGCGTGGGAGACCATCCACGGGTACGTCCACCACGTCGCCCCCGACCTGACCGACCGCCTGTCCCGGTGGACCAGCGAGGTCGACGTCTTCGCGACGTACCGGATCGACGAGCAGCTCATGAAGGCGCTCGACCGCAAGGTCTGGCTGCCGAGCGGCGGCTCGCTGGTGATCGACAAGACCGAGGCGATGATCGTCGTCGACGTCAACACCGGCAAGTTCACCGGCCAGGGCGGCAACCTCGAAGAGACCGTGACGAGGAACAACCTCGAAGCGGCCGAGGAGATCGTGCGTCAGCTGCGGCTGCGCGACCTCGGCGGCATCGTCGTCATCGACTTCATCGACATGGTCCTGGAGTCCAACCGCGACCTGGTGCTCCGTCGCCTCCTGGAGTGCCTGGGCCGGGACCGGACCAAGCACCAGGTGGCCGAGGTCACCTCGCTGGGCCTGGTCCAGATGACCCGCAAGCGGGTCGGCCAGGGCCTCCTGGAGTCCTTCTCCGAGACCTGCGTCCACTGCAACGGCCGCGGTGTCATCGTGCACATGGAGCAGCCGACCACCGCCGGTGGCGGTGGCGGCGGCAAGCGTTCGAAGAAGCGCGGCCGCGGCGGCGCCGAGCACGTCCACGAGCACGAGCACGCCGAGGTGCCCGAGACCGACGTCGAGACCCTGGTCGAGACCGAGGCCGAGGTCGCTGCCGAGCTGGCCGCTCCCGTGGCCCTGCCCGAGCCGATCGCCCCCGACGAGGAGCTGTACGGCTCCATCGCCGAGGCCGAGGCCGCCGCCACGCGCGGTCGTGGCCGCCGTCGCGCCACCCGCAGGGTGTCCGCGCCGGTCGCCGCCCGGCCGGTCGTGGAGACCGAGACGGTCGAGTACGAGGCGAGGCCGGAGCGGGCAGCGGCGCCGGAACCCGTCGTGGAGCCGGTCGCCGAGGCTGTCGTCGAGCCCGTCGCCGAGCCGGTGGTCGAGGAGACCGCCCCGGCGCCGCGCGGCCGTCGCCGTGCCACGCGCCGGGCGACCTCCCCGGTCGTCTCGACCACGGAGCCGGCCGCCGAGCCGACCGCTGTCGAGCCGGCCGCCGCCGAGCCCGTGGTGGCCGAGCCGGTCGCCGAGGCCGCCCCGGAGCCGGTCGTGGAGCAGGTCAGCGAGCCCGTCGCCGAGCCGGTCGTCGAGCCCGTCGTCGAGGAGGCCCCCGTGGCCGCCCCGCCGCGTGCCCGCCGCCGGGTGGTCCGTAAGGCCACCGCCCCCGCCGGTTCGCCCTCGGGCGCCGAGGAGGCCGCCGTCGTCGTGGTGACCACGACTCCGGCCGAGGCCCCCGAAGCCACCGAGGCCGCCGCTGACGCGTCCGCCGAGGCCGAGGCCGAGCCCGCCCCCGTCAAGAAGACGGCGGCGCGCAAGACCGCGGCGAAGAAGACCACGGCCAAGAAGGTCGCCACCAAGAAGACGGCGGCGACCAAGAAGACCGCGGCGACCAAGAAGACGACCGCCAAGAAGGCCCCGGCGAAGAAGGCGGCGGAGAAGACCGCCGCGCCTTCCCAGGACTGACCGGCGGGTACGGGCCGCCTCCGTGAGACGGGGGCGGCCCGTACCGCCCGGGCGAATTTGACCCTCGAAGGCCGCCGCCCGTAACCTAGACCGTCGGCGTGTCTATAGACGCGCCGCGCCTCTGAGCAACTCCCTCCCGCTCGTCGGGAGAGGCCGCTCGTCCGATTCCGGAACGCCGCGGGCCCTCGGGTCCGTGTGAGCGGCTGGCTTCAGAGGTTTCGATCCCGAGTGAGAGAGAGATCCGCGTGTACGCCATCGTGCGCAGCGGTGGTCGCCAGCACAAGGTTGCTGTCGGCGACATCGTTGAGGTTGACAAGATTTCCACTGCCAAGGTTGGCGACACGGTCGAGCTCTCGACCCTGCTCGTTGTCGACGGCGACGCCGTGACCAGCGACCCGTGGGTCCTGGCCGGCATCAAGGTCACGGCCGAGGTCGTGGACCACCACAAGGGCGCCAAGATCGACATCCTGCGCTACAAGAACAAGACCGGCTACCGCCGTCGCCAGGGTCACCGCCAGCAGTACACGGCGATCAAGGTCACCGGTATCCCCGCGGCTGCGAAGTAAGAGGGACTGAGACATGGCACACAAGAAGGGCGCATCGTCCACCCGGAACGGGCGCGACTCGAATGCCCAGCGGCTCGGCGTGAAGCGCTTCGGCGGTCAGGTCGTCAACGCGGGTGAGATCCTGATCCGCCAGCGTGGCACCCACTTCCACCCGGGCTCCGGCGTCGGCCGTGGCGGCGACGACACGCTGTTCGCCCTGCAGGCCGGTTCGGTGCAGTTCGGCACCCACCGTGGCCGCAAGGTCGTGAACATCGTTCCGGTCGCCTGATCGGATCTTTGCGGAGGCGGACCTCACTTCCCGTACGGGAAGCGGGTCCGCCTTTCGCGTGTTACTAGATAGACATTCCACCCAGAAGTAACTGGAGGCACAGAACCATGACCACCTTCGTGGACCGCGTCGAGCTGCATGTCGCCGCGGGTAACGGGGGCCACGGCTGCGCCTCCGTTCACCGGGAGAAGTTCAAGCCGCTCGGCGGCCCCGACGGCGGCAACGGCGGCCGCGGCGGCGATGTGACCCTGGTCGTCGACCAGGCGGTCACCACGCTCCTCGAGTACCACCACTCGCCCCACCGCAAGGCGACCAACGGTCAGCCCGGCGCCGGTGACAACCGCTCCGGCAAGGACGGCCAGGACCTGGTCCTGACCGTGCCCGACGGCACCGTCGTCCTCGACAAGCAGGGCAACGTGCTCGCCGACCTGGTCGGCCAGGGCACCACCTTCGTCGCGGGCCAGGGCGGCCGCGGCGGCCTCGGCAACGCGGCGCTGTCCTCCGCGCGCCGCAAGGCCCCCGGCTTCGCGCTCCTCGGCGAGCCCGGCGAGGCGCGGGACATCGTCCTCGAGCTGAAGACCGTCGCCGACGTGGCGCTCGTCGGCTACCCGAGCGCCGGCAAGTCCTCGCTCATCTCGGTGCTCTCGGCCGCCAAGCCGAAGATCGCGGACTACCCCTTCACCACGCTCGTCCCGAACCTGGGCGTCGTCACGGCCGGCTCGACCGTCTACACGATCGCCGACGTGCCGGGCCTGATCCCGGGCGCCAGCCAGGGCCGCGGCCTGGGCCTGGAGTTCCTGCGCCACGTGGAGCGCTGCTCGGTCCTCGTGCACGTCCTGGACACGGCGACCCTCGAATCCGACCGTGACCCGGTGACCGACCTCGACATCATCGAGGAGGAGCTCCGGCAGTACGGCGGCCTGGAGGACCGGCCCCGCGTCGTCGTGCTCAACAAGGTCGACATCCCGGACGGCCAGGACCTCGCGGACATGATCCGCCCGGACCTGGAGGAGCGCGGCTACCAGGTGTTCGAGGTCTCCGCCGTGGCCCGTCTCGGCCTCAAGGAGCTCTCCTTCGCGCTCGCCGGCATCGTCGCCGAGGCGCGCGCGGCCAAGCCGCAGGAGGAGGCGACCCGTATCGTCATCCGCCCGAAGGCCGTCGACGACGCGGGCTTCACGGTCACGTACGACGAGGCCGAGGAGGTGTACCGGGTGCGCGGCGAGAAGCCGGAGCGCTGGGTCCGCCAGACCGACTTCAGCAACGACGAGGCCGTGGGCTACCTGGCCGACCGCCTCAACCGCCTCGGCGTCGAGGACCGGCTGATGAAGGCCGGCGCCCGCGCGGGCGACGGCGTCGCGATCGGCGCCCTGGAGAACGCGGTCGTCTTCGACTGGGAGCCGTCGATGATGGCCGGCGCCGAGATGCTCGGCCGCCGCGGTGAGGACCACCGCCTGGAGGCCCCGCGTCCGGCGGCCCAGCGCCGCCGCGACCGCGACGCGGAGCGGGACGACCCGCAGCGCGAGTTCGACGAGTTCGACCCGTTCTAGCGGAGCCGGGGCGGCGCGCCGGTCCGACGGACGGAGTCCGGCGCAGCCGTCCGAAGCCGGTGAGGCCCCTCGGGGCCGAGCCGTGCGAGGGCGGCCGGTAGCGGGTTCTGCCCACCGCCTGGAGGCCCCGCGTCCGGCGGCCCAGCGCCGCCGCGACCGCGACGCGGAGCGGGACGACCCGCAGCGCGAGTTCGACGAGTTCGACCCGTTCTAGCGGAGCCGGGGCGCCTCGGTCCGGCCGGCGGTCGGGGCGGGGCGCTCCCGTAGGATCCTGGTGTGAGTACCGCCCCCACGACCGAGACCGCAGGCAGGCTCAGCGTCGTCGTCATCGCCTACAACGACGAGGCGCTGGTCGGTGAGGCCATCAGGTCGGCGCTCGACCAGGGCCCCGTGGTCGCCGAGGTCGTGGCGGTCGACGACTGTTCCGGTGACGGTACGGCGCGGGTGCTCGACGAGCTGGCCGCCCTGCACCCCCGGCTGCGGGTGGTGCGCCGCACGGAGAACAGCGGGGGCTGCGGTACCCCGCGCAACGACGGCATCCGCGCCGCCACCGCCCCGTACGTCATGTTCCTGGACAGTGACGACGTCCTGCCCGCCGGCGCCGCCGAGGCCCTGGTCGCCGCCGCGGAGCGGCACCGCGCACCGGTGGCCGTCGGCGTGTGCGTACGGCGTGAACTCCCCGAGGGCAGGGACGTCCGCTGGCAGCCCGAGCTCTACCGGGAGCCGACCGTCCTGGAGACGCCCGACGAGCTGCGCCCCCTCGTCCACGACACCCTCTGCGTCAACAAGGTGTACGACCGCGCCTTCCTCGAAGAGCACGGCATCCGCTTTCCCGACGGCCGTTTCGTCTACGAGGACTTCCTCTTCACCGCCCGGGTGTACGCCGCCGCCCCCCGCGTCGCCGTGATCCCCGACACCGTCTACGTCTGGCACGTCCGCCGGGCCGCCGCCCAGTTGTCGATCTCCCTCGACCGACAGGGCGTCTCCAACTGGCAGGACCGGATCGCCGCCCACCGCGCGGCCGTCGCGACCTTCGCCGAGGCGGGCCGCGAGGAACTCGCCGCCGCCTGCCGCACCAAGTTCCTCGAACACGACCTGCGGATGTACGCCAGGGACCTGCGGCTGCGCGACGCCGCCCACCGGGCCGCGTGGTGGGCGGCCACCCGCGAGCACCTGGCCGGCTTCCAGGAGCCGGAGATCGCCGCCGCCGCCGCACCCGCCCGCTGGACGGCCCGTTTCCTGCTGGCCGCGAACGAGCCGCGTGACCTGCTCCGGCTGTCCCGGCTGTGCGCGAACCCGGCCCGGCTGCTCCCGCCGTACGCCGGCACACCCGCCGCGGCCGTCTGGGCCGAGGACCTGCCGGAGGCCCGCCTCGACGGCATGGACCGGTCGCCGCTCGACGAACTGCCGCTCGTCGTGGACGCCGTCTCGCACGCCGCCGGCGGCTTCCTGCACTTCACGGTGCGGGACCTGTACGGACGGCTCGCCGAGGCCGGCCCCCGCACCGCCGAACTCGCGTTCCTGCCGCGCGGCGACGCCGAGCCCGCCCGTACCGAACGGGTCGAGCTGCGCGCCGGGCCAGGAGCGGACGGAGCAGAGGGGGCGGAGGGCCGCTGGACCGCCCGCGTCCCGGTCCGGTTCACCGGACTGGCCGACGAGGGGCGCCGCCGCGGCCGTCAGGGCGTCCAGCTGTGGGACATCACCGTCACGGTGACCTGTGCGAATGGTGAGTCGTACACCACCTCGCTCCGCCCACGGGACGGTTCCCCGCGGCGTTCGGTGCTTCCGAGCACCCGGTACGGTGTACTCCTTGTGCAGGAGTACGACACGGCGAACGGGTCGCTGGCGGTACGGATCGCCCCGGGTGCCCGCGACGGGCTCCGCGCGGTCGGAGCCCGGCTCCGTCGGCTTGTCCGCAGTTCTCAGTGAAAGGCTTTGGGGCGCTATGACTTATCTGATCACCGGCGGTGCCGGATACATCGGCTCACACGTGGTCCGCGCCATGACGCAGGCGGGCGAGCGGGTCGTCGTCCTCGACGACCTGTCCACGGGGTACGAGGAGCGGGTGCCCGAAGGCGTCCCCCTGGTGGTCGGCTCCACCCTCGACCGCGAGGTCCTGGACCGGACGATCGCCGAGCACGGTGTGACGGGCGTCGTCCACCTCGCGGCCAAGAAGCAGGTCGGCGAGTCCGTCGAACTGCCGCTGCACTACTACCGCGAGAACATCATCGGCCTCACCGTCCTCCTCGAGGCGGTCGCCGCCGCGGGCGTGCGCAACTTCCTCTTCTCCTCCTCGGCCGCCGTCTACGGCATGCCGGACGTCGCCCTCGTCACCGAGGAGACCCCCTGCCTGCCGCTGAGCCCGTACGGCGAGACCAAGCTCGCCGGTGAGTGGCTGGTCCGTGCCGCGGGCGCCGCCCACGGCATCTCCACCGCCTGCCTGCGCTACTTCAACGTGGCCGGCGCGGCGACCCCCGAGCTCGCCGACACAGGCGTCTTCAACCTGGTCCCGATGGTCTTCGAGCGCCTCGACGCGGGGGAGTCCCCGCGCGTCTTCGGCGACGACTACGACACCCCCGACGGCACCTGCATCCGCGACTACATCCACGTCGAGGACCTGGCCGACGCCCACCTCGTCGCGGCGCGCAAGCTCGCGGAGTGGGCCGAGGCGGGCGAGCCGCGCGACCTGACCGTCAACATCGGCCGCGGTGAGGGCGTCTCCGTCACCGAGATGGTCGCGCTGATCAACGAGATCACCGGCCACACGGCCGAGCCTCTCGTCACCCCGCGCCGCGCCGGCGACCCCGCCCGGGTCGTCGCCTCCGCCGACCGCATCGCCACCGAGCTGGGCTGGAAGGCCCGCTACGACGTGCGCGACATGATCGGTTCGGCCTGGGCCGGCTGGGTCGCCCGCCGCGGCGCCACCGTCTGACCCGAAACGGGCGTACAGGAACGGGCGTACGAGAACGGGCCGGGGAGATGTCTCCCCGGCCCGTTCTCGTAGGCAGGTGCGGCAGGTGCTGCGGTGCGGACCGTCAGCGCTCCAGGAAGGTGAACAGCGCTTCCCAGCGGTCGGTGATCTCGTCGGCCGAGTACCGCTTCACGTTCTCGAACGCGGCGTCACCCATCCGGTCGCGCAGCTCCTTGTCGGAGATCAGCGTGCTGATGTGCGCCCCGAGTTCCATCGCGTTGCCGAGCCGCGCGAGCAGCCCGTCCTCGCCGTCCCTGATGATCTCCCGGACGCCGGGAGCGCAGTCGAACGCGGCACAGGGCACGCCCGCCGCCATCGCCTCCAGGAGGGTGATGGGGAAGCCCTCGGCGCGGGACGCCTGCGCGAACACGGAGCCCTCGGAGAGCGCCCCGAGCACGTCGTTGGTACGGCCCATCCACTCCACGGACCCGTCGAGGCCCAGAGCGGTGGTCCGCTGCCGAAGGGGCTGCTCCTCGTCGCCGGCGCCGTAGATCCGCAGCTTCCAGTCGGGGTGACGGGAGGCGACCTCGGCCCAGCTGTCGAGCAGCATGTCGACGCCCTTCTCGTGCGAGAGACGGCCGATCGAGACGACGACCTTCTCGCTGCGCGGCGCCGGGGCCGAGGGCATGAACGGCAGGGCGTTCGGCATGTGGCCGACGTTGTCCATGCCGGCGCGGATCCACTGGTCCGCGTCGCCGGGCGTGAGGACGAGGAGCCGGTCGACGTCCTTGTAGAAACGCTTCACACGGGCGAGCCGGGAGGACCCGGCGCTGGCCGCGTACGACTCGTGGCTCATGCCGATCAGCACGTGGCCCTTGGTGTCGGCGAGGGAGACCCACTCCATCGCCCACACCTGGGTCACGATCACGACCGCGCCGGGCCTGGCGGCGGCGAAGAGCGCCGTCATCCGGTCCGCGCGCTCCCGCATCCCGGCGGCACGGGCGGCGTTGCGCCGCCGCTCCGCCGCGTTGAGCTTGCCCTTGAGACCGCGCAGCGGCTTCGCCTGCGGCGGGTGCGCGTCGTACAGCGTGGTGGTGTCGTACGGCAGCGGGTCCGGGAACTCGTGCTGCCGGCCGGCCGGGGCGGGAGTGATGCCGATGACGTGGACCTTGTGGCCACGGTCGGTGAACTCCCGGGCCATCTGGTGCGTCCAGGTGGTCACACCGCCCATCTCGTCCACGCTGTTGGAGACGATGAAGATGTCGCGGCCGCCGGACACGAGGGTCTGGTTGGTCACTTCCCGCTCCTGGTGAAGAACTTGGCGACGATCTGACGGGCCGCGTCGCCCCGGTCGTACTCGCTGAACTCGGCGTTGAACCGCTGACGGGCCGCCGCGTACTTGGTGTCGGCCTCGTCCTTGAAGTTGGCGATCACTCCGAAGAGCTCCTCCTCCGTGGCCACGACCGGGCCCGGCGCGCGCTCCTTCAGGTCGAAGTACGTGCCCCGGTTCTCCTTGGCGTACTCGTCGTAGTCGTACGTGAAGAAGATCATCGGACGGTCGAGCAGCCCGTAGTCGAACATCACGGACGAGTAGTCGGTGATCAGCCCGTCCGCGAGGGCGAGGATCGGGGTGATGTCGTGGTGACGCGAGACGTCGACGACCCGACCCGCGACCGACGGCGGCAGGCTCACGCTGTTCAGGTAGTGCGTCCTGATCAGCAGGGTGTGGGTGTCGCCGAAGCGCTCGGCGAACTCCTCGATGTCGAACGGGGCCTGGAAGGCTCGCACCTTGCCGCCCGGGGCGGCCCGGAAGGTCGGCGCGTACAGCAGCACCTTCTTCTCCGGGTCGATGCCCAGCTCGGCCGCGAGCGGACCGCGCTCCCTGACACCGGTCTCGGTCTCCTGGCGGCGCGCCTCGGCGAGATCGTCGTTGCGCGGGTAGCCGACGGGCAGCAGCACCTCGTCGCGGAGCCGGAAGCCCTTCGCGAGGGTGCGCCGGTCGTGCTCGCCCCGGATCAGGAAGTGGTCGAAGCGGTCCAGGGACTTCTGGAAGGAGGCCTGGGCGGCGAGCCCGCGTGCCTTGGTGTTGGGCTCGTCGAAGCCCATCCGCTTGAGGGCGGTGCCGTGCCAGGTCTGGATGTACGTGGTGCCCGGGCGCTTGGTGAGGCGCAGCGGGAATCCCTGGTTGTCGATCCAGAACTCGGCCTGGGCGAGCGCCCGCAGGTACTGCCAGCTCCAGCGCTGCACGAGCGTGGCGTCCTCGGGGAAGCCGGTCGGCTTCGCGCCCGCGTAGGACCACACGGCGTCGAAGGGAACGCCCTGACGGCGCATCTCCTCGTAGATCGCCTTGGGGCTGTCGCTGTACTGCTTGCCGAGGTGGCTCTCGAAGACCACGAGACCCTTGCGGATCGGCAGCTTGCTGTAGAAGTCGTGGTAGACCCGCAGCTTCGTCTCGCCCGAGTTCAGGTCCTTCTTCGCCTTGAGCAGGCGGCGCAGGCTCGTCTTCGCCAGCTGGGCGGTCCGCCCGTGCATGGCGCCCTCGATCATCGAGGAGGTGTGCACGGCCGCCTTGCCCTCGGCGGAGAGCACGTAGGAGAGGTTCCCCTTCTTCGTGATCTCGGGGACGAAGCGGTCGGAGACCAGCGTCGTCAGCCGCGGGCGGATCTTCAGGGCGCGGGCCTTTTCCAGGGAGGTGGCGCCGACGGAGACCCGGGTGCGCAGCTGCTGGCCGTCGACCATGAGGATCAGGCGGACGTCCCAGACGGCGTCGATGATGCCGAGCGGGCGGACGGTCCGGGCGATGTCCGCCGTGCCCTCCCACTCGATCCACTGGCCGGAGTGTCGGACCGACGTCACCGGGATGTGGGCGGTCTTGCCACCGACGCTGCGGCGGGCCGAGAACTCGAGGACGGCGCTGATGTCGGCGTCCGGGGCGATCCGCCCCAGCGGGTTGACCACGCGGCCGGCGAGCTTGACGACACCGTCGGTGCTCTCGTACGACGTCAGCTTGTTGCCGAGGGCGAGCGACCTGAGCGGGCGGGTGTGGAAGCCGCGCGGGGTGACGTCGAGGATCTGACGGCCCTGCTCGGTGTCCAGGTGCCGGTCGCACCAGTAGATCTGGCCGTCGACCTCGGCGAGCGGGGAGGTGAGGCGGCCCGGGTTGGTGAGCGCCTCGGTGGCCGGGAGCAGGTTGTCCCAGTCCTCCTTGCTCAGCAGGTAGGCGCAGATGGCGTGCAGGGGCTGCACTTCCTCGTACGCCTGCGGGGCGATCTCGTCGAGGTAGCCGTTGGCCAGCTCGGCGAACTCGCGCCGGTAGTCCTCGTCGAGCAGCGCCAGGTCACGGAAGTGGAGGACCAGGTCGTGCTTGAGGAACTTGATGTCCTTGCGGTACTTGAGCTCGTCGTAGCCCTTGCTTTCCAGCAGGGCGTCCACGCGGCGGTGGATCTCCATGCGGTGCACGAAGTTGGCGATCTCGTGGCGCCGGTTGCTGATCGACTTGGCGGCGGCGCTCTCCTGCACGTTCCAGTAGTAGACCGTGTTCGGGATGAGCGTGATCCGGCGCGCGGCGACGTAGGCCTGGGCCGAGAAGAGCAGGTCCTCGTAGTGGATGCCGACCGGGAACTCGAGCCCGGACTCCAGGAGGAACTCGCGGCGGTAGCACTTGTTCGTCGACAAGGTGTCGAAGGTCAGCAGGTCCGGCAGCTCGGTGATCGACTCGATCGTCCGGGTCTTGGAGTACAGCCAGGGGTACCAGGTGGTCTTCTTCTGGTTGCGGCTGTCCAGGTGCACGCGGACGCAGAGGCCGGCGACGATGTCGGAGCCGGTGCTCTCCGCGGCGTCCAGCATGTTGCGGCAGGCGTTGCGCTCGAGCACGTCGTCGCTGTCGAGGAACATGACGTAGTCGCCGGCGCACTGCTGGATGCCGTAGTTGCGGGGCGCACCGCAGCCGCCGCTGTTCTGCGGCAGCTGGAAGGCCCTGACCCGGTCAGGATGTGCGGCGGCGAGCGCCTGGGCGACCTCGAAGGTGCTGTCCTTGCTGCAGTCGTCGACGATCACCACTTCGACGCCGTGCAGAGTCTGATCCAGTACCGACTGAACGGCCGTCGGGAGACGCTCTGCGTCGTTGTAGGCGATGACGACCACGGAGACGTCAGGCACTTGCACCTCGATCCACTTGTCATTCCTCCAGGCACATCCAAGCTACCTGGTGTTTCCCGTCCGGTTCGTCGTGCCTTCCGACGATACGGCGCGTGCCGTGACCCGATCGTGACGCAGCGAACCGTACCCGTGAGGGCAACCATCCGGGCGTGTCGGGAGTCGCCCGTACGGGCGTTTCCAGTTCGACGACTTCCGCGCAGGTCACACGTGCCCGGACGGTGCTCCGAGCTCCTCGCACGGCCGACCGCACGGAGTGATGGGAAACACACCCCTTTCCAGGTTCCGCGGGGCGGAAACAGGGAAGGGGGCGTCGCCGAGGCGGGCGGCGGACGCGACTGCCGGGGGGCGGTCGGGTCCGACCGTATCGCGCGCGGTCGGCCGGGTGGTGAGCCGGGCGGGTCGGCAGGGCGGGACGGCCGGGCAGTCGGCCTGGCGGCCTGCCGGGCGGTCCGCCGGGCGGTCAGGGGCGGCGGATCCGTTCCACTCCGTAGTACCGGGACGCGCACTGCGCCACCCAGTCCCGCGCGTACACCCGCGTGAAGAAGGGTTCCGCGAGCGAGGCGATGGGCAGGGGGCGGTACGTCACCTCCGTGGCGCCCTTCGCGACCTCCGCGCGGATCCGGGCGTTCTGAAGGTCCCAGGCGATGCTGCGGTGGACCGTCTGTCCGGTCAGCGTGTACACCGGCTGCACCAGCGCGGTCACGCTGCCCAGGGCGAGCGCGCCCGCCGCGACCAGCGTGGCGGCGCGGGCGGCGGGGCGGCCCGGGGCCCGGAGCAGCCGCCCGAGCCGGTGGCCGGCCCAGGCGCCGTACGCGCAGAGGAGGAGCAGCAGCGGGACGAGGAAGTTCGTCCAGGTCCGGCCGTACGTCCAGCCGGCCGGTCCGTAACCGCTGCGCAGTCCGTAGGTGACGCCGAGGCTCGCCACGGCGATCAGCGGCACCGGCAGGAGCGCCACGATCCACGACACCCGACGCGGGCGGTCCGCTCCGGCGGCGGTGTCGCGGTCGTCGGACGGCCCGGCGAAGGCGATGCCCAGGCCCAGGAGGACGCCGACGGCGACGACTCCCAGGTACGCCCACTGATCGATGATCGTCTGCCAGATGCGCCACCAGTCGTGGAACGTTTCCCCCAGCTCCGCGAGCGTCAGCGGCTTCTCGGGGTTCCGGGAGCGCCGCCACCGTGCCCCGGGGGAGGTGTAGAGGAGCGCGAGGCCCCCGGCGAGCCCGACACAGGCCGCGGCGCACCAGGTGGTGACGTACCAGTCTTTCGCCCGGCCGAGGCGGGGGAGGCAGACGAGTCCGGCGGCGACCGCGAAGATCCCGGCCACCATGGTGAACGGTTCGCTGAGCATGCCGATCGCCAGCCCGGTCAGGAGCGCCATGGCCACGGCGGCGTTCCGGGCCCACGGGCGCCGGGAGCGGGCCGCGGCGACGGCGCCGAGCACGGCCGCCAGGCCGATCAGGCTCGGCAGGGTGTGGGAGATCGTGGCCGGGGCCCAGAGCAGCACCTGGTACGAGCGTGTGCCCGCGAAGAACAGGAGTGCCTCGAAGAGCGCCACGGCGGCAACGAGGAGCACAGCGGGGGGCCGGGGGCGGCCCAGGGCGCGCAGCGCGGCGCGGGCGAGGAAGAAGAGGACGACGCCGAACGCCACCACCAGGAAGGCGGGCATCAGCTTCGCCCCCCGCATGCCGTCGACGTAGATGAGTCCGGTGAGGAAGGCGTTGGTGACGCGGCCGTTCTGGGTGGTGTAGAAGTCCGCGCTGATCCCCAGGACGCCCATGTCCCGGGCCTTCCAGAGGGCGCACCAGTCGTCGGACGTGGGGCGGACGTAGAGGCCGAGGAACGCGCCGACCGCGAGCAGTGCCCCCGATCCGACCGCGACGACGAGCGAGATCCCGCTCAGCGCCCGGGAGAATCCCTCCCCGTCGGGGGCGTCGCTCTCCGCTTCGTCCTCCGTCACCGGTACCTTGCCGCGCTCTGTAATGGTGGTCCTGCTCACGGGTGGTAACTCCTGCTGGTTCGGGTGCGCCTCGGTAGGTGACAAATAGGTGAAATGCCACACAGATCCAAGATCTTTCCCGCATGCCTTATTGTGTGGACGACATGCCGACAGGCGCGGCCGCGTGGGGCACGCCGAACGGCCGTCACCACCTTTTGCCACCTTGCGCCACTTGGAGAAAAGTCCGGTGGCGGCCCCTCAGAGCGTGCTTACCCATTCCTCTGGAGTGACCGTTCCATGACCAAACTTTCCGTCGTCGTCCCCTGCTTCAACGAGGAAGACGTCGTCGAGTTCTTCGACGCACGGATGCGTCAGGTGCTCGACACCCTCTCGGTCGACTACGAGATCTGTTACGTGGACGACGGCAGCTCCGACGGCACGCTGGGCAAGCTCCGCGAGATCGCCGCCCAGCACCCGAACCGCACGCAGTACGCCTCCTTCAGCCGGAACTTCGGCAAGGAGGCGGCCATGCTCGCGGGCCTGCGCAAGTCCGTGGGCGACGCCGTGGTGATCATGGACGCCGACCTCCAGCACCCGCCGGAGCTGCTCGGACGCATGCTCGACCTCCACCACCAGGGCCACGACCAGGTGATAGCGCGACGCACGCGCGAAGGGGACAAGAAGCTCCGCAGCGCTCTGAGCCGCACCTACTACAAGGCCGTCAACCGCTGGGTGGACGTGGAGCTCACCGACGGCGTCGGAGACTTCCGTCTGCTCTCCCGCCCCGCCGTCGACGCCCTGCTCTCGCTGCCCGAGTACAACCGCTTCTCCAAGGGGCTCTTCTCCTGGATCGGCTTCGACACCGTCACCTTCGACTACCAGAACGCCGCACGCGAAGGCGGTGAGACGAAGTGGAAGTTCAGCTCCCTGGTCAACTACGGCATGGACGGGCTGATCTCCTTCAACAACCGCCCGCTGCGCATCGCCCTCTGGGGCGGCATGATGCTGACCGGCCTCGCCGCCGTGTACGCGATCTGGGTGACCGTCACCGCCTTCACCCAGGGCGTCACCGCTCCCGGTTACGTCACCCTGGTCGCGATCATCGTGGGCCTCGGCGGCGTGCAGATGACGATGCTCGGGCTGATCGGCGAGTACATCGGCCGCATCTACTACGAGACCAAGCGCCGTCCGCACTTCCTCGTGAAGGAGACCCACCGCTCCTTCGACCGCCCGGCCGCCGACCGCGCCACCGCCGAGCGCATCGGCGTGGCCGCCTCCGAGCGGGAGCACTGATGGGCGGGGAGGACGGCCTCGACCAAGGGACGCGCGGGCGGCGGGCGCGACTCGCGCAGATCTTCCGCTTCGCGCTGGTCGGCGGGGTCAACACCGGCACGTTCTTCGGGTGTTACCTGCTCCTCCACCCGTGGATGCCGTACTTCGCCGCGTACTCCCTCGCCTTCCTCCTCAGCATGATCGGCTCCTTCTTCCTCAACACCTACTTCACCTACCGGACCCGGCCGACCTGGAAGAAGTTCGCCCTCTTCCCCCTCACCAACGTCACCAACTACCTGGTGCAGAGCGTCGGTCTGTACGCGCTCGTCACCTGGGCACACATGGACGACAGGATCGCGCCACTCGTCGCGGCCGTCGTCGCCATCCCGTTCACCTACCTGATCTCGCAGCGGATCCTGGTCCCCCGGAACGCCGGGCAGGATACCGCCGCCTCCGGTCCAGGGAGCGAAACGGACGAGCGGCAGCCGTCCAGGCTCGCGTAGATTGCCTCGCAGCCGCGGCGGGGAGCACGCGGCGCGCGGGACAGCCGAGTGAGGACGACACAGGTGACGACGCAGGTGACGGGACGTACGGACGTGGCGAGGCAGTACGTGACGGAGGCCCGCAGGATCGTCGTCAAGGTCGGCTCCTCCTCGCTCACCACAGCCTCCGGGGGCCTCGACGCCGACCGCGTCGACGCCCTCGTCGACGTGCTCGCCAAGGTCCGCAGCGGCGGCGAGAAGGAGATCGTCCTCGTCTCGTCCGGTGCCATCGCCGCCGGCCTCGCCCCGCTCGGCCTCACCCGCCGGCCCAAGGACCTCGCCCGTCAGCAGGCCGCCGCCAGCGTCGGCCAGGGCCTCCTCGTCGCCCGCTACACCGCCTCCTTCGCCCGCTACGGCGTCCGCGTCGGCCAGGTCCTCCTCACTACCGACGACACCAGCCGTCGCGCCCACTACCGCAACGCGTACCGGACCCTCGACCAGCTCCTCGCCATGGGCGCGCTGCCCGTCGTCAACGAGAACGACACCGTCGCCACGGACGAGATCCGCTTCGGCGACAACGACCGGCTCGCCGCCCTCGTCGCCCATCTCGTCCGCGCCGACCTGCTCGTCCTGCTCTCCGACGTCGACGGTCTCTACGACGGGGACCCGGCCAAGCCCGGCACGTCGAGGATCGCCGAGGTCACAGGACCGGAGTCCATCGCCCACGTGGAGATCGGCTCGGCCGGCAAGGCGGGCGTCGGCACCGGCGGCATGGTCACCAAGGTCGAGGCCGCCCGCATCGCCGCCGCCGCGGGCATCCCCGTCGTCCTCACCTCCGCGAGCCGCGCCGCCGACGCCCTCAGCGGCCGTGACACCGGCACGTACTTCCACCGCACCGGCCGCCGCTCCGCCGACCGGCTCCTCTGGCTCGCCCACGCCTCCACCCCGCAGGGCTCCCTGACCCTGGACGACGGGGCCGTACGAGCCGTCGTCGAGGGCAAGAAGTCCCTGCTCGCGGCCGGAGTCGCGGGAATCGAGGGCGACTTCGTGGCCGGTGACCCCGTCGAGCTCCGCGACACCGCGGGCCGGGCCGTCGCCCGTGGACTCGTCAACTTCGACGCCAAGGAGATGCCCCGGATGCTCGGGCGCTCCACCCACGAGCTCGCCAAGGACCTCGGGCCCGAGTACGAGCGCGAGGTCGTCCACCGGGACGACCTGGTCGTCATCCGCTGACCCTCGCGCCCCTCCCGAAACGGCTGAAAGTGCGGCCATCCGGAAGGGACGTTCCCCAAAACCGCCCCACGTGCCGCCTCGGGCTGGTCAACTTTGTCTCGGGGGTAAGAGCAGGGCGGGGTACAGCACCACACGCATCACACAGGAGGCCGCCGGTGAGACGAGCGCGCCCAGGGGCACTGCCCCGAGGGACTGCCGAACGCGCCCTGACCAGTGTCGAGGCCGGAGCCGACTTCGACGAGGCACGGGACAGGTCCACGGACAGGAAGACCGAGACCACCATCGAGGCACGGGAGGTTCGCGAGGCGCGTGAGGTACGCGCCAGGGAACAGCCCGTGTCCAAACTCTGGCACATCACCCTCAGCGTTTCGGGTGTGGAGTCGCCGCTGAAGGAGGTGCGACGCGGGCTCGAACAGCTGGCCCACGACCACCCCTTCCTGCTGACCAGCCGGTACGCCAACGACCACGCGGAGATCCGGTACTGGGAGGAGGCTCGCGACCTGCACGACGCCGCGGCCGTCGCCCTGCGCCTGTGGGGCGAGCACCGGCAGACCGCCAAACTGCCGCCGTGGGAGATCGTCGGCCTGGAGGTCATCGACCGCGAGACCTACCACCAGCGGATCGCGGAGGGCTACGGCCCGCCTCCCGCAGCCCCGGTCGGCGTCCACCCGTACTGAGCGGCGTGGACGCGTCCCCGGCGCGCGTACGTCTCGTGACCGCGGGCGTACGTCCCGGTGGCACCGGGCGGGCGTCTCGTGGGCGGGGACGTACGTCTCGGAGTGCGGGATACGTGAGGGATGTCCGCAGGGGTGCCAGTACCCTGCGGACATGACCTCGCTCACGCCCCTCGACAACCTCTCCCCGGTCACCCGGGCCGCCTACCGGGCCCGTGGCGCCGCCGCCGAAATCGCGCCACTCCCGCGCGCGGCCAAGGACGACGCCCTGCTGGCGATCGCGGACGCCCTCGAAGTCCGCACCGCCGAGATCGTCGAGGCCAACGCCGAGGACATCGCCAAGGCCCGCGAAGCCGGGACCAGCGAGGCGATCATCGACCGGCTCACCCTCACCCCGGAGCGCGTCCGGGCCATCGCCGCCGACGTCCGTGACGTGGCCGCGCTGCCCGACCCCGTCGGCGAGGTCGTCCGCGGCTCCACCCTCCCCAACGGCATCGACCTGCGCCAGGTCCGCGTGCCCCTGGGCGTCGTCGGCATCATCTACGAGGCCCGCCCCAACGTCACCGTCGACGCCGCCGCCCTCTGCCTCAAGTCCGGCAACGCCGTCCTGCTCCGCGGCTCGTCCTCCGCCTACGCCTCCAACACCGCCCTCGTGAAGGTCCTGCGGGACGCCGTCGGCGGCGCCGGACTGCCCGCGGACGCCATCCAGCTCGTCCCCGGCGAGTCCCGCGAATCGGTCCGCGAGCTGATGCGCGCCCGCGGCCTCGTCGACGTCCTCATCCCGCGCGGCGGCGCCTCCCTGATCCGTACGGTCGTCGAGGAGTCCACCGTCCCGGTCATCGAGACCGGCACCGGCAACTGCCACGTCTACGTCGACGCGCAGACCGACCTCGACATGGCCGTCGACATCCTGCTCAACTCCAAGGCCCACCGGGTCAGCGTCTGCAACGCGGCCGAGACCCTCCTCGTCCACCAGGACATCGCCCACGCCTTCCTGCCCAGGGCCCTCGACGCCCTCGCGGAGGCCGGCGTCACCGTCCACGCCGACGAGCGGGTCCTCGCCCTCGCCGAGGGCTCCAAGGCCACCGTCGTACCGGCCACGCCCGAGGACTGGGAGACCGAGTACCTCTCGTACGACATCGCCGCCGCCGTCGTCGACTCCCTCGACAAGGCCGTCGAGCACATCCGCACGTGGTCCTCCGGCCACACCGAGGCGATCGTCACCACCTCGCAGGCCGCGGCCCGCCGCTTCACCCAGCTGGTCGACTCCACCACGGTCGCCGTGAACGCCTCCACCCGGTTCACGGACGGCGGCGAGTTCGGCTTCGGCGCGGAGATCGGCATCTCCACCCAGAAACTGCACGCCCGGGGCCCCATGGGCCTTCCGGAGCTGACCTCGACCAAGTACATCGTCACCGGTGACGGTCACGTGCGGTAACCCCTCCTTCCGGTACGGGCGGGGAGGGTTCGCACTCTCCCTGCCCAAAACCACCTTCCGGGTCTACTCTGAATCCGTGCCGGACGACATGGGGGGCAGGCCGTTCCAGGACGGCGGGGACCCTGAGGACTCTGTCGATCGCGGAGGCGCTGACGAGGTCTACGCCGACGTGGTGTTCGACGAGGACTTCGTACGGGCCGCGACCGTGCACGAGCCGACCGCGGTCGAGCGGCTCCTCGCCGCGGCCCAGGCCCGTGCCGAGGCCGAGGCGGCCCGCGCCCGCGCCGGTGGCGGCCCTGCCGACGACGACCCCTACGACGGCCTCCACGACCCCACCGGCCACACCTACGAGCCCGACGACGTCGGCGACGACGCCAGCCCCTACGGCCGCCACGGCGGCGCCCTGCGTCCCTACCGGGGCAGCGCCCGCTGGCACCGTCCCGTCGCCTGGCTCCTCGCCCTCCTCATGGGGATCGGCATGGTCGCCCTGGCGTTCAGCGCCGTCTACCGGGGCGCGGCCGCCAACCGCCAGGACCAGATCCCTCCGCCGGCCACCACAGGCGTCGACACGCCCAAGCCGAACCCCGCCCCACCCGCGGCCCACGCCCCCGCGGCCCGGTCGGCGTCCCCCGGCTAGCGTCGGCGTCCCCCAGATGGCGCCGACGTCCCCCGAGAGGCCGAACAGGCCGGTTCGGCCCTGCTCGCCCCGCACCCGGGCCCACGGCGGAATTCTTCGGAACTTGTCGTGTACCTGGGCGTTTACCGAAGCCCCCGCCGACCTACCCTGAAGGTATGGCAGGGCGTGGCGACCCGCCTGAGGGGACGCCCCAGGGGTTCCCCGGCGGTGGTGAGGACGAGTACCGATCCGTCGTCTTCGACGAGGCGTTCGTCCGCGCTGCCCACCTCCAGGAGTACTCCGCCCAGGAGCGGATGGGCGAGCACGCCCTGGCCGTCCGCAGCCGCGCCTCCCGAGAGGGCCGGAGCGGCTCCCACCAGGCGATCCTGCTGGTCCTGCTGATCCTCCTCGCCTTCGGTACCGCCATCTATCTGGGCGTCCGCAACCCGTACCTTCCCCCCGTCGACCAGCGGGCAGAGCCACTGCGGACCACCGTGGTCCCGCTCGCCCCCCAGGGCCCCGTCGCGGGCGGCGTCCCCGCCCGGCTCTTCGACCACAGCCCCGCCGCCGAGTTCCGCATCGGTGCCGGAGGCATCAACCTGCCCGTCACCGGACGCACCACCCACTTCGCCGAGAGCCAGGTCGTCACCGCCCTCAGCATCGCCAAGGACTACCTGGTGGCCTCCTCCTTGGAGCCCGACGTCCTGTCCGGGGCGACCGTGCGGCCGGCCCGGCTGCTGCTCGACCCGGACCAGCTGGACCAGTTCGACCGCAGTGTCGAGTCACCGGCCGACGACGGCCGGCACGCCCTCGCCGGCTGGCTCGTCCGCTTCGACCCGCGACAGGTGGCCCTCGCGGACCCCGCCGTCCGCGTCCAGGGCACCCTCCGCTTCGAGGAGACGGGCCCCGACACCCTGGACGTCACCGCGGACCACACGTACACCTACGCCCTGCGCCCGGCCGTCCAGGGCGTGGGGCCGGTCGCCGGGGCGTCCCTCTTCACGGTCCACCGCGAGCTGCACTTCCGCTTCGACCGCGAGGACCTGCGAATGCACCGGGCCGAGCTGGTGACCAGCACCGTCGAGGCGGGCCCGCAGGCCTGCGGCGCGGACACCACCGGCGCCCTGAAGCCGATCCTGGCGGGAGGGCGGGCCCCCGAGGCCGGTGGCGGCCCGGCGGTCACCGACCCGTACGCCACGGGCAGGCCGGCCGCCCCCTCGCTGTGCGGAGCGCTGGCGCCGGACGCTCAGCCCTTGCTCTGACCGTCCCCGGAACCGCTGCCCGGGCCACCCTCGCCGCCCTTGTCGTCCCCGGCCGCCGCTCCGCCGTCGCCCGACTGCTTCGGCCCCTGGCCGCCGCTGAACCGGTTGCGCAGCCGCCCGCCCAGGTCGCCCGCCAGGTCACCGGCGCCTCCGGCTATGTCGCCGACCAGCTTCATCAGCGGATCCGTGCTGGTCCGCACGGTGTCGGCGTAGTGCCCCGCCGACTCGCGGAAGGAGTCCGTGACCGAGGTGTCCTTGTCCTCCGAGCGCTTGGGGTAGTGACCGTCCATGATCCGCTGGAAGTCGCGGCTCTCGGACCACTTCTTCAGCTCCGCCGCCCGGACGGTGGTGAACGGGTGCGTCCGCGGCAGCACGTTGAGGATCTTCAGGACCGAGTCCCGCAGGTCCCCGGCCTTCTCGTACTCGTCGGCCTGGGCGAGGAACGCGTCCACGTTCATCTCGTGGAGGTGGTTGCCGCCGGCGATCTTCATCAGACCCCGCATCGAGGCCTGCACGTCCTGCCCGACGAGGAGCCCGGCCCGGTCGGCGGAGAGCTCCGACTTGCGGAACCACTCGCGCAGCGCCGTCACGATGGCCATGATCGCCACGTTCCCCAGCGGGATCCAGGCGATCTTCAGCGCGAGGCCGGTGAGGAAGAGCAGCACCGTGCGGTACACGGAATGCCCGGAGAGGGCGTGCCCGACCTCATGGCCGACGACGGCCCGCATCTCCTCCTCGTCGAGAAGCTCCACCAGACCGGTGGTGACGACGATGATCGGCTCGTCCAGGCCGATACACATGGCGTTGGGCTTCGGGTCCTGCGTCACGTACATCGGCGGGACCTTCTCCAGGTCCAGGATGTAACAGGCGTCCCGCAGCATGTCGTTGAGATGGCTGAACTGCGCGTCGCTCACCCGGACGGAGTCCGAGAGGAAGAGGAGCCGCAGGCTGCGCTCGGGCAGTAGTCCGCTGAGTGTCTTGAAGACCGTGTCGAAACCGCTGAGCTTGCGCAGTGCCACCAGCGCCGAGCGGTCGGCGGGATGCTCGTAGGCCCGCGAGGAGATGCCGGGGAACCGCTTGCGCTGCCTGCTCGGCACGTTCCCCTGGTCGTTCTCGGTCATGGATGCCCCCTGTTCGTACGAGTCGGTGCTCGTCCCCCTGACGAAGTCCAGCCTAGGTGCTGGTGCCACCGCGCGCCGGGGCCTGTGGATAACTCGGGCACGGGACCTCGACTCGGACCGCGACACGGACCTCGACGCCAACGCCTGAGTCGGCGTGAGCGCGTCGGCACGGCCCGCATACGATGTGCGCGAAGTCTCCGCTCCCATCCCCGATCGATAGGTCTGCCGAAGATGAGCCTCCACAGCACCGCCGCCAACCTCGTCTCTCTCGCCGAGGGCGCCGAGCACGGCGGCAACCACGAAAGCCTCAGCCCCTACCTCACCGGCATCGGCGCCTTCGGGGCCCTGATGCTGCTGCTGTGGATCACCACCCGCTTCAACCGCGACCGCTGAACCGACGACCCTGATCAGGCGTCCGCTGCCGTGCCAGTAGGCTCTGCACGCATGGGAGAGCAGGAAATGCCTACTGGCGGGCGCGGGAAGCGCCGACTCGGCGTGATGGGTGGAACCTTCGACCCGATCCACCACGGACACCTGGTGGCGGCCAGCGAGGTCGCCGCCCTCTTCCACCTGGACGAGGTGGTGTTCGTACCGACCGGGCAGCCGTGGCAGAAGAGCGACCGGGCCGTGTCGGCGCCCGAGGACCGCTATCTGATGACGGTCATCGCGACGGCGTCCAACCCGCAGTTCTCGGTCAGCCGTATCGACATCGACCGCGGCGGCGCGACCTACACCATCGACACCCTGCGGGACCTGAGTTCCCTCAACACCGACTCGGACCTGTTCTTCATCACCGGGGCCGACGCGCTGTCGCAGATCCTCACCTGGCGCGATGCCGAGGAGCTCTTCTCGCTCGCGCACTTCATCGGCGTCACCCGGCCGGGCCACGACCTCACCGACGACGGACTGCCCAAGGGCGGGGTCTCGCTCGTCGAGGTTCCCGCGCTCGCCATCTCCTCCACCGACTGCCGGGCGAGGGTCGCGCAGGGGGATCCCGTCTGGTATCTGGTGCCTGACGGCGTGGTGCGCTACATCGACAAGCGCCAGCTGTACCGCGGCGTGTGAGCTTCGGGGAGGGGCACCGGTGAACGATCAGCAGCATCCGTACGACCCGTACTATCCGCAGCCGCAGATCATCGGCTACGACGAGTACGGGCAGCCGGTGTACCAGCAGCCGCAGGCGCCCCAGCAGTCGCAGGGGCAGCACTACGACCCGTATGGCGGCCAACAGCACCAGGCACAGCAGCAACAGCAGCCTCAGCAGGGGTACGGCTACGACCCCTACGCCCAGCAGCAGGCGCCCCCGCAGCAACAGCAGCAACACCAGCCGCAGGAACCGCAGTACGACCCCTACGGGCAGCAGGGCTACGCCTACCCCTCGTACGACACGGGGCAGCAGTGGGCCGCCCAGGCCGAGCCCGCTCCCGCCCCCAGCCCCGCGACGCAGACCGCACCGGTCGCCCCCGCGGCTCCGGCGCCCGTCGCGGCCCCGGCCGGTGTGCCCGGGCAGCGCCCCGCCTCCGAGCGGTCCACCCCGGCCCGGCCGGCCGGGGACGACGACCGGGAGTACCGCACCGAGCAGTTCTCGTTCATCGAGGAGCCGGACGAGGACTCCGAGGACGTCATCGACTGGCTGAAGTTCACCGAGAGCCGTACGGAGCGCCGCGAGGAGGCCCGACGGCGCGGCCGCAACCGGATCGTCGCGCTCGTCGTCGTGCTCGTTCTCGCGGTCGCGGGAGGCGTCGGCTACCTCTGGTCCGCCGGCCTGCTCCCCGGCTCGTCCGAGGGGGAGCAGAAGGGGAACACGGCGACCGGTCCGCAGAAGCGCGACACGATCGTCCTCCACCTCCACGACCTCAAGAACGGCGGCACCTCCACCGCCCTCCTCGTGAACAACGCGACCACCCGCCAGGGCACCACGGTCCTGCTCCCCAACTCCGTCGTCGTCGCCGACGAGGAGGGCTCCGTGACCACCCTCGGCAAGTCGGTCGAGGACGACGGGGCCGGCGGGACCCGGGAGGCCATCGGCAATCTCCTCGGTACCCGGATCACCGGCACCTGGCGTCTGGACACCCCGTACCTGGAGAACCTCGTCGAGACCGTCAGCGGCATCGAGACGGACACCGACACGGACGTGCCCGACGCCAAGAAGGGCGCCGAGCCGCTGGTCAGGAAGGGCGAGAAGCAGACCCTGAACGGCCGCGCCGCCGTCGCGTACGCCACCTACCGGGCGCCCGGCGAGGCCGAGGCCAAGCAGCTCCAGCGCTTCGGACAGGTCGTGTACGGCGTGCTGCGGAAGATCTCCTCCGATCCCGAGGCCGCCACGGTCACCATCCAGACCCTCCAGCAGATCCTCGACCCCTCGCTCCCGGAGAAGGACCTGGCCGCCTCCCTGGCCAGGCTCGCCGAGCACGCCAAGATCGGCGACCACAAGACGGCCCTGCTGCCGGTCGGCGAGGCCGGCGCGCTGACCGAGGAAGCCGGCGGGAGTGTGGTGAAGGACATCCTCGGCGGCAAGGTCACCGCCCCCGAGGCGGGCGACGTGCCCCGGGTCTCGGTAAGGGACGGTTCCGGGAAGAACGCGACCGAGACCGCCAGGATCGTCCTGATCAACGGCGGCTACGCCTTCGTGGGCGGCGCCGAGGCGCCCGTCCGGGAGACGTCGCAGGTCCTGTACGGCGACGACGCCCAGAAGGCGACGGCGGCCGAGGTGGCCAAGACGCTCGGTCTGCCGGCCGGCGCGGTCACCAAGGGCGAGCCCTCGAACGCCGCCGCGGTCACCGTGGTCCTGGGCCAGGACTACAAGCCTCAGGGGCCCCGGTAACAGCGCTCCGGAAAACGTTGGCGGGGCCGTCGGCGGTCCGTGAGACCCTGGAGGGGTACTGGACCGCCGACGAAAGCTTGCATGTGACCGCCACGGATCGCTCCATCGAACTCGTCAACGCCGCCGCTCAGGCGGCAGCCGACCGGCTCGCGCACGACATCATCGCGTACGACGTCAGTGATGTGCTGTCGATCACCGACGCCTTCCTGCTCGCCTCCGCGCCCAACGACCGCCAGGTCAAGTCGATCGTCGACGAGATCGAAGAGCGCCTGAACAAGGACCTCGGCGCCAAGCCGGTCCGCCGCGAGGGCGACCGCGACGCCCGCTGGATCCTCCTGGACTACGTCGACATCGTCGTCCACGTCCAGCACAGCGAGGAGCGGGTCTTCTACGCCCTGGAGCGGCTCTGGAAGGACTGCCCCGAGCTGCCGCTCCCCGAGGACGCGCAGAAGACGCGCGGCAAGGGCGCCGAGCACGCCGAGCTGACCGGTGTCGACCTCAACGACCACGCCGCCGGGCTCCCCGACGAAGTGGACGGTGAGCTGCGCTGAGCGCCACCAAAGGCGGCAGAGGCCGCCGCATCGTCCTCTGGCGCCACGGCCAGACCTCCTGGAACCTGGAGCGCCGCTTCCAGGGCTCGACCGACATCGAGCTGACGGAGACCGGCGTCGCCCAGGCGCGCCGGGCCGCCCGGCTGCTCGCCGCGCTGAAGCCGGACGCCATCGTCGCCTCCGATCTGAAGCGGGCGGCGGCCACCGCCGCCGAGCTGGCCGTGCTCACCGGGCACGCCGTCGCCCACGACTCCGCGCTGCGCGAGACGTACGCGGGGGAGTGGCAGGGGCTGACCCACGACGAGATCGTGGCGCGGTACGGCGAGCAGTACGCCGCCTGGAAGCGCGGCGAGCCCGTGCGCCGGGGCGGTGGCGAGCTGGAGACCGAGGTGGCCGACCGGGCCGCCCCGGTGGTGCTGGGGCACGCCGACAAGCTCCCCGATGACGGCACCCTCGTCGTCGTGAGCCACGGCGGCACGATCCGCACCACCATCGGCCGCCTCCTGGAGCTGGAGTCCCAGCACTGGGAGAGCCTGGGTGGCCTCTCGAACTGCTGCTGGTCGGTCCTCGGCGAGGGCGCCCGCGGCTGGCGTCTGATGGAGCACAACGCGGGCACGCTGCCCGAGCCGGTCCTCGGCGACGACGACTGAGCCCCACGGCCGGCCTGCCGGGCCCGGATTTCACTTTCCGGCAGGTCACAGGCTAGAGTTCTTCTTGTTCGCAGCGCGGAGCGCGAAGAACACGAAGAACACGAGGGGCTATAGCTCAGTTGGTAGAGCGCCTGCATGGCATGCAGGAGGTCAGGAGTTCAATTCTCCTTAGCTCCACAATCACCGGATCCCGTCCCCAGTAGGGGGCGGGATTTGTCGTTCCGTCACCTCGTACGGGGGTGCGGACCACCCTCACCCCCGCCGTCGCCGCGATCATCGACGCGGCCGCAGGGCCGCCACGCCGAGCACGCCGACCCTCTTGCGGGGCCATGGCAGAATCGGACGGCCGGAGGGGGACGAGGAATCCGGACGGGAGGGTGGCCCTAGTGCTCGGCGACAACTGCGGGGTGTCCTATGGGTGCACGGCCTGCGGCCACAGCTGGAGCTGACTGATGGGTGCACACAGGCGGAAGTGCGACTGGTGCGGCAGCGGTACGCCCATCGTGCGTGACATGGACCCCGTCAACCCAGGGTTCCAGTACTGGTGCGAGGAGTGCGCGCGGGCGCTGATCATAAAAGGCGACCCCATCGAGACGTACCGCGAGCTGGAGGGGGAGCCGATCTACGGCCGGCTCCTCGACGAGCACTGCACCCTCAAGCGGTTCTACTCCTTCGCCACGGCCTGAGGGGCCTGACTGGCCTGACGCCGCAGCACCAGCGCGTACCCCACGAGCAGCGCCGTCGCCGTCAGCGGATAGATCGCGGACAGCACCATCTGACCCGCGTTCTGGTCCAGCTCCGGCCGGCCCGGGTCGTGCGGAACCCACCACAGCGCGAACGAGGCGAAGGCCAGGGCCACCGCCCCCGTCACCGGCCACGCGCGCGTGGCGCGGTCCGCGAGCAGGATCAGCAGGGGAACGCACCAGACCCAGTGGTGGGACCAGGAGATCGGGCTGATCATCAGCGCCGTGAACGCGCAGACGACCACCGCCACCGCCTTGTCACCACGCAGCGCGGCCCGCACCGCGAGCACCATCGCCGCACCGCCGAGGAGCGCCGCGGCCACCGCCCACCACATGCCCGGGTCGTCGGTGTGCATCAGCCGGGCCAGGACCCCGCGGATCGACTGGTTGGCGGTCTCCTCCGCGAAGCCGACCCGGCCCGTCTCGAACAGGGTCTCCGTCCAGAACCGCTTCGAGTCCGCCGGCAGCACCAGCACCACGGCCAGCGTCGTCCCCAGGAAAACGCCCGTCGCCGTCGCCGCCGTGCGCAGCCACGTGTTCCAGGCCCGGTCCCGGCGCCACAGGAGCAGCCCCGCGACGAGCAGCAGTACGACGAAGAGACCCGGTGTGAGTTTTACCGCGGTCGCCAGGCCGATGCCGAGGCCCGCCCAGCGGCTGCCCCGCGCGCGCGTGAGGTCCCAGAGGACCGCCACCGCTATGAGCAGGTTGATCTGCCCGTACCGCAGGGTCGTCCATACCGGCTCGCACCAGACCACGACCGCGGCGACCCACAAGGTCGTACGCCACAGGGCCGTACGGGACAGCGACGGGCGGACCAGCTGGAGCGACAGCTGGACCAGGGCGACCACGAGGAGCAGGTTCCCCGCCGTCGAGAGCGTCCGCATCAGCGGCACGCTCACCAGGGTCAGCGGGACGAACAGCAGGGCCGCGAAGGGCGGGTAGGTCATACCGAGGTTCGCCGAGGTGGCGCGCATCGCGTACAGGTCGCCGCCGGCCCGGACCGTCTCGCCCTCGGCCCGGTAGACCATCACGTCGAGCATGTTCACGTGGGCGAGGCGTTGCGCCACCCAGAAGGCCGCGAACGAGAGCAGGCAGATCGCCGCGGCGGTGGCGAGGGGCCAGGGCCGGGCGCGGGTTTTCGAGAGCACGGAGACGGACACAGTCGGCGACCCTACCGGGCAGGTCAGAAGGCCCCGAAGAATCGATTTGGAGATCTGCCGGGCGGCCGGTTAATGTTCTGTCTGTCGCCGCGAGGGAAACCGAAACGGAGACGGGAACAAGCAAGGGGCTATAGCTCAGTTGGTAGAGCGCCTGCATGGCATGCAGGAGGTCAGGAGTTCAATTCTCCTTAGCTCCACAGAAGAGAAGCGGGTCACCCGGATTGGGTGGCCCGCTTCTTCGTATCCCACTACGGGGCACGCCGTGCCCTGCTGTACCCTGGCGCCATGCGTGCCGTACGCCTTCTGCTTACCGAGCCGCGCTGATCAGTCCCGACGGATGACAGACATCCTGTCGGAGTCGGCGCGGCGTCCCCTCCTGTGCGAGGGGTTTTTTCATTTCACGGCAGTCCGTGGCAGTGGGCAGAGACGATCGATGGAGCTTCAAGGACCATGACCGAGATCAATACGGCCGCCGAGACGGCGGCCCCGCATCGCTACACGGCGGCCATGGCCGCCGACATCGAGGCACGCTGGCAGGACTTCTGGGACGCCGAGGGCACCTACGAGGCCCCGAACCCCAACGGTGACCTGGCGGGCGACCCCGCGGTCGCCGCCCGGCCCAAGAAGTTCATCATGGACATGTTCCCGTACCCCTCGGGTGCGGGCCTGCACGTCGGCCACCCGCTCGGCTACATCGCCACGGACGTCTTCGCCCGCCACGCGCGCATGACCGGCCACAACGTGCTGCACACCCTGGGCTTCGACGCCTTCGGCCTGCCGGCCGAGCAGTACGCCGTGCAGACGGGCACGCACCCGCGTGTGTCCACCGAGGCCAACATGGAGAACATGAAGGTCCAGCTGCGCCGGCTGGGTCTGGGTCACGACAAGCGCCGGTCGTTCGCCACGATCGACCCGGAGTACTACAAGTGGACCCAGTGGATCTTCCTGCAGATCTTCAACTCCTGGTACGACGAACAGGCCCAGAAGGCCCGTCCGATCGCCGAGCTGATCGCGCAGTTCGAGAACGGCACCCGTGAGGTTCCGGGCACCACGCGCGCGTGGAGCGAGCTGAGCGCCGCCGAGCGCTCCGACGTCCTGGGCGAGTACCGCCTGGCGTACGCCTCCGACGCGCCCGTCAACTGGTGCCCCGGCCTGGGCACGGTCCTGGCCAACGAGGAGGTCACCGCCGACGGACGCTCCGAGCGCGGCAACTTCCCCGTCTTCAAGTCCAAGCTGCGCCAGTGGAACATGCGGATCACCGCCTACGCGGACCGTCTGATCGACGACCTGGACGCGCTGGACTGGCCCGAGGCCATCAAGCTGCAGCAGCGGAACTGGATCGGCCGCTCCGAAGGCGCCCGCGTCGACTTCCGGGTCGGCGACACCGGTGCGATCACCGTCTTCACCACCCGCCAGGACACCCTGTTCGGCGCCACCTACATGGTCCTGGCGCCCGAGCACGACCTGGTCGAGCAGATCGTCCCGGCGACCTGGCCCGAGGGCACCCACGACGTGTGGACCGGCGGCCACGCCACCCCGTCCGAGGCCGTCGACGCCTACCGCAAGCAGGCGGCCTCCAAGTCCGACGTCGAGCGGCAGGCCGACGCCAAGGAGAAGACCGGCGTCTTCACCGGCGCGTACGCGACCAACCCGGTCAGCGGCGAGCAGGTCCCCGTCTTCATCGCCGACTACGTCCTCATGGGCTACGGCACCGGCGCCATCATGGCCGTCCCCGCGCACGACAGCCGCGACTTCGCCTTCGCGCGCGCCTTCGAGCTGCCGATGCGCTGCGTCGTGGAACCGAGCGACGACCGCGGTACCGACCCGTCCACGTGGGACGAGGCCTTTTCCTCGTACGAGGCCGCGCTGGTCAACTCCGCGAACGACGAGATCTCCCTGGACGGCCTCGGCGTCGTCGACGCCAAGGCGAAGATCACCGCCTGGCTGGCCGACCGCGGCATCGGCGAGGGCACCGTCAACTTCCGGCTGCGCGACTGGCTGTTCAGCCGCCAGCGGTACTGGGGCGAGCCCTTCCCGATCGTCTACGACGAGGACGGCGTCGCCCACTCGCTGCCCGAGTCCATGCTGCCGCTGGAGCTGCCGGAGGTCGAGGACTACTCGCCGCGCACCTTCGACCCCGAGGACGCGGACACCCAGCCGGAGACCCCGCTGTCCCGCAACGAGGACTGGGTGAACGTCACCCTGGACCTCGGCGACGGCGCCGGCCCGCGCCGCTACCGCCGCGAGACCAACACCATGCCCAACTGGGCCGGTTCCTGCTGGTACGAGCTGCGCTACCTCGACCCGCACAACGCCGAGAAGCTGGTCGACCCGGCCGTCGAGCAGTACTGGATGGGTCCCCGCGAGGGCATGCCGACCGGTGGCGTCGACCTGTACGTCGGCGGCGCCGAGCACGCCGTGCTGCACCTGCTGTACGCGCGCTTCTGGTCCAAGATGCTGTTCGACCTGGGGCACATCTCCTCGGCCGAGCCGTTCCACAAGCTGTACAACCAGGGCATGATCCAGGCCTTCGTCTACCGGGACGCGCGCGGGATCGCCGTGCCGGCGGCCGAGGTCGAGGAGCGCGACGGCGGCTTCTGGTACCAGGGCGAGAAGGTCAGCCGCGTCCTGGGCAAGATGGGCAAGTCCCTCAAGAATGCCGTGACGCCCGACGAGATCTGCGCCGAGTTCGGCGCCGATACCCTGCGCCTCTACGAGATGGCGATGGGCCCGCTGGACGTGTCGCGTCCCTGGGACACGCGCGCGGTGGTCGGCCAGTACCGGCTGCTGCAGCGGCTCTGGCGCAACATCGTCGACGAGTCGACCGGTGAGGTCACCGTGGTCGACACCGCGGCCGACGAGGACACGCTGCGTGCCCTGCACAAGGCGATCGACGGTGTCTCGCAGGACATGGCGGCCATGCGCTTCAACACCGCCATCGCCAAGGTCACCGAGCTGAACAACCACCTGACCAAGTCCGGTGGCGCGCTCTCCCGGTCGGTCGCCGAGCAGCTGGTGCTGCTGGTCGCCCCGCTGGCGCCGCACATCGCCGAGGAGCTGTGGCGCAGGCTGGGCCACACCGACTCGGTCGTCCACCAGGGCTTCCCGGTCGCCGACCCGGCGTACGTCGTCGACGAGACCGTGACCTGCGTCGTGCAGATCAAGGGCAAGGTCAAGGCCCGCCTGGAGGTCTCGCCTTCGATCACGGACGCCGAGCTGGAGACCCTGGCGCTCGGCGACCCGCACGTGGTGGCGGCGCTGGGCGGCGCGGAGATCCGCAAGGTGATCGTGCGGGCACCGAAGCTGGTCAACATCGTCGCCGGCTAGCGGCACATCGGCCGGCGACACATAGGGGTTTCCCCTACGGGCAGGTTGGGGGTTCCGATGGAACCCTCGGCCTGCCCGCTCCGTTTACCTTGGAGGAACCACATCCGTGGGGACTCGACGGACGCCGGAGGGGCGCACATGGAAGCCGCGATTATCACGATCATGGCGCTGCTCTTCTTGTCGTTCGTGGCGTTGGGGGTCTTCGTCACCGTGAAGGCGGTCAAGGCCACCAAGCGGGGGGTCGACCGCACCTTGAACCAGGCCCGGCGCACGGTCGAGGACACCACGCTGCGGGCCAAGAGCTTCGGCCAGGCCGGGGTGGCCGGCGAGCTGGCCAGACTGCGCCTTTCGCTGCGCACCTCGATGCGGGCCACCCAGGAGGCGCTGCAGGCCGGTGTCGGCGAGGACGCCTCCCTGAGGGAGTCGCTCGACCTGTTCCACCGGCTCAGCGGGCACGGGCTCGAACTGGACGAGGATCTCAAGCGCCTTGAGCGGGAGCCCGACCGGGCGTACGTCTCCGGGCAGCTCCCCGATCTCACCGCGCGGACCGAGCGGATCACGAGCTCCGCCGACGCCCTGCGCCGTGCCGCGCGGGACCGGGCCCTGAAGTTCGCCGAGGACGACCTGTCGGCGCTCAGCGCCCAGATCGACGTCGAGGCGGGTGCGCTGCGCCACTGGACCGGCCCGGAGACCCCGCAGGGGCCGGTACGGGAAGACACTCCCGGAGTCGCGCCCGGCGCGGGAGAGGCCTGGGGGCGCCCTGCCGGGGCGTCCGGGCAGTCGGAGCAGGCAAGCCCGGGGGCAGGTGGGGAGACGCCCGCGATCACGCCGCCCGATCCGCGAAGGACCGCCTACCCCTGGGAGAAGTCGGCCCGCCCGGAGACCACCACCTGACGGGGGGCCGGGCTGCCGTGCGGCGGCTTCGGCGGGTAACCTCCCGCTCATGTCCCGGCATGTCGCGATCGTCACCGATTCCACGGCCTACCTGCCACGCCAGGCGAGGGAGCGGCACGCCATCACCACGGTCCCGCTGACCGTCGTCATCGGCGACCGCGCCCTTGAGGAAGGCACCGAGATCTCGGCCAGGGCCCTCGTCGAGGCCCTCCAGAAGAAGCGGTCCGTCACCACCTCACGGCCGAGCCCCGAGATCTTCGCCGAGGCCTACCGCGCGGCCGCCGAGGCCGGGGCGCGGGGTGTCGTCTCGCTCCATCTGTCCGCCGAGGTCTCCGGGACGTACGACGCGGCCGTACTCGCCGCGAAGGACGCCCCTGTGCCCGTGCGGGTCGTGGACACCCGCATGATGGGCATGGCCCTGGGCTTCTGCGTGCTGGCCGCGGCGCAGGTCGCGGAGGCGGGCGGCTCGCTGGACGAGGCGGTCGCGGCTGCCGAGAAACGCGCGGAGGGAACCTCCGCCTACTTCTACGTCGACACCCTGGACCACCTGCGACGCGGGGGGCGTATCGGGGCGGCTCAGGCGCTGCTCGGCTCCGCGTTCGCGGTGAAACCGCTCCTCGAACTCGGCGGCGGGCGCATCGAACTGCGGGAGAAGGTGCGGACGGCCTCGAAGGCCATCGCACGGCTTGAGGAGATCGCCGTGGAGCGCGCCGGTTCCGGCGCTGTCGACATCGCCGTCCACCACCTCTCCGCACCCGAACGGGCCGCGGCTCTCGCCGAGCGGCTGGAGGAGCGGGTACCGGCCATGGTGGATCTCCACGTCAGCGAGGTGGGCGCGGTCATCGGCGCGCACACGGGGCCCGGGCTGCTCGCGGTCGTCGTCTCGCCGCGCTGAGCCGGCCCGTCCCCCGTAAGGGTGACGGAGTTTTCCACAGGGTGCCCGCCATCCACGGAACGTGAGTGAGCTCCGCACGGGACCGCGGTGATCCCTACCGTCAGCCGCATGACTCTTCGTACACGTATCGCATCGACCACCCCCGACGTCCTGGGCGCGGCGGGCGCTCCGTCCAGCGGACCCGGCAGGGCGCGGGGTTCCGACGGGCGGAGCCGCACCGGGGCGCGTGGCGCGCCCTCGGGGCGGGCCAGGAGGCGGACGCGGATCAGGAGGGCCGCCGCGGCCCCCGAGGCCGTCGTACGGCGTCGGGGGGACGCCCTGTTCCCGCGCTCGGCGCCGGAGGTTCTGGGGGCGGGGGAGGTCCCTGAGGCGCCGGAGGTTCCTGGTGCGCGGGAGGTCCCCGAGGCGCCGGAGCGTGGTTCCCCGGGCGGGGTGCGGGAGCGGCTGGCGGCGGCGCTGCGTGAACGGACCCCGGTGTGGGTGCAGACGCGGTGCGGGCTCGAACCGAGGGCGCTGGCCGCGCTGACGGTGATCCTGATCGTGGCGGCGGGGCTCGCGGGCGGCTACTTCTGGGCGGGGCGGCCGGAGCCGGTGCGTGCGCCCGAGCTCGTCCGCGCCGCCCCCGTGGCGGCGGCGCCCGCCACGCGAGCCGGGCCCGGCCCTGGTGCGGGATCGGCGGGCGGCGCGCGGGTGATCGTCGACGTCGGCGGCAAGGTGCGCAGGCCCGGGGTGCTGACCCTGCCCGCCGGTTCGCGGGTGGCGGACGCCCTGCGTGCCGCGGGCGGGGCGAAGCCCGACGCCGATCTCACGGGGATCAACCGGGCCCGTGTCCTGTTCGACGGTGAGCAGGTTCTCGTCGGCCTTCCGGGGGTGCCGGCCGGTGGTTCCGGCTCCGGCTCCGGGCCGGCGGGCGGAGCGGGCGGCGGCGGTGGTGGGCCTGGGGCGCCGTTGAGCCTCAACACGGCCACGGTGGAGCAGCTCGACACCCTTCCGGGTGTCGGCCCGGTCCTCGCCCGGCACATCGTCGACCACCGCGCGGAGCACGGCGGCTTCCGGTCGGTCGGGGAGTTGCGTGAGGTCAACGGCATCGGCGAGCGCAGGTTCGCCGACCTCGAACCGCTGGTCCGGCCATGAGCCGCGGCGAGACGACGGCCGAGGAGCGGGGGACCCCGGAACGCCTGTGGGAGGAGGGGCCCATGGACCTCCGGCTCGTTCCGCTCGCGGTGGCGGCCTGGGTGGCGGCGGCTTGTGCGGTGGGTGTTACCGGTTGGTGGACGGTGGCCGGTGTCACGGTCTGTCTGGTGGGAGCCGCCGTCCTGTTGACGCCGGCTTCGGCCCGGTGGTTCGGCGGCCCAGGTCGCACGCGGGGGGTGTCCGGCTGGCGGTTGCGGGTGACGGCCTGCGCGGGGGTCCTGCTGTGTGCGGCGGCGGGGGCCACCTCTGCGGGGCTGCACGCGGCGGACCTGCGGCGGGGTCCCGTGCCGGCCCTGGCACGGGAGTACGCGCGGGCGCAGTTGGAGGTGACGGTGACGTCCGACCCCCGGCTCACCCGGCCGCGCGTGCGGGGCAGTGAGACGGTTCCGGTCTCCGTCGTCCTGGACGGCGAGGTGACCCTGGCCGAGAGGCGGGACGGCACGGTCCACCGGACGCGGGCGCCGGTCCTGCTGATCGTGCCGCCGGGGGAGGGGCGGGAGGAGTGGCTGCGGCTCCTGCCCTCCACCCGGCTGAGGGTCGGCGCGCGGCTCGCGCCGCCGGCGCGCTCCGGCGAACCCTTCGCGGCGGTGCTCAAGGTCGACAGGGCAGGGCCGCCCCGCGTCATCGGTCCTCCGAGCGCGCTCCAGCGGACTGCGGGGGAGCTCCGTGCCGGGCTGCGGCGGGCGACCGAGGGGCTCGAACCGGACGCGCGGGCCCTGCTGCCCGGCCTGGTGGTCGGGGACACCTCCCGGATCGGGCCCGAGCTGCGGGACGCCTTCGAGGCCACCGATCTCACCCACCTCCTCGCCGTCTCAGGGAGCAACCTGTCGATCGTCCTGCTCCTGCTCGTCGGCCGGCCGGGGAGGGCGCATCAGGTGGAGCGGGGTGGACTCGCGCCCCGGTTGGGGATGTCGCTGCGGGCCACCGCCCTGGCCGGAGGAGCGCTGACGCTCGCCTTCGTGGTCGTCTGCCGGCCCGACCCGAGCGTGCTGCGTGCCGCTGCCTGCGGGCTGATCGTGCTCCTCGCGATCGGTACCGGGCGCCGTAGATCGCTCATCCCCGCCCTGGCCGCCGCCGTCCTCCTCCTGGTGCTCTACGACCCCTGGCTCGCGCGGAGTTACGGGTTCCTGCTGTCGGTCCTCGCCACCGGGGCCCTGCTCACGGTCGCCCCGCGGTGGAGCGAGGCGCTGCGGCGGCGCCGGGTGCCGGGCGGGCTGGCGGAGGCGCTGGCCGCCTCCCTGGCGGCGCAGGCGGTGTGCGCTCCCGTCGTGGTGGTGTTCGCCGCCCGGGTGAGTCTGGTGGCGATTCCGGCGAACCTGTTCGCCGAGCTCGCGGTGGCGCCCGCGACGGTGTTCGGCTTCGCCGCGCTCGCCCTTGCGGCGGTCTGGGCGCCGGCCGCGGAGGGCCTGGCGTGGGTGGCGGGGTGGCCGGCGGGATGGATCGCGTGGGTGGCCCGTACCGGCGCGGCCCTGCCGGGGGCGGAGTTGTCCTGGCCCGGCGGGTGGTGGGGCGGTCTGGCCCTCGCGCTGCTCACCGCTCTGGTGGTGCTCGGGGTGCGCAAGTTGCCGCACCGGGGACCTGTCGGCGTGCTCGTCGCCGTCGTGCTCCTGCTCGTGGTGACGCGACCGGTGCCGCTTGCCCGGTGGGTCACCGGGTGGCCGCCGCCGGGCTGGGTGTTCGCGATGTGCCAGGTGGGGCAGGGCGATGCGACGGTGCTCGCGGCGGGCGGGGACGCGGCCGTCGTGGTGGACGCGGGCCCCGACCCCGTAGCCGTGGACCGGTGCCTGCGTGAACTGGGGGTGCGGCGGGTGCCGTTGCTGGTGTTGACCCATTTCCATGCCGACCATGTGGCGGGACTGCCGGGGGCGTTGCGGGGGCGGTCGGTGGGGGCGATCCAGACGACGGGTCTTGAAGAGCCGCCCGCCCAGGCCCGGTTCGTACGGCGGACGGCGGCGGCCGCGCGGGTGCCGCTGATCCGGGCGGAGCCCGGGGAGGTGCGGAGGGCCGGAGCGCTGGAATGGCGGGTGCTCTGGCCGGAGGCGGAAGGAGGAGAGAGTTCCGCCGGGCCGAACGACGCCAGTGTCACGCTGCTCGTCCGGGCCGACGGAGGGGTGACCGTGCTGCTGCTCGGCGATCTGGAACCGCCGGCCCAGCGGGCCTTGCTGCGGGCCCATCCGGGGCTCGGTCCTGTGGACGTGCTCAAGGTGGCCCACCATGGATCGGCCCACCAGGACCCGGGGCTGATACGGGCCGTGCGGCCGCGGCTCGCGCTGGTGTCCACGGGGAGCGACAACCCTTATGGACACCCCTCGCCCCGGACCGTGGAGTCGTTGCGGGCCGGAGGGGCGCGGGTGCTGCGGACCGATCGGGACGGGGCGATCGCGGTGGCGGGGGCGGGGCGCGGGCTGGTGGCCGTACCGGGAGGAGGGTGAGGGCGAGAGCGGATGTCCCTGGTGGGCCTGCTGCGCAGCAGCGGACCGTTCACCGCCACCCGCGCTGCCGAGCTGACCGGGGAGTCCGTGGCCAGCTGCTCCTACCACCTGCGGATACTTGCCAAGTACGGGCTGGTGGAGGAGGCGCCGGGCGGCCGGGGGCGGGAGAAGCCCTCTGCTGCCCTCGCCGCCGCCGCGCATGCGGGAACTGCCTACGCGGGAAGGGGAGTCGGCGCCCGTCGGGTAGGCCGGTCGGCGGCGTTACTCCGCTTCCAGCCAGCCGTCGTACTCGGCGGCGAGGCCGTCCAGCGCCGCCGGGTCCAGGCGGCCCTCCGGGTCCTCGACGACCACCAGCCACTGGGCGTCCTCGGCGTCGTCCTCGCCGGCCAGGGCGTCCCGTACGAGCTGCGGTTCCTCGGCCACGCCGAAACGGTCGGGGAGCTCTCCGGCGATCTCCTCGGCGGCGTCGCGGTCGGGAAGTACGAGTACGTGTCGTTCGCTCACCCCGCCATTCTCGGGCATCGCTGTCAGTGGCCCGTGGGATGCTGGATCGCGATGGCCACCAGAAAGACTTCCCCCGACGACCTCCTCGGCCCCGTGACGCTCGCCGTGGGGCAGGAGGACCTGCTCCTCGACCGCGTCGTCCAGGAGGTGGTGGCGGCCGCCCGCGCCGCCGACGCCGACACGGACGTGCGCGACCTCACGTCCGACCAGCTCCAGCCCGGCTCGCTGGCGGAGCTCACCAGCCCCTCGCTCTTCGCCGAGCGCAAGGTGCTGGTCGTGCGGAACGCCCAGGACCTCTCCGCCGACACGATCAAGGACGTCAAGGCCTACCTCGACGACCCGATCGAGGACATCTCGCTCGTCCTGCTCCACGCGGGCGGCGCCAAGGGCAAGGGGCTGCTCGACGCCGCGCGCAAGGCGGGGGCGCGGGAGGTGGCCTGTCCGAAGACCACGAAGCCGGCGGAGCGGCTGACGTTCGTACGGCAGGAGTTCCGCGCCCTCGGCCGCGCGGCCACGCCGGAGGCCTGTCAGGCGCTCGTCGACTCGATCGGCAGCGATCTGCGGGAGCTCGCGTCCGCGGTCGCGCAGCTCACGTCCGACGTCGACGGGACGATCGACGAGGCGGTCGTCGGGCGGTACTACACGGGCCGCGCCGAGGCCTCGTCCTTCAACATCGCGGACCGCGCGGTCGAGGGGCGGGCGGCGGAGGCCCTGGAGGCGCTGCGCTGGTCGCTCTCGACCGGGGTCGCGCCGGTACTCGTCACCAGCGCGCTCGCGCAGGGCGTACGGGCGATCGGCAAGCTGTCGTCGGCGCGGGGCGGCCGGCCCGCCGACCTGGCGCGGGAGCTGGGCATGCCGCCCTGGAAGATCGACCGGGTGCGGCAGCAGATGCGGGGCTGGACCCCGGACGGCGTGGCGCTGGCGCTGCGCGCGATCGCGGAGGCGGACGCGGGGGTGAAGGGCGGCGGGGACGACCCGGAGTACGCCCTGGAGAAGGCGGTGGTCGCGGTGGCGCGGGCGGCGCGGTTGCGGCGGTAGGGGGCGGATTGCCGGGGCGGCGGGCGCGGGGCGCGGCGGCTGGTGCCGGTCCGGTGCCGGTTGCGCGTGCGGTGCGGGTGCGGCGTGCGGGGGCGGTGTGATTCCGCGCCGGTGCTTTTTCGGGGGGTATGGCGAAGGCCCCGTAGCTCCTGGGGAAGGAGCTACGGGGCCTTCGTCGTACAAGCTGGGTGGGCTCGCACCCGCGTGGCGAACGCGTCCGCGTGCGAGTCCTGGGTGGCCGGGCGGGAGCGGGAGAGAGGGCCCGCTGGGTCCCGTACGGCCGGTTACATCAGAGCTCAGCCCTGGAGAGCGGCAACCTTGATGGCCAGCGCCGACTTCTTGTTGGCGGCGGCGTTCTTGTGGATGACACCCTTCGAGACAGCCTTGTCGAGCGCGCGGGAGGCGTCGCGAGAAGCCACGGTGGCCTTCTCGACGTCACCCGCGGCGACGGCCTCGCGGGCCTTGCGGATCGCGGTCTTGAGCGAGGACTTGACGGCCTTGTTACGCAGGCGCGCCTTCTCGTTCGTCTTGTTCCGCTTGATCTGGGACTTGATGTTCGCCACGAAAAGAGCCTTTACAGGTTCGATGTTCCTTCTGGATGCGTCTCGCAGGCTGAGAGGGCGCACGAGACACAGCTGTCCACACTATCAGCCACTCTCGTGCCCGCCCAAACCGGGCGCAGGGCGACGGGCATGGGACCATGGAGCCTACGTATCGATCCGACATCGCCCCGAGACGAGACCCTGCGTGCCCGCGACTCCTCCCCACGTGCCCGAGCCGAGCCGTACCGCCCCGGCTCTGATCCGCAACTTCTGCATCATCGCGCACATCGACCACGGCAAGTCCACGCTCGCCGACCGGATGCTCCAGCTGACCGGTGTGGTCGACCAGCGGCAGATGCGCGCCCAGTACCTCGACCGCATGGACATCGAGCGGGAGCGGGGCATCACGATCAAGTCCCAGGCGGTCCGGCTGCCGTGGGCGCCGACCGAGGGGCCGGGTCAGGGCGACACGCACATCCTGAACATGATCGACACCCCCGGGCACGTCGACTTCACCTATGAGGTGTCCCGGTCGCTCGCCGCCTGCGAGGGCACGATCCTGCTGGTCGACGCGGCGCAGGGCATCGAGGCGCAGACGCTGGCCAACCTGTACCTGGCGATGGAGAACGACCTCACCATCGTTCCCGTACTGAACAAGATCGACCTGCCCGCCGCCCAGCCGGAGAAGTTCTCCGAGGAGCTCGCCAACCTCATCGGCTGCCAGCCCGAGGACGTCCTCAAGGTCTCCGCGAAGACCGGCATGGGCGTCGAGGCGCTGCTCGACCGCGTCGTCCGGGACGTTCCGGCGCCGGTCGGTGTCGCCGACGCCCCCGCCCGCGCGATGATCTTCGACTCCGTGTACGACTCGTACCGGGGTGTGGTGACGTACGTACGAGTCATCGACGGCCAGCTCAACAAGCGCGAGCGCATCAAGATGATGTCGACCGGCGCGACCCACGAGCTCCTGGAGATCGGCGTCTCGTCCCCGGAGATGACGCCGTCGGACGGTCTCGGCGTCGGCGAGGTCGGCTACCTCATCACCGGTGTGAAGGACGTCCGCCAGTCCAAGGTCGGTGACACGATCACCTCCCTGCACAAGGGCGCCACCGAGGCGCTCGGCGGCTACAAGGACCCGAAGCCGATGGTGTTCTCGGGCCTCTACCCGCTGGACGGCTCGGAGTACCCGGACCTCCGCGAGGCCCTCGACAAGCTCCAGCTCAACGACGCCGCCCTCGTCTACGAGCCGGAGACCTCCGCCGCGCTCGGCTTCGGCTTCCGCGTCGGATTCCTGGGGCTTCTCCACCTTGACGTGATCCGCGAGCGGCTCGAGCGCGAGTTCGGGCTCGATCTCATCGCCACCGCGCCCAACGTGGTCTACCGCGTGGTCATGGAGGACGGCAGCGAGCACACCGTCACCAACCCGAGCGAGTTCCCCGAGGGCAAGATCGACGACGTGTACGAGCCCGTCGTACGCGCCACGATCCTCGCCCCCAGCGAGTTCATCGGCGCGATCATGGAGCTGTGCCAGACCCGCCGCGGCACGCTGATCGGCATGGACTACCTCTCCGAGGACCGGGTCGAGATCCGCTACACCCTGCCCCTCGCGGAGATCGTCTTCGACTTCTTCGACCAGCTCAAGTCCAAGACGCGCGGTTACGCCTCCCTGGACTACGAGCCCACCGGCGAGCAGGCCTCCAGCCTGGTCAAGGTCGACATCCTGCTGCACGGCGACAAGGTCGACGCGTTCTCCGCCGTCACCCACAAGGACGCCGCGTACGCCTACGGTGTGCGGCTCGTCGCGAAGCTGCGCGAGCTCATCCCGCGGCAGGCCTTCGAGGTGCCGATCCAGGCCGCGATCGGCTCCCGGGTCATCGCCCGCGAGACCATCCGCGCCATCCGCAAGGACGTCCTCGCCAAGTGCTACGGCGGTGACATCTCCCGTAAGCGGAAGCTGCTGGAGAAGCAGAAGGAAGGCAAGAAGCGCATGAAGATGGTCGGTTCGGTGGAGGTGCCGCAGGAGGCCTTCATCGCCGTCCTGTCGAGCGACGAGTCCTCCGGCAAGAAGAAGTAGGGAAGAAGCAGGCGGGCCGGAGTAGCTGCCCTGTGCAATGAAACGGGTCCACGCGTCACGCGCGCGTGGGCCCGTTCGTTATTGAAGCGACGTGAAGCGACGCCCTGTAGCCCCTTACGCGCCGGACCTCGGCGCTTTACTCTGATCCCGGCTCGAAGGTTACTCGCCAGTTAGTTACGAACCACCAGCAGGCACCGCCGCCGCCCGGAGGACGTCGTGAGCGACACACAGACCCAGATCGAGAACCGGCCGCCCTCCGTGGCGACCCTCTTCCTTGACCGCGTCGAGCGGACCCCGGACGCGGAGGCCTACCGCTACCCGGTCCCCGCCGCCTCCGGCGCCGGCCCGGACGACTGGAAGTCGCTCAGCTGGGGCCAGGCCGCCGAGCGCGTCTACGCGATCGCCGCCGGCCTCGTCGACCTCGGCGTGCAGTCCGAGGAGCGGGTCGCCCTCGCCTCCTCCACCCGCGTCGAGTGGGTCCTCGCCGACCTCGGCGTGATGTGCGCCGGCGCCGCGACCACCACGGTCTACCCGCAGACCAACGCCGAGGAGTCGGCGTTCATCCTCTCCGACTCCGAGTCGAAGGTCCTCATCGCCGAGGACGCGGCCCAGCTCGCCAAGGCCGTGGAGCGCCGCGCCGACCTGCCGAACCTCCACCACGTGGTCGTCATCGACGCCACGGGAGTGGAGAGCGACGGCGAGTGGGTCCTCTCCCTCGCCGAGCTCGAGGCGCGCGGCCGGGCCTACCTGGAGAAGCACCCCGAGGCCGTCAAGGAGCGGGTCGCGGCGATCACCCCCACCCAGCTCGCGACCCTCATCTACACCTCCGGCACCACGGGCCGCCCCAAGGGCGTCCGCCTCCCGCACGACAACTGGTCGTACATGGCCAAGGCCATCGCCGCCACCGGCCTCGTCACCCAGGACGACGTCCAGTACCTGTGGCTGCCCCTCGCGCACGTCTTCGGCAAGGTCCTCACCTCCGGCCAGATCGAGGTCGGACACGTCACCGCCCTCGACGGCCGCGTCGACAAGATCATCGAGAACCTGCCGGTGGTCCAGCCGACCTACATGGCCGCAGTGCCCCGCATCTTCGAGAAGGTCTACAACGGCGTCGCCGCCAAGGCCCGCGCCGCCGGCGGAGCCAAGTACAAGATCTTCCAGTGGGCGGCCGGCGTCGCCCGCGAGTACGCCAAGGCCAGCCAGGACAACTTCCGTCGCACGGGCACCGCCTCCGTGCCCTTCGGCCTCACCGCCAAGCACAAGGTCGCCGACGCGCTCGTCTACAGCAAGATCCGCGAAGCCTTCGGCGGCAACCTGCGCGCCTGCGTCTCGGGCTCCGCCGCGCTCGCCCCCGAGATCGGCTACTTCTTCGCCGGCGCCGGCATCCACATCCTGGAGGGCTACGGCCTCACGGAGACCTCCGCCGCCTCCTTCGTCAACCCGGGCGAGGCCTACCGCACCGGCACCGTCGGCAAGCCGCTCCCCGGCACCGAGGTCCGGATCGCCGACGACGGCGAGATCCTGCTGCGCGGCCCCGGCATCATGGAGGGCTACCACGGCCTGCCCGAGAAGACGGTCGAGGTCCTGGAGTCCGACGGCTGGTTCCACACCGGTGACATCGGCGAGCTGTCCGCCGACGGCTACCTCCGGATCACCGACCGCAAGAAGGACCTGATCAAGACGTCCGGCGGCAAGTACATCGCGCCGGCCGAGGTCGAGGGCCAGTTCAAGGCCGTCTGCCCGTTCGTCTCCAACATCCTGGTCCACGGCGCCGACCGGAACTTCTGCACCGCCCTGATCGCCCTCGACGAGCCCGCCCTCATCGGCTGGGCCGCCGAGCACGACCTCGCGGGCAAGTCGTACGCCGAGGTCGTCGCCGCCCCGCAGACCGTGGCGATGATCCAGGGCTACGTCGACCGCCTCAACGAAGGCCTCCAGCGCTGGCAGACGATCAAGAAGTTCCGGCTGCTGCCCCGGGACCTCGACATCGAGCACGGCGAGCTGACGCCGTCGCTGAAGCTGAAGCGACCGGTGGTGGAGCGCGAGTACAAGCACCTCATCGAGGAGATGTACTCGGGGTCGCGGGAGTCCTGACCCCCGACCCTGTGGAGAGGTTGTCCACAGGCCGGACGCGTACCTCGGGCAGTACGGGACAATGGGGCTCATGCCTTCCGTACTGCCCGATGGTGAATCCGTGCCCGAGACCGGGGCGCTGCCCGCGCACGCCCTGGAAGGGGCGGCCGAGCGGCCCCTCGGGTTCTATCTGCACGTGCCGTACTGCGCCACGCGCTGCGGCTACTGCGACTTCAACACCTACACGGCCAGTGAGCTGCGGGGGACCGGGGGCGTGCTCGCCTCCCGGGACAACTACGCCGAGCAGGTCGCCGAGGAGATCCGGCTCGCCCGGAAGGTGCTCGGGGACGACCCCCGGCCCGTGCGGACCGTCTTCGTCGGCGGGGGTACGCCGACGCTGCTCGCCGCCGGTGATCTCGTACGGATGCTGGCGGCCGTACGCGACGAGTTCGGGCTCGCGGACGACGCCGAGGTGACGACCGAGGCGAATCCGGAGTCCGTGAACCCGGCGTACCTGGAGGAGCTGCGGGCCGGGGGCTTCAACCGGATCTCCTTCGGCATGCAGAGCGCCAAGCAGCACGTCCTCAAGATCCTCGACCGCACGCACACGCCCGGGCGCCCCGAGGCGTGCGTCGCCGAGGCGCGGGCCGCCGGGTTCGAGCACGTGAACCTGGACCTGATCTACGGGACGCCCGGGGAGTCCGACGACGACTGGCGGGCCTCGCTCGACGCGGTGATCGGCGCCGGGCCGGACCACGTCAGCGCGTACGCCCTGATCGTCGAGGAGGGGACGCAGCTCGCCCGCCGGATCCGGCGCGGCGAGGTGCCGATGACCGACGACGACGTGCACGCCGACCGGTACCTGATCGCGGACTCCGTGCTCGCCGAGGCCGGGTTCGACTGGTACGAGGTGTCCAACTGGGCCACCTCGGAGGCCGGGCGCTGCCTCCACAACGAGCTGTACTGGCGCGGGGCGGACTGGTGGGGGGCCGGTCCCGGGGCGCACAGCCATGTGGGGGGCGTGCGGTGGTGGAACGTGAAGCATCCCGGTGCGTATGCGGCGGCGCTTGCCGGGGGGCGGTCGCCGGGGGCGGGGCGGGAGCTGTTGTCGGACGAGGATCGGCGGGTGGAGCGGGTGCTGCTGGAGTTGCGGCTTCGGGAGGGTGTCGAGTTGTCGCTGCTGCGGCCGGCTGGGCTTGCTGCGGCTGAGCGGGCGCTGGCGGACGAGCTGCTGGAGGCTGAGCCGTACGCTCGCGGGCGGGCCGTGCTGACGCTGCGGGGGCGGTTGCTCGCCGATGCGGTGGTGCGGGATCTGGTGGACTGAGGTTCGGGCGCGGGGGGCGAGGCGCCGCTCAGGGCGCCGTTCCGTTGTGCCCACCCGTTCCGCCCCAGCGGAACGATTGCCCACAACGGGGTGGGTGGGCGCGGGGCGGTTGCTCACAACGGGGTGGGTGGGGGCAAAGGCGGGGCGGTTGCCCGCAACGGGGTGGGTGGGTGCAAGGTGGGGCGGTTGCCCGCAACGGGGTGGGTGGGTGCAAGGTGGGGCGATGCCCACCGCGGGGCCTACGGGGCTGTTACGAAGTCGATCAGTTCTTCTACTCGGCCCAGGAGTTGCGGTTCCAGGTCCTTGTAGGTCGTGACTCTCGACAGGATGTGCTGCCAGGCCGCCCCCGTGTTCTCCGGCCAGCCCAGGGCGTGGCACACGCCCGTCTTCCAGTCCTGGCCCCTCGGGACCCGTGGCCAGGCCGGGATGCCCAGGGACGACGGCTTCACCGCTTCCCAGACGTCGATGTACGGGTGGCCCACGACCAGCACGTCGGGCGAGGTCACCTGGGCGGCGATCCTCGACTCCTTCGAGCCCGGGACCAGGTGGTCCACCAGGACCCCCAGACGCGCGTCCGGCGCCGGGGCGAACTCCGCCACGATCGCCGGCAGGTCGTCGACACCCTCCAGATACTCCACGACGACCCCCTCGATCCGCAGGTCGTCGCCCCAGACCCGCTCCACGAGCTCGGCGTCGTGGCGGCCCTCCACGTAGATCCGGCCCGCTCGCGCCACCCGCGCGCGTGCGCCCGGGACCGCCACCGAGCCCGACGCCGTGCGGGTCGGGCGGGCGGGGGCCGCGGACGGGCGGACCAGGGTCACCACCCGGCCCTCCAGGAGGAAGCCGCGCGGGTCCAGCGGGAACACCCGGTGCTTGCCGAAGCGGTCCTCCAGGGTCACCGTGCCCGCCTCGCAGCGGATCACCGCCCCGCAGAAACCCGTCGTGACCTCCTCGACGACCAGATCACGGTCGGCCGGGACCTCCGGGACGGGTGCCGAGCGCTTCCAGGCGGGCGTGAGATCGGGGTCGTAGCTGCGCATTCGGGCGACGTTATGCGACGGAGAAGCGCGTTGCCAGTTCCTCCCGTTGGAGTCGTACGAACGTGGCGTCCACCACCGCCCCGTGCCCCGGTACGTACACCGCGTCCTCGCCGCCGAGCCGCAGCAGCCGGTCCAGGGCGTCCGGCCAGCGGGAGGGGATCGCGTCCGGGCCCGCCTGCGGCTCGCCCGACTCCTCGACCAGGTCGCCGCAGAAGACCACCTCAGGACCGCCCGGCACCAGGAGCACCAGGTCGTGGCCCGTGTGGCCGGGGCCGACGTTCGCCAGGAGGACCTGCCGGCCGCCCAGATCGAGCGTCCACTCGCCGGAGACCACGTGCCGCGGCGCCACCAGGACGTCCGCGGCCTCCGCGGCCGCTGCCGCGTCGAGCCCGTGCCGTACCGCGTCCCCGCGCAGCTCCTCCCGAGCCCGCGCCCCGCCGAGCAGCGCGTCCGAGCCGACCGCGCCGAAGACCTCCGCGCCCGCGAAGGCCGCCGTGCCCAGCACATGGTCGAAATGAGGGTGGCTCAGTGCGATGTGCGTCACTCTCCGGCCGCCCGTCAGCCCCGCGATCTGAGTCCGCAGCTCGGCGCCCTCCGCGAGCGAGGAGCCCGTGTCGTACAGCAGCACCGCCCGTTCGCCCAGTACCAGTCCGACCGTGGCGTCCCAGCCGGGCAGCCGTCGCCGGCCCACCCCGTCCGCGAGCCGCTCCCATCCGTACGCTTCCCAATCCACGTCCATACAGCGACGCTAGCCGGTGGGGGCGCCGCCTCCTTGCCAGGAGCGTCGTCGGCCGCCGTACACTGGCCGGGGGATCGCTGGCACTCGGGCAGGGTGAGTGCCAAAAGCGGAGCAACCGGAACGACGTCGACAGCTGGAGGTGCGCACGATGCTCAGCGAACGCAGACTCGAGGTCCTGCGCGCCATCGTCCAGGACTACGTCGGGACGGAGGAGCCCGTCGGCTCCAAGGCGCTCACCGAGCGCCACAAGCTCGGCGTCTCGCCCGCCACCGTGCGCAACGACATGGCCGTGCTCGAGGAGGAGGGCTTCATCGCCCAGCCTCACACCAGCGCCGGCCGCATCCCGACCGACAAGGGCTACCGGCTCTTCGTCGACCGGCTCGCCGGCGTCAAGCCGCTGTCGACGCCCGAGCGCCGGGCCATCCACAACTTCCTCGACGGCGCGGTGGACCTGGACGACGTCGTCGGCCGCACGGTGCGGCTGCTCGCGCAGCTGACCCGCCAGGTCGCCGTCGTCCAGTACCCCTCGCTGACCCGTTCGACCGTCCGGCACGTGGAGCTGCTCGCGCTGGCTCCCGCCCGCCTGATGCTGGTGCTCATCACCGACACCGGCCGCGTCGAGCAGCGGGTCATCGACTGCCCCGCGCCCTTCGGCGAGACCTCCCTCGCCGATCTGCGGGCCCGGCTCAACAGCCGGGTCGTCGGCCGGCGGTTCGCCGACGTGCCGCAGCTGGTGCAGGACCTCCCCGAGTCCTTCGAGGAGACCGAGGACCGCGCCACGGTCACCACCGTGCTCGCGACCCTCCTCGAATCCCTGGTCGAGGAGCACGAGGAGCGGCTGATGATCGGCGGCACCGCCAATCTCACCCGCTTCGGCCCCGACTTCCCCCTGATGATCAGGCCTGTCCTTGAAGCCCTGGAGGAGCAGGTCGTCCTCCTCAAGCTGCTCGGCGAGGCCAAGGAATCGGGCATGACCGTACGCATCGGGCACGAGAACGCCCACGAGGGGCTGAGCTCCACGTCCGTCGTCTCGGTCGGCTACGGTTCGGGCGGCGAGGCAGTCGCCAAACTCGGCGTGGTCGGACCGACCCGCATGGACTACCCCGGAACGATGGGAGCGGTACGCGCAGTGGCACGTTACGTCGGACAGATCCTGGCGGAGTCGTAAGTGGCCACGGACTACTACGCCGTACTCGGCGTGCGCCGCGACGCTTCCCAGGACGAGATCAAGAAGGCATTCCGGAGGCTCGCCCGCGAGCTGCACCCGGACGTCAATCCCGATCCGAAGACGCAGGAACGCTTCAAGGAGATCAACGCCGCCTACGAGGTCCTCTCGGACCCGCAGAAGAAGCAGGTCTACGACCTGGGCGGCGACCCGCTCTCGGCCTCCGGCGGAGGCGGCGCGGGCGGATTCGGGGCCGGTGGCTTCGGCAACTTCTCCGACATCATGGACGCCTTCTTCGGCACGGCCTCGCAGCGCGGCCCGCGCTCGCGGACCCGCCGTGGCCAGGACGCCATGATCCGGCTGGAGATCGACCTCAACGAGGCGGCCTTCGGCACGACCAAGGACATCCAGGTCGACACGGCGGTCGTCTGTACGACCTGCTCGGGCGAGGGTGCCGCGCCCGGCACCTCCGCGCAGACCTGTGACATGTGCCGCGGCCGTGGCGAGGTCTCCCAGGTCACCCGGTCGTTCCTCGGCCAGGTCATGACCTCCCGCCCCTGCCCGCAGTGTCAGGGCTTCGGCACGGTCGTCCCGACGCCGTGCCCGGAGTGCGCCGGCGACGGGCGCGTGCGCTCGCGCCGGACGCTGACGGTCAAGATCCCGGCCGGTGTCGACAACGGCACCCGGATCCAGCTCGCGGGCGAGGGCGAGGTCGGCCCCGGCGGCGGCCCCGCCGGCGATCTGTACGTCGAGATCCACGAGACCCCGCACGACACCTTCCAACGGCGCGGCGACGACCTGCACTGCACGGTCACCCTCCCGATGACGGCGGCCGCGCTCGGTACCAAGGTGCAGCTGCAGACCCTCGACGGACTCGAGGAGATCGATGTCCGTCCGGGCACCCAGTCCGGCCAGTCGATCCCGCTGCACGGCCGTGGCATCACCCACCTGCGCGGCAACGGCCGGGGCGACCTGATCGTGCACGTCGAGGTGCAGACCCCCGGCAAGCTCGACGCCGAGCAGGAACGGCTCCTGCGCGAACTGGCCAAGCTGCGCGGCGAGGAACGGCCCACCGGCCAGTTCCAGCCGGGGCAGCAGGGTCTGTTCTCGCGCTTGAAGGATGCGTTCAACGGGCGGACCTGATCCGACCCGGAAACGGAGAGTAGGGGGCGGGGCGGCGTCGAGCCGTCCCGCCCTTTCCGTACCTGACGTACGAATCTTCCGTACCTGACGTACGAATTCGGCGCGGCAGCAGGGGCATGGCACGATGCCCATATGTCCACCACCGCACTGAACGATCTCTCTCGGCATCCGATCGTGCAGGCCCCCATGGCGGGTGGCGCCTCCTGTCCCGAGCTGGTCGGAGCCGTCTGCGAGGCCGGGGCGCTCGGCTTCCTGGCCGGCGGGTACAAGACGGCCGGAGGGCTGTACCAGGAGATCAAGCAGGTACGCGGGCTCACCGCACGCCCCTTCGGCGTCAACCTCTTCCTGCCCCGGAGCGGACCGTCCGCCGACCCCGCCGCCGTCGAGGTCTACCGTCACCAGCTCGCCGGCGAGGCCACCTGGTACGACACCCCGCTCGGCGAGGCCGACGACTGCCGCGACGACGGCTACGACGCCAAACTGGCCATCCTCCTGGAGGACCCGGTCCGCGTCGTCTCCTTCACCTTCGGCTGCCCCGCGCCCGAGACGCTCGCCGCCTTCGCCCGCGCCGGTACGTTCACGATCGTCACCGTCACCTCCGCCGACGAGGCCCACGCCGCCCAGCGGGCCGGCGCCGACGCCGTCTGCGTCCAGGGCGCCGAGGCCGGCGGGCACCAGGGCACGTACCGCGACGACCCGGCCGACGAGGGCGCCCAGGGCACCGGCCTGCTCGCCCTCCTCACCCGGATCCGCGAGAGCGTCGCCCTGCCGATCGTCGCCACCGGCGGGATCATGCGCGGCGCCCAGATCGCCGCCGTCCTCGCCGCGGGAGCCGACGCCGCCCAGCTCGGCACCGCCTTCCTCTGCTGCCCCGAGTCCGGCGCCCACCCGCTGCACAAGCGGGCCCTGACCGACCCGCTGTTCACCCGCACCGCCTTCACCCGGGCCTTCACCGGGCGCCCGGCCCGCGGCCTCGTCAACCGCTTCATGCGCGAACACGGGCCGTACGCCCCCTCCGCCTACCCGGAGATCCACCACCTCACCGCCCCGATCCGCAAGGCCGCCGCCACCGCGGGCGACGCCCAGGGCATGGCCCTGTGGGCCGGCCAGGGCCACCGGCTCGCCCGCGAACTCCCCGCCGGGCAGCTGGTCGAGGTGCTGGCCGCCGAACTCGACACCGCCCTCTCCGACCTCTCCGGGTCCGCCCACAGGAGCGCCTCATGACCGCACCCGTCTTCGTCGTCGACACCGTGCCCGGTACCGGCACCTTCGTCCTCGAAGGGTCCGAGGGGCGGCACGCCGTCTCCGTGAAGCGGCTCCAGGGCGGGGAGGACGTCGTCCTCACCGACGGCCGGGGCCGCTGGGCCGACTGCGTGGTGCTCACGGCCGAGGGCAAGGACCGGCTGACCGTCCAGGTGTCCACCGACCACGAGGACCCCGAGGAGCAGCCCCGGATCACCGTGGTCCAGGCCCTCCCCAAGGGCGACCGGGGTGAACTCGCCGTCGAGACCATGACGGAGACCGGGGTGGACGCCGTCGTGCCCTGGGCCGCCTCCCGCTGCATCACCCAGTGGAAGGGCGACCGGGGCCTCAAGGCGCTCGCCAAGTGGCGGTCCACCGCGCGCGAGGCCGGCAAGCAGTCGCGCCGCACCCGGTTCCCCGAGGTCGCCGACCTGATGTCGACCAAGCAGGTCGCCGCGCTCCTCGCGGGCGCCGACTTCGCGGCCGTCCTGCACGAGGACCGCGACCATCCGAGCGGCGCGCTCGCCACCGCCGAACTCCCCGAGAAGGGCTCGATCGTGCTGATCGTCGGCCCCGAGGGCGGGGTCTCGCCGCAGGAGCTCGCGGCGTTCGAGGAGGCCGGCGCGAAGCCGTACCGGCTGGGCCGCAGCGTGCTGCGCACATCCACGGCCGGCACGGCGGCGACGGCGCTCGTCCTGGGGCGGACGGGGCGCTGGAGCTAGGGCGCGGTGTCTCGTCCGGGTTGTGTACGGCGGAACCCGGTGGACGGCCGCCGCCGGGCGGTCCTTAGGCTGACCGCATGGCCGACGAGTCCCCCCTGATCCGCAGTCTGCGCGCCGCCGTGGCAGCCGCCCCCGGTGACGTACCCCTGCGTCTTCACTTCGCCGAACTCCTCCTCGCCGAGGGCCGGAACGACGAGGCCGTCACGGAAGCGGCGGTCGCGCTCCAGCACGCGCCGGGGGACGCGGAGGCGCGTGCCCTGATGATGCGGGCGATGGGCGTGCCGCCCGTCGCCGAGCCCGTAGAGCAGCCCGTAGCCGGGCCCGTCGACGAGCCCATCGAGAAGCCGGTCGACCCGCCCGTCGCCAAGCCCATCGAGAAGCCCGTCTACAAGCCCGTCGAGAAGCCTGCCGACAAGCCGGTTGCCGGCACCTCCGACGAGCCGGACGCCGGGGCCTCCGAGGAGCCCGTCGACCGGCCCTCCTTCGACTGGGACGCCGCCGAGCAGCAGGTCCAGGACCTCGTCGGGCCCCGTTTCCTGGAGGCCCCGCTGGCCGCCGAGGGCGACGGTGTCGCCGGGGACGCCGCCGCCTGGGACGTCGACGCCCCCGGTGCCGTACGCCTCGCCGACGTCGGCGGCATGGAAGAGGTCAAGGACCGGCTCGAAGCCGCGTTCCTCGCGCCCATGCGCAACCCCGAACTGCGCCGCCTCTACGGCAAGTCGCTCCGCGGCGGACTGCTCCTCTACGGGCCGCCCGGCTGCGGCAAGACCTTCATCGCGCGGGCCGTCGCGGGCGAACTCGGCGCCAACTTCCTCACCGTCTCGCTCTCCGACGTCCTCGACATGTGGATCGGCGCCTCCGAGAAGAACATCCACGACATCTTCGAGACCGCCCGCCGCCAGGCCCCCTGCGTCGTCTTCCTCGACGAGCTGGACGCCCTCGGGGCCAAGCGCTCCCGCACGGCCCACAGCGGCCTGCGCAACGTCGTCAACCAGCTGCTCACCGAGCTCGACGGCATCGCGAGCGGCGCCGGCAACGAGGGTGTCTTCGTGCTCGCCGCCACCAACGTGCCCTGGGACGTGGACATCGCGCTCCGCCGCCCCGGCCGCCTCGACCGCACCCTCCTCGTGCTGCCGCCGGACGCCACCGCCCGCGACGCGATCCTCCGCTACCACCTGCGCGAGCGCCCCATCGAGGCCGTCGACCTCGGCAAGCTGGTCAAGGCCACCGAGGACTTCTCGGGCGCCGACCTCGCCCATGTCTGCGAGACGGCCGCCGAGGCCGCGCTCCTCGACTCCGCCCGCAGCGGCTCCGTACGCCTGATCTCCACCAAGGACCTGCTCGGCGCGGCCAAGCAGATCAAGCCGTCCACGGAGCCGTGGTTCGCCGCCGCCAGGAACGTCGCCATGTTCGCCAACGAGGGCGGCCTGTACGACGACCTCCTCGCCCACCTCAAGCGGAAGCGCAAGCTGTGACCGCGCCACCCACGCCGCCGACGCCGGCCACCCCGACCGCTCTCCTGCGGGCCGACGCCCTGTACGACGCCGGGCGGTACGCGCAGGCAGGCGAGCTCGTCGCCCAGCATCTGGCGACCGAACCGGAGGACGCGGAGGCGCTCGTCCTGCTCGCCCGCTGCCACGACCGGGCCGGCGACCACCCGGCCGCCCTGGACGCGGTGGACCGGGCCCTGAGCGCCGAACCCGAGCTGCTCATGGCCTGGCTGATGCGCGTACAGATCCTGCTGAGCCTGCGGCGGTTCCAGGACGCCGAGACCGCCGCCCGGTACTCCGTCCGGCTCGGCCCGCAGTTCTGGGGCACCCACTACGCCCTCGGCACCGCCCTCGCCCAGTTCGGGGAGCACGCGCCCACGCCCGCGCGTGCCGTCGAGGCGTACGAGGCGGCGCGGGCCGCCGTCAGCCTCGCCCCCGAGGAGGACGGCGCCCACTTCCTGGTCGGCCTCACCGCCCAGCGCCGGGGTGACCACGCCACCGCGCAGCGGGCGTACGAGACGGCGCTGCGGCTCAACCCCCAGAGCAGCGAGGCCCACAACAACCTGTCGCTGCTGCGGCTGCGCCGCCGCTGGTTCCGGCGCGGGGCCTGGACGCAGGCCGCCGAGGGCTTCGTCGCCTCCGCCGCGCTCGACCTGGAGGACCGCAAGGCCCGCTACAACCTGGAGGCCATGGCCTGGAACACCGTCGCGGGATCCCGCTGGGTGGCCCTCGTCGGCTTCATCGCCTCCACCTTCGGCTCCGCCCCGGTCCGCTCCGGAGCCACCGGCGCCGAGGCCCTCGTCCCCTTCGCGATCGGCGCGGCCGTGCTCCTCGGCGCCTGGGGCGGCTGGGCGCTGTGGATGAGCCGCCGGGTGCCGCCCCGGCTGCGCCGGCCGATGTTCCTCGTGGCGCGCTCCTGCCGGCCGGTGATCGCGATGGCCACGGCCGTGGGGCTGCTCGGTCTCTACTCGCTGGTGACGATGGCCCTGTGGTCGTTCGACGCGGGCGTGGTCGGCGGGCTCGGGACCCCGCTGTTCTGGGCCGTGATCATCACGTACTGGGTGAGCCGCTCCGCCCTGAACCGGCGCGCCCCCAAGGACTGACGGCCTGGGGCGCGGGGATGTCGGAGGCGACGGATAGCATGCGCGTGGAGTGACCGACGAGGCGAGGAGGCCCAGGGCCATGGCCGGAGAGCCGCAGAGCGACTGCCTGTTCTGCAAGATCGTGGCGGGCGAGGTGCCCGCGACGATCGTGCGCGAGACGGAGACGACCGTCGCGTTCCGCGACATCAACCCGCAGGCGCCCACCCACGTCCTCGTGATCCCGCGCCTCCACTACCCGGACGCCGCGTCGCTCGCCGTCGGCGCCCCGACCGTCGCCGCCGACGTGCTGCGAGAGGCCGGAGAGATCGCCGCGCAGGAGAAGACCGCCGACAGCGGCTACCGCATCGTGCTCAACACGGGCGCGGGCGCCGGCCAAACCGTCTTCCACGCCCACGCGCACGTGCTCGGCAACCGCGGCCTCAACTGGCCCCCCGGATAACCCGTGTCCGTACGCGAACTGGTCGTCCTCGGGACCGCGAGCCAGGTCCCGACCCGGCACCGCAACCACAACGGCTATCTGCTCCGCTGGGACGGGCAGGGCATCCTCTTCGACCCCGGTGAGGGCACCCAGCGCCAGATGCTGCGGGCCGGGGTCGCCGCGCACGACCTCCACCGGATCTGCGTGACGCACTTCCACGGCGACCACTCGCTCGGCCTGGCCGGGGTGATCCAGCGGATCAACCTCGACCAGGTCCCGCACCCGGTCACCGCGCACTACCCGGCGAGCGGGCAGCGGTTCTTCGAGCGCCTGCGGTACGCGACGGCCTACCGCGAGACCGTGAAGCTGACCGAGTCGCCCGTCGCCGCCGACGGGCCGCTCGCCGTCACCGAGGCGTACACTCTCGACGCGTACCGGCTCTCCCACCCCGTCGAGTCGTACGGCTACCGGCTCACCGAGCCCGACGGGCGCCGCATACTCCCCGGGAAGCTGGCCGCGCACGGCATCAAGGGCCCCGACGTGGGCCGGATCCAGCGTGACGGCGTCCTGGACGGCGTGACCCTCGACGAGGTCAGCGAGATCCGGCGCGGGCAGCGCTTCGCCTTCGTCATGGACACCCGGCTCTGCGACGGTGTGCACGCCCTCGCCGAGGGCGCCGACATGCTCGTCATCGAGTCGACCTTCCTCGACGAGGACGTCCGTCTCGCCACCGACCACGGCCATCTGACGGCCGGACAGGCCGCGTCGGTCGCCCGTGACGCGGGCGTACGGCACCTCGTCCTCACCCACTTCTCGCAGCGCTACTCCGACCCGGCAGAGTTCGAGCGGCAGGCGCGGGCGGCCGGGTTCGACGGCGAACTGAGCATTGCCCAGGACCTCATGAGGGTCCCCGTACCGAAACGAACGTGAACATGCCCTTCCCCACCGGCCTTCCCAAGGCCGAACTGCACCTCCACATCGAAGGCACCCTCGAACCCGAGCTGGCCTTCGCGCTCGCCGCACGGAACGGCGTCACCCTGCCGTACGCGGACACCGAGGACCTACGCCGGGCGTACCGCTTCGACGACCTCCAGTCCTTCCTCGACCTCTACTACGGCCTGATGGCCGTGCTGCGCACCGCCGAGGACTTCACCGAACTCACCGACGCCTATCTGGAGCGGGCCGCGGCCCAGGGCGTCCGGCACGCCGAGATCTTCTTCGACCCGCAGGCGCACACCGCCCGAGGAGTCCCGATCGGCACCGTCATCGAAGGCCTCGGCGCCTCCCTCGAACGCTCCGAGGAGCGGTACGGGATCTCCACCCGGCTCATCATGTGCTTCCTGCGCGACGAGTCGGCGGAGTCGGCCCTCGCGACCCTGGAGGCCGCGAAGCCGTACCTGGACCGGATCACCGGTGTCGGCCTGGACTCGGCGGAGGTCGGCCACCCGCCGGCGAAGTTCCGCGCGGTGTACGAGGAGGCCGCCCGGCTCGGGCTGCGGCGCGTCGCCCACGCGGGCGAGGAGGGCCCGGCCGCGTACGTCCGCGAGGCCCTGGACGTCCTCGGGGTGGAGCGGATCGACCACGGTCTGCGCTGCATGGAGGACCCGGAGCTCGTCTCCCGGCTGGCCCGCGAGCGGGTGCCGCTCACGCTCTGCCCCCTGTCGAACGTCCGGCTCCGCGTCATCGACACCCTCGCCGACCACCCACTCCGCACGATGATGGAGGCGGGCCTGCTGGTGACGGTGAACTCCGACGACCCGGCGTACTTCGGCGGCTACGCGGGCGACAACTTCGACGGCGTGCGGGAGGCGCTCGGGCTCACGCCGGAGCAGCTCCGCGAGCTTGCCCGCAACTCCTTCGCGGCCTCCTTCCTGGAGGACGACGAGCCGCGCAGGGCGCGGTACCTCGCCGAGGTGGAGGCGTACGAGTTCGGGTCCTGAAGGAGTCGCCGGGAGTCGCCGGGAGTCCACTATCCCGAGCCGGCGGGCCACTGTGGACGAGCGGCTCCGGAAGGCGGGCCAGGACCCGGCCGCGGTCCACGCCGTCGCCGGTGTCGAGCTGGAGCTGTCGCGGAAGGACGCCGGGTGCCAGGCGGGGGCGGGCCTCGCCACCGCCGTCGCCGCGGCGCAGGCCGACGCCGAGAAGACGCTGGGCGCCGGGTACGAGGACGAGCTCGCCGCGCTGCGGACCCTGCGGCGCGACGCGCTCGCGACGGCGGAGCGCGGCTGACGCCGGACCCAGGCCCAGGCCCGCTCGCGACGGCGGAGCGCGGCTGACGCCGGACCCAGGCCCAGGCCCTGGCCCGCTCGCGACGGCCGAGCGGGCTGACGCCGGTCCCAGGCCGTGCCCGGCTCGCGACGGGCGGAACCGGGCTGACGCCGGTCCCAGGCCCTGGCCCGCTCGCGGCGGCGAGGGCTGAGGCGGTGCCGGACCCGCCCCGCCCCTACCCCCGGTCGCTCGGCCTCGCCAGGCGGAAGGCTGATTTCGCGAGGCGGCGGCGGCCCGCCGCGTTCGGGACCGTGATCGGGGTGACCTCCTGTTCCGGCGCGCCCATCTGGGGGACGAGCGCCGGGGTCGCCGACGCCGTGCCCGCCAGGACCGCCGCCGGTGCGCCGCCGCGGCGGCGGACCGAGCCCGGCACCAGGGGGCGGCCCGAGGCGTGGCGGGCCACCGCCGTCATCGGGACCGCGACCACGAGGAGCAGGGCGCACAGGACGACGCCCATGCCCGTGTAGCCGGCGCCCTCCGACAGCAGGCTCCCGGTCACCGGGCCGCAGGCCACGCCCAGGGAGGACGCCGAGCCGACCAGGACGGCCCAGCGGCCGCGCGGGTCGAGCGAGGCGGCCAGGCCCAGGAGGTACGACAGGACCACCGGGTAGAGGGCGTTCCACAGGATCTCGCCGGTCGCGAAGGAGGCCAGGCCGCCGGCCGCCGAGCTGAGCAGGACGCAGCCCGCGATGAGGACCGTGCCCGCGCCGATCGGCACCGCCCGGCCCAGGCGCGAGCCGAGCGCCCCCGCAGCCGTGACCCCGGCGAGCCCCGCGCCCAGCGCCGCCGCGAAGACCGCGCCGACGGTGACCTCGGAGAGACCGGCCTGGGTGAGCCCGATGCGGCCGCTCACGCCCCACAGCGCGTTCTGCGCGAGGGACCAGCACAGGATGCCGGCGGCGAGGACGAGCCCGGCCCGGCGGTGGGGGAGGGGACCCGAGACCGTCGGGGCCTCCCGCACCGCGCGCGTGGCACCCGGCAGGCGGCGCGTCAGGGGCCACACCAGGGCCGCCGCGCAGGCGATCGCGAGCAGCGGCGGCGCGTGTCCGGCGGCCAGGTGCGGAAGGGTCAGGTACAGCGCGCCCGCGGTGGCCGAGACCGTGAGCAGGCCGAGGGTGGAGGCCCGGTGCGGGTCCCGCTGCCCGGCGATCCCGGCGGCGGCCACCGCCGTGGCCGTACCCGAGCCGACGCCGCCCAGGACGCAGCCCGCGACCACCAGGGGCACGGCGCCGGTCGCGGCGGCGGAGCCGTACCCGACCGCCATCGCGAGCAGGCCCGCGCGGGCCGCCAAGCGCGGCCCGATCCGCTCCCCGCGCGCGGCGAGCGTGAAGCCGGCGGACGAGGAGCCGAGCAGCAGCACGGAGCCGACCAGGCCCGCCTGCGCGGGGGTCAGGCCGAGGCCGGCGGAGAGCCGGCCGACGACGGTCGGCAGCAGGTACGGGGCGAGGTAACCGGCCGTGAAGAGGGCGACGAGGGCGACGAGAGCCCCCGGGACGCGCGGGCGCGACGACATGGGCGTTCCAGGAACTGAACAGGGAAATGAGACGCGCGCCCGGTGATCCACGGGTCGCGGCACCATGTGTATCAAGCATCGGAGTGGGCGGAGAAGGCGGTATCCCCCGATTCGGTCTGTGATATGGGTCACGATCGGTTTGGGGTCGGTGCGACGGGGCAACGCGCGATGGGCGTGTCGCGTCACCCCCGTCTCCCCACCCCCATCGGGCACACTGTCCAGATCGGCACCACGGTGCCGATCCGCCGCACCACGACCGGGGAGTCCGCCGTGACCACAGCAAGGGGAGACCAGCCGCAACACGACGCCGGGGTCGACCCGTTGGTGTGTCTGCGCGAGCCCACCGACCCCGCCTGCGACGTCTTCCTGACCGGCACCGTCTTCCTCGACATCATCTTCACCGGCCTCGACAGCGCACCCGTCCGCGGCACCGAGTCCTGGGCCCGCGGCATGGGATCGAGCCCCGGCGGCGTCGCCAACATGGCCACCGCCCTCGCCCGCCTCGGCCTGCGCACCTCGCTCGCCGCCGCCTTCGGCGACGACCACTACGGCGAGTACTGCTGGGACGCCCTGGAGCAGGGCGAGGGCATCGACCTGTCCCTCTCCCGCACCGTCCCCGGCTGGCACTCCCCGGTCACCGTCTCCATGGCCTACGAGGGCGAGCGCACGATGGTCTCCCACGGCCACGAGGCTCCCCCCGACGCCGACGCCGACGCCGACGCCGACGCCGCCGGCACCCTGCCCGCCTACCCGCCCCACGCACGCGCGGCCGTCGCCTCCCTGGTCCCCGGCCGCGGCGAGGAGTGGGTCGCCCGGGCCGCCCGCGACGGCGCCAAGGTCTTCGCGGACGTCGGCTGGGACGACACCGGCCGCTGGGACCTGGCCGGCCTCACCGACCTGGAACACTGCGAGGCCTTCCTGCCCAACGCCACGGAGGCGATGCGCTACACCCGCACCGACTGCCCCCGGGCCGCCGCCCGCGCCCTCGCCGACAAGGTCCGTTACGCCGTCGTCACCCTCGGTTCCGAAGGCGCCTACGCCGTCGACGGCGGCACCGGCGAGACCGCCGAGGTGCCCGCCATCCAGGTCTCCGCCCTCGACCCGACCGGCGCGGGGGACGTCTTCGTCGCCGGCTTCGTCACCGGCACCCTCGCCGACTGGCCCCTCGCCGACCGCCTCGCCTTCGCCGGCCTCACCGCCGCCCTCTCCGTCCAGGAGTTCGGCGGCTCCCTCTCCGCCCCCACCTGGGACGAGATCGCCGCCTGGTGGCAGCGGGCGCAGGGCCACGCCATGCAGGACCCCGAGGCCCTGCGCGCCCGCTACGCCTTCCTGGAGCGGCTCCTGCCGGCCCCCGCCCGCCCCTGGCCGCTGCGCCGCGCGGTGCCCACGATCGGCTTCCGCGCGGTCGCCCCGTAAACCGCTACGGCCTTGTCGGACCGGAGTCGTAGGCTTGGTAGCCCAGAGGCCGTCGAGTGGCGACAGCCCTGCAACGGGAGGTGTGTGCAGGCCACAGTGCCGGCCCATGACTCAGACACCCACATCCCCCAACGGCGCGCCCGGCGAAGCCCGCGCCCACTTCACCGTCCCCGCCAAGCACCCGATGGTGACCATCCTCGGATCCGGTGACTCGCTGCTCCGCGTGATCGAGCGGTCGTTCCCCCGGGCCGACATCCACGTCCGGGGCAATCAGGTCAGCGCGGTCGGCGACGCGGCGGAAGTCGCTCTGATCCAGCGCCTGTTCGACGAGATGATGCTGGTGCTCCGCACCGGACAGCCGATGACGGAGGACGCGGTGGAACGCTCGATCGCCATGCTCAGGGCGAGCGGGAACGGATCGGCGGAGGGCGGCGAGGAGACCCCCGCCGAGGTCCTCACGCAGAACATCCTGTCCAACCGGGGCCGCACGATCCGCCCCAAGACGCTCAACCAGAAGCGGTACGTCGACGCGATCGACAAGCACACGATCGTCTTCGGCATCGGCCCCGCCGGTACGGGCAAGACCTACCTCGCCATGGCCAAGGCGGTCCAGGCCCTGCAGTCCAAGCAGGTCACCCGGATCATCCTGACCCGCCCGGCCGTCGAGGCCGGCGAGCGCCTCGGCTTCCTGCCCGGCACGCTCTACGAGAAGATCGACCCGTACCTGCGCCCGCTCTACGACGCCCTGCACGACATGCTCGACCCGGACTCGATCCCCAAGCTGATGGCCGCGGGCACGATCGAGGTCGCGCCACTGGCGTACATGCGTGGTCGCACGCTCAATGACGCGTTCATCATCCTCGACGAGGCGCAGAACACGAACCCCGAGCAGATGAAGATGTTCCTCACCCGCCTCGGCTTCGACTCGAAGATCGTCATCACCGGTGACGTCACCCAGGTCGACCTGCCGAACGGGACGAAGAGCGGTCTGCGACAGGTCCGCGACATCCTGGACGGGGTCCAGGACGTCCACTTCTCGACGCTCACGTCGCAGGATGTCGTCCGGCACAAGCTCGTCGGCCGTATCGTCGACGCGTACGAGCAGTACGACAGCCGCAACGGGCTGCGACATTAGACGAGAGAAGTACAAGAGCACCATGTCGATCGACGTCAACAACGAGTCCGGTACCGAGGTCGACGAGCAGGCGATCCTCGACATCGCCCGCTACGCGCTCGCGCGCATGCGCATCCACCCGCTCTCCGAGCTCTCGGTGATCGTCGTGGACGCGGAGGCGATGGAGCAGCTCCACATCCAGTGGATGGACCTGCCGGGGCCGACGGACGTCATGTCCTTCCCGATGGACGAGCTGCGTCCGCCGGTCAAGGACGACGACGAGCCCCCGCAGGGGCTCCTCGGTGACATCGTGCTCTGCCCCGAGGTGGCCACCCAGCAGGGCAAGGACGCGCCGACGGAGCACTCCATGGACGAGGAGCTCCAGCTCCTCACCGTCCACGGCGTGCTGCACCTCCTCGGGTACGACCACGAGGAGCCCGACGAGAAGGCCGAGATGTTCGGCCTCCAGGCGGCGATCGTCGACGGCTGGCGCGAGGAGAAAGGCCTGACCGGCCCTTCTCCCGCGCCGACCGTCTCCTGACCCCGTGGACATGTCGCTGATCCTCGGCGCCGTGGCCCTGGTCGTCGTGGCCTGGCTCGCCGCCTGCGCCGAGGCCGGTCTGGCCCGTGTCACCAGCTTCCGCGCCGCCGAGGCCGTACGGTCCGGGCGGCGCGGGGCGGGGAAGCTGGCCCAGATCGCCTCCGACCCGACCCGCTATCTCAACGTGGCGCTGCTCGTGCGCGTCGCGTGCGAGATGGCGGCCGGCGTCCTCGTCACGTACGCCTGCCTCGAAGCCTTCCCTGAGACCTGGGAGGCGCTGCTCATCGCCATCGCCGTCATGGTCCTCGTCTCGTACGTGGCCGTCGGCGTCTCCCCGCGTACGATCGGCCGCCAGCACCCGCTGAACACCGCGACGGCCGCCGCGTACGTCCTGCTTCCGCTGGCCCGGATCATGGGGCCGATCCCGCAGCTGCTCATCCTCATCGGCAACGCGCTGACCCCCGGCAAGGGCTTCCGGAAGGGCCCCTTCGCCTCCGAGGCGGAGCTGCGGGCCATGGTGGACCTCGCCGAGCAGGAGTCGCTGATCGAGGACGACGAGCGCCGGATGGTGCACTCCGTCTTCGAGCTGGGCGACACGCTCGTACGGGAGGTGATGGTGCCCCGTACCGATCTGGTCTCCATCGAGCGGTTCAAGACGATCCGTCAGGCCCTCACGCTCGCGCTGCGCTCCGGCTTCTCCCGGATCCCGGTCACCGGCGAGAACGAGGACGACGTCGTCGGCGTCGTGTACCTGAAGGACCTGGTCCGCAGGACGCACATCAACCGGGACGCCGAGGGTGACCTGGTGGCGACGGCGATGCGGTCCGCCACCTTCGTGCCCGACACCAAGAACGCCGGCGACCTGCTGCGCGAGATGCAGCAGGAGCGCAACCACGTCGCCGTCGTCATCGACGAGTACGGCGGCACGGCCGGGATCGTCACCATCGAGGACATCCTGGAGGAGATCGTCGGCGAGATCACCGACGAGTACGACCGTGAGCTGCCGCCGGTCCAGGACCTCGGCGAGGACCGTCACCGGGTCACCGCCCGCCTCGACATCGGGGACCTGGGCGAGCTGTACGGGTTCGGCCCCGACGAGTTCGACGACGAGGACGTGGAGACCGTCGGCGGGCTGCTCGCGAAGGCGCTCGGCAGGGTGCCGATCGCGGGCGCGAAGGCGGTGGTGAAGCTGCCGGACGGGCGGTCGCTGCGGCTGACGGCCGAGTCCCCGGCCGGCCGGCGGAACAAGATCGTCACCGTCCTCGTGGAGCCGCTGGAACCGGAGGAGAGGACGGGATGACCCCCGACGAGCTGCGCGCCTTCTGCCTCGGCTTCAACGACGCGTCGGAGGAGTTCCCGTTCGGCCCGGAGACCTCCGTCTTCAAGGTCGCCGGGAAGCTGTTCGCGCTGTCGGCGCTCGATTCCGAGCCGCTGCGGGTCAACCTCAAGTGCGACCCGGACGAGGCGGTACGCCTCCGCGAGGAGCACCCGGCGATCGCGCCCGGCTATCACATGAGCAAGCGGCACTGGAACACGGTGACCGTCGCGGAGCTCCCGGACCGGATGGTCCGGGAGCTCGTCGAGGACTCGTACGACCTGGTGGTCGCGGGTCTGCCGAAGGCCGTACGGCTCCGCCTCGACAGGCCCTGATCCAGGAGCGTCGCGGTGGGGGCCGGGGTCGCCGGCGCGGGGCTCAGGAGCGTCGCCGCAGGCCGAGGCCGACGACGAGCGCCGTGCCGAGCACGATCGCCGCGTCCAGGGCAAGGACCGTGCGGACACCGCCGAACAGATCCCCGCCCGTGGTCGCGAGCACCCCGAGCAGCGGGATGCCGACGGTGAGGCCGACCTGCTGGGTGGTGGTCACGAGGCCGGTCGCCAGGCCCTGCTCCCCGTCGGGGACACCCGAGGTGACGGTCAGTCCGTACGAGATGATCGCGCCGAGGTGGCACATGGAGGCCAGCGAGACCAGCACGGTCGCCAGGACCGCGCCCGACTCCGTGCCCACGCCGAGCAGCCCGACCGTGAGCAGGCCCTGTCCGGCGAGCGAGCCGACGAGCGTGCGGCGGGCACCGATCCGGCCGATCACCTTCGGCGCGAACATGCCCGCGAGGACCGACGCCGCACCCTGTACACCGAAGACGAGGCCGGTCGCGGAGGCCGACAGGTCCAGGGTCTCCTGGAGGTACAGGGTGAGGACGAAGACGACCGTCGACATCATCGAGAAGGTGATCAGACCGCCCAGGTTGCCGAAGGCGACCGTGGGGCGCCGCAGCATCGGCAGCGAGACCAGCGGAGCCGCGTGCCGGGACTCGACCCGCACGAACACCGCGAGCAGCAGGACGCCCGCCACCAGGGTGACCAGCACGTCGGTGCCGCCGAAGCCGCGCTCGGCCGCCGTCGACAGGGCGTAGATCAGGGCGAGCAGGCCACCGGTGACGGTCACCGCGCCGGGCACGTCGAGCCGGGGCCGCTCCGGGGTGCGGGACTCGGGGAGCAGGCCCGGGGCGAGCGGCAGCACGATCACGCTGAAGAGGGCGAGCAGGCCCATGGTCGAGCGCCAGCCGAGGGCGTCGGTCATGACGCCGCCGAGGACCATGCCGACGGTGAAGCCGAGCGAGAGCAGCGTGCCGGAGATGCCGAGGGCCCGGTCGCGCAGCGGTCCCTCGGGGAACGTGGTGGTCAGCAGGGACATGCCGGTGGGCACGATCGCGGCGGCGGCGACGCCCTGGAGGGCGCGTGCGGTGAGGAAGGCGGCCGGGTTCCAGGCGAAGGTGGCGAGCAGCGAGGCCGCGCCGAAGAGGGCGAGCCCGGCGAGGAACAGCTTCTTGCGTCCGTAGAGGTCGCCGACGCGTCCGAAGAGGAGCAGGAAGCCGCCGGAGGGCAGCGCGAAGGCGGTGACGGCCCACTGGAGGGCGGACCGGCCGAGGCCGAGGTCGGCGCCGAGGACGGGCAGGGCCACGTTCAGTACGGAGAAGTCGAGCGCGACCATGAACTGGGCGGCGCACAGCACGAAGAGGATGAGCCGGGTGCGGCCGGTGAGGGCCGGGGGAGCGGCCGGGGCGGCGGTGTCGGAGGGATGCGGGGTGAGGGTTGCCATGGCCCCACCCTCGGCGTGCGGGAACAAGGCTGGGGAGCGGGAACTTATCCTGTTGGTCGCACCACCAGTCATCCGCCGGACATCCACCGGGCATCCAGGGGGAGGAAGCACACGTGGTCACCGCTCTCGAGAGCACCACGGCGAAGCAGCACCGACTCGGCGAGCTGCGTGAGTTCCTGATGAGCCGTCGGGCCCGGGTGAGCCCGGCCGAGGTGGGGCTCCCCGACGGGGGCGCGCGGCGCCGCACGCCGGGGCTTCGCCGGGAGGAGGTCGCGGTCCTCGCGGGTGTCGGGGTCTCCTGGTACCAGTGGCTGGAGCAGGGCCGGGACATCACGGTCTCGCCGCAGGTGCTCGACTCGGTGGCGCGGGTGCTGCGGCTGAGCCCGGCGGAGCGGCGCCATCTGTACGTCCTGGCGGCGCTGAACCCGCCGGCCCTCGAGGCGGCTCCGGAGGACCGGGACATGTGCGACGGGCTGCGGCGCCTGATCGACGCGTGGATGCCGTTCCCCGCGCACATCATGGACGTGTACTGGAACACGGTCCTGTACAACGACGCGGCGGCGATCGTGCTCGGGATGCGGCCCGAGATCTCGCAGAACTGCCTGGTGGACTTCTTCACCGACCCGCTGTACCGCTCGCGGATGGGGCACTGGGAGGAGCTGGCGCCGAAGGTCGTCGCGCAGTTCCGTTCGGCGTGCTCGGAGTGCCCGGACGACGAGGGGTTCCGGGTGGTGGTCGAGGAGGCCAAGGAGGCGAGCCCGGAGTTCGCGGAGCTGTGGGAGCGGCGGGACATCCTGCCCGGCGGCCAGAACCGCAAGGAGATGGAGCATCCGCTGGTCGGCACGCTGGTCGTCGAGGCGACGCAGCTGAGGGTCCCGGCCCGCCCGGACCTGGTGATCGTGATGCACACGCCGCTGCCGGAGGCGGACACGGCGGAGAAGCTGGCGTGGCTGGTGTCTCCCGAGGGGCGGCGCGGGGCGATGTACCCGGTCGCGGGCTGATCCGGAGGCCAACGCCGACGGCCAGACCGAAGCGTGGGCTGATCCCGAGACCGAGACCGAGGCCGAGGCCGAGGCCGAGGCGCGGGCTGATCCCCAGGCCGACGCCCGGCGTGGACCGCCCCGCCGGTGTGTCAGAGGTGCCGTATATCCTCCGAGCCGCCGGTCCCGCCCTGTGGGCGGACGTCCGGCTCTCCGCTCACTTCACACCCTCAAGAGGCTTCTTCACCATGCGTACTCGCTTCACCCGCGGCCTGGCCGCCGCCCTCGCCGTCTCCGCGCTCTCGCTGACCGCCGCGTGCGGCGGCGGTTCCGACGACAAGGCCGACGGCGCCGCGAAGGGCGGCAAGGGCACCGAGAAGACCTCCGCCGCGCCGGCCCCCACTCCGCTGACCGCCGCCCAGATGAAGGCCGGCGTGCTCGAGCTCAAGGACCTGCCCGCGGGCTGGAAGGCGAGCAAGGCCGAGCCGGACACCACCACCTACAAGGCCGACACCGCGGCCTGCAAGCCGATCGCGTCCCTCATGGAGGACAAGGTCGCCGGGGCCACCATCGGCGGCACCGTGGACTTCGAGCGCGGCAACTCCGAGTCGCTGCTGAGCCACCAGGTCATGACCTTCCCGGGCACCGGCGCCGCCGACTACGCCACCGCCATCGGCACCGCCCTGGGCACCTGCACCGGCTTCACCGCCGAGATGGAGGGCATGAAGATGAAGATCACGCTGCAGAAGCTCACGGCCCCGCAGGGCACCGAGCAGGCGCACGCCTTCCGGATCAAGATGAACATCGCGGACCTCGGCATGGACGTCGAGTCGAACATGCTCGTCGCCGCCCAGGGCACCGGCCTCACCCGCCTTGCCCACGTCCCGGCCGACGCCACCGGCCACAAGGACTTCGACGGCTTCGCCAAGCTCGCCGTCGAGAAGTTCGCCAAGGGCGCCAAGGCCTGACCCGGTGCCCCGGCCTATGCTCGGGGGCATGACACTCAGCAGCGAGCACGGCGACCTCGGCGCCGAGGACCTCAAGATCATCACCTTGGCGCGGAGCGCCCGCGCCCGTAACGGTGTGCCCGAGGGCGCGGCCGTACGGGACGAGACCGGCCGCACCTACGTGGCCGGGACCGTGGAGCTGGAGTCGCTCAAGCTGAGCGCGCTGCGGACCGCGGTCGCGATGGCGGTGGCCAGCGGCGCCCAGTCCCTGGAGGCGGCGGCCGTCGTGTCGAACGCCGAGGCCGCCACGGACGAGGACCGGGCGGCGGTACGGGACCTCGGCGGGCCGAAGACCCCGGTGCTGCTCGCCGGTCCCGACGGGCAGCTGCGGGCGGCCGTCACCGCGGGCTGAGCCGCGTACGCGTGAGGAGGGCCCGGCGCCACGGCGCCGGGCCCTTGCGCGTTTGTGAAGGATCACCGCAACTTCTCTTGCCTTCCCCAGCGGTCTGCGTCTCAATGAACAGCGGTTCGCCCGACGGACCGTCAGATCTCCGCGTTCACGCAGTGTCCGCACCCCCTGCGTTCGTCATCGGAAGGGGTACGAACTCGCCATGAGAAGCAGAAGCACCTTGGGGACCGTCGCGGTCCTCGCCGGAGGCCTCGCCGCCTCCGGACTCGCCTTCGCGCCGACGGCCGCCGCCGTCTCGCCCGGATCGGCCACGGCGACGTACGACTGCGGCAGTTGGGGTGGCGGTACGGCCACCCTCGCCGCCACGCAGAGCGGCACGGCCGCGACCATCACCGTCACCTCGGCCGTCACGACGCCGATCGCGGTCGGCGCGAACCAGATCAGCGCCACGCTGACGATGGCCAAGGCCGGCGGCGGCACCCGGGTCTTCACCGGCAAGAAGAACCCGGCGCTCGGTGCCGGGCAGTCCGTCGTCATCGGCCCCCTGAGCGGGGCCGTGGCCTCGGGCGACAGCCTCAACTCGTACTTCGCGGGTGTCGCCCTCAAGATGGTGATCTTCGGGGTCACGGTGAACTGCGACGCGGTGACCTCCCAGTCGCCGGGCCCGTTCGTCTTCAGCTGAGCCCTGTCCCACCCCGGACCGGTGTCGCCCTCGGCGGCACCGGTCTCCGTCGTGACCTGCGAAAACGCCATCCGTGCACCGATCTTGACAGTATCTGATGGGTCATCAGTCGATGGCTCTCGTCGGCATTGACTTATCGAAGCCCGGAGCCGTCAATGGCGCCCACCCATCCCTCAGAGGGGGCACATTCATGGCACTCACCCGATCCCGGGCGGCGGCCCGAAGACGGCGCTGGACCGCCGTACTCGGCGCCACCGCCCTCGCGGTCGCCGGCGGCGGCGCGCTCGCCGCCCCGGCCGGCGCGACCAGCACCTCCGTGGAGGTGCAGTTCCCCACGCGCTGCGTCCCGCCGCCGATCGCCGGCATCCCGCCCATCGAGGGCACCACGACCGCCAGGATCGCGGTCGACAAGAGCAGCCCCAAGGTCGGCGACACCGTGACCGTCACCTACACGATCACCAAGCCCGCCGCGTCCAACCCCGTCGACCTCGCGCTCCCGGCCGACATCATGACGCCCAGCGGCAAGGTCGTCCTCGGCGGCGCCCAGACCGGCGCGATCAGCGTCACGGGCCCCAAGAAGAACCCGCCGGTCCCCGGCAAGGGCTCCTTCCCGGCCTTCTCCATGACCGGCACCTTCAAGGTCACCCAGGCCGGATCGATCACCCTCTCGCCCGGCGACTACAACATCCACACCAGCTACCTCATGGAGCTCGACACCCCCTGTACGGTGCTCAACCCGCCCGCCCCGGTCTCCGAGACGGTCGTCGCGAGCCCCGTGACCAGCCCCAACACCCGAGCGCTCCAGCTCGACACCACCTCAGGCGCCCCCGGCGTCCGGGTGACCGTCAACGGCTCGAAGTTCAGCCCGCTCACCGAGGTCACCGTCGCCGGCCGCGCCGGAGCGGCCGAGACCGCCGACCGCATGACCGTCACCACGGACAGCGAGGGCTCGTTCGCCGCGCGCCTCAAGGTCAACGACAAGGCGACCACCGGGATCGTGGCGTACGAGGGGACCGCCTGGAACGCCGACAAGGGCGCCGGGCCCGCCGCGTACACCGTCGTCGACGACACCCCGCAGCCACCGGACAGCCAGAAGATCACCGCGGCCGTCACGGCGGGCGAACTGTCCATGACCCAGGCCGGGGACGCCGTCCAGCTGTCCTCCGTCGACTTCGGCCAGGGCGGCGCCGCCACCGGCGACCTCCACACGGTGACCGTCAAGGACTTCCGCGGCGGCCCCGCGGGCTGGTCCCTCACCGGCAAGGTCACCGACTTCACCGGCCCCGGCGGCTCCATCGGCGCCGGGAACCTCAGCTGGACCCCTGCCTGCACCGCCAAGGAAGGCAGCCCCAGCACCTGCGCGGCCGGTTCGCCAGGACCGGTCGGCAGCGGCGGCGCGACCCTCGCCTCCACCCCGAACGGCACCCTCACGGGCGGCGAGTTCACCGTCGGCGCCGGGCTCTCCCTCGACGTCCCGGCGTTCACCGCGCCCGGCTCGTACGCGGGCGTCCTGACGCTCACCCTGTCCTGACCACCCGGCGGGCCGGGCGCGCACCCGCCCTGCCCGCTCCGCACCCCGGGGGTTTCCGACTCGTGCGCACGCTGTACGTCCTCGTCCTGAGCGCCCTCCTCGTGCTCCTCGGCCTCGCGCCGGGCGCGCGGGCCGCCGAGAACGGCGAGTGGGCCGTCTACCCGGCCGCCGCCCAGTCGGGCGGCCGCCCCTACTTCTTCCTCTCCGCCGACCCCGGCAGCACCCTCACCGACCGGGTCACCGTCACCAACAAGACGGCCGCCCCGCTCACCTTCCGGCTCTACGGCGCCGACGCCTACAACACCGACCGCGACGGCGGTTTCGCCGTCCGCACCCAGGGCGAGAAGCAGACCGGCGCCGGCGCCTGGATCAGGCCCGGGAAGACCCGCGTCACCGTCCCGGCCCGCTCCGCCGTCACCGTCCCGTACACCCTGACCGTCCCCGCCGACGCCGACCCCGGCGACCATCCCGGGGCCCTCGTCGCCCTCGACGAGCGGATCAGCCCCGGCGCGAAGGGTTCCGTGGCCGTCGGCGTCCAGCGCGCCGTCGCCGCCCGCCTCTACCTGCGGGTCAACGGGCCGACCGTGCCCGCCCTCGGCGTCGAGGACGTCACCCTCGACCAGGACCGGCCGGTGGTCCCCGGCACCCGTGCGAGCAGCGCCGTCGTCTCGTACACCCTGCACAACCGGGGCAACGTCACCCTCAACCCCAAGGTCGCCCTCCGCGCCGAAGGCCTCTTCGGCCGCACCCTCCTCGCCCGCGACCTCGCGCAGGTCCCGTCCGAGCTGCTGCCCCGCCAGAAGATCCGGCTCACCGAGCGATGGACCGGCTCCCCACAGTTCGACTGGGGCGACATCACCCTCACCGCCACCGCCGAGGACGTGCGCGAGACCGGCGCGGTGTCCTTCCTCGCGCTGCCCTGGTTCGCCGCCGCGATCCTCCTCGCCGGAGGCGCGGCAGGCCTCTCCGGCCTGTGGATACGGCGGCGCCGGACGGCCCGTACGGCCCCGGATCCGCACTGAGGTACGTGGGACGGGCGCTCATCGGGGACAATGGCCCCCATGAGCGCTCGCAACCAAGAAACCGAAGCCGTCCACCGGGCCGGCTTCGCCTGCTTCGTCGGCCGCCCCAACGCGGGCAAGTCCACCCTCACGAACGCTCTGGTCGGCCAGAAGGTGGCCATCACCTCGAACCGGCCGCAGACCACCCGGCACACCGTCCGTGGCATCGTGCACCGGCCCGAGGCCCAGCTGATCCTGGTGGACACCCCCGGCCTCCACAAGCCGCGCACCCTCCTCGGTGAGCGGCTCAACGACGTCGTGCGTTCCACCTGGGCCGAGGTCGACGTCATCGGCTTCTGCCTGCCCGCCGACCAGAAGCTCGGCCCCGGCGACCGGTTCATCGCCAAGGAACTCGCCGGGATCAAGAAGACCCCCAAGGTCGCGATCATCACCAAGACCGACCTGGTCGACTCCAAGACGCTCGCCGAACAGCTCATCGCGGTCGACCAGCTCGGCAAGGAGCTGGGCTTCGAGTGGGCGCAGATCGTCCCGGTCTCGGCCGTCGGCGACAAGCAGGTCCAGCTCGTCGCCGACCTCCTGATCCCGATGCTGCCGGAGTCCCCGCCGCTCTACCCGGAGGGCGACCTCACGGACGAGCCGGAGCAGGTCATGGTCGCGGAACTGATCCGCGAGGCCGCGCTCGAAGGCGTACGGGACGAGCTGCCGCACTCGATCGCGGTGGTCGTCGAGGAGATGATCCCGCGCGAGAACCGCCCGGCGGACCGGCCGCTGCTCGACATCCACGCCAACGTGTACATCGAGCGCCCCAGCCAGAAGGGCATCATCATCGGCCCCAAGGGCAGCCGCCTCAAGGAGGTCGGCATGAAGTCCCGCAAGCACATCGAGGCCCTGCTCGGCACGCCGGTCTTCCTCGACCTCCACGTAAAGGTCGCGAAGGACTGGCAGCGCGACCCGAAGCAGCTGCGGAAGCTGGGGTTCTAGCGGACGTCGGCGCCGTCGACATCCCCCCGTGGGCGTGCCAGCATGACGCGGTGACGCAGATCATCAAGGGGGGAAACCTGCCGGTCCCCGGGCAGGCGTGGCGGATCGAGGTCGTTCGGCGGGCGGCCGGCGCGGGGGTGCCGGAGGTGACGGCCTCCGCGCTGCTCCTGGACGGCGCCGGTGCGGCCGCCGGGCATCCGGTCCTCGAACGGGCCGCCATCGAGGGAGACCGGGTCGTGGACCGGCTGGACCTCGACACCGCCTTGGTCGCCCCGGACGTCCAGCGGATCGTGCTCGTCGCCGCCGGGCAGGACGGCACGCTCGGGCAGGTGCCCGGACTGTCCGTCCGCACGCTGAGCGCCGCGACGGGCGAACAGCTCGCCCTGTACGAGATCGACGACGCCACCACCGAGACGGCGCTCGTCCTCGGCGAGTACTACCGGCGCGACGGCGGCTGGAAGTTCCGCGCGGTGGGCGAGGGGTACGACTCCGGGCTCGCGGGCCTCGCGGAGGACCTCGGCATCGAGGTGCCGGCCCCGGCCCCGGCCCCTGCGCCGGCCGGGCCCGTCCCGCTGGAGGCTGTGGGCAAGTCCTCGGGACCGGAATCCGGTACGGAGAGCGAAGGCGCGTCGCGGACCTCCGCCCTGGGAAAGAACCCGGATCCGGCGTCGGCGAAGTCCCGGACCTCCCCTTCCACCGGCCCCCGGACCCCGTCCCGCGGCGCCGGCGCGATCCCGGTCACCCCCTCGCCCGCCCCGTCGCCCGAGGTGGCCGCGGCAGCCGGGATCCTCGGCGGGGAGTTCGACGACATCGTGTACAGCGGCAGGGGCGGCGCCAAGTTCGCCATGGACACGACCCCGCCGCCCGGCTACGTCCTGGTCGACGTCGCCCGGACGGGCAAGGGGGGCATCTTCTGGTTGGACTCCATCGACTGGAACGGCAAGGAGGCCGTCCACCTCAGCAGAACTCACCCGCCCCACCGGTTCGAGCGGCGGGTGATGTGGTGCGACAACCTGTACCCCCTGCGCTTCCGCCTCGACTGCGGCAGCGACGAGGAGTGGACGATCGTGATCCGGCCACTGAGCGCGGCGCGCGCGCTCGGCGAGGGGGCCACCGGGCGGGGCGCCGACGTGCTGCTCCACACGGGGCCCGCCGGCGAGCTGGTCTCCCGGATGCGCTCGACGACGTCGAGCGGGTGGCTGCGGGTCGAGGGCCACAAGCCCCGGCGCCCGGGCGCCCCCGCGCCGTACCCGCAGCTGCTCGCGAGCGAGTTGGGCCGGCGGCCGAAGGACGTACGGGAACTGCCCGAGGGGCCGCTCGTCGTGGCGGTCGTCACGGGCGAGGACGACTGGTCGCTCGAGGTCGGGCCCGCCCGGCCTCCGGAGGAGAAGAAGTCCGGGTTCTGGAGCCGGCTGCGGCGCTGACCGCCCCGCCCTACGCGCCCTCCTTGAGGACCCTCTTGATGAGGGTCCTCTGCGCGTCCGTGAGGCGGGGGTCGCCGCAGTGGACCGTCCGGCCGTCGACCGTGATCTCGTACGAGAAGCCGTCCGGCACGCCCCGGCTCTCCTCGCCGCCCTCTTCGCCGCCGCCCGCCGCCTCCTCGTCGCCGTCGAGGACCGCCACCGCCAGGGTGTGCCACTCGCCGGCGTCCGGCCGGCCGGAGGTGTCCACCTCCGCCGACCGCTCGATGCCCGCGAAACCGCCCGTGCGCCGCACTCGAATCCGCATGGGCCCCTGTCTACCAGCCGGTCAGTCGGTGGGCACCCCCACCGCCGCCCAGGCCTTCAGGACGGCCTGGATCTCCTCCCCGTCGCCGTACCGCGCCTTCGCCGCCGCGACCGTCGCCGCCGCGAACTCGGAGAAGCGGGCCTCGGGGGTGAGCGTGCCGCCGGTCATCACGTCGTACCAGATCCGGCCCGCCCGCTCCCAGGCGTTCCCGCCGAGCTCGGTCGCGGCCAGGTAGAAGGCGTGGTTGGGGATGCCGGAGTTGATGTGCACCCCGCCGTTGTCGCGGCCGGTGCGGACGTAGTCGTCCATGTGGGCGGGCTGCGGGTCCTTGCCGAGGACGTCGTCGTCGTACGCGGTCCCCGGGGCCTTCATGGAGCGCAGCGCCGTCCCCTCCACGTTCGGGTGGAAGAGGCCCTCGCCGATGAGCCAGTCGGCCTGCTCGGCGCTCTGCCCGAGCGTGTACTGCTTGACCAGCGAGCCGAAGACGTCGGACACGGACTCGTTGAGCGCGCCGGACTGGCTGAAGTACTCCAGGTTCGCCGAGTGCTGGGTGAAGCCGTGGGCCAGCTCGTGGCCGATGACGTCCACGGGCAGGGTGAAGTCGAGGAAGATCTCGTCGTCGCCGTCGCCGAACACCATCTGCTCGCCGTTCCAGAAGGCGTTGCCGTAGTTCTCGTCGTAGTGGACGGAGGCGTGCAGCGGCAGCCCCGCGCCGTCGATCGAGTCGTGCCCGAAGGCGTTCAGGAAGAGGTCGAAGGTGGCGCCCAGACCCGCGTACGCCCGGTTGACGGTCGCGTCCCCCGTCGCCTCCTCGCCCTCGGCGCGGACCCGCTCGCCCGGCAGGTCCGTCCCGTGCCGGCAGTCGTAGACGGTGCGGTGCGGCCGGCCGGCCTCGGCGGGGGCGAGCGTGGGCGTGGCGCCGGGCAGCGGCAGCACCCGGAACGTACGGGCCGAGGCGTCCGCGATGAGGGTGCGGCGGGCGGCGGCGGCGACGGCCGGGTTCGAGGAGTGGGCGAGGTGCTCCAGGAGGTGCGGGGGGACGATCGAGCAGAAGACAGGCGCATGCGAGGTCATGCCCGCAATGTGGCACTGCGTGAGGCCGCTGTCACGGGATGCGACGAGGATTGGCGAAATGGAGTGATGCGTCACTGATCAGCCTTGACGCGCGACCCGTCCCGCATACTGGAACAGGACGTCCGTCTGTGACGTCCCTGAGCTAGGCTGCGGCACATCATGCGTTTCGGGCTGCTTCTCCTTAGCTGCCGCGGCGAGGGCCTGTAGTCGTAGGCCGACCCCCTCCCCGCGGGACCTGGTGTTGCGTTCGACAGTCGGCCGTCCCTCCCTCTCGCAGGATTTCGAGGAGCCCAACGCAATGAGCCAGTCCCCCTTCGTCGGCCGCCCCACGCCCGTCACCAACGCCACGCAGCTGCAGAAGCCGTCCGGGATGCCGATCCACAAGTACGGCCGCTACGAGGCCGTCGAGATCCCCGACCGCACCTGGCCCGAGCAGCGGATCACCAAGGCCCCCCGCTGGCTGTCCACCGACCTGCGCGACGGCAACCAGGCCCTGATCGACCCGATGTCCCCGGCCCGCAAGCGCGAGATGTTCGACCTGCTGGTCCGCATGGGCTACAAGGAGATCGAGGTCGGCTTCCCGTCCTCCGGCGAGACCGACTTCAACTTCGTGCGCTCCATCATCGAAGAGGGCGCGATCCCGGACGACGTCACCATCTCCGTACTGACCCAGGCCCGCGAGGACCTGATCGAGCGGACCGTGGAGTCCCTGGTCGGCGCCAAGCGCGCCACCGTCCACCTGTACAACGCGACCGCGCCCACCTTCCGCCGGGTCGTCTTCCGCGGCTCGAAGGAGCAGATCAAGCAGATCGCCGTGGACGGCACGCGCCTGGTCATGGAGTACGCGGAGAAGCTGCTGGACGAGCGCACCACCTTCGGCTACCAGTACAGCCCCGAGATCTTCACCGACACCGAGCTGGACTTCGCCCTGGAGGTCTGCGAGGCGGTCTGTGACGTCTGGCAGCCGGGCCCGGGCCGCGAGATCATCCTCAACCTGCCCGCCACCGTGGAGCGTTCGACGCCGTCCACGCACGCGGACCGGTTCGAGTGGATGTCCCGGAACCTGACCCGCCGCGAGCACGTCTGCCTGTCCGTCCACCCGCACAACGACCGCGGCACGGCCGTCGCGGCGGCCGAGCTGGCCATCATGGCCGGCGCCGACCGCATCGAGGGCTGCCTGTTCGGGCAGGGCGAGCGCACCGGCAACGTCGACCTGGTGACCCTGGGCATGAACCTGTTCAGCCAGGGCGTCGACCCGCAGATCGACTTCTCGCAGATCGACGAGATCCGCCGGACGTCCGAGTACTGCAACCAGATGGAGGTCCACCCGCGCCACCCCTACGCGGGCGACCTGGTCTACACCGCCTTCTCCGGCTCCCACCAGGACGCCATCAAGAAGGGCTTCGACGCGATGGAGGCCGACGCGGCCGCCAAGGGCGTCACCGTCGACGACATCGAGTGGGCCGTCCCGTACCTGCCCATCGACCCGAAGGACGTCGGCCGCTCCTACGAGGCCGTCATCCGGGTCAACTCGCAGTCCGGCAAGGGCGGCATCGCGTACGTCCTGAAGAACGACCACAAGCTGGACCTGCCCCGCCGGATGCAGATCGAGTTCTCGAAGATCATCCAGCAGAAGACGGACAACGAGGGCGGCGAGGTCACGCCGGCCGCGATCTGGGCCGTCTTCCAGGACGAGTACCTGCCCAACCCGGACAACGCCTGGGGACGCATCCAGCTGCGCTCCGGCCAGACCACCTCCGACACGGACGGCACGGACACGCTGACCGTCGAGGCGGTCGTGGACGGCGCCGACACCGTCCTGTCCGGCTCCGGCAACGGCCCGATCTCCGCCTTCTTCGCCGCGCTCCAGGGGATCGGCGTGGACGCCCGCCTGTTGGACTACCAGGAGCACACGATGAGCGAGGGCGCCTCCGCGCAGGCCGCCTCGTACATCGAGTGCGCCATCGACGGTCAGGTCCTGTGGGGCATCGGCATCGACGCCAACACGACCCGCGCCTCCCTGAAGGCGGTCATCTCGGCGGTCAACCGCTCCGCCCGCTGACGCGCACGACGACCTCTGCCCCGTACCTCGTCGAGAGGTGCGGGGCAGAGGTGCGTGTGAGCCGCGTCACGGTTTCAGGCTCGCTTAAGGAAGATCGTCACGGCATGTCGGAATCGGCGTCATATCAGGTGAGTTGACGGCACATCGGGGAATGGCGGAAGGTCGGCCCGTCCCTTCGGACACGCCCCCCACGCCCCCCACGCGCCCCCTTCGCACCTCCCTGACCTGGAGTTCCGCATGCGCACGACCGCTGCCGTGGCCACTGTTCTCGCGGTGACCGGCGCCGCCCTCGCCTGGGCCCCCGCCGCGTCCGCCACCACCACGGAGTGCGTGACGCAGCCGCTCGGCACGGCCGGTCTGTACGCCGAGTTCGTCGAGAAGGACTCCACCCGCCACTCGGACTCCGAGGGCGCGGTCGCCGTCGGCGGCGACGCCCGCTTCGGCGACCCGAAGCAGCCCTCCGGTTTCTCCGTCGGCCACAAGCTCACCGGCGCCGACCTCGCGAAGCTGCCCGGCGGCCACAGCCTCGTCGTCGGCGGCACCCTGTACGCGAACCAGGTCGTCCTCGACCACGGCAGCGGCGTCGCCGGCAAGGTCGTCGACCTCTCCACGCCCGGCCAGGGCTTCGGCGTCGACGGCGGCAAGGTGAAGGAGGGCGCCTCCCCGGCCTCGCCGGTCGACTTCGCGAAGGAGTTCACGCGGCTGCGCGCGCTGTCCACGGGCTGGGCGGGCATCGAGCCGAACGGTACGGTCGCCGGCTCCGGCGACGGCCTCTTCCTCACCGGCGGGGACCCGAAGCTCAACGTCTTCGCCGTGAACGCCGCCGACCTGGAGAAGGCCCGCGCGATCACCCTGAAGGTCCCGGTGGGCTCCTCGACCCTGGTGAACGTCCTCGGCGCCTCGTACGACATGAACAAGTCCGCCACCTACGGCGTCTACTACCAGGGCGCGGACGGTACGGCCCCCGTCATCGACGACTACGCCCTGGCGAGCGACGGCTTCCGGCAGATCCGCTCCCAGCTGCTCTGGAACTTCCCGCAGGCCGAGAGCGTGAAGAAGAACTACACCTCCTGGCCCGGCACCATCCTCGCCCCGAACGCCGCCGTCGAGATGGGCGGCAAGAACATCGGCCCCGGCCACGTCAACGGCTCCGTCATCGCCGAGAGCCTGGACACCGTCCCCGGCGCCGAGACCCACCGGATGAACTTCTCCGGCTGCCTCCCGAAGGAGACGAAGCCGGGGCCGGTCGTCACCCCGGAGACCCCGGCGCCGATCGAGACGCCCGTCCCCACCCCGCCGGCGACCCCCTCGGCCACCCCGGAGACCACCCCCGGCGAGGGCGGCTCCACGCCGACGGCCCCGACGACGTCGGCCGCGCCCACGGCGCCGCAGGAGTCCGCGTCCCCCTCCACCCCCGCCGGCCCCGGCGAGACCACCACCGCCCCGGCCGCGACGTCGACCGCGGCCCCGTCCGCCACCCCGGAGGGTGATCTCGCGACGACCGGTTCGGCCATCGGACCCGGCACGATCGGTGCCGCCGTGGCCGCCGTCCTCGTCGGTGGAGGCTTCCTGGCCTTCGCAAAGCGTCGTCGCCGCGCCTCCTGAGCGGTGACGTGTCTCGGCCAAGTCCGCGGCGAAGTCGTGACGGGGTGCTGACGCCACATCAAGGATGTGGCTAACATCACGCCAACGCCGGCAGTGCAGCCGGGCCGGTTGAGGAGGTGCGTATGCGTTCTGCCCGGAATTCACGTGGTGGGAAAGTGGGCATCTGCGGAATCCGCACCTCCTGGAACACGGTCGGAGACGGCGAGTTCTTCTGCGAGGAGTGCGGCGGCGACCGGAACTACCGGCGGCGCACCGGCCGCCGCAGGTTCGCCGTCCTGGGCGTCCCGGTCCTGCCCCGGGGCTGTACGGGCCCCGTCGTCGAGTGCGCGGCCTGTCACACGCACTTCGGTACGGAGGTGCTCGACCACCCGACGACGAGCCGCTTCTCCGCGATGCTGCGGGACGGCGTGCACACCGTCGCCCTGGCCGTGCTCGCGGCCGGCGGCACGGACTCCCGCGAGGTCCTCGACCGGGCCGTGAGCGCCGTCCGGTCCGCCGGCTTCGCCGAGTGCACGGCCGTCCAGCTGGTCGACCTCGTCGAGGCCCTGGAGGCCGACACCGGACGCTTCATGCCCGAGGTGAACCCCGAGGGGACGCTCCTCGCGATCGAGCTCCACGAGGCCCTGGAGCCGCTCACCCCGCACCTGGCGGTCGCCGGGCGGGAGTCGATCCTGGTCCAGGCCGCCCGGATCGCCCTCGCAGACGGGGCCTACAGCCCGGCCGAGCGGGAGGTCCTGGGGACCGTCGGGAACGCGCTCGCGCTGGCTCCCGACGACACCCTCCGGCTGCTCGCCTCGGCGAGGACGGTGCCGTAACTCCTCTCGGTCACGGCGCGATGTTCTGGTTGAGCCGGAACACGTTGTCCGGGTCGTACCGGCGCTTCACGTCCCGCAGCCGGTCCCAGTTCTGCCGGTAGTTGACCCGCACCCGGTCCTGGTCGTCGGTGTCCATGAAGTTGACGTACCCGCCCTCCTGGGTGTGCGGGCGCAGGGCCGTGTCGTAGGCACGGGTCCAGGCGATGTTCCGCTCCGAGCCCGCCGCGTCGGTCCAGCTGCCGCCGAAGGAGTGCGAGAAGCGGGCGTCCCGGTAGGCGAACGCGGTCTCCTCAGGGCCCACCCGGTGGCAGGCGCCGTCGATCGGGAAGATCGCCGTGTCCGTCTCCAGGGACGGCATCGTGGCGCCGTACTCCATGTGCGCCGCGATCGCGCCGTCCGAGAGCTCGCGGCTGAAGTTGCCCTTCCAGTAGTGGAAGAGCCCCGGCGGCAGTTGCTCGTCGAAGAGGGTGTTGATCGCCGGGTACGGCATCCGCTCCATGAACCGGCCGATCACGGGCCCGAGTCCGTCCAGGAGCGTGAGGACCTTCTCGTCCCCCGCCTCCGAGCCGCTGAAGCAGGTGAACGCGGCGCAGATCGGACGGCCGTGCCAGCGCTCCGGCAGGAACGGTTCCTCGGGGCCGAGCGCCACCACCAGGAGCGAGTTCAGCTCCTCGGGCGCCGCCGCGATCATCTCCTGCCAGGCGCGGGCCACGCCCCCGTCCAGCGGGTAGCAGCTCAGGCCGCCGAAGATGTCCGCGACGGGGTGCACCCGGAACGCGAGCGAGGTCGCGATCCCGAAGTTGCCGCCGCCGCCCCGCAGAGCCCAGAACAGGTCCGGATGCCGCTCGGCGTCACAGGACACCAGCGTGCCCTCGGCGGTCACCACGTCGGCCCCGACCAGGTTGTCGCAGCTCAGACCGTAGCGGCGGGAGAGGTGGCCCATGCCGCCGCCGAGCGTGAGGCCGCCGACGCCGGTCGTGGAGACCACGCCGCCGGTGGTGGCGAGCCCGAAGCCATGGGTGGCGTGGTTGAAGTCGCCCCAGGTGGCGCCGCCGTCGGCCCGCGCGATACGGGCCTCCGGGTCGACCCGGACACCCCGCATCCGGGACAGGTCGACGACGAGACCGTCGTCGACGGTGCCGAAACCGGCCACGGAGTGGGAGCCGCCGCGCACGGCGAGCGGCAGGGCGTACTCCCGGGCGTAGAGCACCGCCGCGATCACGTCGGCGGAGTCCACGGCATGGACGACGACGGCGGGGCGGCGGTCGTGCAGGGCGTTGTAGACCCGGCGGGACACGTCGTACGACGGGTCGCCACGGGTCACGACGGTGCCGCGCACGGCACCGCGGAGCGTGTCCAGGGGATCGGTGATGGTGGTCATGGTTCCGGTCTAGCCCCGGGCCCCAGGGCTGGGCATCGCCCAAATCGCCCATGTCCGGCGACGGCCCCGCATGGGCCGTTCACACCAGGTCGAGCACCACGCCGATCGCCAGGCCGATCGCCAGGTCGAGCACCAAGCCGATCGCCAGGCCGTTCACACCAGCCCGTGCGCGTACGCGTAGGCCGTGGCCGCGGCGCGGGAGCCGACGCCCAGTTTGGCGAAGATGTTGTTCAGGTGACGGGCGACCGTGTGCTCGCTGATCACCAGGGCGCGGGCGATGTCCTTGTTCGTCCCGCCCGAGGCGACGAGCCGCAGCACCTCCGCCTCCCGCGCGGTCAGCCCGCCCGGCAGCCGCCGCCGCGCCCCGGCGGAGAGCAGCGCCGCCGCGCGCCGGGCGTCAGGGACCGCCCCGAGGCGCTCGAACACGGCCCGCGCGGTGCCCAGTTCGAGCCGGGCGGTCTCCTCGTCGCCCGCCGCACGCCCGGCGGCCGCGAGCAGCATCCGTACCTGCGCGGCCTCGTACGGCACCCGGAGCTCCAGCCACCCGGCGAGCGCCCGCCGCAGCAGGCGGGGCGCGTCGCCGCTCCTCCGCGCCAGGGCCACCGAGCCGAGCGCCGTGTCGGCCAGGGCCCGAAGCAGCGGTACGTCCCCGGCCAGGGCGTCGAGCTCCGCCGCCGAGTCCGCCGCCCCCGGTACGTCACGGACCGCGAGGGCCACCTCGGCGCGGGCGGCGAGCAGCCGGGCCCGGCCCAGGAGGTCGTGCTGGGGGTCGCTGCGGCAGGCCAGGGCCAGGTCGATGCCCGCGACCGCCGCGGCGGCCCGGCCCTGCGCGAGGCGAAGGAGGGCGAGGCCCGGCTGCGGGATCCGGCCGAGCTCGTGGGCGTGCCCGTACGACACGGCGGCGGCGTCGAGGCGGCCCTGGCGCCGCTGGACGTCACCGGCGGCGTAGTAGGCGGCGGCGGCCGACTCCAGGCAGTCCACCGGTACCTCCCGGCAGGCCTGCCGGGCCTCCGCCTCCGCGAGCGCCCAGACCCCGAGGAGGTCGAGGACCTCGACCCGGTGGGCCCGGCAGACACCCCGGAACGGGTTCTCGCCGGACGGCACGGCCATGGGGAGCCGCCCGGGACCGGAGACCGGAGGGGCGTCCGCCGGTTCCGTACGGGCTTCGGGGCCGTCCGTCGGCGGGTGGACCGGCCAGGGCGGGGCGCACCACTCCATCGCCGCGTTCGTCCACTCCACCGCCCGGCCGAAGTCGGCCGCCTCCATGCACTGGGTCAGGGCCAGGCAGTACAGCCAGCCCGTGAACATGCCGCTCAGCTCGCCCGCCGACACCGCGCACATCGCGTCGTCGAGGAGCGCGACGGCCTCGGCCCTGCGGCCGGCGCCGAGGAGGACGCGGGACTCGGCCTGGCGGCTGAGGGCGAGGAGGTCGGGGCTCCCGGAGCCGAGGGCGAGGCCGGTCATCCGGTGGGCGGCGGCGAGGGCGGCCTCGTGGTCGCCGTGGGCCTGGGCCTCCTCGGCGTCGCTCCAGGCCAGGAAGCACTGCTCGGGGCAGTCCGGCAGGTCCTCCAGGTGGTGCCGGGCCCGGTGGAGCCAGCCGGCGGCCGCCGCGGGCCGCCCGAGGCCCAGGTACTCGTAGTGCAGCCACCACGAGGCGAGCCCGGCGCCCCGGTGGTCGTCGGCCGCGAGATAGGCGGCGTGCGCCCTGAGCCGGGCGGTGACGGACTCGTCGACGTGCCCCGACCACCAGGCGGCGTCGGCGAGGACGGAGAGGTCGTCGGCGGTCAGTCCGCGCGAGGGGTGCAGGTCGTGGGCGTGGAGCAGCGCGTACGCCTCGGCCCAGGACTCACGGGCGGCGGCGTCCCTGGCGCGCTCCAGGACATCGGCCTCTGCGGTGTGACGGGTGTGGATCGTGGGTGCGGACATGGCTCTCGCCTCTTCCCGGTCCTTTCAGGGTAGGACGGGGAAGAGGCGAGGGCCCGCCCGCGAGGCCGGCCCGCGAGGGCCTGCCGCGCAGGTCCTACTCGATCGCGCCGCTCGCGCGCAGCATGTCCTCGCGCTCGACGATCTTCACGCGCTCGCGGCCCTGCGGCTCGCCGAGCGCCTTCTCGGCGGCGTCCAGGGCGTACCAGCCCTCCCACGTCGTGTACGTGAGGCCCTTGCCCTCCAGGAAGGACACGACCGCGTCCTCCTCCGGGGCGTCGGGGGTGAGCAGGCGCCCGTGGGCGAAGTCGTCCAGGAGGTTCTTCACGGTCTCGTTGGCGTCGCCCTTGGTGTGGCCGATGAGGCCGACGGGGCCCCGCCGGATCCAGCCGGTGACGTAGGTGGAGGCCATGTGCTCGCCGGTCTCCTCGACCACCCGGCCGCCCTCGTCCGGCACGGTGCCGCTGGCGGTGTCCCAGGGGAGCTTGGGCAGCTCGTCGGAGAGGTAGCCGACCGCGCGGTAGACGGCCTGGACGTCCCAGTCCGTGGTCGCGCCGGTGCCCTTGACGTTCCCGGTGCCGTCCAGCTCGGTGCGCTCGGTGCGCAGGCCGACGACCCGGCCGTCCTCGCCGAGTATCTCGACGGGCGACTCGAAGAAGTGCAGGAAGAGCTTGTGCGGGCGGTCGCCGACGTCGCGGATCGCCCAGTTCTCCAGGGTCTTGGCGACCATGTCGGTCTGCTTGTTCTTGCGCCGCTCGGCGATCGAGCCCTCGTCGTAGTCGATGTCCTCGGGGTTGACGATGACCTCGATGGTGGGGGAGTGGTCCAGCTCGCGCAGCTCCATCGGGCTGAACTTGGCCTGGGCCGGGCCGCGGCGCCCGAAGACGTGGATCTCCAGGGCCTTGTTGGCCTTGAGGCCCTCGTACACGTTGGCCGGGATCTCGGTCGGCAGCAGCTCGTCGCCGGTCTTGGCGAGGATGCGGGCGATGTCGAGGGCCACGTTGCCGACGCCGAGGACGGCGACCTTCTCCGCTTCGAGCGGCCAGGTGCGCGGGACGTCCGGGTGGCCGTCGTACCAGGAGGCGAAGTCGGCGGCGCCGTACGAACCGTCGAGCTCGACGCCCTGGATGTCCAGCGGGCGGTCGGCCATGGCGCCGGTCGAGAAGACCACCGCGTCGTAGAAGGCGCGCAGGTCGTCGAGGTGCACGTCGGTGCCGTAGTCGATGTTGCCGAAGAGGCGGACCTGCGGCTTGTCGAGGACCTGGTGGAGGGCGGTGATGATGCCCTTGATGCGCGGGTGGTCGGGGGCGACGCCGTAGCGGATGAGGCCGAAGGGGGCGGGCATCCGCTCGAAGAGGTCGATGGACACACCCGGCTCGGCGGCGGCCTCGGACTTCAGCAGCGCATCGGCGGCGTAGATTCCGGCGGGGCCGGCGCCGACGATCGCGACCCGGAGGGGGCGGGGCATGACGGGGTTCCCTTCGCAAGCGACGTGGCGACGAAGCCGCCGACACTTAGGTCACCCTAAATAATCGCGGGAGCGGAGTGGTACCCGCCCCCGGTCTATGAGCTCATAAGGTGGACTTATGAGTTCCATAAGCAGGACTAGGCGGGCTCGGAAAGGCCGAGCGTGCCCTCGAAGGCCGAGACGGTCATCGCGATCATGCCGCCGTAGGACACGAGCCCGCCGAAGGCGAAGAACAGCCCCAGGGCCAGCTCCCCGCGCCGCAGGAGCGCCGCCCTGGGCAGGACCATGTTCCCCGGGTCGCGCGGGTCGTAGCAGACCTTGACGGCCATGCCGCCCGCCCAGGTGGACACCTGCCGGATCAGGCCCGCCGGGTCCACGTACAGGTACATCCCCGGCCTGTCCGGCACCTCCGCGGCGAAGGTCGTGATGCCGTGCCGCATCAGGCGCCACTCGCGGTACCAGTTGGACAGCGCGACGACGCTGACGACGGTGGACCCCGCCGCGGCGAAGCCCATGGGGAGGAAGAGCACGATCCCGACCGCCTCTCCGGCGACGGCGATGAGCACGCACAGGAGCACGACCAGGGCGGTGGTGCCGGCCGACCACCACTTGATCAGCCGCGTCTTCCGCTCCCGCCGGTCGAGGGTCCGGGTCCGCGCCTCGACGAGCGTGGAGCCGTCGGCCGCCGTGTCCCGGCCGGGCGTCCCGTCCAGGGCGGCGTTCACGGTCGCCGCGAACATCGTCGCCCCCGCCTCGCTCGCCCCGTCGATCCGGTGCACCGCCGGTACGTTCCCGGCCGGAGCGGTCAGCTCCACGGAAACGGCCCGCCCCTCGGCGCGGACCTGTCCGATCGCGGCCAGCGGGATCCGTACGTCCTCGTGGGGGCGACGGAGATACAGCGCGTCGCCCTCGAACTCGAGGGAGGTCTTCCTGCTGCCCTGGACGACGGGTGTGGACGGGGTGATCGACATGGGCGTGATCGTAGAGCCGGGGCCGACGCCCCTACCAGCCCTTCAAGGTCGTCATCCAGCGATACCGGCGACGAACGCGGACCAGGCGGCGGCCGGGACGATCAGGGCGGGGCCGGTGGGGTTCTTGCTGTCCCGGACGGGGACGACACCGGGCACGTCGTCGAGGACTTCGACGCAGTCGCCGCCGTCGCCGTTGCTGTAACTGCTCTTGCGCCAGGCGGCGCCCGCGAAGTCGTACGAGACCTCGACGCAGTCGCCGCCCGACGCGTTGCTGTAGGAGCTCTTGAACCAGTGGGCGTTGTTCAGGTCGTACGTGCGCATCGTCTGAAGTCCTCCGCCGCCGACTCGATCAGTGCGAGGGACGCCTCCGGCGACAGCGTGGCGACCCTGAGCAGATCGTAGGCGCGCTGTGCCTGCTTCACCACTGCCGGATCGTCGAGGAGAGTCCCTGAAAACGCCGTCTCCGCATAGGCCGTTGGCGGCTGGTCATCGAACTCCATGAGCTTGAGCGAGCCGGTCATGTACGCGTGCGCGCCGACCGAACGAGGTAGGACAGTCACCAGCACCACTCGCTCTGCGGCCAGCTTGACGATGTGCTCCAGCGTCGCCGCCATCACCGTCGGGCCCCCGACAGGGGTGAGCACCGCGTTCTCGTGGAGAACGACCCAATACTCGGGCCTTGTAGTGCCCCTGAGGATCGCCGCCCTTGCGACCCGTGCGGTGACCTTCTCCTCGATGAACTCCTCCGTGGCGAAGGGATGTGTCGCCATCGTCACCGCCCGCGCGTACTCCGGTGTCTGCATCAGCCCCGGCACCACCGTCGGGGCGAACTCGCAGATCTTCGTCGCCACCGCCTCCAGCTCCGCGACCTCGCTGAAATAGGAGGCGTACGGCGACTTGTCGATGAGCCGGCGCCAGGTGCGTTCGAAAATACCGCCGGTTTGTAAGATTTCGTCGATTCTCTGCGCCACGTCCAGCTGCGGCTTTCGAATTCCCTGCTCGAACAGTCCGATGTATCCGCCGGACACGAACACCCGTGCGCCCAGCTCGCTCTGTGAGAGCCCCGCCGCCTCCCGTTTCTCCTTCAGGAGCTCGCCGAAGAACACCCACGCGTCCTGCTGCCTGCTTTTGGCCATGGATTAACTCCCCAACCCTACGCCGCAGTTGTTGGGCCTGCGCGTCTGCCGATTCTACGGATCTGGGCCCACCCTGGTGAGGCGAAGCAGGAAATGGATTCAGAAAGGCATACGTTGGTGAAGGAAGACACCATGAAGACGACCACGGGGACGATCGAAGCCGCACAAGAGGCAGTGACGGAATTGCGTGAGGCACTCGCGAGGGCGGGAATCAGGCTTCCCTCGCTCGGGATCGACGTCGTCACCCTCGCCGCCGATCCCCCGAGGCCGCTCGTCGAACTGGGATGCTGCACGGCGGAAACGGCACGGCTGATCGCCGCCGCCCTTTCGCCGCGGGAGGAGGGCCGGTCATGACACTGCCCATCGGGTCGTACGTCGTGGAGATCCGCACCGGACGGGTCGGGAGAGTGATGGGGCACGAGGGGCCCTACGTCCAGATCCGCCCGCTCGGTGGCGGGCGGGAGTGGGACGTGGAGCCCGAGGACGTACGGGAGGCGACCTCGTCCGAGCGGCTGAGCGCCGCCACGGCGCACGTCAACGCCCGGAGCCGGGGCGAGGTGCCCTGACTCCCCGGGAGGGGCTCAGCCGTACCAGGTGATGTTGCAGATGTAGACGCACTCGTGGCGCGGGACGGCCAGGAAGCTGATGAAACCGCGACCGGCGAGGATGTCGAACTCTCGTAGGCCGCCCTCGCGGTCGAGTGGACGCCCGACCTTGGTGGCTTCGTGGCCGAGCGCGGCGCGCTCGGTGGCCAATCGCTCCACCTCTGCCACCACACCGACGGGCAGGCCGGAAGTGATGTACTCGGCGCTCGGGTTGTAGTCCCAGGACCAGTCGCTCACAGGCCGGCCTCGGACTCCGCCCGCTGCCGGATGCGACGGATCTCGACGATCGCGTCCGTCGGGTCCACGTCCCCGGCGTCCACGATCTGCTCCAGCTCCCGCAGCCGGGCCGCTCGCTCCGGGTGCCGTTCGATCGCCACGAACACCGCCCACGAGTGGACGAAGGCCCGCAGCGGCGCGAGGCTCTGGGTCTGCTGGGCGTTGGTCGTCGCCTCGAAGAGATGCTGGGTGAGCGCCGGGACCCGGCTGGGTGCGATCTTCGCCACGGCGGCTCGGAGAGCGTCGGGGGTGGCTTCGGGGAGCGGGATCAGTGGGCCGTGGGGGCCGTCGGGCTGCGCGCTCACGGGTGCCTCCGTTGCGCGTGGGCGGATGCTCGTACGGTACCGGTTTTGCCGCGGGCCGGCCGGGTGACCCAAGGGGTCGGCCACGATGCTCTTTCCGTACGGGAGAATGGGCCCATGAGTCTGTTCCGCGACGACGGCATCGTGCTGCGCACCCAGAAGCTGGGTGAAGCGGACCGCATCATCACCCTCCTCACGCGCGGTCACGGACGCGTACGCGCTGTCGCGCGCGGGGTGCGGCGGACGAAGTCGAAGTTCGGCGCGCGGCTCGAACCGTTCTCGCACGTGGACGTGCAGTTCTTCGCCCGGGGGAGCGAGCTGGTCGGGCGCGGCCTGCCGCTCTGCACGCAGAGCGAGACCATCGCCCCGTACGGCGGCGGGATCGTCACCGACTACGCCCGCTACACCGCCGGCACCGCCATGCTGGAGACGGCCGAACGGTTCACCGACCACGAGGGCGAGCCCGCCGTACAGCAGTATCTGCTGCTCGTGGGCGGCCTGCGGACCCTCGCCCGAGGCGAGCACGCCCCCCATCTGATCCTCGACGCCTTCCTCCTCCGCTCCCTCGCGGTGAACGGCTACGCGCCCAGCTTCGACGACTGCGCGAAATGCGGGATCCACGGGCCCAACCGGTTCTTCTCGGTCGGGGCGGGCGGGGTCATCTGCGGCGACTGCCGGGTCCCCGGAAGCGTCGTACCCTCTGCGGAGGCCATCGGCCTGCTCAGCGCGCTGCTCACCGGCGACTGGGCGACGGCGGACGCGTGCGAGCCGCGTCACGTCAGGGAGGGCAGCGGACTCGTGTCCGCCTATCTCCACTGGCACCTGGAGCGCGGCCTGCGCTCGCTGCGGTACGTAGAGAAGAACTAGGAGAGACCACGCCATGGCCATCGCACGACTCCTCGGGCGCCAGCGTCGGGAGTACACGACTCCCGAGCCCCACCCGTCCGGTGCCCGCCCGCCGAAGCTCCAGCCCGAGTTCGTCCCGGAGCACGTCGCGATCGTCATGGACGGCAACGGCCGCTGGGCCAAGGAGCGCGGCCTGCCCCGCACCGAGGGGCACAAGGTCGGCGCCGAGCAGGTGCTCGACGTGCTCCAGGGCGCGATCGAGATGGGCGTGGGGTCGATCTCGCTGTACGCCTTCTCCACCGAGAACTGGAAGCGCTCGCCCGAGGAGGTGCGCTTCCTGATGAACTTCAACCGCGACTTCATCCGCAAGTCCCGCGACCAGCTCGACGCGCTCGGCGTGCGCGTGCGCTGGGTCGGCCGGATGCCCAAGCTGTGGAAGTCGGTGGCCAAGGAGCTCCAGGTCGCGCAGGAGCAGACCAAGGACAACACGAAGCTCACGCTCTACTTCTGCATGAACTACGGCGGTCGGGCCGAGCTCACGGACGCGGCGCAGGCGCTGGCGGAGGACGTGAAGGCGGGCCGGCTCGACCCGGCGAAGATCACCGAGAAGACCATCCAGAAGTACCTCTACTACCCGGACATGCCGGACGTGGACCTCTTCCTGCGGCCCAGCGGCGAGCAGCGCACCTCCAACTACCTGATCTGGCAGAGCGCGTACGCCGAGATGGTCTTCCAGGACGTGCTGTGGCCGGACTTCGACCGGCGTGACCTGTGGCGCGCCTGCGTCGAGTACGCCGAGCGCGACCGGCGCTTCGGCGGCGTCGACCCGGCCGACCTGGCCGTCCTCGACAAGGGCTGAGCCGGTGGCGGCGGGGGAGAAGGTGGAGCTCGTCTACTCGGCCGAGTTCGCCGACGTGAACGAAGCGGTACGGGTACGGATGCGGGCCGTCGTCTGGTGGCGGCTGCTGCGGTGGGCGGCCTGGGCGGCCGGAGCGCTCACCCTTCTGGGCGCGGGAGTCGCGCTGTTCCTGCCGAGGGATCCGGACTGGGCGGCGGCCGTCAAACTGGTCGCCCTCGGTGCGGTGGCCGTGGGCTGCGCGGAGTCGCTGCCCCGGGTGACGGCGTACAGCCTCTTCCGGCTGATCGGCTCCCAGGGGGAGGCGCGGGCGGTCGTGGACGAGGACGGCGGGCGGTGGACGTCACGGGACACCGACACGACGATCCGGTGGGCGCTGCTGTCCCGGTACGCGGAGACGCCCCGGCTCTTCGTCCTCTTCACGGACCGCACGTCCGGCACCGGCCTCGCGTACCTGCCCAAGCGGGGCCTCGCGGAGCCGGGTGACGCGGACCGGCTGCGGGCGATCCTGGACCGGAACACCAGCAAGGTCTGAGGCGTACGAGAGGGCCCGCACCGGAATCGTCCGGTGCGGGCCCTCTCATACGCCAGCTCGTATGTCAGGTCGTACGTCGAGTCGTACGTCGGGTCACTTCTCGGCGCACTCCGCGCACGTGCCGAAGATCTCCACCGTGTGCGCCACGTTCACGAAGCCGTGCTCCGAGGCGACCGCCTCGGCCCACTGCTCCACCATCGGGCCCTCCACCTCGACGGCCTTGCCGCAGAGGCGGCAGACCAGGTGGTGGTGGTGGTCGCCGGTCGAGCAGCGGCGGTACACCGTCTCGCCGTCGCTGGTGCGCAGCGCGTCGACCTCGCCCGCGTCCGCGAGGGACTGGAGCGTGCGGTAGACGGTGGTGAGGCCGACCGAGTCGCCGCGGTGCTTCAGCATGTCGTGCAGCTCCTGGGCGCTGCGGAACTCGTCCACCTCGTTCAGCGCCGCCGACACGGCGGCCCGCTGCTTGGTCGAGCGCCCTCGTACGGGGGGTCCTGCCGTCACCACGGGGGCCTCCTAGAATGCTTGTCTGCCCCCGCCATTCTGCCAGTCCCCCGTGTCACTCCTCGCTGACCGGATCCGAGCGGATCAGATCTTCACGTCGTCCGTCGGCCGCCGGGTCGCCGGAAGCGGTGCGTCGCAGCTCTCCGCGCCGGCCTCGGCCGCCCGCGCCCGCCGCCTCGCGAGCGGTGTGGCCAGGAGGGTCAGGAGGACGAAGACCCCGATCGCGTACAGCACGATCGTCGCGCCGGGCGGCACGTCCTGGTAGTACGAGGTGACCGTGCCGGCCAGGGTGACCGTGACCCCGGTCGCCACCGCGAGGACGAAGGTCGCACGGAAGGACTTCGACAGCTGCTGGGCCGCCGCCACCGGCACCACCATGAGCGCGCTGACCAGCAGCAGGCCGACGACCCGCATGGCGACCGTGACGGTCACCGCGGCCGTGACGGCGATCAGCAGGTTCAGGGCGCGCACCGGGAGGCCGGTGACCCGGGCGAACTCCTCGTCCTGGCTGACGGCGAAGAGCTGGCGGCGCAGGCCGACCGTGACGAGGACCACGAAGGCGGCAAGGACGCCGATCGCGGTGATGTCCTCGGTCGAGACGGTGGAGAGCGAGCCGAAGAGGTACGAGCTGAGGTTGGCGTTGGAGCCGGTCGGCGAGAGGTTGATCAGCAGGACGCCGCCGGCCATGCCGCCGTAGAAGAGCAGCGCGAGCGCCAGGTCGCCGCGGGTCTTCCCGTACGCCCGGATCAGTTCCATCGCGACCGAGCCGACGACGGCGACGAGGGTCGCCATCCAGACGGGGCTGGAGTTCAGCAGGAAGCCGAGGCCGACGCCGGTCATGGCGACATGGCCGATGCCGTCGCCCATCAGCGCCTGGCGGCGCTGGACGAGGTAGATGCCGACGGCGGGGGCGGTGATGCCGACGAGCACGGCCGCGAGGAGCGCGCGCTGCATGAAGGCGAGCTGGAGGATGTCCATGATCAGGTCAGCAATCCGGTGCGGATCGGCTCATCGGCCGCGTGGGGGTGGACGTGGTCGTGGCCGGGCAGCGCGTGCTGGCCGACGGCCTTCGGCGGCGGGCCGTCGTGGACGACACAGCCGTCGCGGAGGACGACCGCGCGGTCGATCAGCGGCTCCAGCGGGCCCAGCTCGTGCAGGACGAGGAGGACCGAGGTGCCGCCGGCGACCTGCTCGCGCAGGGTCGACGCCAGGATCTCCTGGCTCGCGAGGTCGACGCCGGCCATCGGCTCGTCCATGATCAGGAGTTCCGGTTCGGAGGCGAGCGCGCGGGCGATCAGGACCCGCTGGTGCTGGCCGCCGGAGAGGGCGGACACGGAGTCCTTGGCGCGGTCGGCGAGGCCCACGAGGTCGATGGCCCGCTCGACGGCGGCCTTGTCGGCCCTGGTCAGCCAGCCGAACCTGCGGCGGGAGAGCCGGCCGGAGGAGACGACCTCGCGGATGGTGGCGGGGACGCCGCTCGCGGCGGTCGTGCGCTGCGGCACGTAGCCGACCCGGGCCCAGTCGCGGAAGCGCCTGCGCTCCGTGCCGAACAGCTCGATCGTGCCGCCGGTCAGCGGCACCTGGCCGATGACGGCGCGGACCGCGGTGGACTTGCCGGAGCCGTTGGCGCCGAGCAGCGCGACGACCTCACCGCGGCGGACGGTGAGGTCGACGCCGCGGAGGACGGGCCGGGCGCCGAGGGCCGCGGTGGCTCCGCGGACGGAGATGACGGGTTCCGCTTCCGGGGCTGCCATGGCTCGTACCTCCTGTGGTGCGGTGATCACTTGGCGCCGAGGGCCTTCTGCAGCGCGGCGAGGTTGGACCGCATGACCTCGATGTAGTCATCGCCCTTGGAGGCGTCCGTGATTCCCTCGAGGGGGTCGAGCACGTCGGTCTTCAGGCCGGCGTCGGAGGCCAGGGTCTTGGCGGTCTTGTCGCTCGCGAGGGTCTCGAAGAAGACGGTGGAGACCTTGTCCTGCTTCGCGATGTCCTGGAGTTCCTTGATCCGGGCGGGGCTCGGCTCGGACTCGGGGTCGACGCCGGAGATGCCCTCCTGGTCCAGGCCGTACCGCTCGGCGAGGTAGCCGAAGGCGGAGTGGGTGGTGATGAAGGTCTTCGTCGCGGTGTTCTTCAGACCGCTCTCGAAGGCCGTGTCCAGGTCGCCGAGCTTCTTCACCAGGGCGTCGGTGTTCTTCTTGTAGTCGGCGGCGTGGTCCGGGTCCGCCTTCTCCAGGGCGCTGCCGACACCCTTGGCGACCTCGGCGTACTTCACGGGGTCGAGCCAGATGTGCGGGTCGGCGCCGGCCTCGGAGCCGTGGTCGTGGCCCTCTTCCCCGGCGGCGTGGTCCCCGGTGGTGGGCGCCTCGCCCTCGTGTCCCTCGCCCTCGTGCGCGTGGCCCTCGTGGCCGGCTCCGGTGCTGTGGGTCTCGAGCTTCGTGAGGGTGGCGGCGTCGACGGTGTTCTTGACGCCGGCCTGGGAGATCGCCTTGTCGACGGCGGGCTGGATGCCCTTGAGGTAGAGGACGACGTCGGCCTCGCCGAGCTCGCCGATCTGCTTCGGCTTGAGCTCCAGGTCGTGGGGTTCGACGCCGGGCTTGGTGAGCGTGTTGACGGCGACGTGGCCGCCGCCTATCTGCTCGGCCAGGTACTGCATGGGGTAGAAGGACGCCACCACGTCCAGCTTGCCGCCGCTTCCCCCGTCGGCGGCGTCGGAGGTCCCGGCGCAGGCGGAGAGGGAGACGAGGCCGAGCGCGACGGCTCCGGCGAGGGCGGTGCTGGGTATGAGGCGACGTACGTTCATGACACTCATTTTCAACAAAACTGGAAACGATTGTCAATTGTCGTACGTGTGGCCCCGCCCACCCGGCCCTCGCGCGGTCCCCGCGCGCGGTCCCTCGCGGGCCCGGGCGCGATCCCCTCTCCGAACCGATTTGATACGGGGGGTGCGGGCGCCGGTAACCTGTGGCATTCGCACTTCGTCGTCGTAATGAAGAGAGCACCGTGGCCGCCGACAAGATCGACACCATCGTCAGCCTGAGCAAGCGCCGTGGCTTCGTCTACCCGTGCAGTGAGATCTACGGCGGCCAGAAGGCCGCCTGGGACTACGGACCGCTGGGTGTCGAACTCAAGGAGAACATCAAGCGCCAGTGGTGGCGTTACATGGTCACCGCGCGTGAGGACGTCGTCGGCATCGACTCGTCGGTCATCCTGGCCACCGAGGTCTGGGCGGCCTCCGGTCACGTCGCCACCTTCACCGACCCGCTGACCGAGTGCACCTCCTGCCACAAGCGTTACCGCGCGGACCACCTGGAGGAGGCGTACGAGGAGAAGCACAACCGCCTCCCCGAGAACGGCCTCGCCGACCTCAACTGCCCCAACTGCGGCAACAAGGGCACCTTCACCGAGCCCAAGAACTTCTCCGGCCTGCTCTCCACCCACCTCGGCCCGACCCAGGACAGCGGCTCCGTCGCCTACCTGCGTCCCGAGACCGCCCAGGGCATCTTCACCAACTTCGCCCAGGTGAAGACCACCGCGCGCAAGAAGCCGCCGTTCGGCATCGGGCAGATGGGCAAGTCCTTCCGGAACGAGATCACTCCGGGCAACTTCATCTTCCGCACCCGCGAGTTCGAGCAGATGGAGATGGAGTTCTTCGTCAAGCCGGGCGAGGACGAGCAGTGGCAGGAGTACTGGATGGAGCAGCGCTGGAACTGGTACACGGGCCTGGGTCTCCGTGAGGAGAACATGCGCTGGTTCGAGCACCCGAAGGAGAAGCTCTCCCACTACTCGAAGCGCACCGCCGACATCGAGTACCGCTTCTCGTTCGGCGGCAGCGAGTGGGGCGAGCTCGAGGGCGTCGCCAACCGCACGGACTACGACCTGAACGCCCACGCCCAGGCTTCCGGCGCCAACCTGTCCTACCTGGACCAGGAGTCCGGCGAGACGTACACGCCGTACGTCATCGAGCCGGCGGCCGGTGTCGGCCGTGCCATGCTCGCCTTCCTCCTCGACGCGTACACCGAGGACGAGGCCCCCAACGCCAAGGGCGTCATGGAGAAGCGCGTCGTGCTGCGCCTCGACCACCGCCTGGCCCCGGTCAAGGCCGCGGTCCTGCCGCTCTCCCGCAACCCGCAGCTCTCCCCGAAGGCCAAGGGCCTCGCCGCGGACCTGCGCCAGAACTGGAACATCGAGTTCGACGACGCCGGCGCCATCGGCCGCCGCTACCGTCGCCAGGACGAGATCGGCACCCCGTACTGCGTCACCGTCGACTTCGACACCCTCGACGACAACGCGGTGACCGTCCGCGAGCGCGACACCATGAAGCAGGAGCGCGTCTCCCTCGACCAGATCCAGGGCTACCTGGGCAGCCGCCTGCTGGGCTGCTGAGTCTGCTCGTACGTACGGCGAAGCCCCCGGTTCCGGAACGCGGAACCGGGGGCTTTCCCGTACGGGTCGGGCCCGCAGCGCCCCCGGAAAATCACGTGCCGGGGGCGGGGCGCCGGGGTAGCGTGCCCGGCATGTACGCGTTCTCCCAGATCTACGAGTGAGCACCGGCCCCGGCTGATCGAGCTCCACCACCGCCCACCTCACTGACGGGAGAACCCCATGGCCAAACGCAACAACCTCCTCGGCGTCGGCGGACAGCGCAAGAAGCTGTCCCGCGCCGACCAGCACGGCGCCGCCCAGGGCGGCAGCGCCGCCCGCCGCACCGCCGACGAGCAGAAGCAGGAGCTCCTGAGGAAGATGCGCGAACGCGCCCAGGGAGCGGAGAGCACCGAGAGCACTGGGAGTGCCGAGAGCGCCGTGACCGGCGAGGCTGGTCAGCAGTAGCCGTCACCGCACGACGGAGGGCCCGGGGTGTTCGCCACCCCGGGCCCTTCTCGCGATCGAGAGGAAGCACGCTCGTGCCGTACAGGAGACCTGGTTACGGGTGGGTGAGAGCAGGTGCGTCCGCTCTCGTCCTCGCGCTGGCCACCGCAGGACCGGCCGGTGGCGCCGCCCATGCCGAGGCCACCGGGGCCACCGAGGCCACCGGGGAAGTCGTCCTCGGATCCTTCGAGGACGCCTTCAACAACACGGCCGTCACCCGGGGCGACCCGCCGTCCGCGGCCGACTTCGACGGGGCGGGCGGCAGCTACTCCGGCGCCCGGCTCAGCGCCGCCGGCTGGAACCCGGGCGCGCGGATCACCGTCAACGGCACGGTCCACACCTGGCCCGCCGCGACCCCGGACGGGGACAACGCGAAGGCCGAGGGACAGACCTTCCCCCTGTCCGGCAAGGGCGACGCCCTCGGCTTCCTGGCCGCCGCCGAGCACGGGCCCGCGGAGGGGGACGGCACGGTCACCTACACCGACGGCACCACGTCGACGTACCACCTCGGCGTGAAGGACTGGATCTGGAACGCCGCCGACCAGTCGGCGCCCGCGGTGACCGTGACCGACAGGTTCTTCAGCTCGGGCCGACCGGACAGGACGGGGGGCAAGAACGTCTACGCGGTCACCGTCCCCCTCGACCGCGACAGGACCGTCAGGACCGTCACGCTGCCGACGGCCCCGAACCTGCACGTCTTCTCCGTCGCCGTACGGGACACGACCACCGCGTCCCCGGGCACGACCTGGACCGGAAGCTGGGGCGCGGCCCTCGCGCCGCCGGAAGCGCTCACCACGGTGCCCGTCTGGAACAACCAGACCCTGCGCATGGTCGTCCACCCGCACAAGAGCGGTACGAGCACCCGGCTCCGCTTCGCGAACACCTTCGGTTATCAGCCCGTCACCTTCGGCCGCGTCACCATCGCCGCCCGCTCGGCGAAGACGGGCGCGGCGACCGGAGCCGTACACGAGGTGGCGTTCACCGGGAGCCGGACCCTCCCGGCGGGAGGCGAGCTGGTCAGCGACAAGGTCGAACTCCCCGTGACCGCCGGCCATGACCTTCTGGTCAGCGTCCACCTTCCGGGCGAGGTCAGGGGCGCCCCCGTGCACTCCTACGCCCTGGCTCCGACCTACGTGGGAACGGGCGACCTCACGCGTCAGGCCACCGCGGCCGGATTCGCGACCGGCCCTCACCGGTGGACTCTGCTCAACGGGGTCGACGTGGAGACCGCGGGCTCGCCGGGGACCGTCGTCGCCCTCGGTGACTCCCAGACCGACGGCGCCCACACCACCGCGGACATGAACCAGCGCTGGCCCGACGCGTTCGCCAGGATCCTGAACCACGACCCGGCCGCGCCGGGCATCCTGAACATGGGCCTGAACAGCAACCGGGTCCTCACCGACCACGGCAGTCCGGTCACCGTCGAGCCCGGTCAGACACGGAACCTCCTCGACATCGCGGGCCCGAGCGCCCTGAACCGCCTGGACCGCGATGTGTTCGCCCAGCCCGGCGTCCGCCGGGTGGTGCTCTACGAGGGCGTCAACGACATCAGGACCGGGGGCGCGAGCGCACCCGAGCTCATCGCGGGCATCGACAAGCTCGTGGCGAGCGTCCGGGCTCGTGGCATCGAGATCACCGTGGCGACCATCCCCCCGTTCGGATGCCCCGCCGCCACGGAGGACACCGCCCCCTGCGCCGCGAGCCTCCCGCTCGAACAGGTCCGGCGGAGCGTCAACGCCCACATCCGGACCCTGGACGACCACGTCGACTTCGACCGTGCCACCCGGGACGACGTACCGACCCGGCTCGACCCCGCGTACAAGTCGGCCGTGGACGACCTGCACTTCAACGCCGCCGGCACCGAGCGCCTCGCCGAGACGCTCGCCGCGGCCGTCACCGGAACGTCCAGGCACCTCTCGCAGACCGCGGCCGCCGATGTCGACGGCGACGGACTGACCGACTTCCTCGCCCGTGACGCCACCTCGTCGACGCTGAGGCTCTGGTACGGCCGGGGCGACGGCTCGTTCGACCGCTCGCTGCACGTCACCGACGACTGGAACCACACCCAGACCGTCGCGGCCGACTTCGACGGCGACGGCAGGTCCGACATCCTGGCCAGGACGCCACCGATCTCCGAGGGGTCGACCGCGCCCGAGCTGTGGATGTGGCCCGGCGCGGGGAACGGCCACTTCGGACCCCGCGAACGCGTCACGCTGGGCTGGAACTACGACGAGGTGGCGGTCGCCGACTTCGACCGCGACGGCGAAACGGACATCATCGCCGCCGAGGAAGGCACCCGCCGGCTCAGGATCTGGGCGGGCACGGGCCCCACCACCGCCGACTTCGAGCGCCCGCGGGAGGTCATGGGCGGCTGGACGTACTCCCAGACCGTCGCCGGGGACTTCGACGGGGACGGCGGGGCCGACATCATGGCGACGGACGCCGGCAAGGTCCTCACGATGTGGGTCCGTAACCCCGACGGTTCCTTCCAGCCGAAGAAGCCCGTCACCCAGGGCTGGACCCTCACCGAGACCGCCGTCGGGGACTTCACCGAGGACGGCAGGGCCGACATCATCGCCCGGGACGCCAACGGCACCCTGAAGATCTGGACCGGCCGGGGCGGCACCGGCTTCGACGCCCCCAGGCTCGCGCCGGTGCGCTGGTAGCGGGGCCGGACCGACGTACCGGGGGCGCGGGCGGGGCCCGTCGCCACGCTCGCGCCCCCGGTGGCGGTCAGGGGCGGTCAGTGGCGGTCACCCCACCGTCCTCGGCAGGCGCAGCGACAGCGCCGCCGTGAGCAGGATCAGCGCGAGCTGGACCAGGAGCGTCACCGTCAGGGCCGTGCCGGAGCCCGCCGGGGCGGAGGCCGCCAGACTCAGGAAGAGCGAGCCGAGCGTGGCCACGCCCAGGGCCAGGGCCGACTGCTGGGCCGTCACCATGACGCCGCTGCCCACCCCCGCCCGCTCCGGCGGGACCTCCGAGAGCACCACCCGGAAGAGGACCGGCAGCTGAAGGCCCTGCCCCAGGCCCGCGACCGCCATGCCGGGCAGCAGGAGCCAGACCGAGAGATCAGGCCAGGCACGCCAGACCGTGACGGCGAGCAGCCCGATGCCGAGGGCCTGGACCAGGCCGCCCGCCGCCACCACACGCGTGCCCCAGCGCCGTACGAGCCGGGGACCCGCGAGCGAGGCCGCGAAGAACGCCACCGCCATCGGGGCGAGCGCCAGGCCCGAGACCACCGCGCTCAGCCCCAGGCCCTGCTGGAGCGCCACCGCGATCACGAACACGAAACCGCCGAAGCCCATCGCGAGCGGCAGGATCAGGACCAGCCCGCGCCGCAGCGACACCAGATCGAGCAGGCTCGGCGGGACCAGGGGCGTACGCCCCGCGCGGTCCGCCCGCAGCTCCACCCGCCAGAACGCCCACACCGCGAACGGGAACACGGCCAGGGCGAGCCACGTCCACAGCGGCCACCCGGCCGCCCTGCCCTCCGTCAGCGGGACGAGCAGCGCGAGCAGCGCGAGACCGAGCAGCAGGGTGCCCGGCACGTCCACAGGGGCGGGCCGTTCGGACCGGGTCTCCGGGACGGTACGGAGGGCGAGGACCAGGCCCGCCACCGCCACCGGCACGTTCACCAGGAACACCGACCGCCAGCCGGAGCCCGCGAGATCGGCGGTGACCAGCACCCCGCCCAGGATCTGGCCCACCATCATCGAGAGCCCGACGGTCGCCCCGTACAGGCTGAGCGCCTTCGCCCGCCGCGGGCCCGACGTCGAGGAGTGGATGGTGGCGAGGACCTGCGGCAGCATCAGCGCCGCCGCGGCGCCCTGCGCCACCCGGGCCGCGACCAGCGTCCAGGCGTCCGGCGCGAGGCCGCAGGCGAGGGAGGTCAGGCCGAAGGCCGCCATGCCGGCGAGGAAGAGCCGCCGCCGGCCGGCGAGGTCGCCGAGCCGCCCGCCGAGGACGAGCAGCACGGCGTACGACAGGCCGTACCCGGCGACCACGAGTTCGAGCAGGGCCGGGCCCGCGGCGAGGTCGTGGTCGATGGACGGCAGGGCGACGTTGACGACGGAGAAGTCGATCAGGGGCAGCGAGGCGCCGAGCAGGACGGTGAACAGCCCGAGCGGGCCGAGGGCGGGGGCGGCGGCGGGGGAGGCGGGGGAGATGGGGCCAGTGGAACCGGTGGGGGAGGCGGGGTCAGCAGGGTCGGCGGGGCTGGTGGGGAAGGCGGGGCCGGTGGGGAAGGCGGGGCCGGTGGGGGAGGCGGCGCCGGTGGGGCCAGAGGGGGACGCGGGGGCAGAGGGGGACGCGGGGCCGGAGGGGGACGCGGGGCCGGAGGGGGACGCGGGGCCGGAGGGAGAGCCTGGACGGGAGGGAGAGCCGGGAGAGGCGGTGCCGGGTGCTGCGGTGGTCGGGGCGCCGGGCCGGGGCGAAGCGGAGGTCGGAGTCACGGGTCCGACGATCCGCCCCCGCTCAGCCTGGTACCAGAGCCTCTTTATCCTGGTACAACCACTACCTGGCACAGGGCCGCCCGCCCCCGCACCCTGGGAGCGTGACGACAGCGATGACCGCCGAACCCGAGACGCGGCGACACGAGCTCGCCGCCTTCCTGCGCAGCCGCCGCGAGCGCATCACCCCCGAGCAGGTCGGCCTGCCCCGGGGGCGCCGCCGCCGCACCCCCGGCCTGCGCCGCGAGGAGGTCGCCCACCTCTCCGCCGTCGGCGTCACCTGGTACACCTGGCTCGAACAGGCCCGGGACATCCAGGTCTCCCCCCAGGTCCTCGACGCCGTCGCCGACGCGCTGCTCCTCGACCCGACCGAGCGCAGTCACCTCTTCTCCCTCGCCGGGCAGTCCGACCCGCACCCCGGCGCGCCCTGCCCGGCCGTCACCCCCGCGCTGCGGGCGCTCCTGGAGCAGCTGGAGCCCCTCCCCGCCGCCGTCCAGAACAGCCGCTTCGACTTCCTCGCCCACAACCGGACCTTCGGGCGGCTCTTCTGCGACCTGGACGCCCTGCCCCGCGAGGACCGCAACTCCCTCTGGCTGGCCTTCACCAACGAGGACTTCCGGGCCGCCGCCACCGATCTGCCGGAGCTGCTCCCGCTGCTCGCGGGGAAGCTCCGCGCCTCCATGGCCGAGCACCTGGCCGAGCCCGCCTGGAAGGCGCTCGTACGGCGGCTCGAAGAGGCCTCGCCGGAGTTCCGGGATATCTGGGCCAGGCACGACGTGGTCGCCCCGGGCGGCCGCACCAAAATCGTCCGCAACGCGCGCGTGGGTCTGCTCAGGTTCGAGCACACCAACCTCTGGCTCGGCCCGACCGCCGGGCCGCACCTCGTCACCTACGTCCCCGTGGACGAGGAGACCCGGGCCGGCGTCGCCAGGCTCCTCGACCTCGTGGTCCGCGAGGACGCCGTGGACCACGAGGGCGCCGTGGACCGCGAGGACGTCGTGGTCCCCGCACAGGCGGGCCCGACGACTGTGAGCTCCGCCATGCGCGGATAGTACGGCTAACTAAAGACCTCCGGAGTACGCGACAATGGGCCCATGACCGCGTTCACCCCTCTCGCCATCGGCCCGCACATCGTGCAGCCGCCGGTGGTGCTCGCCCCCATGGCCGGCATCACCAACGCCCCCTTCCGTACCCTCTGCCGCGAGTACTCCGGCGGCAAGGGGCTGTTCGTGAGCGAGATGATCACGACGCGCGCCCTGGTCGAGCGCAACGAGAAGACGATGCAGCTCATCCGGTTCGACGAGACCGAGAAGCCGCGCTCGATCCAGCTCTACGGGGTGGACCCCGTGACCGTCGGCAAGGCCGTGCGGATGATCGTCGACGAGGACCTCGCCGACCACATCGACCTGAACTTCGGCTGCCCGGTCCCCAAGGTCACGCGGAAGGGCGGCGGCTCGGCCCTGCCCTACAAGCGGCCGCTGCTGCGGGCGATCCTGAACGAGGCCGTGACCAACGCGGGCGACCTGCCGGTCACGATGAAGATGCGCAAGGGCATCGACGACGACCACATCACGTACCTGGACGCGGGACGGATCGCGGTCGAGGAGGGCGTCACGGCGATCGCCCTGCACGGCAGGACCGCCGCCCAGCACTACGGAGGCACGGCCGACTGGGACGCGATCGCGCGCCTCAAGGAGCACGTGCCCGAGATCCCGGTGCTCGGCAACGGTGACATCTGGTCGGCCGACGACGCCCTGCGGATGATGCGGGAGACGGGCTGCGACGGCGTGGTCGTCGGGCGCGGCTGTCTGGGCCGCCCCTGGCTCTTCGGGGATCTGGTGGCGGGCTTCGAGGGCACCGGTTCCTATGCCCAGCCCGGTCTCCGGGAGGTCGCGGACGCGATGGTGCGGCACGCGCGGCTCCTTGGTGAATGGCTGGGCGACGAGGCCCGTGGTGTCATCGACTTCCGCAAGCATGTGGCCTGGTACCTGAAGGGCTTCGCGGTGGGCTCCGAGATGCGCAAGAAGCTGGCCATCACCTCGTCCCTGGACGAGCTGCGCGCTCAGTTGAGCGAGCTGGACCTGGATCAGTCGTGGCCGGTGGGTGCCGACGGCCCTCGGGGTCGTACGTCCGGAAACAACCGGGTTGTCCTGCCGGACGGCTGGTTGAAGGACCCCTACGACTGCGCGGGAGTGGGCGAGGACGCCGAGCTGGACACGTCCGGCGGCTGAGATTCGGCCTCCTCTGAGGAGTGATCCTCGCCACCCTTGAGGGGGTGGGTGCTCAAACGAGCAGGTTACGAGCGGCTGCACTGCCTGAAAGGGTGGCACTGGGTGCCACCCTTTCTGTGTTCAAGACTTGAACGCAAGTGCTCGGATGCGCGCTCACGTGAGCGTGTTGCCCCTGCTTTCGGTCATGCCGCCTTCGGGCCGTGAAAGCGGAAGCTACTTCTCGGTTACTTTCGAAGTGCTGGCGGACGGGTGGTTACGGCCACGTGACCGCTAGGCGTACCTCCCCAGAAGCCTTCGATCTGGGTATGTTCCTCGCCGTCAGGGCAGCCAACCGAGTCATCGAGGAGTCGGGACCCGTGTCGGAAAACAATGATCAGAAGTTCGTGTACGACTTCACCGAGGGCAACAGGGACCTGAAGGACCTGCTCGGTGGCAAGGGCGCGAACCTGGCCGAGATGACCAACCTCGGTCTGCCGGTCCCCCCCGGGTTCACGATCACCACCGAGGCGTGCAAGGTCTACCTCGAGAGCGGCTCGGAGCCCGTGGCGCTCCGCGACGAGGTGTCCGCCCACCTCGACGCTCTCGAGAAGAAGATGGGCAAGAAGCTCGGCCAGGCCGACGACCCGCTGCTCGTCTCCGTGCGCTCGGGCGCCAAGTTCTCCATGCCGGGCATGATGGACACGGTCCTCAACATCGGTCTCTCCGACGAGTCCGTCGCCGGCCTCGCCCGCCAGGCCGACAACGAGCGCTTCGCCTGGGACTCGTACCGCAGGCTCATCCAGATGTTCGGCAAGACCGTCCTCGGCGTCGACGGCGAGCTGTTCGAGGACGCCCTCGACGAGGTCAAGGTCGCGAAGAAGGTCGCCAGCGACACCGACCTCGACGCCGCCGACCTCAAGAAGGTCGTCAAGCAGTTCAAGAAGATCGTGAAGGCCGAGACCGGCCGCGACTTCCCCCAGGACCCGCGTGAGCAGATGGACCTCGCCATCGAGGCCGTCTTCAACTCCTGGAACACCGACCGCGCGAAGCTGTACCGCCGCCAGGAGCGCATCCCGGGCGACCTCGGCACCGCCGTCAACGTCTGCTCGATGGTCTTCGGCAACCTCGGCCCGGACTCCGGCACCGGTGTCGCCTTCACCCGCGACCCGGCCTCGGGCCACCAGGGCGTCTACGGCGACTACCTGCAGAACGCGCAGGGCGAGGACGTCGTCGCCGGCATCCGCAACACCGTGCCGCTGGCCGACCTCGAGTCGATCGACAAGACGTCGTACGACCAGCTGATGCACATCATGGAGACGCTGGAGACCCACTACAAGGATCTCTGCGACATCGAGTTCACCATCGAGCGCGGCCAGCTCTGGATGCTCCAGACCCGTGTCGGCAAGCGCACCGCCGGTGCCGCCTTCCGCATCGCCACCCAGCTCGTGGACCAGGGCCTGATCGACGAGGCCGAGGCGCTCCAGCGGGTCAACGGCGCGCAGCTCGCCCAGCTGATGTTCCCCAAGTTCGACGAGGACGCGAAGGCCGAGCAGATCGGGCGCGGCATCGCCGCCTCCCCGGGCGCCGCCGTCGGCAAGGCCGTCTTCGACTCGTACACCGCCGTCAAGTGGTCCCGGTCCGGCGAGAAGGTCATCCTGATCCGCCGTGAGACCAACCCGGACGACCTGGACGGCATGATCGCGGCCGAGGGCATCCTCACCTCCCGCGGCGGCAAGACCTCGCACGCGGCCGTCGTCGCCCGCGGCATGGGCAAGACCTGTGTCTGCGGCGCCGAGGAGCTGGAGGTCGACACCAAGCGGCGCCGGATGACCACGGCCGACGGCCAGGTCGTCGAGGAGGGTGACGTCGTCTCCGTCGACGGCTCCACCGGCAAGGTCTACCTCGGTGAGGTACCCGTCGTACCGTCCCCGGTCGTCGAGTACTTCGAGGGCCGGATGCACGCCGGCGCCGACGACGCCGACGAGCTCGTCGCCGCCGTCCACCGGATCATGGCCTACGCAGACCGCGTCCGCCGTCTCCGGGTCCGCGCCAACGCCGACAACGCCGAGGACGCCAACCGCGCCCGCCGCTTCGGCGCCCAGGGCATCGGCCTCTGCCGCACCGAGCACATGTTCCTCGGCGAGCGTCGCCAGTACGTCGAGCGGCTGATCCTCGCGGACACCGACGCCGAGCGCGACCAGGCCCTGGAAGCCCTGCTGCCGCTCCAGCAGACGGACTTCGTCGAGCTCTTCGAGGCCATGGACGGGCTGCCCGTCACGGTCCGGCTGCTCGACCCGCCGCTGCACGAGTTCCTGCCCGACATCACCGAGCTCTCGGTGCGCGTCGCCCTCGCGGAGTCCCGCAAGGAGCCGCACGAGAACGACCTGCGCCTGCTCCAGGCCGTGCACCGGCTGCACGAGCAGAACCCGATGCTGGGTCTGCGCGGTGTCCGTCTCGGCCTGGTCATCCCCGGCCTGTTCACCATGCAGGTGCGGGCGATCGCGGAGGCCGCGGCGCAGCGCATCGACGCCAAGGGCGACCCGCGCGTCGAGATCATGATCCCGCTCGTCGGCACCGTCCAGGAGCTGGAGATCGTCCGCGAGGAGGCCGAGACGGTCATCGCGGAGGTCCAGGCGCGGACCGGGGTGGAGCTCAAGCTGGCGCTCGGCACCATGATCGAGCTGCCTCGCGCGGCCGTGACCGCCGGTCAGATCGCGGAGGCCGCCGAGTTCTTCTCCTTCGGTACCAACGACCTGACGCAGACGGTGTGGGGATTCTCCCGCGACGACGTGGAGGCCTCGTTCTTCACCGCGTACCTGGAGAAGGGCATCTTCGGCGTCAGCCCCTTCGAGACCATCGACAAGGACGGTGTCGGCGCGCTCGTGCGCAGCGCCGTCCAGGCCGGCCGGGCCACCCGCCCCGACATCAAGCTCGGTGTCTGCGGCGAGCACGGCGGTGACCCGGAGTCGGTGCACTTCTTCCACGAGGTGGGCCTCGACTACGTCTCCTGCTCGCCCTTCCGGATCCCGGTGGCGCGTCTGGAGGCCGGCCGCGCGGCGGCCGAGTCCAAGGGCAGCGACAGCCGCTGAGTCCTGCTGAACGGGGGGTCAGGAGCGGCGGTCGGGCCCTCCTGAACCCCCGTTCAGCAGCGGGAATCCACGGAACCACTCCGGTACGGCCGGGGGCGCCGTCGGTCACCTCACCACCCTCACCGGCGGGCGGCGGCTCCGGAATCACGGCGACGGGACGGACACCTTTGTGCGGAGGTGTCCGTCCCGTCGTTTGTTTGTTGAGCGAATGTGGGCAGTTGTTCAATTGCCCCTGATTGAATTATTGGCCATTAAACTTTCGGTTTCTCCGGCAAAGAACGGAGCGGGCGCGACCCCCGGATCCCCACCCGGAGGCCGCGCCCTTTACCGATGCCGGGCAGGTGAGCCGCAACCCTCGCCGACCGCCGCCGGACGCGCAAAGCCCCCCACGGTCTTCATCACGTCACCTCGGTCCTGAAGGTTTCCTGCCCGACCCGCACAGCTTTTCGTTTCGGCCCCGATTGCCGCGATGCTTTTCAACTGTGGCTGAAACACCCTGGTAACGTGCTGTGATGCTGTGCATACTCGTCGTCGGGGGTGGTTGCGAGTGCACAGGTGGGGACGTCATGCTGCGGATTCATTTCACCGGAAACGACCTGGCGGGGGTGCGGACGGCAGCCCGTCCGGATGTTCTGTGGGAAACAATTCTGAGTTTTCACCGTTTAAGGGACCGGCGCGGCTCCGTGGTCTTCGGAGAATGGCGCTCCGAAACGCGGACGCGGCTCGGTGGTGAGACCCGGCTGCTCGCCGCGCTCGTCCCGAGCCGCGGCTATTTCCCCGACTTCCTGACGCCCGCGGAGGGCGTCCACGGGCTCGACGAGGGCCTCCAGGCGATCCGCGCGACCGGCTCCGGCAGGCTGCGCGCCGAGCTCTCGCTGCTCGCCGCGGACCGGTCGGGCGGCCGCACCGTACCCCACTCGCTCCGTGCCCTCGCCGACGGCGGCGCGGAGCCCTTCGACCGGCTCGTGGGGGCCCTGCGGAGCTATCACCGGGCGGCCGTCGAGCCGTACTGGCCGCACATCCGCGCCCGGGTCGAGGCGGACCGGGCCCGCCGCGGCCGGGCGCTGCTCGACGGCGGCGCGGACGAACTCCTCGCCTCCCTGCCGCCGATGCTGCGCTGGCGCGCGCCCGTCCTGGAGGCCGACTACCCGGTCGACCGGGACGTCCACCTCGACGGGCGGGGGCTGCTGCTCCAGCCCTCGTACTTCTGCCGGGGGACGCCGGTCGTGCTGCGCGACCCGGCGCTGCCGCCGGTCCTCGTCTACCCCGTCACCCACGGCGAGGCGCCGACGGTCCGGGCGCCCGGGGGCTCCTCGCTCGCCAAGCTGGTCGGCCAGACCCGCTCGGCGGTCCTGCACGCCATCGGCGACGGCGGTACGACGAGCGAGCTGGCCCGGAGGGCCGGGGTGTCGCTCGCCTCGGCCAGCCAGCACGCGGGCGTCCTGCGCGAGGCCGGGCTGATCGCGACCCTGCGCCACGGCAACGCGGTCCTGCACACGCTCACGCCGTTGGGCGCCGCCCTGCTAGGCGGCGCCCAACGGACGGTGGACCTGCGGTGTTACGCGCGGAACGGGCCCGTCACCTCGTAGGTGATGCCGCCCGAGGAGCTGCCGCTCGTGCCCCGCTGGCTGGAGAAGTACAGCCGCCTGCCGTCGGGGGAGAAGGCGGGGCCGCAGATCTCGGAGGAGGACTGGCCGGAGATCCGCAGGAACGGCGCGACGACGTCGTCCGGGGTGATCACGCAGATCTCCATGTTGCCGCCGTCCTCGGAGACGAACAGGTCGCCGGAGGTGGTGCCGGTGACGTTGTCGACACCGGTGAGCGGGGCGCCGCCGCCGGAGACGAGCGAGTCGTCGTAGGCCAGCTCGTAGGTGCCGGCGGCGAGGTTGACCTGCCAGACCCGGTTGTCGCCCTTGGTGGTGAACCAGACGGTGTCGTTGGCGTAGTAGCAGCCCTCGCCGCCGCTGAAGCGCTTGGCGCCGGAGACCTGGTTACGGGTGGTGGTCGGGGAGCCGTCCGGGTCCGGCACGTTCTGCCAGGTGAACGTGCCGGAGGTGGCCGTGCCGGCCTTGAGGACCTGGAGGGTGCCGGAGGAGAGGTTGCCCCAGGTGGTCGGGAGGAACCGGTAGAAGCAGCCGTCCGTCTCGTCCTCGGTCAGGTAGATCGCCTTGCGGACCGGGTCGGCCGCGGCGGCCTCGTGCTTGAACCGGCCCATCGCGTCACGGCGGTAGCTGGTGCCGCCCCACGGGTTCGACTCGTAGACGTAGCCGAGGGAGACCTCCTCGCAGGACAGCCAGGTGTTCCACGGGGTGGCGCCGCCCGCGCAGTTCTGCCGGGTGTTGGAGAGGATGCGGTACGCGCCGGTGATGGCGCCCGCCGAGTTGAACTTCACCGCGCTCGCGCCGCCGCCCGGGTTGATCTCCGAGTTGGACACGTAGATCCAGCCCGTGCCGTCGACGAAACAGGCGCCGCCGTCGGGGGCGTTGTGCCAGGTGTACGAGGTGCCGGCCACGGTCTGGCCGGACCGGGCGATCACCCGGCTGGTGAACCCGGCGGGCAGCAGGATGCCGTTCGAGTCCGCCGCACCGAGCGCCCCGTAGGGGCCCGCGCCCGGCTGGGCGGGGGCGGCGAACGCCGCGCCGTGCCACAGGCTGCCGCCGAAGGCGGCGGCCGACGAGCCGATGACCGCTCCACGCAGGAAACTGCGTCGCTCCACGTCTCACTCCTGAGAAGGGTGGTGAACCGCCCCGCCGCACCGGTCGGCGGCAGGGTCGCGCTTCCGGAACCTAGGAGTACGGAGTTGACTGTGCATCAACAAGCGGTGAAGCGGAAGCGGCGGGCGGCGGGCAAAGACGACGGTCCGCTCCCGGGGAGGACCTTCGGCACTTGGGGGAGGCGGGCCCGGCGGGGACACTGGGGGGCATGCGCGCCACCCGGGACATCAGCGACCGCGACGACCTCGACGTCACTCTGCGCCGCTTCTACACGGCGGCCTTCGCCGACCCGCTCATCGGGCCCTTCTTCACCGAGATCGCCGGCACCGACCTGGAGGTCCACCTGCCGCGGATCACCGACTTCTGGGAGCGCGCCCTCTTCCGTACCGCCGACTACGGGCGCGACGCCTTCGCCCCGCACGCCGCCCTCCACTCCGCCCGGCCGCTCACCGCCGCCCACTTCGGCCGCTGGGTCCAGCTCTGGCACGCCACCGTCGACGGCCTCCACGCCGGGCCCCGGGCCGAGCGGGCCAAGGAGCAGGGCGAGCGGATCGCCCTCGCCCTGCTGCGGCGCCTGGCCGGGCCCGGGGCGGAGACCGGCGGCGGGAGCGGGGGATTCGTCCCCTTGGCGGCACTGGAGCTGCGCTCGGTGGCCTGAGCGAGGAAATCCTCGAAGAATCCTCGGGAGAGCGATGAGTTCCGGGCGGGACGTCCGTCCTACCTCTGACAGCGCCGGAACGCACCGAGCGGGCCGGACCGAAGGAAGAGAGCACGCCATGGCCCCGCAGATGATCTTCGTGAACCTGCCCGTGAAGGACCTCGACGCCAGCAGGGCCTTCTTCGAGAAGCTCGGCTACTCCGCCAACCCGCAGTTCAGCGACGAGACCGCCGCGTGCATCGTCATCAGCGACACGATCTGCGCGATGCTCCTCACCGAGGAGAAGTTCGCCTCCTTCACGGCCCCCGGCAAGGAGATCTCCGACGCGACCAGGACCACCGAGGTCCTGCTCACCCTGAGCACCGAGAGCCGCGAGAAGTGCGACGAACTGGCGGACGCCGCCCTCGCCGCCGGCGCCACCCCGGCGAAGGAGCCGATGGACCTCGGCTTCATGTACGGCCGCTCCTTCACCGACCTGGACGGCCACCACTGGGAGCTGTTCTGGATGGACCCGGCGGCCACCCAGGGCTGAGCCCCACGAGCCCCACGAGCCTCACGAGCAGCCCTACGAGCCCTACGAGCCCCACGAGCCTCACGGACGTCAGGCGGAGACGCCGCCGTCGATCACCAGGTCGGTGCCGACGGCGGAGCCCGCCGCGTCCGACGCGAGGTAGAGCACCGCGGCCGCCACCTCGGCGGCGGACGAGATACGCCCCAGAGGCGACTGCTCCTTCATCCGGACCTCCCGCTCGGCCTCGGTCTCGCCGGGCAGCAGCGACATCGTCGACTCCGCCGCACCCGGGCTGACCGCGTTGATACGGACCCCGTCGGCGATGTGGTCCAGGGCCGCGGCCCGAGTCATCGCCGAGACGGCCGCCTTCGAGACCTGGTAGCCGAAGACGCCGGGGATGCGGACGTGCGGGCCCAGGTTCGAGGAGATGTTCACGATGGCCCCGCCGCCGTGCGCCCGCATGTGCGCGATCTCGGCCTGGAGGGCGTGCAGCACCCCCGTGACGTTGATGTCGAGCAGCGTCCGCCAGTCGTCCAGGGGGAAGTCCGCGGCGCTGTGCCCGCCCCGGAAGACCCCCGCGTTGTTGACGGCCACGTCGAGACCGCCGAAGACCTCGACCGTACGCCGGACCAGCTCCCGGGTGGACTCGGCCCCGGCCACGTCGGCGGTGACGGCCGCGGCGGTGCCCCCGGCGGCCTCGATCAGGGCGACCGTCGCGTCGAGCGGCTCGGCGGTGCGGCCGGCGACGACGACCTTCGCGCCCTCGGCGGCGAAGGCGAGCGCGATGGCCCGGCCGAGACCGGAACCGGCCCCGGTGACGAGGACGACACGGTCGGTGAAGCGTGCGGACATGGTGCGACTCCCTTGAGGAACGTGGAGGGGTGAGGTGGTCACTTGGAGCGGAGAACGGCGGCGGCCAGAGCGGCGAAGAGGGTGGCGGCGGCCGCCACCGACACCGCGTCGCCGCCCAGGGTGAGCAGCGCGGCGAAGACCACGGTCGGCCCGAGTTCCATCGCCGTGTTCAGGACACCGCCCGCGAGCCCCGCCCGGTGCGCCGGGACGCCGTCGGTGGCCAGGACGGCGGCGCCCGCGAAGGACAGGGCGCCGCCGGCCGGAAGGAGGAGCAGCCCCGGCAGCAGCCCGTACGCGTACGGGACGGAGGCGTCGAAGCCCGTCGCGGCGAGGAGCCCGAGGCCCAGCGCCGCCGCGCCGAGCCCGGCCGCGGTCACCCGGCCGGGGCCGTACCGCCCGATCAGCGGGCCCGCGAGGCGTCCCGAGCCGAGCAGGACGGCCGCGAAGGGCACGAAGGCGGCGGAGGTGAGCAGTTCGTCCCAGCCGCGCCGCTCCTGGAAGGAGAGGGAGAGCAGGACGAAGACCGTGGCCGTGCCGGCCGCCGTGAGGCCGATCGCCGCGAGGCCCAGGACCCGGCGGCCGTCGCGCAGGAAGTCCGGGGGAAGCAGCGGGTCGGCGGTCCGCCGCTCCAGGGCCCCGAAGGCGACGAGCAGGGCGAGCCCGGCGACGAGGGGGAGCAGGACCGGGGCGGAGCCCCAGGGGTGGGCGTCGGTGAGGACGAGCCCGTAGCTGGCGAGCGTGATGCCCGCGGTGGCGAGCAGGGCGCCCGGCAGGTCGAGTGACCGGCCCCGGCCCGGCGGCGTCGCGGGCAGCAGCCTGGGCGCGAGGAGGAGGGCGGCGAGGGTCACCGCGACCGGGACGGCGAAGGTGCCGCGCCAGGAGGTGGCGGCCGCGATAGCTCCGGAGAGCAGGTTCCCCGCGGTCGCGCCGAGCACGGAGAGACCGCCCCAGGTGGCCATCGCCCTGCCGTACGCGGCCGGTTCGGGGAGCAGGGACCGGAGCACGGCCATCGCGGCCGGGGCGACGAGCGCCGCGCCCACGCCCTGGCCGAACCGGGCGGCGAGCAGCGACTCGTACCCCGGGGTGAGCGGGGCGAGGGCGGAGGCGACGCCGAAGACCAGGAGGCCGGTGGTGAGGATCCGGCGCCCGCCGTAGCGGTCGGCGAGTCGCCCGCCGAGGAGGAGCAGCCCGGCGAAGGTCAGCCCGTAGGCGGCGCTCAGCAGGATCAACTCGGCGCGTTCGAGCCGGAATTCGGCGCCGATGCGGGGGAGGGGGACGGCGAGGGAGGCGAGCGTGAAGATCAGTGTCATCTGCACACCGCCGAGCAGGGCGAAGCCGTACCGGGGCGATGCGATCGTCGCGGCGCGCCGGTGGCTCCTGGTGGCCCGCGCCGGGCCCGTGTGCGGCCCTTCCCGCACCGGCGCGGTCGTCGCGTCAGCCTTTGTGGCGGCCATTCCGTCTCCCCCTTGAACTTGACCGTACGTTCCAATATGAAGCCCGAAGAGAGGGCGCCCCATGGGCGCCCGTTCCTCGGTCCAGCAGGCTCAGTGGTCCAGCAGGCTCAGTGCCTGTTCCGCCGCGTCCCGGACCCTCGCCGGGTCGCTCGACGCCTTGCCGACCACGCGGATGCCCTGGAGCAGCACCAGGAGCATCCGGGCCAGGGCCCGCGGATCCCGACCGGCCGGGAGCTCGCCCCCGGCGCGGGCCCGGGTGAGCGCCGCGTACAGGAGCGTCTCGACCTGCTCCCAGCTGAGCTCGACCCGGCGCGCCACCACCGGGTCGTGCGGCCCGAGTTCGGCCGCCGAGTTGGTGACGAAGCAGCCGTTCAGGCGCTCCCCCTCCGTCGTCGCCTCGGCCGCGAAGCGGCGGACGAGCGTCCGGACGGCCGGCAGGGCGGGCCCCGGCACGGACAGCTCCTCGACGAGCCGCGGGTCGCGGGTCTCCAGGTAGCGGTCCATGGCCTTCAGGTACAGCTCGTGCTTGTTCCCGAAGGTCGCGTAGAGGCTGGCCCGGCCGATGCCGAGGTGCTCCACGAGGTCCGACATCGCAGTCGCCTCGTAGCCGCGCGCCCAGAACAGCTCAAGGGCGGCCTGGAGCGCGGCGTCCGGATCGAATTCCTTGGTCCTGGCCACAGGAGGACCGTACGACTATCTGGAACGATCGGTCAAGCAATCTCGGTCAACTCACGTGGTCCGGACGGGATACACCGCCACCGCGACCTCGTCGTCGTCCAGGCACTGCCCCGTCTCCAGGTCGAACCGCTGCTTCAGGAGCGGCGAGGCCACGAACGGGCGTCCGTCCGCCGAGCCGACGAGCCCCCGGGACAGCACCTGCGCCCCGGAGAACGGGTCACGGTTGTCGATCGCGTAAAGGCGTCCCGACCGGTCCCGGAAGACCGCCACCTGCCGGCCGTCCGGCAGCAGCGCCGCCACACCCCGGCCGGGGGTCAGCCGGGACTCCTCGCAGACCGTCACCCATGCGTCGGGGGCGGGGGAGACTTCGAGCGTCGTGGTGGTGAGGGAGGTGAGAGTCGTCGTCATCGGGAGGAAGCCCCTTCCAGCGTGCTGTTCGTCCTGCCGAGCGTCAGGATCGTGAGGTCCGGCTTGATCTGGTCGCGCTCCGGCACGAACCGGACCGACGGGTCCGGCGCGTCCGGCGCGTTCACGAAGGAGACGAAGCGCCGCAGCCGCTCCGGGTCGTCCAGGGTCTGCGCCCACTCGTCCTGGTAGTCGTCGACGTGCGCCGCCATCAGGGCCTCCAGTTCGTCGCAGAGCCCGAGCGAGTCGCGCACCACCACGTCCTTGAGGTGGTCGAGCCCGCCCTCCAGGCGCTCCAGCCACGTCGACGTCCGCTCAAGACGGTCCGCCGTCCGGATGTAGAACATCAGGAACCGGTCGATCAGGCGCACCAGTTCGGCGTCCGACAGGTCCTGCGCGAGCAGGTCCGCGTGGCGCGGGGTCGCGCCGCCGTTCCCGCCGACGTACAGGTTCCAGCCGTTGGCCGTCGCGATGATCCCGAAGTCCTTCGACTGCGCCTCGGCGCACTCGCGGGCGCAGCCCGAGACCGCCGACTTGAGCTTGTGCGGGGCGCGCAGACCCCGGTAGCGCAGCTCCAGCTGGATCGCCATCTTCACCGAGTCCTGGACGCCGTACCGGCACCAGGTCTGCCCGACGCAGGACTTCACCGTGCGCAGCGACTTGCCGTACGCGTGCCCCGACTCGAAGCCCGCGTCCACGAGCCGGGTCCAGATCGCCGGGAGCTGGTCCACCCGGGCGCCGAAGAGGTCGATCCGCTGGCCGCCCGTGATCTTCGTGTAGAGGCCGTAGTCGCGGGCCACCTCGCCGATCACGATCAGCTTGTCCGGGGTGATCTCGCCGCCGGGGATGCGCGGCACGACCGAGTAGGAGCCGTTGCGCTGCATGTTGGCGAGGAAGTGGTCGTTGGTGTCCTGGAGGGAGGCCTGCTCGCCGTCGAGGATGTAGCCGCCGATGCCGAGTGTCGGGGCGAGGCTCGCGATGATCGAGCCGACGGTCGGCTTGCAGACCTCGCAGCCCTCGCCGCCCTTGGCCCCGTCCCGTCCGTGCGAGTCGAGCAGCGCCGCGAACGAGGTGATCCGCAGGGTGCGGGCGATCTCGTACAGCTCGCTCCGGGTGTACGAGAAGCAGCCGCAGAGGCCCTTGTCCTTGGCCGCCGGCAGCAGCTTCTCGATGGTCTTCACGCAACTGCCGCAGCCCGTACCGGCCTTGGTGCACTTCTTCACCTCGGCGAGCGATTCGCACTGGCCGATCGCGTGCTTCGTCACGTTGTGGCAGGAGCAGATCACCGCGTCGTCCGGCAGCGCCGAGGGACCGAGCGCGACCGGCGCGCCGACCCCCGCCGGGAGCACCAGCTGCTCGGGGGAGACGGGCGGCACGGTGCCGGTCAGCGGCCGGAGCAGCCCGTACTGCTCGGCGTCACCGACGAGGACACCGCCGAGCAGCACCCCGTCACCGGAGATCACCAGCTTCTTGTAGACACCCGAGCGGGAGTCCGAGTACACGACGTCGAGGCAGCCCTCGGCCGTGCCGTGCGCGTCACCGAAGGAGGCCACGTCCACACCGAGCAGCTTCAGCTTCGTCGACAGGTCGGCGCCGGTGAAGCTGGTCCCGACCTCGTCCGCCAGGGTCGCGGCCACCGTCAGCGCCATCTCGTAGCCCGGCGCCACCAGGCCGTACACCCGGCCGTCCGAGGCCAGCGCGCACTCGCCGATCGCGAACACCGCCGGGTCGGAGGTACGGCACAGCTCGTCGACCGCGATGCCGCCGCGCTCCCCGACGGTGAGGCCGCAGTCGCGGGCCAGCTGGTCCCGGGGGCGTACACCCGCCGAGAACACCACCATGTCCGTCGCCAGCTCGGAGCCGTCCGACAGCTTCATGCCCGTCACGGCGCCGTCCGCCGTCACGACCTCCTGCGTGCCGATCCCGGTGTGGACGGTCAGGCCCATCCGCTCGATCGTGCGGAGCAGCGCCGCGCCGCCGCCCTCGTCGACCTGCACCGGCATCAGACGCGGCGCGAACTCCACGACGTGGGTGTCGAGCCCGAGGCCCTTCAGCGCGCCCGCCGCCTCCAGGCCGAGCAGACCGCCGCCGACGACCGCGCCGGTCGTCGCCGTCTTCGCGTACTCCTCGATCGCGAGCAGGTCCTCTATCGTCCGGTACACGAAACAGCCGCGGGCGTCCTTGCCGGGGACCGGCGGCACGAACGGGAACGAGCCGGTGGCCAGGACGAGCGAGTCGTACGCGAAGACCCGGCCGGAGCGGGCGGTGACCGTACGGGCCTCCCGGTCCACCGACTCCGCCGCGTCACCGACGTACAGCTCGATGCCGTGCTTCTCCATGAAGCCGGCCTCGACCATCGACAGGTCGTCGGGCGTCTTGCCGGAGAAGTACGAGGTCAGCTGGACGCGGTCGTAGGCGGGGCGCGGCTCCTCGCAGAGGACCACGATCCTGGCCCGCTCGGTGACGCCACGCTCGGCGAGCGACTCCAGGAAGCGCTGCCCGACCATTCCGTGGCCGACCAGGACGATCGTGGGGGTGTGTGCGGCCGTCATGTCAGCGCTCATGTCAGGAGCCTCCGTCGTGGGTGAGCAGGTGGAGCAGGGGGGCGTCGGGGAGGGCCTCGTCGCCCTCCCACGCCTGGGCGAGCGAGCCGACCGCGGCCAGGTCGCCGAGGAGGACGCCCCCGACGAGCCGGTCCCCGCGGACGACGACCTTCCGGTACGCGCTGCGCGTGGCGTCGGTGAGCTGGACGACGTCGTCGCCCGGCTGAGGGGTGGCCTCGCCGAACGCGGCGAGGTCGAGGGGGTGGGCACCACCGAGGGTGAGACGGGTGAGGGCGCGGGTGCCGGTGTACGGGGATCCCGGGGCGTCGGCGCCGCTCAGGGCGCCGTCCGTGGCCGTTTCGGCCGAGAGCAGGGTCGCCAAGTGGTCTGCCTGTTCCAGGGCCGGGCCCGCCAGGCCGTAGACACGGCCCTCGTGCTCCGCGCAGTCGCCGACCGCGTGGATGTACGGATCCGAGGTCCGCAGCTCGTCGTCGACCATGACCCCCCGACCGACGTCAAGGCCCGCCTCGCGGGCGAGGGCGACACGCGGCCGCACCCCGCAGGCCAGCACCACGACCTGCGCGTCGAGGACGAAGCCGTCGGCCAGTTCGACCGCCGTCACCGCCCCGTCCCGCTGCCGCAGCCCGCTCACCCGGCACTCGGTGTGCACCTCGACCCCGAGCGCCTCCATGTGCTCGCGCAGCAGCTCCGAGGCGTACGCGTCGAGTTGGCGTTCCATCAGGCGCTCGCCCTGCTGCGTGAGGACCACCTCCGCGCCGAGGGCCGCGAGAGCCCGCGCCGCCGAGACCCCGAGGAGCCCGCCGCCGATGACCACCGCCCGCACCCCGGGCCGGACCCGGTCGCGCAGCGCCAGGCAGTCGTCGAGCGTACGGAAGGCGTGGACGCCCTCCGGCAGCTCCGCCCCGCGCAGTCCGCGCAGCGGCGGCAGCACCGGGTTGGAGCCCGTGGCCAGGACCAGCCGGTCGTAGCCGACGAGCGAGCCGTCCGCGCACTCCACCGTCCGCGCCGCCCGGTCGATCCGCACCGCCCGCACCCCGAGCCGTACCGGCTCCCGGGTCTCGGGCAGGGCGATCACCTCGGGGGCGTACCGCCCGGCGAGGACGTCGGCGAGCAGCACCCTGTTGTAGGGGGCGTGCGGCTCCTCGCCGAGGAGGGTGACGGGCAGGCGCTGGGCGAGCCGGGCGCCCGCCGTTCCGCCCCCGACCACCACGATCCGTGTACTCATACAGGGAAGCGTGCGCGGCCGGTGTTACCCGACGGCATCCCGACTGTTTCCCGTACGGAACGCTGATCTCCGCCCCCGGCCCGGCGCGCTGTGAGGCCCGGGCGGGATCAACCCGCCGTGAGCCTCGGCTCACGCCCGTCTGCAAGGACCCGGGCGGCGGGCCGGAGCTGCGGATTTCCGTATACGCAACCTCAGAGGTAGCTCAACGATCAGGCGATCGACGGACGGGCCAACGATCATCTCCCTAGGCTCACGGACATGCCCGAGATCACGCTGACCACCGTTGTCCTGCTCTGCATAGCCGCCCTCGTGGCGGGCTGGATCGACGCCGTGGTCGGCGGTGGCGGGCTGCTCCTGATACCCGCCCTGCTGCTCGGCCTCCCCAACGTCCCCGCCGCCCACGTCCTCGGCACCAACAAGGCCGTCGCGATCGTCGGCACCACCGGGGCCGCCGTCACCTATGTCCGCAAGGCGCCCGTACAGGTCTGGACGGCGGTACGCATCGGGCTCGCGGCCCTCGCGGGCTCCATGGGCGGCGCCTTCTTCGCGGCCGGGATCAGCAGCGACGTCCTGCGCCCGGTCATCATGGTGGTGCTGCTCGCGGTGGCGGCCTTCGTCGTGCTGCGGCCGTCGTTCGGCGCGAAGCCCGCGGGGGAGGAGCGGGCGCCGCTGACCCGGGCCCGGATCGTGACCGCCATCGTCGTGGTCGGCGGCGGCCTCGGTCTCTACGACGGCCTGTTCGGGCCGGGCACCGGCACCTTCCTGGTCCTCGCCCTGACCGCCGTGCTCCACCTCGACCTGGTGACGGCCTCCGCCACCGCCAAGATCGTCAACGTCTGCACCAACGCCGGCGCGCTCGCCATGTTCGCCTACCAGGGCAGCGTCTACTGGCAGCTGGCGGCCGTCATGGCGCTCTTCAACCTCACGGGGGGCATGGTCGGGGCGCGGATGGCGCTGAGCAAGGGCGCCGAGTTCGTGCGCGGGGTGCTGCTCGTCGTGGTGCTCTCGCTGGTCGCGAAGCTCGCCTTCGACCAGTGGGCGTGACCGGCCCGGCTACTTCACCCCGATGAGGTGGCCGAAGGCGACCACGTTCCCCTGGTAGCCGTTCTTCTTCGAGAAGCCGCCGCCGCAGGTGATCACCCGGATCTCCGCGCGGCCCGTCTCGTCGTACACCTTCCGGTCCGGGAAGTCCTTGTTCTCGTACACCTCGACCGCGTCGACCGTGAACACGGCGGTCCTGCCGTCCTGCCGGTCCACCTCGATCCGGTGGCCCTTCTTCAGCGCGCCGAGCGTGTAGAACACGGCGGGCCCCTCGGCGTTGTCGACGTGACCCGCGACGATCGCCGTGCCCTTGGCGCCGGGCGGCGTGCCGTCCGCGTACCAGCCGGCCATGTTCCGGTTCCCGGCCGGCGGTACGTCGAGCGAACCGTCCCGGGCCAGACCGAGCCGCATCATCGGGGTGTCCACATCGGTCTCGGGGATGCGCAGCCGGACCGGGGCCGAGGGCGGCAGTGGATCGGCGGCCGCGTCGGTGTGCACGCTCGGCCCGGCGGCGAAGGCCTGCGCGGCCGACGGTACGGGCGGGGTGACGTGCTCCGAGCCGTTCTGGACGAGCCAGAGACCGGCGCAGGCGGCCACGGCTATGCCCCAGCCCTTGCTCCTGTTGCTCACGGGGTTCCCTCGGTCGGTGCGTGGCGGGGGCGGGGTCGTCGGGGGCGGCGGACGCCCCCGGCCGGGTCGGTACGTGGCGGGGCGGCCGCCCCTGGTGGGCGGGATGTGGCCCTGCCCCCGCCGGGCCGGTTACGGGCGCGCGGCGGGGGCAGGACAGGCGGGTGGTCTCAGTGCCCCTGCGCGCCGCTCGCCCGGCGGCGCAGAAGCCAGACCCCGCCCACGGCAGCCGCGGCCAGCACCGCCGCGCCCGCCGTGACCTGGGCGGTGTCGGGGCCCACGCTGCCCCCGACACCGGTCTGGACGTGGCCGCTGGGACGCCGGTGCTTGACCGTCAGGTCACCCCGGGCCGTCTTCCCGTTGTCGCAGGCCACACTGATGCCGTAGGTGCCGGGCTTGGCGTGCTCCGGCACGGTGAACTGTCCGACCACGACCTCTTTGTGCGTGCTCGAACTGAGGTGGAACTCGCCCGCGCCGAGCGAGTTCGCGTCCCCGACGCCGCGGCCGTGCTTGCCGCAGGCGAGGGTGTTGACGGTGATGGTGGTGCCGGGGGAGGCCTCGGAGGGGTAGACCTCGAGCGTCTCGGAGTTCCCGGCGAACGCCGCGGGGGCGGCCAGGGCTCCGAGGGCGGCGACCGCCAGCGCGGTACCGGTGAACAGGCGGACAGTGGTGCGCATGGGGGCCTCCGGGGCGCGCGAGCGGTCGAGCGGTGCGGTCCTCCCGGGAGGGACTTCCCGGAACGGCCTTCTGTGACCGAGATAAGAGCCGCCGCGCGCGCCGCGCCTCCTGATGAGGCATCAGGATTGGGCCGTCCGATACGGTATGTCGCCTGGATTTCGAAGGTTTACGCAGGTCAGAGCGGGTTACGTGGCGTCAGGTGACACCCCGTGCCGAACGGGTGACCTATCCGGTCCCGGTCAGGCCGCCGATCGCCGCCAGGGCCCATTCCTGCGCCCCCATCGTCGTACCGGCCGCGACGCCCGTCGCCACCGGGGCGAGCGCGCCCCTCAGGGTGGCGAGCGCCCGGCGTACCCTGCCCTCCTCGACGGGCTCCGGCCGGGTGATCTCCGCGAGGACCTCCTCGGCGGCCGCGGCGGCGTCCTCGCGGTCCTGCTCGGGGAGGCCCGCCTGGGGCAGCTGCCGGAGGAGTTCGTTCACCCGCTCGGCGAGCGCCTCGTACCCCGGCGCGACCGCGGTGTTGCTCTGCTGGTTCTGGGTGACCGTCTCGTTGTTCCAGGCGAACTGGGAGTGCGAGACGGAGCCGTGGAAGACGGGGCCGTCGCCGGGGGGCTGCGGGTTCCGCTGATCACTCATGTGCCGGACCGTCCTCTGTCGTCTGGTGCTGGTTGACGTTCTTGTTGTTCCAGGTGAACTGGCTGTTGTGGACCGGGCCGTGGATCACGGGGCCCGTGTAGTTGTTGATGATCGTCGGCGCCGGCTCGGCCGGGCGGATCTGTACGACCGGAAGCGACGTGCGCAGCGAGACGAGCTCGACGCGGCCGTTGTGCCGTACGGCGGGCCCCTCCGTCCCGTTCACCGCGCAGTCCACCAGACGGCCCCCGCCCTCGTCGGTGAAGACGGCGCCGGCGCTCGCGCAGTCGGTGAACTCGCTGTGCGCGACGTCCGCGTAGCCGGAGTCGCTCGCGGAGACACCGGCCCCCTCCGACGCCTTCACGGTGAGGTTCCGCACGGAGAGCTTCCCCTGGCCGCCGACGGCGGCTCCGCAGACGCTCACGGCCGTGACCTCGCAGCCGCGCACGAGCAGCTGCGCCTCCTCGCCCGCGAAGAAGCCCACCGCCCCGCGCTCCGCCGTCACGCCTTCGAGCGTGACCCTGGACCGGCCGAGCGCGGTCACCGCGGTCTCGAAGTCGCGGAACACGACATCGGTGAGGCCGGCCGAGGTGCCACCGTCCCCCTTGGTGTCCAGGCCCAGCGTGCAGCGGTCCACCCGGACCTGCTCGAACAGGCCCTCCGCTCCGTCCCGGACCCGCAGCGCCGAGTTCGTCAGATCCTCGATGCCGATCCGGGAGAAGTGACCTCCGGCCCCCTCGGTGACGGCGATGCCGACGTTGCCTCGGGAGATACGGCAGTCGTGGACCTCCGGCGTGCCGCCGGTGGTCACGAACACCGAGATATTGCGTGCGCCGAGGACCTGACAGTCCTCGAACCGCCCCCTCGCCGTGGTCTGGACGTTGATCCCCGTGTCGCGGCAGTCGGTGAGGACGCAGCCGCGCACCACCGGGTCGGCGCCGCTCGCCGCGGCGATCCCGTGCCGCGCGCCGGTGATCCGTGTGGTGTCGACGGAGCCCCGGGACTGCTCGATGAACATGATCCCCTCCCCGTGGACGGAGGTGATCGCGCAGTCCGCGACGGTGAGCCGCGCCCGGGTGTCCGCCATGAGGGCCGCCTGCCCGGTGTCGGTCAGCTCGCAGCCGACGACCTCCGCCTGAGCGTCGCTGACCCGCAGGCCGTGGATCCGGCTGCCCTCGATCCTGCTGCCCCGGACCGTGACCCGGGCGCCCTCGATCACGGCGATCGCGTTGTCCGCCGCGTCGGTGAAACGGCACCGCTCGACGAGCCCCACGCCCCCCGTGAAGAGCGTCCGGCCGTGGGCGACCACGCTGTCCCGCAGGGTGACGGAGGTGCGCGGCGAGGCGTGCACCCCGACGCCGCCGTGCGCCCAGACCTCCGTGCGGTCGAGCGTGAGTGTTCCCGCGTGGCAGCCGACGACGACGGACTCACGGCCGACGAGGGTGAGTCCTTGGATCCTGACCGATCCGGCCGCGGTCAGGACGGGGCCGCGGGGCGGTCCGACGACGACGGAGCCGGCGCCCTCGGCCGCGACCAGCTCCACGTCACCCCTGACGTCGAGGAACTCCTCGTACCGGCCGGGCGCGATCTCGATCAGCGCCGCCCGGCCCCGCGCGGCGGCCGCGCGGAGCGCCGACGCGATGTCGGGGTGGGCGCGACGACCGCCGCGCGGCGAGACCACGTATCTCGCGACCATGTCCGATGTCTCTCCCCGTACCGTCGTGACAGTGGCCCGTACGGCTCCGAACCCCGTACCGCTCTACAGCGCTTCCGGCTCCACCGAGTCGTACGCCGAGTACACCCGTCCCATCAGCTCCTCGTCCACCGCGAACGTCACCTCGTCGATCGCCGTCACCGGCGCGATGGACCGGGAGTTGGTCACGAGCGCGGCCCGGTAGCCGGACAGGCCGGCCAGGGTGACCGGGCGCCGGACCGACTCCAGGCGGGTCTCCAGGAGGGCCATGGTGATCCCCTCCAGACAGGGCGCCGACGGCCAGACCAGCGAAGTACCGTCCCAGAAGGCGATGTTGGTGACGGCGCCCTCGGCGATCTCGCCGTACGGGGAGATCAGCGCGGCCTCGTCCCAGCCGGCCCGCACGGCCGCCTCGCGGTGGTAGCTCTGGCCGAAGCCGCCCAGGTGCTTGATGTGCGGCGCGGGCCGCCAGTACTCGACGGTCGTCAGCCGCTGCGGGGCCCCGGGGCCGTCCGGGGCCGGTGGCGCGACGGTCACCGCGACGCGGACGCCCGGGTAGACGTACACCCGCACCGAGGCGTCCCGCACCCCGGCCGCCTCCAGGGCGCCACCGATCAGCTCCCGGATCCGCTTCCCGTCCAGTTCCCGGCCGAAGAGCTCACGGGTGGAGCGGTCCAGGCGGGCGAGGTGCAGGTCGAGGCCCTTCACGCGCCCGTCCCGTACCTGCATCGCCGTGAAGTGGCCGAAGCCGGTCATGAGGGCGGCGATCAGCGCCGGGTCGGTGGCGGGGACGCCGTCGATCTCGATGTGCCGGGGCTGAGTCGTCATGCCCTCACCGTACGTCCGGGGAAAGGGCCTTGGAGGCCCCGCCGGAACACCGCTTGACCTCAACAAAGGTTGAGGTACCACGATCATCCCCATGGACCTCACGAACTCCACGCGGACCCGTCCCCTCTCCCTCGCCCTCGTCGTCGCCAGCGACCGCGACGGCCGCTTCGCCCCCGTCATCACCGACTGGTTCCGCTCCCGCCTCGCCGGGCGCGAGGACTTCACCGTCTCCGTCGTCGACCTCGCCGAGGTCGACCTCCCCACCTCCCTCTCCTACGATCCGTCCCCGGCCGTCAGAGCCGAACTCGCCAAGGTCACACCGGTGTTGGAGGCCGCGGACGCCTTCGTCGTCATCACCCCCGAGTACAACCACTCCTTCCCCGCCTCCCTCAAGAACCTGATCGACCGGCACTACACCGAATGGCAGGCCAAGCCCGTCGGCTTCGTCTCCTACGGCGGCCTGTCCGGCGGCCTGCGGGCCGTCGAGCAGCTCCGCCAGGTCTACGCCGAGATGCACGCCGTCACCGTCCGCGAGACCGTCTCCTTCCACAACGCCCACGGGCAGTTCGACGAGAACGGACAGCACAAGGACCCCGCCGGCGCCGACATGGCGGCCCAGGCACTCCTCGACCAGATCGGCTGGTGGGGTCGCGCCCTCAAGGACGCCAAGTCGGCCACCCCGTACGGCAAGTGAGGGCCTGTCGCCATGCTGATGCGTCTCCTCGTCCCCCGCCTCAGGCCCTACCGGGCCCTCCTCGTCCTCCTCGTCGCCCTCCAGCTCGTCCAGACCCTGGCCTCCCTCGCCCTGCCCACCCTCAACGCCGGCGTCATCGACCAGGGCGTCCTGCGCGGGGACACCGGCCGTGTCCTCGGCGGCGGCGCCGCGATGATCGCCGTCACCCTCCTCCAGGCGGCGGCCGCGGCCGCCGCCACCTACACCGGCGCCCGGATCGCCATGGGCGTCGCCCGTGACCTGCGCTCCGAGGTCTTCCGCCGGGTCCAGGACTTCTCCGCACGGGAGCGGGGCCGCTTCGGCGCCGCCTCCCTCATCACCCGTACCACCAACGACGTCCAGCAGGTCCAGACGTTCGCCGTCCTCGTCCTGACCATGCTGGTCGCCGCGCCGCTCCTCTGCTTCGGCGGCATCGCCATGGCCCTGCGCCAGGACGTGCCCCTCGCCCTGGTCCTGCTCCTCTTCGTGCCGGTGATGGCCGGGGCCGTCGGCGCCGTCGTCCTGCGCATGCGGCCCCTGTTCCGCGGCATGCAGGAGCGCATCGACGGCGCCAACCGGGTACTGCGCGAGCAGATCACCGGTGTCCGGGTGGTCCGCGCCTTCGTCCGCGACCGGCACGAGCGGGAACGGTTCGCCGCAGCCAACGACGAACTCCTCTCCGTCGGCCTCCGGGCCGGCCGGCTCCAGGCGCTCATGTTCCCCACGGTCCTCATCGTCTGGCAGCTGACGACCGTCGCCCTCGTGTACGTCGGCGCCCACCGCATCGACGCCGGCGCCCTCCAGCCGGGCGGGCTCTTCGCCTTCCTCGGCTACCTCCTCCAGACCTCGATGTCCGTGATGATGGTCCTCTTCCTGCTCATGCACATGCCCCGGGCCGAGGCGGGCGCGGAGCGCGTCGGCGAGATCCTGGCGACCGAGTCCAGCGTGGTGCCGCCGACCGACCCGGTGCGCACGCTCGACCGGCGGGGACATCTGGAGGTCAAGGGCGCCGACTTCCGCTACCCCGGCGCCGAGGAGTCCGTCCTCAAGGACGTGGGACTCGTCGCCCGGCCCGGTGAGACCACCGCGATCATCGGCTCCACCGGCAGCGGCAAGTCCACCCTCCTCGGACTCGTGCCCCGGCTCTTCGACGCCACCGGCGGCGAGGTCCTCGTCGACGGCGTCGACGTCCGCAGACTCGACCCCGAGCTGATGGCGAAGACCGTCGGACTCGTCCCCCAGAAGCCGTACCTCTTCTCCGGGACCGTCGCCACCAACCTCCGATACGGCAAGCCCGACGCGACCGACGAGGAACTCTGGCACGCCCTCGAAGTCGCCCAGGCCGCCGACTTCGTACGCAACCTCGACGACGGGCTCGACGCGCCCGTCTCCCAGGGCGGCACCAACTTCTCCGGCGGCCAGCGCCAGCGGCTCGCCATCGCCCGGGTCCTCGTCGCCCGCCCCCGCCTCTACCTCTTCGACGACTCCTTCTCCGCCCTCGACCCCCGCACGGACGCCCGGCTCCGCGCCGCCCTGCGGGAGGAGACGGCCGACTCGACCGTCGTCATCGTCGCCCAGCGAGTCTCCACCATCCGGGACGCCGACCGGATCGTCGTCCTCGACCGGGGCCGCAGCGTCGGCACCGGCACCCACACGTCCCTCATGGGGGACAACGCCACCTACCGGGAGATCGTCCTCTCCCAGCTCACCGAGGAGGAAGCCGCATGAGCACCGCCACGGCGAGCCACACGGAGGAACCACCCACCGACCCGGCCCGCACCACCTCCACCACTCCTGCGCGCACCACCCCCACCGCCCCCGCCCGCACCGGCCCCGCCACCCCCCAGCGCGGCCCCGGCCTCCCCACCCCCGCCCTCGAACGCTCCCTCTCCTTCCGCTCCTCCGGCCTCCGCCTCCTCCGCACCCTCGCCCCCGACCGGGCCCGCCTCTTCGCCGTCCTCGCCGCCGGCGCCGCGGCCGTCTCCCTCTCCGTCCTCGGCCCGCTCCTCCTCGGCCGCGCCACCGACCTCGTCGTCACCGGCGCCACCGGCCCCGCCGGGGTCGACTTCGCGGCCGTCGGCCGGATCCTCGCCCTCTCCGTCGTGGTCGTCGCCGGCTCGTCCCTCCTCACCTGGGTCCAGCTGCGGATCGCCACCACCGTCGTCCAGCGGGCCGGACACCGGCTGCGGGAGCGGACCCAGCACAAGCTGGCGAAGCTGCCCCTGACCTACCTCGACAAGCAGCCGCGCGGCGAGGTCCTCTCCCGCACCACCAACGACATCGACAACATCGTCCAGACCCTCCAACAGGCCTTCAGCCAGATGACGCGCGCCCTGCTCTCCCTCATCGGCGTCCTCGCGATGATGTTCTGGATCTCCCCGCTGCTCGCGCTCGTCGCCCTCGCCACCGTGCCCGTCTCGGTCGCCGTCGCCGCCTTCGTCGGGCGGCGCGCCCAGCCGCAGTTCGTGAAGCAGTGGGCGGTCACCGGCCGGCTCGGCAGCCACGTCGAGGAGATGATCACCGGCCACACCGAGGTCGTCGCCTTCGGGCGCCGCGCCGAGGCCGTCCGCCGCTTCGACGAGCTGGGCGAGGAGCTGTACCGGGCGAGCTTCCGCGCCCAGTTCGTGTCCGGGTTCATCCAGCCCGCGCTGACCCTCGTCGGCAACCTGAACTACGTCGCCATCGCCGTGGTCGGCGGCCTCCGCGTGGCGAGCGGCACCCTCTCCGTCGGCGACGTGCAGGCCTTCATCCAGTACTCGTACGACTTCAACGGCCCCATCACCCAGGTCGCCGCCATGGCCAACCTCCTCCAGTCCGGGGTCGCCTCCGCCGAGCGGGTCTTCGACCTCCTCGACGCCGAGGAGGAGTCCCCGGAGCCGAAGGACCCGCAGCGCCCCGCCGAACTCCGCGGCCGGGTCTCCTTCGAGAAGGTCGCCTTCCGCTACGAGGACGGCAAGCCGCTCATCGAGGACCTGTCGCTCACCGTCGAGCCCGGCAGGACCGTCGCCATCGTCGGCCCCACCGGCGCCGGCAAGACGACCCTGGTCAACCTGCTCCTGCGGTTCCACGAGGTCACCGGCGGCCGGATCACCCTCGACGGCGTCGACACGGCCGCGATGACCCGGGAGGAACTGCGCTCCGGCACCGGCATGGTCCTCCAGGACACCTGGCTCTTCGGCGGCACCATCGCCGACAACATCGCCTACGGGGTGCCCGGCGAGGTCTCCAGGGAGCGGATCGTGGAGGCGGCGCGGGCCGCGCACGCCGACCGGTTCGTCCGGACCCTGCCCGCCGGGTACGACACGGTCCTCGACGAGGACGGCGGCGGCCTCAGCGTCGGCGAGAAGCAGCTGATCACCCTCGCCCGCGCCTTCCTGTCCGACCCGGTGATCCTCGTCCTCGACGAGGCCACCAGCTCCGTCGACACCCGCACCGAGCTCCTCGTGCAGCAGGCGATGTCCTCCCTGCGCGCCGGACGGACCAGCTTCGTCGTCGCCCACCGGCTCTCCACGATCCGGGACGCCGACACGATCCTGGTCATGGAGAGCGGCTCGATCGCCGAACAGGGCACCCACGAGGAGCTGCTCGCCGCCGACGGGGCGTACGCCCGACTGCACGCGGCCCAGTTCGCCCTTACGGTGGAGACGTGATCGTCACCGTCACCACCACCACCGACGCGCGCGCCAAGGCCGATGCCCTGGCGCGCGGCGCCGTCGAGGCCCGGCTCGCCGCCTGCGCGCAGATCGTCGGGCCCGTCACCTCCGTCTACCATTGGCGGGGCGCGATCGAGACCGCCGAGGAGTGGCAGGTGGTGCTCAAGACCACCGAGGCCCGCTACCCGGCCCTCGAGGCGCACCTCCTCGCCGCCCACGACTACGGGACGCCCGAGATCCTCGCCACCCGGGTCAACCGGGTCAGCGAGGACTACGCCCGCTGGGTCGAACGGGAGACCGCCGCGGCCGCGATGATCGAGACCCCGGCGCCCGACGAGCGGCCGTTCTTCGTGTACGGGACGCTGCGCCCGGGCGCGTACAACCACGACCGGTTCCTCGCCGGCCGGATCGGTACCGAGGCGGACGCCGTGCTGCACGGCGCGGTCCTGTACGACGGGCCGGGCTATCCGTACGTCGTCCCCGCGGACGGGGGCCGGGTCGTCGGCACCCTGCTCACGCCCGCGCCCGGCGCCTACGGCGAACTGTTCGGCCTGCTCGACCGCCTGGAGCTGCCCGTCGGGTACGAGCGGGTGGCGATGGACGTCGTACGGGTACGGGACGGGACGCGGGTGTCCGCCTGGGTGTTCCTGGCGGCGCCGGACGCGCCCCTCGGCCCGGTCATCGAGAGCGGCGACTGGTTCAACCGGCCGTAGCCGCCGCGGTCTCAGCGGGCTCGGTGTTCGCCGCGTTCTCAGCGGTCTCCGCGCGTTCCAGACGCACCGCGCACACCTTGAACTCCGGCATCCGGGAGACCGGGTCGAGCGCCGGGTTCACCAGTGTGTTGGCCCGGCCCTCACCCGCCCAGTGGAACGGCATGAAGACGGTGTCGGGCCGGATGGCCGTGGTGATCCGGGCCGGGGCGACGGCCCGCCCGCGCCGCGAGACCACCGCGAGCCGCTCGCCCTCGGAGACGCCGAGCCGCTCGGCGAGCCGGGGGTGGAGCTCCACGAAGGGGCCGGGCGCCGCCGCGTTCAGCTCGGGGACCCGCCGGGTCTGCGCGCCCGACTGGTACTGGGACACGACCCGGCCGGTGGTGAGGACGACCGGGTACTCGGCGTCCGTCTCCTCGGCCGCCGCCCGGTGCACCACCGGCACGAACCGGGCCCGCCCGTCGGGGGTCGCGAACCGGTCGAGGAAGAGCCGAGGGGTGCCCGCGTGGTCGGTCTCGCCCGTGCCGGTCTCCGGGCAGGGCCAGAAGACGCCCTGCTCCTCCTCGATCCGGCGGTAGCTGATGCCCGAGTAGTCGGCGGGGCCGCCGGCCGAGGCGCGCCGCAGCTCGTCGAAGACCTCCTCGGGCTCGGCGGAGAAACCCTTCTCCCAGCCGAGGAGCCCGGCCAGCGCGTGCAGCACCTCCAGGTCGCTGCGTACCCCGGCGGGCGGGGTGAGGGCGCGACGGCGGAGCAGGACCCGCCCCTCCAGGTTGGTCATGGTGCCGGTCTCCTCCGCCCACTGGGTGACGGGCAGGACGACGTCGGCGAGCGCGGCGGTCTCGGAGAGCACGACGTCGGCGACGGCGAGGAAGTCGAGCGACCGCAGCCGCCCCTCGATGTGTGCGGCGCGCGGCGCGGAGACCACCGGGTTGGATCCCATGAGGAGCAGCGCCTTCACGTCGCCGCCGAGCGCGTCGAGGAGTTCGTACGCGCTCCGCCCGGGACCGGGCAGCGACTCGGGCGGCACGCCCCACACGCCGGCCACGTGCGCGCGTGCGGCGGGGTCGTCGAGCTTGCGGTAGCCGGGCAGCTGGTCGGCCTTCTGGCCGTGCTCGCGGCCGCCCTGGCCGTTGCCCTGGCCGGTGAGGCAGCCGTAGCCGCTCAGCGGCCGGCCCGCCTTGCCCGTGGCCAGGCAGAGGTTGATCCAGGCGCCGACGGTGTCGGTGCCCTTGGACTGCTGCTCGGGTCCGCGCGCGGTGAGGACCATGCCGGTGGGCGCGTCGGAGAACATCGCGACGGCCTCCCGGAGCTGCGGCAGCGACACGCCGGTGATCCGCTCGACCTGCTCGGGCCAGTGGGACATGGCCCCGGCGCGGGCGGCCTCCCAGCCGGTGGTGCGCGTGGCGACGAACTCCTCGTCGACGCGCCCCTCGGCCACCACGAGGTGCAGCATGCCGAGGGCGAGCGCGAGGTCGGTGCCGGGGCGCGGTGCGAGGTGCAGGTCGGCCTGTTCGGCGGTCCGGGTGCGGCGCGGGTCGATGACGATCAGCTTGCCGCCGTTCTCCTTCAGCTCCGTGAGGTAGCGAAGGGCGGGCGGCATGGTCTCGGCGAGGTTGGAGCCGACGAGGATCACGCATCCCGTCTTCGGGATGTCCTCCAGGGGGAAGGGCAGCCCCCGGTCGAGTCCGAAGGCCCTGCCGTGCGCGGCGGCGGCCGACGACATGCAGAAGCGGCCGTTGTAGTCGATCTGCGAGGTGCCGAGGACGAGCCGGGCGAACTTCCCGAGGGTGTACGCCTTCTCGTTGGTGAGACCGCCGCCGCCGAAGACCCCCACGGCGTCGGAGCCGTGGTCGGCGCGGGTCCGGCGCAGCCCGTCGGCGACGGCGGCGAGTGCCTCCTCCCAGGACGCGGGTGCCAGGGCCCCCGTGTCAGGGCATCGGACCAGGGGCTCGGTGAGCCGGACCCGGGAGGAGAGTACGGAGGGGGCGGTGCGGCCCTTGCCGCAGAGCGCGCCCCGGTTGACGGGGAAGTCGGTCCGGTCGACCACCTCGGCGGGCAGCTCCGGGGTGCCGGTGGGGCGGAGCGACATGCCGCACTGCAGGGCGCAGTAGGGGCAGTGGGTGGGAACGGCGGTGACCTCGGACATGCGGCAAGCGTGCGTCAGGCGTGTTACGCGGGGCGGCGCCGCGTATTACGGGCGCGGTGCTCTCCGCTCAGCTCACGGCCGGTCGGAAGGTGAGGCCGGACGTGGCGGTCACCCGGGTCCGGGCGGGGCCGGAGCGTCGGTCACCCCTGGTCCCGGGGCGAGGCCAGCGCCTCGGTGACGCCCTGCTCCTCCGGTCCGAGGAAGTGCGGGTCGGGGCGCAGACCGGCGTCGAGGGCGGCCTTGCCCGCCGCGAACAGCTCCCGGGTGGTGCCGTAGTACCAGGTGCGGTCGTGGGGTTCGGGGACCCCGACGCCGTACGCGTCGACGCCCGCGCGCCCGCACAGCGCGACGGCCCGCTTGATGTGGAAGTTCTGGGTGACGAGCACGGCCCGGTCGACCCCGAAGACCTTCCGGGCCCGGACGCAGGAGTCCCAGGTGTCGAAACCCGCGTAGTCGCTGACGATCCGGCCCTCGGGCACCCCGCGGGCGGTGAGGTACGCGCGCATGGCGCTGGGTTCGTCGTACGCGGTCCTGCTGTTGTCGCCGGTGACGAGGAGGACCCGGACCTTGCCCGTCCGGTACAGCTCGGCGGCCGTGTCGAGCCGGTGCGCGAGGTACGGGGTGGGCTGCCCGTTCCACAGTCCGGCGCCGAAGACGACGGCGACGTCCCGGGCGGGCACGTCGGCGGTGGTACGGAGCTTCCCGGCGGCGGCGGTGTGCATCCAGGTGACGGGGGTGAGCGCGAGGACGGCGCCCAGCATCACGGCCTGGACGGTACGGCGGCGGGCCCGGGTGGTGCGGGGGACCGACCGGGTGAGCCATGCCGGCATGCGGGAACCTCCGTGGGTGGCGGGTCGGGTGGCGGTGTGTCACCCGACCTGGTCGTCACCCCGTCCGACGCGGTTCGGCGGGATTCGGTTCGCCGGCGCCCCGGTCTGTTCCGTACAACACACCGGCCAGGACCATGCCGAGCAGCATGCCGAGCAGCTGGGCGGCGGCGAAGGCGGGCACCGAGGCGGGGGCGATCCCGGTGAAGGAGTCGGAGAAGGCGCGGCCGACGGTCGCGGCCGGGTTGGCGAAGGAGCCGGAGGAGGTGAACCAGATCGCGGCGGCGATGTAGCCGGCGACGGCGACCGGGGCGAGCGCCGGGCGGCCGATGTGGCGCAGGCCCTGGACGACGAGGACGAGCCCGGCGGTGGCGACGGCCTCGCCGAGCAGCAGGTGCGGCGCCGCCCGCGACTCGGTGGCCCAGGTGCCGGGCGCCCGCCCGAACATCGCCTCGGCGAGCAGGGCCCCCGCGACGGCCCCGGCGAGCTGGGCGCCGATGTAGGCGAGGGCCTCACGCCCTCCGCGCTCGAGGCGCGGGCGCCGGGACCACCACTCCGTCAGCGTCACGACGGGGTTGAAGTGGGCCCCGGAGAGCGGCCCGATGAGGGCGATGAGCAGCCCGAGGCCGAGGGCGGAGGCGGTGGCGTTGGCGAGCAGCCGGACGCCGATGTCCTGGCTCAGGGAGTCGGCGCGGATGCCGGAGCCGACGATCACGGCGACGAGGGCGCCGGTCCCGATGAACTCGGCGGCGACGCGCCGGGGGAGTGCGGGCGGGGACATTCTCATAGTGGAAAAGATATTCCGTGATTCGGAAGGAAAAAAGAGGGGAGGGGAAGCTGGGAGGACCCGTACGATCCGCGCATGATCATCGATGCCGTCCTCGCGGACGCGGTCCGCAACAACGCCGAGTGGTGCCAGGCCATGTGCGCCGCCCACGGGCACCCCGGCACCTTCGGTCCCCGCGCCTGGACCAGCGCCCGCCGCACCCCGCTCTACTACCCGGACGCGGTGACGCTCACCGAGGACGCCGACACGAAGGACGTCCTGACCGGCATCGACCGGACCACCCCCGGCGCCTCCGTCAAGGACAGCCACGCCCGCCTCGACCTCGCGGCCGAGGGCTTCCGGCTCCTCTTCGAGGCGCGGTGGATCCACCGGCCCGCCGACCTGCCCCGCCCCCCGGCCCCGGCCGGCTGGCGCCCCGTCCGCACCCCGGAGGAGCTTGCCGCCTGGGCCCTCGCATGGAGCGACGGAGACGCCGACGAGGCGGCGCTCTTCCGCCCCGAACTCCTCGCCGACCGGGCGACGACGATCGTCGGGGGATACGCGGCCGACGGCCGGGTCCTCGGCGGCGCCGTCCTGAGCGAGGCCGCCGGGGTCACCGGCGTCTCCAACCTCTTCACCACCGGCGACGAGGACCCCTCCCATGCCTGGGCGGCCACCCTCGCCGCCGTGCCCGACGGCCGCCCCGTCGTCGGCTACGAGACGGGCGACGCCCTCACCGCCGCCTGCGCGGCGGGCTTCGGGGAACTGGGCCCCCTCCGGGTCTGGCTCGACGCCTGACACCGCCGCCGGGGTCGCGGTGAGGCCACGGAAAACAGTCGTGACCCCCGCGCAACGGGCAGGCAACGTGCGCGCGGCAGGATCGGCGCATGACGGAGCCGGACAGCACGTTCGACAGCGCCGCCGAACTGCTCGGAAGGATCACCGAGCAGCTCGGGACCCAGCTCGGCCACGTGCGTCCGTACGGCCGTCACCCCCGGAAGTACGAGGAGGAGGTACGCCCACCCATGAACACCCCCGCCCTCGTCACCCCGCCCGCCACCGGCCCGGACGTCGCCCTGCCCGCGCCCGACGGCCCCGCCCCCACCCTCGTCGCCGTCGGTCACGGCAGCCGGGACCCCCGCGCCCGCGCCACCCTGGAGCGGCTGCTCGACCGCGTCCGTGAGCTGCGCCCCGGGCTCGACGTGCGGCTCGCCCACATCGAGCTGAACGCCCCGCTCCTCGACGCCACCCTCGCCGGGCTCGCCGCCGAAGGCCGGGACGCCGTACTCGTACCCCTGCTGTTCGCCCCCGGCCACCACGTCACCCACGACCTGCCCGCCGCCGTCGCCGCCGAGCCCACCCTCCGCGCCCGCGTCGCCGAGCCCCTCGGCGCGCACCCGCTGCTCGTCGAGGCCCTCGCCGACCGCCTCGCCCAGGCCGGCTGGGCCCCCGAGGACGGCACCTCCCCCAGTACCGGCGTCGTCCTCGCCTCCGCCGGATCCCGCGACCCCCGCTCGGGCGCCGAGATCCGCCGTATCGCCACCCTCCTCAGCGAGCGGCTCGGCGGCGCCCCCGTCGTCAGCGCCTACGCCTCCGCCGCCGCGCCCACCGTCCCCGAGGCCGTCCGCCACCTCGCCGCCCGGGGCCGCCACCGGGTCGCCGTCGCCTCCTGCTTCACCGCCCCCGGCCTCTTCGCCACCCGCGCCACCGCCGACGCCCCCTGGATAGCCGCCGCCCCCCTCGGCGCCCACCCGGCCCTCGCCCGGCTCGTCCTCCACCGCTACGACCGGGTCCGCACGACCCTCCCCATGAGGGAACTCGCCGCCGTCTGAGTCCTTCTGTCGGCCCCTCCGGTTACCGTCGAGGGATGGAAGGCATCGAAGGCAACGACGGCATCAGCGACCTCACCGACACCCCCGGCTACGACTCCGCCGCGACCGAGCGCTGGGCCGCCGAGCCCGACAAACGCCCCGGACGCACCGCCTTCCAGCGCGACCGCGCCCGCGTGCTGCACTCCGCCGCGCTCCGCAGGCTCGCCGGCAAGACCCAGGTCGTCACCCCCGGCACCCGCGGCCACGCCTGGGACGCCAGCCCCCGCACCCGGCTCACCCACTCCCTGGAGTGCGCCCAGGTCGGCCGCGAGCTCGGCGCCGCCCTCGGCTGCGACCCCGACCTCGTCGAGGCCGCCTGCCTCTCCCACGACATGGGCCACCCGCCGTTCGGGCACAACGGCGAGCAGGCGCTCAACGACGTCGCCAAGGACTGCGGCGGCTTCGAGGGGAACGCCCAGTCGCTCCGCCTCCTCACCCGCATCGAACCCAAGCGATTCGTGAAGTCCACGGACAAGGACGGCGACGGCGAGCTCGTCAGCGTCGGACTCAACCTCACCCGGGCCACCCTCGACGCCGCCACCAAGTACCCCTGGGCGCGCGGCGACCACCCCGAGGACCCCGGCTCGTCCAAGTTCGGCGCCTACGAGGACGACCTGCCGGTCTTCGCCTGGATCCGGCAGGGCGCCCCCGCCGACCGCAAGTGCTTCGAGGCCCAGGTCATGGACTGGTCCGACGACGTGGCCTACTCGGTGCACGACTTCGAGGACGGCCTGCACGCCGGGCACATCGACCCCAACCTCCTGCTCGCCGAGCCCGAGCGCGCCGACATCTTCTCGGTCGCCGTCGGCCGCTACGTACCCGAGGACACCGACCCGCAGGAGCTCGCCGACGCCCTCGACCGGCTCGTCGACCAGGAGTGGTGGCCGCACGGCTACGACGGCTCGGCCGTCGCGCAGTCCCGCCTCAAGGACGCCACCAGCCAGCTCATCGGCCGCTTCTGCCTCGCCGCGGAGGGCGCCACACGCCAGGCGTACGGATCGGGCCGCCTCACCCGCTACGGCGCCGAGCTCGTCGTCCCCCGCGAGGCCCGCAACGAATGCGCCGTCCTCAAGGCCGTCGCCGACCGGTACGTGATGCAGCGCCCCCAGCAGGAGGCCCTCCGCGCCGACCAGCGCGTCGTCGTCGCCGAACTCGCCGAGGCCCTCGTCGCCCGCGCCCCCGACGGCCTCGAACCGCAGTTCCGGTCCCTGTTCGACGCCGCACGCGACGACCGGGCCCGCAAGCGCGTCATCGTCGACCAGATCGCCTCCCTCACCGACGCCTCCGCCCGCGCCCTCCACGCCCACCTCCGCCCCCACCACGCCTGAGGGCCCTCTTCCGCCGTACCCCTCCGTGCGGGACGCTCGCATGCACCCCCCGGGGCGGTACGGCCGGACGAACGCCCGGGGGCGTAGGTTGGAATCGGTCGCAACGAGGAGGAAACGACGTGGTCGACGCGGATCAGACCTTTGTCATCGTCGGAGGGGGCCTGGCCGGAGCCAAGGCGGCGGAGACACTCCGCTCCGAGGGATTCAACGGCCGGGTGATCCTCATCGGCGACGAGCGCGACCACCCCTACGAGCGCCCACCCCTCTCCAAGGGCTACCTCACGGGCGCCAAGGAACGCGACGGCGCCTTCGTCCATGACCCCGCCTGGTACGCGGCGAACGACATCGAGCTCCACCTCGGGCAGCCCGTCACCACCGTCGACCGCGAGAACCGCACCGTCCGCCTCGGCGACAACACCGTCATCCGCTACGACAAGCTGCTCCTCGCCACCGGCTCCGAGCCGCGCCGCCTCGACGTCCCCGGCACCGAACTCGCCGGCGTCCACCACCTGCGCCGGCTCGCCCACGCCGACCGGCTCCGCCAGGTCCTCGCCGGCCTCGGCCGGGACAACGGCCACCTGGTGATCGCGGGCGCCGGCTGGATCGGCCTCGAAGTCGCCGCCGCCGCCCGCGGCTACGGCGCCGAGGTCACCGTCGTCGAATCCGACCCCACCCCGCTCCACCGGGTCCTCGGCCCCGAGCTCGGCCAGCTCTTCGCCGACCTCCACACCGACCACGGCGTCCGCTTCCACTTCGGCGCCCGGCTCACCGAGATCGTCGGCCAGGACGGCATGGTCCTCGCCGTCCGCACAGACGACGGCGAGGAGCACCCGGCGCACGCCGTGCTCGCCGCGATCGGCGCCGCCCCCCGCACCGCCCTCGCCGAGAACTCCGGGCTCGCCCTCGTCGACCGCGCCGACGGAGGCGGCGTCGCCGTCGACGAGTCGCTGCGCACCTCCGACCCCGACATCTACGCCGCCGGGGACGTGGCCGCCGCCCACCACCCGCTGCTCCACACCCGGCTCCGCGTCGAGCACTGGGCCAACGCCCTCAACGGCGGACCGGCCGCCGCCCGCGCCATGCTCGGGCAGCTCGTCTCCTACGACCGCGTCCCCTACTTCTTCTCCGACCAGTACGACCTGGGCATGGAGTACTCCGGCTGGGCGCCCCCGGGCACGTACGACCAGGTCGTGGTCCGCGGCGACACCGGCAAGCGCGAGTTCATCGCCTTCTGGCTCAAGGACGGCCGCGTCCTCGCCGGGATGAACGTGAACGTGTGGGACGTCACAGACCCGATCCAGCGGCTCATCCGCTCCCGGGCGGCCGTGCACCCCGACGCCCTCGCCGATCCCTCCGTACCCCTGGAGACCCTGATCCCGTAGGGCCCGACACCGCAGGGGACCCCCTCGCACCCCCGTACACTTCAGGCGTGGCAGGCAGGATCAACGATGACGACGTGAAGGCGGTCCGGGACGCGGTCCCGATCGACGCCGTCGTGTCCGAATACCTCCAGCTCCGCAACGCGGGCGGCGGCAACCTCAAGGGCCTCTGCCCCTTCCACGACGAGAAGTCGCCCTCCTTCCAGGTCAGCCCCAGCAAGGGACTCTTCCACTGCTTCGGCTGCCAGGAGGGCGGCGACACCATCGCCTTCGTGATGAAGATCGACCACCTCTCCTTCTCGGAGACGGTCGAGCGCCTCGCCGCCAAGGCGGGCATCACCCTGCGGTACGAGGAAGGCGGCTACAACCCCGGCCACCAGCGCGGCGAACGCATCCGCCTGGTCGAGGCGCACAAGGCCGCCGCCCAGTTCTACATCGAGCAACTCGACTCGCCCGAGGCCGAGATCGGCCGGAAGTTCCTCGCCGAGCGCGGCTTCGACCAGGCCGCCGCCGCCCACTTCGGCGTCGGCTACTCCCCGGCCGGCTGGGACCACCTCACCCGCTATCTGCGCGGCAAGGGCTTCTCCGACAAGGAACTGACCCTCTCCGGCCTCTCCCAGGACGGCCGCCGCGGCCCCATCGACCGCTTCCGCGGCCGCCTCATGTGGCCGATCAGGGACGTCGGCGGCGAGATCGTCGGCTTCGGCGCCCGCAAGCTCCGCGACGACGACAACGGGCCCAAGTACCTCAACACCCCCGAGACCCCGATCTACAAGAAGTCCCAGGTGCTCTACGGCATCGACCTGGCCAAGAAGGACATCGCCAAGGTCAGCCGGGCCGTCGTCGTCGAGGGCTACACCGACGTCATGGCCTGCCACCTCGCCGGGGTCACCACCGCCATCGCCACCTGCGGCACCGCCTTCGGCGGCGACCACATCAAGATCCTCCGCCGTCTCCTCATGGACAACGGCTCGGCCCGCGTCATCTTCACCTTCGACGGCGACGCCGCAGGCCAGAAGGCCGCCCTGCGCGCCTTCGAGGACGACCAGAAGTTCGCCGCCGAGACGTACATCGCCATCGCCCCCGACGGCATGGACCCGTGCGATCTGCGCCTTGCGAAGGGTGACGAGGCGGTCAAGGAGCTGGCTCAGCCCCGCACCCCGCTGTTCGAGTTCGCCCTCCGCCAGATCGTGAAGCGGTACGACCTGGAGACCCCGGCCGGCCGGGCCGCCGCCCTCGACGAGGCCGCCCCCGTCGTCGCCCGCATCAAGAACATCGGCGCCCAGCACGAGGTCGCCGTGCAGCTCGCCGGCATGCTCGGCATCCTCGACACCCAGTTCGTCGTCAAGCGGGTCGCCCAGCTCGCCCGCTGGGCCCGCGACCGCGGCGGCAAGGGCCCCGCGCAGCAGAACCCCCAGCGCGGTTACGACACCCCCGCCCCGGCCACGACCCCCTCGGGGCCCGCGTTGAACCTGCGCAGCCCCGCCCACCGCACCGAGCGCGAACTCCTCAAGCTCGCCCTCCAGCGGCCCGAACTCGTCTCCCCGGCCTTCGACGCCTACGGGGCCGACGAGTTCACCGCCCCGCCGTACGCGGCCGTCCGCCAGTGCGTCCAGGACGCGGGCGGCGCCACCGGAGCCCCCTCCGACTACCTCGCCACCGTCCGCGAGGCCGCGCCCAACGACACCGTCCGCGCCCTCGTCACCGAACTCGCCGTCGAGACGATCTTCGCCAAGACCGTCGACGAGGCCTACGCCGGCGACCAGCTCGTCACCGTCCGGCTCCGCGCCGTCGACCGCCGCATCCGCGACGTCCAGGGCACCCTCGCCCGGCTCGGCGCGAACGGCGACCCGGAGCAGCTCGCGGCCGTCCAGAACGAACTGTGGGTCCTCACCCAGTACGGGCAGTCCCTGAGGAACAACGGCGCCGCCGCGCTCTGACGTACGTTCCGTCACGCCCCGGTCTCAAAAAGTCACCGCACGCCCCTCGTGGCCGCGATGTGTCGTACCCCACACTGGGGGACGGTGTCGTTCCGTCCCGCCTGGAGGTCGCCCGTCGTGCAGACCGAGACCCGGACCGTGTCGCAGGAGCCGTCCCCCGGCGAACCGGACGAGCCACCGGAGGCCCCGCCCAAGGGGCGCCGCTCCGACCCCGGCGGGAACGGGCCCTCCTCCGACCTCTTCCGCCAGTACCTCCGCGAGATCGGCCGCATCCCGCTGCTCACCGCCGAGGAGGAGGTCGACCTCGCCCGCCGCGTCGAGGCCGGGCTCTTCGCCGAGGAGAAACTCGCCGGCACCCCGGACCTGGACTCCCGGCTCGCGGGCGACCTGGACCGGCTCGTCGTCCTCGGCCGCATCGCCAAGCGCAAGCTGATCGAGGCCAACCTCCGCCTCGTCGTCTCCGTCGCCAAACGGTACGTGGGCCGCGGCCTCACCATGCTCGACCTCGTCCAGGAGGGGAACCTCGGCCTCATCCGGGCCGTCGAGAAGTTCGACTACGCGCGCGGCTACAAGTTCTCCACGTACGCCACCTGGTGGATCCGCCAGGCGATGTCCCGGGCCCTCGCCGACCAGGCCCGGACCATCCGCGTCCCCGTACACGTCGTCGAACTCATCAACCGGGTCATCCGCGTCCAGCGCCGCATGCTCCAGGAACGCGGCTGCGAACCCACCGCCGAAGAGGTCGCCGCCCAGCTCGACCTGGCCCCCGAGAGGGTCGGCGAGGTCCTCCGCCTCGCCCAGGAACCGGTCTCCCTCCACGCCCCCGTCGGCGAGGAGGACGACGTCGCCCTGGGCGACCTCATCGAGGACGGCGACGCCGCCTCACCCGTCGAGTCCGCGGCCTTCCTCCTCCTGCGCCGCCACCTGGAGGACGTCCTCTCGACCCTCGGCGAACGCGAACGCAAGGTCGTCCAGCTCCGCTACGGCCTCGACGACGGCAGACCCCGCACGCTGGAGGAAATAGGACGCATCTTCGGCGTGACCCGCGAACGCATCCGCCAGATCGAGTCCAAGACCCTCTCCAAACTGCGGGACCACGCCTACGCGGACCAGCTGCGCGGCTATCTGGACTAGAAGCCCAGCTCGCGGACGGTGAGGGACCAGGGGCCCTCGGCCGTCAGGAGTAGCAGCGCGGGGCCCTCCGGGATCGGGACGGTCTGCAGGATCTGGCCGCTCGTGTTCAGGGCCAGCGTGCGCCCCACGTGGGTCAGTTCCACCTGGCCGGTGACCTCGTGGACCCACAGGGAGACGCAGCCGCCACCGCCCGGGGAGCCCTTGAAGTCCACCCGGAGGTCGGCCGCTCCGCCCATGTAGAGCAGGGCCTCCTCGCCGTACCCCAGCAGCGTCCCCTCCAGCCTGCGGGCCGCGGCGACGGGCTTCACCCGCGCGACCCAGTCGTTGTCGCCTTCGAGCCGCAGGCGCAGCGGCCGGTCCTCGGGGGCCGGGGTGACCGTGCTGCCCCGGTAGTCCGGGATGGTGGTGCTGAAGAGGGAGATCCCGTCCTTGTTCCGCTTGTCGAGCGGGACGACGGCGAAATACCCGCCGCCCTGGTGCGCGACCTCGACGAGGACGGGACCGGCGGGGACGCGGGCGTCCGTGGTGATGACGTCGCTGCCGGTTCCTGTCACGACGAACGGCTCGAAGACCGGGCCGAACTCCCAGCCCTCCAGGAGCCGGTACTCCCGCTCGGCCGGCGGGAAGACCGACGGGTCCGGTGCGACCGGTTCACCCACGGCGCCCGCCCCGCCCCGCGTTGCCTGAGGGCCTCCTGGGGTGGGCGGGGCGTGCATCGGTACCTTCACCACACCGGTCAGCGGGACGGGACCGTTGGCAGGAGCCGCGGCCGGGGGAGTGGCCGCCGCTTCCGCGACCGGCTTCTCCATCGCGCCGGGGAACGCCTTCTTCATCGGAGCCGCGACCGGCTCCTCCTCGGCGACCTCGACCCCGTACGCCGTGACGAGCTCCGCCAGCCCGGAGGCGTACCCCTTTCCGATCCCGGTGAACTTCCAGCCGCCCGACTCGCGGAAGAACTCACCGAACACGACGGCGTTCGCGTCGTCCGGATGCGCTATCAGCCATGCGACGACCACCGCCCTGTCCGGGGCCATCGCCGCCAGCGAGCCGGTGATCGCCGGACCGGCGATCACGATGCGCTCGACCTCCGCCTCCACCTCGTGCAGCGCGAGGACCAGCGACCCGTTCTTGTGCCGCACCGCGCCGGAAGGATGTACGGGCTGCCCCGCGAAGACCATGTCCGCGTCTCCGCGGACCCGGCCGTCCGCGCCGAGCAGCAGCGCCGCTATGTCCGCGTTTCCGATGCCGACCAACAGGGTGACCGAAGGCACCCAGGAACTCTCGCTTCTGTGACCCATGCCGCACATCATGCGGCACGGGTCACACGCGAGGTCAGTCGACCTCGGCCACGGCCTGCGCGAACTGCGCCGCGTACAGCCGGGCATACGCTCCGCCCGACGCCAACAGCTCCTCGTGCGTGCCCTGTTCGACGATCGAACCGTTCTCCATCACCAGGATCACGTCCGCGTCCCGGATCGTGGAGAGCCGGTGCGCGATCACGAACGACGTACGCCCGTGGGCCAGTCGGGCCATCGCCTTCTGGATCAGGACCTCGGTGCGGGTGTCGACCGAGCTGGTGGCCTCGTCGAGGACGAGGATCACCGGGTCGGACAGGAACGCCCGCGCGATGGTGATCAGCTGCTTCTCGCCCGCGCTGACCCCCGCCCCGTCGTCGTCGATGACCGTGTCGTACCCCTCGGGCAGGGTGCGGACGAACCGGTCGGCGTGCGCGGCCCGCGCCGCCTCCTCGATCTCCGCCCGGGTCACCTCGCGGGTCGCGCCGTACGCGATGTTCTCCGCGATGGTGCCGCCGAACAGCCAGGTGTCCTGGAGGACCATGCCGATCCCGGCCCGCAGGTCCTCCCGGGACATCTTCGCGATGTCCGCCCCGTCCAGGGTGATCCGGCCGCCCGTCACCTCGTAGAACCGCATGAGCAGGTTCACCAGGGTCGTCTTGCCGGCGCCGGTGGGGCCGACGATCGCGACCGTCTGGCCCGGCTCCACCGAGAGCGACAGGTCCTCGATGAGCGGCTTCTCCGTCTCGTAACGGAAGGAGACGCCCTCCAGGGCCACCTTGCCCTTGAGGTCCGCGGGGGTCTCGCTCTCGCTCTTCGGGGCGTCCGGCTCCTGCTCCCCGGCGTCGAGCAGCTCGAAGATCCGCTCGGCCGACGCCACGCCCGACTGCACCAGGTTCGCCATCGACGCGACCTGCGTCAGCGGCATGGAGAACTGCCGGGAGTACTGGATGAAGGCCTGCACGTCACCGATGGACAGCGTGCCGCTGGCCACCCGCAGACCGCCGACCACGGCCACCAGGACGTAGTTGATGTTCGAGATGAAGAACATCACCGGCTGCATCACACCGCTGTTGAACTGCGCCTTGAACCCGGCCTCGTAGAGGGCGTCGTTCTGCTCGCGGAAGTCCGCGGCGGACTCCGCCTGCCGTCCGAAGACCTTCACCAGGGTGTGCCCGCTGTACATCTCCTCCACGTGCGCGTTGAGCGCGCCCGTGGACTTCCACTGCTGGACGAAGTGCGGCTGCGAGCGCTTGCCGATCCTGGCCGCGACGAAGACCGAGACCGGCACCGTCACGAGCGCCACCAGGGCGAGCAGCGGCGAGATCCAGAACATCATCGCCAGCACGCCGACGATCGTGAGCAGTGAGTTGATCAGCTGCCCCATGGACTGCTGGAGCGTCTGCGAGATGTTGTCGATGTCGTTGGTCGCCCGGGACAGCACCTCGCCGCGCTTCGCCTTGTCGAAGTACGACAGGGGAAGCCGCGCCAGCTTCGTCTGGACGTCCTCCCGCATCCGGTAGACCGTCCGGTTGATCACCTTGATCGACATGCGGGTGGAGACCAGCATCAGCAGGCCCGCCGCCACGTAGATGCCGAGGACCATGAGCAGCACCTCGCCGACGGCGGAGAAGTCGATCCCACGCCCCGGCGTGAAGTCGACCCCGGTCAGCATGTCCGCCATGCCGGAGTCGCCCGCGGCGCGCAGTCGCGCGATCGCCTCCGCCTTCGTCCCGCCCTCGATCTGGTTCCCGATCACGCCCGCGAAGACGAGGTCGGTCGCCTTGCCGAGGATCTTCGGGCCGACCACGGAGGCCGCCACCGACAGCACACCGGCGATCAGCATCACCCAGAGCGCGCCACGCTCGGGCGCCAGCTGCTTGAGCAGCCGCTTCCCCGAGCCCTTGAAGTCCATCGACCGCTGGTCGGGGCCGCCACCGGCCATCATGCGTCCGCCAGGACCGGCCATCAGGCTGCCTCCGCCTCGGTGAGCTGGGAGAGGACGATCTCCCGGTACGTCTCGTTGTCCGCCATCAGCTCCCGGTGCCGTCCGGTGCCGACGACCCGGCCCTCGTCGAGGACGACGATCCGGTCGGCGTCCCGGATGGTGGAGACCCGCTGGGCGACGATCACGACGGTCGAGTCCGCCGTCTCCCGGGCCAGCGCGGCCCGGAGCAGGGCGTCCGTCTCGTAGTCGAGCGCGGAGAACGAGTCGTCGAAGAGATAGATCTCCGGCCGCTGCACCAGCGTCCGCGCGATGGCGAGCCGCTGCCGCTGCCCGCCGGAGACATTGGTGCCGCCCTGTGCGATGGGGGCGTTGAGCCCGGCCTCCAGCTTCCGTACGAAGTCGGCGGCCTGGGCGACTTCGAGGGCGTGCCAGAGTTCCTCGTCGGTGGCGTCGGGCTTGCCGTATCGGAGGTTGGTGGCGACGGTCCCGGAGAAGAGGTACGGCTTCTGGGGGACGAGTCCGACGGTCTTCGCCATCAGCTCCGGATCGAGCTTCCGTACGTCGACGCCGTCGACGAGGACCTCGCCGCCGGTGGCGTCGAAGAGCCGGGGCACGAGTCCGAGGAGGGTGGACTTGCCGCTGCCGGTGGAGCCGATGATCGCGGTGGTCTCACCGGGCCGGGCGACGAGCCCCACGTTCCTGAGGACGGACTCCTCCGCACCCGGATACCGGAAGTCGGCGCCCTTGACCTCCAGATGTCCCCGCCGGTCGAGCGTGCGCACCGGGTCGGTCGGCGGCACCACGCTGGACTCGGTCGCCAGGACCTCCTGGACGCGCTCCGCGCAGACCTCGGCCCGCGGCACCATCATGAACATGAAGGTGGCCATCATGACCGCCATCACGATCTGCATCAGATAGGCGAGGAACGCGGTCAGCGCACCGATCTGCATCCCGCCGCTGTCGATGCGGTGCGCGCCGAACCAGACGACGGCCACGCTGGAGATGTTCACGACCGTCATCACCACCGGGAACATCAGCGCCATCAGCCGGCCGGTCGCCATCGACACGTCGGTCAGCTCGGCGTTCGCCCCACGGAACCGCTCCTCCTCGTACGAGTCCTTCACGAACGCCCGGATCACCCGGTTGCCGGTGATCTGCTCGCGCAGCACCCGGTTCACCGTGTCGAGCCGCTCCTGCATCGTCCGGAAGAGCGGCCGCATCCTCCGCACGATCAGCGAGACGGAGATCCCGAGGATCGGCACCACGGCGAGCAGCACACCCGAGAGCGGCACGTCCTGGCCGAGGGCCATCACGATGCCGCCGACACACATGATGGGCGCGGAGACCATCAGGGTGAACGCCATCAGGACCAGCATCTGGATCTGCTGCACGTCATTGGTCGTACGGGTGATCAGCGAGGGCGCGCCGAAGTGCCCCAGCTCCCGCGCGGAGAAGGACTGCACCCGGTCGAAGACCGCGCCGCGCACGTCCCGGCCCAGGGCCGACGCCGTCCGGGCACCGTAGAACACGGCGCCGATGTTGCAGACGACCTGGACGACGGAGATGCCGACCATCAGGGCGCCGAACTGCAGGATGTATCCGGTGTCCCCCTCGACGACACCGTTGTCGATGATGTCCGCGTTCAGGGTCGGCAGGTAGAGGCTCGCGCAGGTCTGGAGGAACTGCAGCAGCACGAGCAGCGCGATGGGTTTTCGATAGGGCCTGAGATGGGTTCGGAGAAGTCTTATGAGCACGGCTCCTACTATCGCCCCAGCCCCCGGGACCTGACGACTAGGTTTGAGGGGCGTGGCGAGCTCCGGCAAGGACTTCCGCGAGGGCCGGGGACCTACGAGGCGAACGATCCCGGGTGGATCTGCTCCCGCGTCGCCACGTACTGCTGCCGCACCGCCCGGCCCGCCGACAGGTCCTCGCCCGGCTCCAGGATCTGCGCCACGGCGCCCTGCCAGGCCGGGGGAGTGGAGGGGGACAGCGTGCCCCGGGCCACCCCGAGGGCCCAGGCGGCCTGCCGGGCCGCACCGAGCGCCGCGTAATCGGCCGGCTGGGGGACGACGACCTGCGCGCCGAACAGCGCGGGGGCGAGCGCCTGCGCGGCCGGAAGCGCGGCCGCCGCGCCGAGCAGGAAGACCCGCCGTACCTCGACGCCCCGGCCGCGCAGCACGTCCATGGCGTCGGTGAGCGCGCAGAGCATTCCCTCGAACGCGGCCCGCGCCAGGTGCTCGGGCTTCATCGACTCGCGCCGCAGCCCGCTGAGCGTGCCCGCGGAGTGCGGCAGGCTCGGGGTCCGCTCGCCCTCCAGATAGGGCAGCAGGACGAGCCCGGAGGCACCGGGCGTCGACTTCAGCGCGAGCGCCGACAACTCCTCCAGCGATTCCACGCCCAGCATCTCGGCGGTGCCGCGCAGGGCCCGTACCGCGTTGGAGGTGTGGACGACGGGCAGGTGCATGCCGGTGGCGTCGGCGAAGGAGGTGATCATGCCGCTGGGGTCGGCGAGCGCCTCGTGGTGGACGGCCATCACGGAACCGGAGGCGCCGAGCGAGACCACGGCGTCGCCGGGGCCGAGGCCGAGGCCGAGCGCGGCGGCCATCGTCTCGCCCGTACCGGCGGAGATGAGCAGCCCCTCGGGCGTGGTGCCGGCCGCCTCGGCGGGCCCGAGGACCTCGGGCAGCACGGCCTGGTGGCCGAGGGCCAGCTCGACGAGGTCGGGGCGGTACGCGCCGGTGCGGGCCGACCAGTAGCCGGTGGCGGAGGCGGCGCCGCGGTCGGTGGTGCGCCGGGCCGGGCGGCCGAGGAGCTGCCAGACCAGCCAGTCGTGCGGCTGGAGGACCATCGAGATCCGCCGGGCGTGCTCGGGCTCGGTACGGGCCAGCCAGCGCAGCTTGGCGACGGGCTGCCCGGCGCCGGGCACGGAGCCGACGGCCTCGGCCCAGGCCTGGCGCCCGCCGAGCGACTCCACGAGATCGGCGGCGGCCACCTGCGCCCGCTTGTCGTTGCGGACGAGCGCGGGCCGCACCAGGCCGCCCTGCGCGTCGAGCGGTACGAGCCCGTGCTGCTGCGCGGACACGCCGATGGCCTGCACGCCCTCCAGGAGGCCGCCGGTCGCGGCCTCCCCGAGGGAGAGCAGCCAGGTCTGCGGGTCGACGTCGACGGCCTTGGGTTCGCCCGGATGAGGGGCGTATCCCTGCCGCAGTACGGCACCCGTGTCCGTGTCACAGACGACGATGCGTGTGAACTCAGCTGAGCTGTCGAGTCCGGCGACTATCCCCATGACACTTGATTCTGCCGCACGCGGGGCGGTTCAGGTGTTACTGGTGCCCCACTCGTCCTCCTCGACCTTCCCGTTTCCCATGCTCCGCTCGCGCAGCGCGTGGACCCGGTCGGTCACGGAGGACGGCAGTCGGTCGCCCACCTTGTCCCCGACCACGTGCATGGCCTTCCCCGCGACCTGCCGCCCGGTCTGGGCGGCGGACTCGGCGGCGTTGCGCACGGCCGGATTCTGGGCGACCCGCTTGGTGGACTTCCTCAACTGCTCGTAGCGCTCGCGACCCGCACGCGTGCCGACCACGTAACCGAGGGCGAGTCCCATGACGAACGTCAGCTTGTATCGCATGGCCATCACCTTCCCTGGAGAGCTTCACTGATGCATCGCTGGTGCCCACGGCGATACCGATTGGCGGAGCACCCCCCTGCTTGCGCTAATGTATGTGTCGCAGCGAGCAACCGCCCGCCCGGAGCATCCGGAGTGGGTACGTTCGGTGCAACGCAGCAATCCCCTGTAGCTCAATTGGCAGAGCAGCCGGCTGTTAACCGGCAGGTTACTGGTTCGAGTCCAGTCGGGGGAGCGCGATCCCCTGTAGCTCAATTGGCAGAGCATTCGGCTGTTAACCGGAGGGTTGCTGGTTCGAGTCCAGCCGGGGGAGCGGAACGGAAGAGGACCCTTCGGGGTCCTCTTTCGCGTCTCCGGGAACCATGCGGAGCGCGCCGCGGTCTTCATGGTCAGCAGAGCCGATCTTCCGGAGCAGGAGATCGTATGAGCGGCTATGCTGCGGCAGACGGCGCGCACACATGTACGCGCCTCACCGATCGGGGCGGTAGCTCAGCCGGTTAGAGCAGCGGACTCATAATCCGTCGGCCGTGGGTTCGAGTCCCACCCGCCCCACGGTCAGCCCGTGCCCGCAGGAAGGTTTTGCCTGCGGGGGCGGGCTTTTTCGTACCTCACGGTGCACCCGTGCCGACCTGGCCTTTCGTAGCGACACGCCGACATCACCCGGATGGCTCACGTGCTGGCCGAGGCGATGCGGCTGATGGGCGTCTCGACGAAGAAGGAGACCGTCAACGGGGCGCTGCGGGACTACATGGCGCGCGTCAAGCGGCTGGAGGCCGCCGAGAAGCTGGCCGCGCGGGGTGAGCGGGGCGAGTTCGAGGCTGCGGCTGCGGCGCATGCCGCTGCCAAGCGTGCCCGGCGGGCAGCCTTCGAGTGATCACGTACCTCCTCGACACGTCCGCCCTGTGGCACCTCTTTCGTAAGCCGGGGGCGTTGCGGCCCTGGGAAGGGCACATCGCCGCCGGCGTGTTCCACATCTGCGAGCCCACGAGGGTGGAGTTCCTCTACTCGGCCATGAGCCCGGCCCACCGTGACGAGCTGGCCGAAGAGCTGGATGACCTCTGCCGCACCCAGCGCGGACAGCGCCGCCCCGCCGGAGCCATCGATCTCCTGGTGCGCGCGACAGTGGTCCATCACGGCCACACAGTGCTCCACGGGGACAACGACTTCGCCACGGTGGCGGCAGTCCTCAAGGGAGTGCCGCAGCGAGACGTACGCGCCTGACGCTTCGCCGGAGTGGATCAGGCGCAGGCCGATGCCGCGCTCCGCTTCGCGGAAGTGGACCAGCCCTCGGAAGTGCTGCTGCATGGTGGCCGGACACGGGTGAGGGCCCGGCATCGAAAGCCGCCCGATCGGATGATCCGGGCCCGCACAGGGGCGTCAACTCCCTTTCAGCTCCTTCCAGGTGACGGCTGACGGGAGGCCGTAACCCCGGCTCCGGCGGGGCGTTCCACCGGGTGTCGCCTTCCTGTCACCCCTTTGGAGCAGCGCCTTGAGCATCCTCGCCACCAGGGCAGCGGCCCCGGGCACCGTTTCCGAAACCGGAGACGCTCGGTGACGCGCGGTGTGCTGGTGGGACGGCCGCTGGCGAGGGGCCGGGTCGCGGACGCGTACGACGCGGTGGTGATCGGGTCCGGGGCCGGCGGGCTGACGACGGCGGTCTGCCTGGCCCGGCAGGGACGTCGGGTGGCGGTGTTCGAGCAGCATTACACGGCAGGCGGCTACACCCACGCCTACCGGCGGCACGGCTGGGAGTGGGACGTCGGCATCCACTACGTCGGCCAGCTGGCGCAGCGCGAGCCGGTCCGGGTGGTGTCGGACTACCTGACCGGCGGCGCTCTGCAATGGGCCTCGCTCGGAGACCCGTACGACGAGTACCGGCTGGCGGGCGAGGTACACCGGGCGCCTGTCGGCTTCACCGCCTACCGGGCCGGTCTGATCGCGCGTTTCCCCAACGAACGGGCAGGGATCGAGGCACTGTTCCGGCTGGTCGGGCGGTGCCGGGCGACGCTTCCCGTGCTCGCGCTGGGACGCCTGTCGGGCCCGGTGGTACGGCGGCTGGCCCGCCTGCTGCGGGCGGCGGCCGTCCCGGCCGAGGCGCTGCGGCCGGCCCGGGAAGTGGTGGCGGGGCTGGTTCGGGACGAGCGGCTGCGGCAGGCGGTGCTCACCCCGAGCGCGCTGCTGCTGGCCGACTCCACCACCAAGCTGCCGTTCTTCCTCCTCGCTGTGCTGTTCGAGCACTTCCGCACCGGTGCCTGGTACCCGGTGGGCGGCAGCGCCGCCATCGCCCGCGCGATGCTCGCCCCGATCCGTACCGCCGGCGGAGAGGTCTTCGTACGGGCGCCGGTCGCCCGGATCGAGCTGGACGGGGCGCGGGCGACGGGTGTGACGCTGGCGGACGGCACCCGTGTGCGCGCCCCGGTAGTGGTCAGCGCGGCGGGCGCCCACCACACCTACCGCACTCTGCTGCCCCGCCCACCTGTCGGCGGCACCGACCGCCTGGAGGGCATGCGGCGTGGATTCCCGTTCGTGATCCTCTTCGTCGGCCTCGACGGCGACCCGGAGGAACTGGGACTGCCGCGGCACAACCTGATGGTCACCGACGGCGACTGCGACGCCTTCTTCGACGGCACCGGCGGACGCACCAGTGGCCACTTCCTCTCCTTCTCCTGTGCCAAGGACCCGACCTGGACCGCACGGCACCCCGGCCGGTCGACCGGCGAGATCCTCACCTACGTCCACCCGGACCTGTTCAAGCCCTTCCACGGCTCGCGTTGGCGCCATCGGGACCCGGCCTACCTCGCTCTGAAAGCCGAGCTCACCGCACAGCTCCTCGACCAGCTCCACCGCCAACTGCCTCGTACCAAGGGTCGAGTGGCCTATCACGAACTCGGCACCCCTCTGACAGCCGAGCACTTCACCGGCTGGCCCGGCGGCAGCCTCTACGGGCTCGCCAAAGACACTGCCGCCTTCGGCGACGGCCGCCACCCCGGCCTCGCGGACTGGCTGCGCCCGCGCACCGGGGTCAAGGGTCTCTACCTCTCGGGCCAGGACTGCCTGGCGGGCGGCTTCCTCGGCGCGCTCACCGGCGGCCTCCTCGCGGCGCACGAAGCCCTCGACCCGGTCAGCCGCACCCGCCTGTGGACAGGACTCCTCAAACACGGCATCCGACCGCCCAAGCCCCAGTAGCAGCCACACCACCTACCTCTCCGCCCTCGTCTCACCCCGTGACCGCCGCCAGCAGGTTGCCCGCGATCATCAGGACGACACCGAGCCGGTGCACGGCGAAGCCGGTGCGACGGGCCCGCATGATGTCACCGCTGCGGAAGCCGAGCAGGTACTGCCGCAGCCGCAGCAGTGAGGCGGGCAGCATCAGCAGCACGAACCACCAGGGAGCGATGCCCACCGCGCTCGCGGCGGCGATCGTCAAGAACTCGGTCAGGGAAAGGCAGCCGATGAACCGGGCGTTGCCGCGTTCCGAGACCAGAGCGGCGACGGTGGGGCGGCCCACCGAGCGGTCGCCGTCGACGTCGTTGGTGTTGGAGTAGACCCCGAACATCAGCGGGCCGAACCCGAAGAGGACGGCCTGGACCAGGAGGAACCCGGTGGCCCGGCCGGTGACCATGCCGTAGGGCAGGATGACGAGGGCGAAGCCCAGGGCGACGAGGTAGATCTCCTGGAAGCCGTGGTAGCTGAGCTTGACGCCGTAGGAGTACTGGAGGGTCACCACCCACAGGACGGCGAGCCCGATCGCGGTCCAGGCAGGGCGGTGCGGGGCGAGGGATGCGGTCACCCCGAACAGGAGGGCCGCCAGGACGGCGCCGGCCCAGGCGAAGCGCAGGGCTTCGGGCACGGTCAGCGCGCCGGCGACCAGTGGCTTGCGCTTCACGTTCCGCAGCGGGTGGTCGGGGCCGTAGTTGGTGATGTCGCTGCCGTCGCGGAAGCCCGTGACGTCGTCGAAGGCGGTCATCGCCATGAGCAGGAAGACCTGCCCGACGAGGAACACGCCGAAGACCGCGGCCGTGCGGCCGGTGAGCGTGCCGAGGGGCAGCAGGACGGCGGACAGGGCGATGAAGGTGCCCAGGTAGTAGTCGTAGACGTCCAGCTTGCCGAGCCGTGCGTAGGTCTTGAGTCTTCCGTCGGCGCGAGGCGTCTGTGCGGGTCGCCCGGTGGGCGCGGTGGTCGTCGTGAGCGTGGAGTCGGTCATGTCGCCTCGGGGCTTGGGATGGTGTCTCGGGTGGTGCCGCGCGGCACGGCTGGTGTGTCGGCGGTGGGGATACGGAGAGGGCGGCGGCCCTGCACGGAGTAGAGGACGCCCGTCGCGGCGGCGAACTCCGGGGCACGCATCATCGAGCCGAGTCGGTCCAGTTCCGCAGGGGTGAAGCCGCTGTCGAGGAGCCGGGGCGCGAGGTGGGCGAGGTGGTGGAGCTGGAGGCCGAGCGCGGGCGTTCCGGGGGCACGCAGCAGGACGTGCGGTCGGATGCGGAGGCCGGTCAGGCCTGCCTCGCGCAGTGCGGCCGCCGCTCGGCGGCCCCAGGTGGGATCGCCGCCGCCCGCGCGCATCAGCGCTGCCTTGGCCGTGGTGAACCGCTCGTACAGGCCGGCGTCTTCGGGAGAGGGTGCGAGGAGACACGGCTCGTGCCCGGCGTCGAACTCGTCGACCTGGAGGAGCCCGCCGGGTACGAGCGCGCCGACCAGCCGCCGTAGGACCGCCTGCCGTTCGGGCAGGTGCTGGAGGACCAGACGGGCGACGACGACGTCGTACGCGCTCCGGGGCAGCGGGTCCGTGGTGACGTCGTGGGTGAGGACGGTCAGTCCGGGCTCCGGCGCGATCCGGCCCGGCTTGATGTCGGTGGCGGTGACGGTGCCGCCGGGAGAGACAAGCCGGAGCAGGCCGCGCGAGACGCTGCCCGCGCCGGCCCCGATCTCCAGGCAGTTCATGCCGGGGGCCACGCCTGCCTCCTGGAGGTGACCGAGCGTCAGCGGATCGAGCGCCCCTTCGAGGGAGGCGTGGTGGTGGGCGCTGTGCGGGCTGTCGTTGTCGAAGGCGTAGCCACGGGGGCCGGTGGTGGCCGGACGCGGCACGGGTGGGTTCCCGGTCATGTCCAGCGGCCGGTGCCGCAGGTCTCCGTGCTGCCCGTCAGCCGTTCGAGAAGGGCCGCGCGCCGGACCTTCCCTGTGCCGGTGCGCGGGACCTCGTCCCAGCCGACCACGACGGGTTCGGCGAGCGCCGGGAGGCCATCCGAGGCCCGCTTCCAGCTCGCGGGGTCCAGCGTGCCGTCCTCCGTGACCACGACGGGCAGCGGGTCGGTGCCGGTCCGGGCGAGGACGACGCATTCCAGGGCCTCGGACAGCCGGTCCTCCAGCATGTCCTCGGCCTGCAGGCAGCTGAACCCGGGGAGGTGATCGACCTCCCGGTCGAGAAGCCGGACGCTTCCGTCACGGGCGATCGTCGCGATGTCTCCGGTGTTCCACCAGGAGCCGTGCCGCTTGGCCGTCCAGCGCTCCCGCTCACCCACGTAGTCAGGGGCGAGCGCCCGGGTGCGGCACAGGATCAGGCCGGGGGAGCCGGCGGGCACCGGGCGGAAGGTGATCGGGTCGACGGCCTTCAGCCGGGTCTTCAGGGGGACGGGACGGCCGAGGTCCCGCACGGTGGTCGCGGCGCCGTCGGCGGCCCTGGCGACGGAGCGGCGGGTGTGGAAGGCGAAGGTCAGCGGGCCGGTCTCGCTCTGGCCCCAACCCTGCATCCACACCGGTCGGCGCCGTGAACTGGCCTGGAGGTAGGACCGGATGACCGGGGGGTGCACGGCGTCGTAGGTGCTGATGTAGGTCCGTACGTCCCGGAACGGGCTGTCCAGGCGCCGGGTCAGCGGGCGCAGCCGCACGTACCGGGACGGCAGCGCCTCGACGACGGTGGGCGGATGGGCGCGCAGCAGCAGGTCGGCCGTCTCGGGCCGCCCACCGGAGTCGACGGAGATGTGCCGGGGCGCGCGGGTGGGAGCGACGGCCGTCCAGCAGATGGTACGGCCGTGGGCGTAGGAGCTGGAGTTGAAGAGGATGTCGTCGCGGCGCAGGCCGATGCGCGGCACCGGCAGGGTTTCGAACCGGGCGAGGTGGTGGACCAGGGTGCGGGTGGTGTGGGAGACCAGCTTCGGTACGCCGGTGGTGCCGCTGGTGTGGACGACGACCAGGGGGGCGTGGTCGTCGCGGGGGTGCGGTCCGGGGTCGGGGTGGCCGCTCAGATCGTCGAGGTGCACGGTGCCGCGCGGGAGATCGCCGCTGGAGCCGAGGACGAGGGTGGTGCGGGCCGTTCCTACGAGGTCCACCGTCGGGTCGCGGCCGAGCACGTCGAGGTCGGTGACCAGGACGCGGGGCGCGCAGCGGTCCAGGAGGACGCGCAGGGCCCCGGGCGCGAGGTGGTCGGAGAGCTTCACGGGGACGGCGCCGGTACGGATGGCGGCACAGGCGATCAGGTCGTAGTCCCAGTGGTTCGCCTTGACGATCGCGACGCGTTCGCCGGGACCGGCCCCGGCGGCGGCGAGCGCGCCTGCGGTCTCCCGCACCAGCAGGGCGAGTTCCGGGACGGTCCACTCGGTGACGCCCGCGACGCCGGTGACGCCCGTGCCGGACGGCGCCGGGGTCAGGTCGAAGGGGCGGTCGAGGTGGAAGCGGGTGGGGGTGCCGGCGTCGGCGAGGTCGTCGAAGAGGACGCCCAGGTCGTGGGGGGTCATGCGGCGGTCTCCTGCCGGACGGTGCGGCCCCGGCGCGGGGCGAGGTGGGCGAGGACGCGGGCGGCGGCGAGCGCGCCCGAGCGGGCGGCGCCCTCGCTGGAGGGACGGGCGGCGACCCAGTCCCCGGCGTACTCGACGGCGCGCGCCGGGCGGCGCAGGAACGGGGCGCGCAGCGCGAGGGCGCGGGGGGTGATCTCGGGCATGGCCTGTGGCCAGTGGTGGACGTAGGTGGCGGTGAGGGCCGCACCGAGCCCGGGTACGTAGCGCTCGGCGGCGGCTGCGAGCCGGCGGGCGGCCTCCTCCTCGCCGGCCTCGACGAGTTCGGGGATGCGGCGCGGGGAGGCGAGCAGGCTGACCAGGCCACGGCCGGTGGGGGCACGGTCGGGGCACTTCAGGTGGTCCACGATGACGCAGGACAGCAGCGGTTCCTCGCACTCGGGGGTGAGCAGCGCGTAGGCGCCGCCGCGCGGGGTGAGCGGCCGGTCGAGCGCGCAACTGACCTTGAACATGGGCCGGTAGGTGGAGGCTGCCGGGTATCCGGTGGCAGCCGGGTCGGCGCCTCCGGTGAGCTGCAGCGCGACCGGAGCGGGCACGGCGAGGACTACCGCGCGGGCGGTGAGGACGGCGCCGCCGACGGTGAGCCGGGCGTGGCCGCCGTGGTCGGTGACCTCCTCGACCCGGTGGCCGTAGCGGGTCTGGAGTCCTGCTGCCAGGCGGGTCGCGAGCAGGTCCATGCCGCCCCGGTAGGTGCGCCACGCGGAGACCGGTCCGACCGCGAGGAGCAGGCCGACCAGGGGTGCCGCGGCGCTGCGTTCGGAGTCCCAGCCGAAGAAGGCGGCCGACAGCGGCTGGAGCAGGTGGTCGTGGAGGTCGGGGTGGTAGCGGCGCGAGGCGGCGGCGACGGTGTCGGTGCCGAGCGGGGTGTCCTCGGGGTGGTCATGGTCGAGGGCGGCGCGGTGGCGTCCGCTCCAGCTGAGGAACCGGGCCAGTGACGGCCGGGCGGCGGGCACGAGTCCGGCGCCGGTGAGCACGGCGCGGGGTTCGCCGACGCCGTTGTGGGGCCGTCCGTCGCGCCAGACGGCCATGGGACGGCCGATGCGGGGCACGTCGTCGGGGGTGAGACCGGCCCGGCGTACCAGCTGCCAGGTGGCGCGGTAGCCCTGGGCGGAGATCTGTTCGGCCCCGGTGTCGATGAGGTAGCCGTCGCGGCGGAGGCTGCGCATCCGGCCGCCGGGGGCGTCGGCGGCCTCGAAGACGCACACCTCGTGGCCGTTGCGGCGCAGCTCGTGGGCGGCGGCGAGCCCTGCGAGTCCGGAGCCGACGACGGCGATGTCGAGATCAGGGTTCATGCGGAGGTACTCCGTGCGGGGCTGGGGACGGTGGCACGGCCCGTCCGGGGCGGTGCGGTCACCGGCGGGTACGCAGGGCGTGGGCACGGACGGCGTCGGTGATGTGCTCGACCTGGGCGTCGGTGAGCCGGTGGTGGACGGGCAGGGACAGGTGCCGGCGGGCGGCCTCCCGGGCGTGCGGCCAGTCGGGGCCGGGCCGGCCGGCGGCGACGGGGGCGAAGGCGGCCTGGTCGGGCAGGGCCTTCGGGTAGTAGACGTGGGTGTCGACCCCCTCGGCGGACAGGTGGTCCCGCAGGGCGTCCCGGTCGTCGGCGAGCAGGGTGTAGACGTAGTAGCAGCGGCCGTCGGTGCCCGGCGGCGGGGTGGTGATGCCGGGCAGGCCGGTGAGGTGTTCGGTGTAGTGGGCGGCGATCCGGGCCCGGCGGTCCAGGCGGGTGGTGAGGCCGGACAGCCGGTGCAGCTGGAAGGCGGCCTGGATCTCGTCGAAGCGGCTGTTGATGCCGATGGTGTGGTGCAGGCCGCGCCGGACGCCGTCCTGGCCGTGGTTGCGGAGCATCCGGACCCGGCGGCCGGTGTCCTCGTCCCGTGTGACGACGGCGCCGCCCTCGCCGGGCATCCCGAAGGACTTGACCTGGACGAAGGAGTACAGTCCGGCGTCCCCCCACAGTCCGGCGGGCGTGCCGTCGAGGACGGCGCCCTGGGCCACTGCGGAGTCCTCGACCAGGCGCAGTCCTCCGGCGGCGGCCAGGGCGGCGAAGCGGGGCATGTCCGCCATGACGGAGAACATGTGGGCCGGCATCAGCGCCTTGGTCCGCGGGGTGACCCGGGCCTGCGCGTCGGCGGGGTCGAGGGTGAGCGTACGGGGGTCGATGTCACCGAAGACGGGGACTGCGCCGGTGTGCAGGACGGCGGCGGCGAGCGGGGCGCAGCCGAAAGCGGGGACCACGACCTCGTCCCCGGGGCCGATGCCGAGAACGGTGAGGATGAGGTGGAGGCCGGAGGTGCCGCTGGAGCAGGCGACCACGTCGGCGGCGCCGAGCCGGTCGCGCAGGGCGTCCTCGAGACGGCGGGTGTGGTCGCCCAGGATGAACTTCTGGTCCGCGCCGGTACCGATCTCGTGGAGGAGCCGCAGGAAGGTCTCACGGTCCTCGTGGAAGAGGTCGGACGGGAAGAAGGGCACACGGTCACCGGCGACGGCCGCGGGGCCCTCACCGGGAGCAGGGACCGTACCGGGGGCAGGGACCGTACCGGGGGCAGGGGTGGTACGCGTACCGGATGCGGAACCCGTACCAGGGGCCGCGCCTCGGTCGCCGGCGGTGGTCATGCGGGGACCTTCTTGGTGTGGAAGGCGCGGACGGCCGCGCAGACGCGGGCCACCTCGGCCTCGGTGAGATCGGCGTACAGCGGGAGGGCCAGAGCGCGGCGGGAGGCGGCCTCGGCGACGGGGAAGTCGCCGGGCCGGTGGCCGAGCTCCTCGAAGCAGGGCTGGAGGTGCAGGGGCAGGGGGTAGTACGTCTCGGTGCCGATGCCCTGGTCCTGGAGGTGCGCGGCTAGTTCGTCGCGCCGGTCGGTTTCGATCAGGTAGACGTAGAAGACCTCGTCGGGGGCGCCCGTGATCGCGGGCAGCCTGGTGATGCCGGGCGATCCCCGCAGCCCCTCGTCGTAACGGCGGGCCAGGACGGCCCGGTGGCGAATGTCCTCGTCGAGGACCGCCAGTTTGGCGAGCAGGACGGCTGCCTGGAGGTCGTCCATCTTGCTGTTGTGGCCGACGTGCAGCGTCTCGTTGGAGATGCCGGGGAAGTGGGCGAGGGTGCGTCCCGTCCGGCCGTGGTGCCGCAGCGCGGCCACGTGGTCGGCGAGGTCCGCGTCGTCGGTGAGGACGGCCCCGGCGTCGCCGAGCGCGCCGAGTGTCTTGCTCGGGAAGAACGACAGCACCCCGCCGAGTCCGTGCAGACCGGCGTGGACGCCGTTCTGCCGCATGCCGATGCCCTCGGCACTGTCCTCCAGCAGTAACAGCCCCTGGTCGGCGGCGAACGCGGAGAGCGCCGCCATGTCCGCCATCCGGGAGAAGAGGTGCACCGGCAGCACGAACCGGGCGCCGTCGGCCGCCTCGGCCGCGATCCCGCCGGGGTGCATGGCGTACGTGTCCGGGTCGATGTCGGTGAAGACGGGCCGCCCGCCGGCCAGGACGACGGAACTGGCGGTGGCGACGAAGGAGTACGCGGGGACCAGGACCCGGTCCCCGGGGCGCAGCCCGCACGCCTTGAGGAGCAGTACCAGGGCGTCGGTCCCGCTGTTCACCCCGATCACGTGGCGGGCCCCGGTGTAGTGCGCGAGGGCCTTTTCCAGACAGCCGACCTGGCGGGAATGCGAGAACTTGCCGTCGGCGAAAATCTCGTCCACTCCGGCCCGGAGATCCGGCCAGATCTTTTCGAACGTCTTCGCCTGGGAGAAAAAGGGAATGCTGGATGGCGTCACGCGGAAACAATTCTTCTCGGCCGGCGGCACGCCGACATCAACTGGGGCCAGGACAGCGGCCCGAGAGAGGTGACGGGTGGGTCGTGGCCCGTCCACGGGAAGGCTGCCCGGCGAACGTAACAGCAGGAAGAATGAAGTCGCGAATCCCCAAAGAAAATTCATACTTTTCGGTGATGGTGTCTCTGATTTCCTTGACCGGTGTCGCGTGGTGCGGCGAGATTTTTGCCGCACCCTGCCCGAATCAGCGGATGGAATAATCGTATGAGACAGCCCCTGATCGTCGGACTGGGCCGCTCCGGAGCCGGGTTGCACCTGCGGGCCCTGCGCACCGTCCGTGACCGGTCGCCGGACCTGTGGCGGGGGCCGGTGGTCGCCGTCGACCCCCGGCCGGGGGAGCGTGCTCCGGTGCCGGACGGGGTCACCGTGACGACGTCGCTGGAACGGGCGCGGGCGCTGCTGCCCCCCGACCGTGCCGTCGTCCACGTCTGCACCCCGCCCGCCACCCGGCTCGCCGTCCTCGCCGAGCTGTGCGCCGCGGGCTACCGCGACCTGATCGTGGAGAAGCCACTGGCCGCCGACGCCGGGGAACAGGCCGCCGTGACGGAACTGCGCGCCCGCCACGGGCTGCGCCTCGCGGTGGTGGCGCACTGGCCCGCCTCCGCCCTGGCCGACCGCCTGCGCGAGCAGATCCGCTCGGGTGGGCTGGGGCGGCTGCTGCGCATCGACGTCACCCAGCACAAGCCGCGCTTCACCCGCTCGCTGCGCACCGACGACGGTCACCCCACGGCGTTCGACGTGGAGATGCCGCACTCCCTCGGCCTGGTCCTGTCGCTCGCGGGCCCGGCCGAGACGACAGGCGCCCGGCTGACCGACCTGCGGATCGGGGGGACCGTACGTCCCGGCCTGGGCTCCGCGCTGCTGGAACTGCGGCACGCGAACGGGGTACGGACCCGTATCGTCTCCGACCTCACCGCGCCCGTACGAGAGCGCAGGGCCGTCCTCGTCTTCGAACACGGTACCGCCGTCGGCCACTTCGCACCGAGCGACGCCGACGATCACGTCCAGCTCGACATCGACGGGCGGCGCGAGGTGTTCCGCGACGACGCGCTGACCGCGTTCCTGCACCGGACCTACTCCCGGTTCTGCACCGTTCCGGCCGAGGACCCCTCCTGGGCGGCGGACTTCGCCCTGCACGCCGACGTGGTCCGGCTCCTGGACGAGGCCAAGCAGCGATGCGCGGACGACAACGCCCGCGCGCGGTACGAGGAGGCGTCCCGTGTCGGAGTCCGTTGACCTGACCGGCCGGATCACCGGCATCGGCGACGAGGCCGCCGCCGGCCTGGCAGGGCAGATCGCCGTCGCCCGGGAACTGGGCTGGTCCGCCCTGGAGTTGCGCACCCTGGACGGCACTGCGCTGGCCGACCTGTCCGCACCGGCCGTGCGGGACGCCGCCGGGCTGCTGCATGCGGCGGGCCTCGGCGTGGTCTGCCTCGACTCCCGGATCGGCAATTGGGCCCGCCCCGTCACCGGCCCCTTCTCCGTCGACCTGGAGGAGCTGGAGCGGCTCGCCGAACACGGCAGGGTACTGGGCTGCCGCAGCCTGCGCGTCATGTCGTGGACCGGCGACGGGCTGCCCGAGGACGAGTGGGCGGCTTCGGCGATCGACCGGATGCGCCGCCTGGCCCGCCTCGCGGAGCGGCTCGGCGTCGAACTGCTCCACGAGAACTGCACGGGCTGGGCCGGATCCGACGCCTCCCGGACGCTCCGGATGCTGGCCGAGGTGGAGAGTCCGGCGCTGCGCGTCCTGTTCGACACCGGAAACGGGGTGCCGTACGGGTACGACGGCCACGCGCTCCTCGAACGGCTGCTGCCGTACGTCGCCCACGTCCACGTCAAGGACGCGCTGCCCGGCGACCGGCCGGGCGAGGCCGTCTACACCCTGCCAGGCGAGGGCGTCGCCCGGGTCGCCGACTGCGTACGACTCCTTGAGGAGCACGGCTACCGGGGCGCCTACTCCCTCGAACCCCATCTCGCGGTGGTCCCGCACGCGGGGCTGCGGGGCGAGGGTACCGACACGGCCGGCCCGTTCGTCCGGGCGGCCCGCCGTCTGGCCACCCTGCCCGTCCCGCACCCGCCCGCCCCGGCCGACACCGGCCCCGGCCTGCCCACCCCCGCCCCGGCTGCTCCTTCCCTCCCCGCCCCCGCTGCCTCCCGGGTTCCCCCGTCGGCGCGGCCGCCCGTCGTCGACACCGGGCTGCTGCTGCACCTGCTGCACACGCCCACCGCGGGTCCCCTGGAGACCGGTCCCGACACGCCCCACCTGCTGACGGCCGCCCTGCGCGCCTACGCGACGGCGGCGGCACGGCTCGGGTTCAAGACGGTCTCCCTCGCCGCCCCGGCCCCCGCGACGGTGCTGCGCGACGACACTCCGCTGCCCGTACGGCGCGCTCTCGCCTCCGACCCGTCGTTCCTGGAACGCCAGCCGAGCCTGGTGCTGCGGCTGGGACCCGCGCTGCCCCGGGAGCGCACGGTGATGTTCAACGTGCACCTGGACACCGTCGCCGGCGGCGAACCCCCCACGTACGACGGCGCCCGGTTCACCGGCCGCGGAGCCGTGGACGCGAAGGGCCCGGCGGTGGCCCTGCTCGCGGGTGTCGCGGCCGCCGCCGCGACCTGCCCGGCGATCGGCCGGGACGTCGCGGTGCTGGTACAGGCGGTGGCGGGTGAGGAGGGCGGGGCGCTTGGCACCTTCGGCACCCGGCCGCTCGTGGAGGCGGGGTACGTGGGCCGGCTCAACGTGTTCTGCGAGCCGACGGGACTGCGCCACCTGCCCCGCGCGACCGCCGCCGCCACCGCCCGCGTCACGGTCGACGGCGAGGACGCCGTCGACGACCGGCCCGGGGCCGGGCACAACGCCACCGTCCTGCTGGGCTTCCTCGCCCAGCACTTCGCCGCGGCCCTCGGCCCGGCCGCCTCCGGCGGGCCTTCGTCCACGGTCTGCGTGGCGGGGCTGCACACCGGCACGCTGCACAACAAGGTGCACGGCACCGGCGGCCTGCTGCTCAACCTGGCGTACGCCACCGCCACGGCCGGTGCCGCCGCCGAGCGCGCTTTCGTCCGGGCTCTCGACGAAGGGCTGCGGGAGTTCACCGCCCGCTTCTCCGACAGCCCCCTCTTCGCGCGTACCGCGTCCGACGCGGCCCGGATCACCCGGCTGGAGTGGGAGAAGCGCGGTCTGCCCGCGCTCGGGCCCCAGCCGGCGTGGGGCGAGGAGCTGCTGGCCCGGGCGGGCATCGTCCGGTGGCCGGACGACGAGCCGGGGTTCACCTGTGACGCGATCTGGCTGGAAGGCGCGGCGGACACCTTCACCACGGTGTTCGGACCAGGCTCGCTGGACGCCAACCGGGCCCACGCGGCGGGCGAGTTCGTCGATCTGGCCGACCTGGAGGCGTTCGCGGCCCGTATCGCCGCACTGTTGACCGCCTTCGCCGATGACGTCCGGCAGGGCGCGGTGGACCGCGCCGTACCGGTACCTACCGAGAGAGCAGGAACCGCATGACGTCCACACTGTCCGACGGCGCCGCACCCCCGAACGCCGGCCCGGCGCCCGGCGACGGGAGGGAGGTGACGGTCCCGTACGAGGTGCTGCTCGACGAGACCACCACCTGTTTCGTCCGGCTCGGGGTCCCCGAGGACCGGGCCCGGCTCGCCGCCGAGGCGCTCTGCTACGGCGACCTGACCGGCATGGACTCGCACGGCGTGTTCAACCTCAGCCGGCTCTACCGGCCGCTGCTGGAGTCCGGCGGCGCCGACCCGGCCGCCGAACCGCGCGTCCTGCGTGACCTGGGCGCCTGTGTGGTCCTGGACCACCGGCGGGCGCTGGGTCTTTGGGCCGCGTCGGAGGCGATGGACCTCGCGGTGGAGCGCGCGGCCCGCTGTGGCATCGGGCTCGTGTCGGTGCGGGGCGCCACCCACTTCGGCTGCGCGGGCGTCCACGCGCGGCGGGCCGCCGACCACGGCATGGTCGGGGTGGTGGCCTCCAACTGCGGCGGCCAGCGCATCGCCCGCCCGCCGCTCGGCGCCGCCGCCCTGCTGGGGACCAATCCTCTGAGCGTGGCGGCGCCGGCACTGGAGGGGCGCCCCTTCGTCCTGGACATGAGCACCACCGTCGTGCCCACCGGCAGGGTCCGTACGGCGGCCCGCGACGGGCGGGAGGCGCCCGAGGGCTGGCTCACCGACGACGCCGGGCGCCCGGTGCGGGACGCGGCCGCCTACGACCGGGGCGAAGCCTGGCTGGGTTGGCTCGGCGGCACCCCGGCGACCGGGGCCTTCAAGGGGTTCGGGCTGGGGCTCGCGGTGGAACTGCTGGCCGCCGTGCTGCCCGGAGCGGCCACCGGTCCCGCCCCGGCGGCGCTGGAGGGGGACGGCAGGCCGGGCGGCAGCGACGACGACATCGGTTTCCTCGTCCTGGCGATCGCCCCCGGCGCGCTGCGTGACGGCTTCGAAGAGGACGCCCGGGAGATGTTCGGCACGGTACTGGACTGTCCTCCGCTGCCGGGCCAGGGGCCGGTCCGCTACCCGGGCCACCCGGAGGCCGAGCGCGCCGAGGAGCGGCGCGCGTCGGGCGTCCCGCTGTCCGTCGCGCTCCACACCGAGCTGACCGCCCTCGGCCTCCGGCTCCCGATCGCCCCGGAGAACCGATGACACCGACCACAGGAGACGACTTGCCGCCGCCCGTCGAAGGCACCACCCCCTTGTCTTCGTCCCCCCGCCGTCTGGGCATCGCCGGGCTCGGTGTCATCTCGCGCTACTACCTGGCCGCCGCCGAGCGTCTGCCCGGGTGGGAGGTGGCCGCGGTCTGTGACCTGCGTGAGGAGGCGCTCGCCCCGCACCGGGGCCGGGTCGCCTGCCACACCGACCACCGGGAGATGCTCGCCGGCCGGCCGCTGGACGCCCTGGTCGTGGCCGTGCCCAACCACGCGCACGCCGAAGTGTGCGCGGACGCGCTGCGGGCCGGTGTCCCGGTGTGCGTCGAGAAGCCGCTCGCGCTGGACCCGGCGGACGGACGACGGCTGGCCGAGCTGTCACGGGAGTACGGCGTCCCGCTGTTCACGGCGTTCCACCGCCGCTACAACGACCGGGTCCTCGGGCTGCTGCGCCGACTGCCCCCGCCGGACTCGCCGGTGCGGGTGGAGTCCGTGCGGGTGCGGTACCTGGAGCGGATCGAGGAGCACATCGGCGCGGACACCTGGTACCTGGACCCGGCCCGCTGCGGCGGCGGCTGCGTCGCGGACAACGGGCCCAACGCCTTCGACCTGGTCCGGCTGTTGCTGGGCGAGACCCCTTCGCAGGTCGTCGCCGTGGACGTGACCCGGGACGCGGCCGGCACCGACCGGCAGGCCGTGGTCGAGCTGGCCGGACCGGGCGGGCGGGGACGGGTGGAGCTGGACTGGTCCTACCCGGGAGAGGTCAAGGACGTCCTGGTACGGCTCGACGACGGCACCGAGCTGTCCGCGGACATGCTGGACGGCCGCCCCGGTTTCAAGGAGTCGCTGTGGCACGAGTACGAGGGCGTTCTGCGGGATCTCGCCCGGCTGCGCGACCTGCCTGACCCCTCCAGGGCCGTCGAGGGCGGCCTGGCCGCGCTGGAGCTGGTCGCCGCCGTCTACGCCGCGGAGGCCGCGACCGGCCTCCCGGTGCCCCGCGCCCCGCGGGAACCGCACCTCACACCCCGACCGGAGTCACGATGACCGCCTGCCCCGCCCTGCCCGCCCTCCCGCCATCCCTGGACGCCGACCGGCACGAGAACGGCGCGAAGCGCGCGGTGCGCGGGACCTTGGTCAAGGTGCTGCTGCACGAGCGTACGGACCGGGGCATGGCCCTGGAGCCGTTCGCGGCCCGTTGTGTCCGCCAGGGCGAAGTGCACGAACTGGTCACGACCGACCGGTGGACGGACGTGCCGGGCTCCCGGGTGGACAGGGTCGGCTTCCTCGGCTTCGTCGAGCTGGAGCTCGGCGGTGTCCTCGACCGGGGGGACACGGTGCTGATCGGAGGGGAGCCGGTGGGCAGCGTGCTCGGCTTCGACGGCTGTCACCTGCCCAACCACTACAACATCGTGATCCACGCGCCCAGGCTGCTCACCGGCCGGTCCCTGGCACTGGCGCCGGAGACCCCGGTGGTCTTCGTACCGGCCGACTAGAGGTGCGCCCACGCAGACGGCCGGCCGGCGTCCCCGAAGGGATGCCGGCCGGCCGCTCTCAGCTCAGACGACGGACTCAGCCGAGGAGCTCGACATCGAGCTCACCGAGGTGGAACCGGCGCACGGCGGTGAGCAGCTCGTCCTCGGACAGCGTGCCGCTGCCGTCGGTGTCGATCTGCCGGAAGGCGTCGCGGGCCTCGTCCTTGCTCAGGCCGAGCGCCTGGAGCCAGGTGGCGAACTCGCCCTCGTCGATGACGCCGTCGCCGTTCTTGTCGGCCAGGGCCACAATGCCCTTGGTGACCGGGCCGAGGACCGGGTTGAAGGAGGCGGCGCCGCCCTGGACGACCTCACCGGCGGCCTGGAGGAACTGCGCGCGGTCGATCTGGCCCTGCGGCGCGACGCCCGCCCTCTTGGCGAGGTTCTGGAACATGGCGATGAAGCCGTCGCGCAGCTGGATGCCCTTCGCCGACTCGGGCTTCTCGCCGAAGGCACGGGCGATGTTGGCGGCCTCGGTGACGAAGTCCGAGGGCTCCAGCACGCCGTCTCCGTTCACGTCCCACTTGTCGAAACGCTTCGACAGGCGCTCCTGGGCGACGTTGCCGACTGCCATGGTCATGAGATCTCCTTGTTTTCTACGGTGCCGTTCCGGACGGGTGTCCGTACGGCCGGTCCCACGGTCCGGGCCAGGGATGCCGGCCCGGACCGGAGGTCTGCGGGGCGTGGCGCGGCGTCAGAGCCGCACCACGCGTCGGCCCTCCGCCGTTCCCCGGGTGTCCAGTACGGGACAGGCGGCGGCGTCCCAGTCGGCCGACCGGTACTCGGAGTGCTCCTGGAGCAGCACCACCAGGTCGCTGCCCGTCAGGGCCTGCTCCCGTGAGGGCTGCCGGGGCACCGGGACGCCGTCCACCTCGAAGCGTTCGACGTAGGGGTCGTGATAGGCGAGCCGCGTCCCGAGGGCACTCAGCGCGCGGGCCACTGCGTAGGCGGGCGACTCCCTGGTGTCGGAGATGTCGGCCTTGTAGGCGACGCCGAGCAGAGTCACCCGGGCCCGCGCGGGGTCCTTGCCCGCCGCGACGAGCAGGGCGCGGGCCCGTCCGGCGACGTGCTCCGGCATCGCGTCGAGGACGGTGCGGGCGGCGCCCAGGGTATGGAAGGTGAAGCCCTGCTCGGCGGCGCGGGTCATCAGGTAACGGGGGTCGACCGGGACGCAGTGGCCGCCCACGCCGGGGCCCGGCCGGAATCCGGAGAACCCGAAGGGCTTGGTCTCCGCGCAACGCAGCGCGTCCCAGATGTCGATGCCGACCCGGTCGCAGTAGACGGCGGCCTCGTCCACCAGGGCGATGTTGACGTACCGGTAGGCGTTCTCCAGCAGTTTGGCCATCTCCGCCTCCCGTGTCCCGGCGGCGACGACGACCTCGTCGACGAGACGCTCGTAGAAGGCGGTGGCGTGTTTGACGCAGAGCTCGGTGCAGCCGCTGACGACCTTCGGTGTGGTGCGCAGGGTGTAGTGGAGGTTGCCGGGGTCGATGCGCTCGGGGGAGTACGACAGGTGGAAGTCCTCGCCGACGCGTAATCCGTGCGCTTCGAGGAGGGGTCGGACGATCTCCTCCGTGGTGCCCGGGTGGCTGGTGGACTCGACGCAGACCAGCATTCCCGGTTCCAGGTGGCGGGCCACGGTCGAGACTGCCGAGGTCAGCGGTTCCAGGTCCGGTGCGCCGGCCGGGGTGAGTCCGGTCGGCACGCAGATGACGACGGTGTGGGCACCCGCGAGGATGCCGGGGTCGGTGCTGGCGCGGAAGCCCGCGGCGCGCATCGCCCCGATGTCCTCGGCGTGGATGTCCTCGATGTGGGAGTTCCCCTGGTTCAGTCCCTCGACGACGTCGGCGCCGATGTCGTAGCCGACGGTCGCCAGACCCGCCTCGCAGGCCCGGCGGGCCAGCGGGAGGCCGACGTAACCGAGCCCGACCACGGCGACTTCTGTGGACATGTGTCCCCCCATGTTTCCGGTGCGTCCCCTCGAGATGGGTCGTCAGGCGCTGAAGCTGCCGCTGCCGGGCGCCACGTGGGCGCCATGGCCGGGAGCGACCTCGAGGGACGGCCCGAGACAGAACGGGTCGCCGTAGATGCGCACCGGCCCGTCCGTGGCGTTGGTCAGCACGTGCGCCGCGCCCGGCAGTTTGTGGCAGCCGCTCGGGTTCTCGTACACGGCCAGGGGCTGTACCTCCGTCTGGAAGACGGTGACGGTCCCGTCGGCCGCGGAAGCGGGGGTCTGGAGGAGACCCAGCACCGCGCTTGCGGAGGCGAGGACGAGGATGACGCGGGAACATCGCACGCGAGTTGCTCCATTGGTTGCCGGACCACCGAGGGTCGCTGCCGCGAAGGAAGTTGAATCAAAAATTCCGTTTACAGTTCCAGAATTGCATGCAATTCAGCGCTCAAGCGCTATATATCCGCTACTTCCCCTGTACGAGTGAAATGTTCTGCCTCGGGTTCACGTTTGGACCGTCGCGCCGGGCGGGGTTCCGGCGCCCAGGGCGTCCACGGCCCAGCCGGTGACGGTGCGACGGCAGACCTTCCCGGTGGGCCGCAGCGGCAGCCGGTCCAGTACCAGCAGGTATTCGGGGAACTTCCGCCGCTCCAGCCCCCGGGCTTCGAGGTGAGCGGTCACGGTGCCCAGGACCGGCGCGGGCGCCCCCGGAACCGGCCGTACGCACGCGCACAGCCGCTCCCCGAACTCCTCGTCCGGCACCGGGACGCACACCGCCTCGGCGATCCGGGGATCGGTGCCCATCTCGTGCTCCACCTCGGCCGGGCTGATGGTGTAACCGCCCCTGATCACCACGTTCTTGAGCCGACCGAGGACCCGCAGCCGTCCCGCCTCGTCGAGCGCCCCGAGGTCGCCGGTGCGGACCCAGCCGGTGGCGGTGCGGTAGCGGGTGTCCAGTTCGGGCGCGCCCACGTAGCACAGCGGGGTCATGGGCCCCTTGGCCTGGATCTCCCCGGGCTCCCCGGTGGCCGCCGGAGAGCCGTCCGGCCGGACGATCCGGATGACGGTCACGGCGGGGTCGGGGGTGCCGGCGATGTCTCCGGCGGGGGCGGCGGTGTGGCAGTTGACCCCGTCCGACGAGCCGTACACGGTGACGACCGGCACGCCGAAGCGTTCCCGGCAGGCGGTCGCGGTGGAGGCGGGCAGCGCGGCGCCGCTGGAGACGAGGGCCCGCAGGCAGGAGGTGTCCTCCCCCGGGAGGCGCGGCAGGTCCGCCATCCGCCGCAGCATGGTCGGCACCGCGAACACGTGGGTGGGCCGGTGCTCGACGACCGCCCGGAGCGCGTCGGCGGCGTCGAATCGCCGGCGCACGACCAGGGTCCCCCCGAGCGCGGCGAGTGTGGCCGGGACGCCCAGAGAGCCGTACGAGGAGGCCAGCGGGACGAGAACGAGGAATCGGAGCGGTCCGGCCGGGAGGCCGGCGATGGCCCGCAGGTAAGCGGCCCGGCCCCCGGCCATGGCCTGGTGGCTGTAGGCGACCATCTTCGGCTCGGCCTCGGAACCGGAGGACACGAGGAGCCGTGCGGGGGCCGTGGCCTCGGCCGGGGGGTCGGCCGGCCGGAACGTCCCGCCGGGTGTGACACGGTCCAGCCGCCGCACCCCGGTGGCCGCGCCCGGGGAGATCGTGAACATCGCTCGCAACCAAGGCAGTTCGGCTGCCGCTTCGAGGTCCTCGGCTTCGCTGAGGACGGCTCCGCCCGCCCTGGACCGGGCCAGGAGCGTACGGGTGTCGCGGACCCCTCCGCCGAGCGGGTAGGGAAGCGCGACCGCGCCGAGGGCGTAGACCGCCAGTTCCGCCGCCACCGCGAGGCGCCCGTTGGGCAGCCGGAGCGCGATCACGTCCCGGGCGCCGAGCCCCGCCTCCGCGAACAGGGCCGCTACGCGCAGCACCTCCGCGTACAGCTCCCCGTAGGAGAGGGTGCCCCGCTCGTCCACCACCGCCTCGCGGCCCGGGGAGGCCAGGGCGTGCCTTCGGAAGAGAGTGAAGAGGTCGGCGTCGGGGCACAGGCCCTGGGCCTCCCACGCCCTGCGGTCGGCGGGTGGGACCCGGTCGGGCAGGTCCAGGCCGTTCCGGGAGCGCCAGAGGGCCTCCTGCGCGGTATGGGTCGCGGTCATGGGGTCCTGCCTTCTCGGTCGGGACGAGCGAGCCGTTCGTAGGGTTGGTTCACCCGGGGGTACTGCGCGTGTTCTTCATCGGGAGGTCTCCTCCGTGAACGTCCAGGGCGTGGCGGGGCGGGCGTACGGGAGGTGCTCGTCCGGCGGCAGGACGGCCCGGGCGAAGGCAGGGTCCGTGGCGAGGCCGGCCAGGTCGGTGCGGACGGCCACGGACGGCAGTCCGGCCGCCCGCAGTTCGGCCAGCCACGCGTCCGTCCCACGGCTCCTCAGCCGTTCCCTCACCGAATCGGCGCCTGCGGCGCCGACGGTCCGGGCGACCTCCTGCGGCCGGGCTCGCGCCTCGGCCCCCAGGTACAGCAGTCCGTCCCCTGTGGGCAGCGGATGGTCCAGCGGGGACAGTCCGACCCGCCGGTCCGGGCGGGGGATCAGCGCGGCCGCGGACAGCAGCGACGACGTGACGCGACAGCCCTGGTGCGTCCGCTCGCGGGCGAGGAGACCGGCGAGTACCGCCTGCGCCAGGACCAGTCCGCCCAGGACGTCGGTGACGGTCATCAGAGAGGGGGCAGGGGCCTCCCCCGCGGGGCGCAGAGCGGCGGCGAGGCCCCCGTGGACCTGGGCCAGGTAGTCGGTGCCGATCGGCGGAACGGCGCCGAGGGCGGTGCCGAAGCCGGAGGCGGAGGCGTACACCAGGCGGGGGTTGAGGGTGTGCAGCGCGTCGGCGTCCAGCAGGAGGGCACGCTCCTTGCCGGGGGCCCAGTTGTGCAGGAAGACATCGGCGCGGGAGACCAGTTCGCCGACGGTGTCCCGCCCCTGGCGGGTGGTGAGATCGGCCTCGACGACGGGCTTGTCGTGGTTGAGCGCGGAGAACCGGACCGAGCAGCCCCCGGCAACCGGGGGCAGGGCGCGCTGGGGGTCGCCGCCGGGTGGTTCGACGCGAACGACCTCGGCGCCGAGCAGTCGCAGGACGTGTCCGGCCATGGGGCCCTGGACGCGGCGTGCCGATTCGACGACCCGTACGCCGGCCAACGGCAGCGCGCCCCCGCAGGGCGAGGTCGTGGGCGGGGGTCGGCGGGGAGGGTGGGCGAGAAGGGCGGGTTCGACGGTCCAGGGGACAAGACCGGGCGACGCCGTCGTCTCCCCGACCTCGACGACCGACACGCCGTGCGCGGCGCCCGCCTGCCGTACGGCCTGCAACGAGTGGGCCAGAACGGCCGCGCGGAGCTCCGGGGGCAGAGGACAGACCGCTGTCCCGAAGCGGGTCTGGAAGGGCAGCCAGCCGCGTCCCGCCGTCCGGGGCGACACGCCTAATCGGCGCCAGAACCCGGCCCAGGCCGTGGGGTCGAGTGTCTCGATCTCGACGCGCGCGGCGTCGGCGGTGACGAGGGTGGCGAGCCCCGTACCGCTTCCTGGGAGCGGCAGTTCGTCGTCAGCGGCGGTGGCGGCGGCGAGATACTGGGTCACCGTCAGGAGCGCCCCTTGGGCGAGGGAGGTACCGGCCCGCAGCGGTGGGCGGCCGTGGGCGCGGGCGAGCAGGGCCGCCGTGGCACCCTGGGCGGCGAGCACGCCGGTCACGGTGGAGACGTAGTCCGCGACGAGCGGCGCGGGGGCGCCGGTGGCCCGGCCGTGCACCTGCATGACACCGCACGCGGCCTGCACCGCGCGCTCGTCGCCCGCGTCGATGCCGACCGGCCCGGCGCCGCCGACGACCCACCGGGGCCGGTCGGTCGCGCCGCCGGGCAGGACGCCGAGCGTGCGGCCGATCAACTCCTCGGCCACCGTGCGGGCGGTACGGGCGGTCCCGGACACCGTCCGGGTCCCGGTCTCCTCGGACAGGCTCACGTGCGCCGCCCGCCTTTCCCGACTCGTCGCATCGCGCCCTCTCTCCACCGAAACGATCTTTCCTCCGGAAGGAACGGGAGAGGGCGGCCGGAGGCACGGCGCCGTCGCCACTCCACCCCTAATGACCAGGGCTCGCAAGGCTGTCCGACGGAACGCCGACGGGGCGGCCTCTGTGTGGCACACGGCCGGGCCGATCCTGACTTCGGTACGACTACTGCGGCATGGCGGCCGCCGCGTCGCTCAGCGCGACCTTGTCGTCAAAGAGGGGAGCCGGCAGGGGACTTCCTCGCCTCTCGGTCACGCAGCGTGTTAAGTCGGGTACGGAGGGTCGCTACTCTTTGTGCATGTCGCTATGGCTGCTCAATCACTTCAGCACCTTCACTCTGGCCGTGGCCACCGTGGGCGGGACCGTCGCTCTTGCCGTGGCCGGCAGTGTGCTGCTCCGCCGCAGGTACCCGTCGCTGGCGCAAGGTGAGCACAACGACATGGTCGGGGTGACGCTGGGCATGTTCGGCGCCATCTACGGGATCATCCTCGCCTTCGTCATCGTCACCCTGTGGACCCAGCTGGACGCCACGCAGACCATCGTCGCGAGCGAGGCCACCAGCACCGCGCTCATCGCCCGCGATGCCGCCGCCTTCCCGCCCACGGTCCGCACCGACCTCGATGCCGCCCTCAGCGGCTATGTCCACGCCGTCGTCGAGGATCAGTGGCCCCGGATGCGCGCCGGGCGGCCGAGCTACGGGGCCACCGAGGGGCACCTCCGGGCCGCGTTCGAGGTGCTCCAGACGTACAACCCGAAGACCCCGCGCGAAGAGGTCTTCTACGAAGAAGCCGTCAGCCACCTCAACGACGTCGCGTCCCAGCGTCGCGCCCGGCTCACCATGGCCCAGCAGCAACTCCCGCCACTGTTGCAGGCGTTGGCCTTTGGCGGTGCACTCGTTCTCATCCCGCTCACCTTCCTCTACGGCATGCGCAAGCTGCGCATCCAGCTCCTCTTCGTCGCCTCCGTCGCTGCCCTCGTCGGCTTCAGCCTGCTCCTGGTCTTCGTCCTCGACCGCCCTTTCGCGGGCGACCTCAGCGTCAGCCCGGCGCCGTACCGAGAGGGAGCACTCGCGCGGTACTGGAGCCCATGAGCCGCCCGGGCCGAGGCGCGATCGAGCCCGTCCGCTCCCCAGCGGCTCATCCACTCCGGATCCTCCCCAGGGCACCGAAGAGCCCCCAGGCAAGTGATCGACGGGGGCTTGCACCGCGTATGGACCGGCGTTCAGTGGCGTGCCCTGCCGGAGCGGTTCGGACGAGAGCGATCGGCTGAGTCGTGCCGTGCGACGCCAGGCGGCCGGGACCCTGTGAGGGGCCCGGCCGCGCTTGTCCGTGGTGGTCGTGCTCGTCAGTTTCCGGTGGCGTACGGGGAACTGCCCGCGGTCGTACGGATCGCCGGGAGCGCGGAGTACAGGGTCGCGCCGGGGCAGAGCGTGGCGTAGCCGTCGCGGTGTCCGGAGACGGTGTTCAGAGTGGCGGGCTGGCCCTTCGCCCACACGCCGGTGTCGGCGGCGGCGGTGAGTGTCACCTTCGCCTCCGGGTCGACGCCGTGCAGCCCGAGCTTCCAGGCGGCGAGGTCGGCGATGGCCTGCTGGGCCGCGGCCGTCGGCGTGCCGCGGTGGCCGGGTCATCGAACGATCGGTGTACGACGGCTTCGACCATGTCGTCGAGTCCCAGAAGATGGACGACGCGGGCTCGCTGAAGTCCACCACGTACACCTTCGACCCGCTCGACCGCACGGCGTCCAAGACGGCCGACGGCAAGACCACCGACTTCACCTACCTCGGCCTGTCGTCCGAGGTGCTCAGTGAAGAAGTCGTCGGTGAGCTGGCGAAGTCGTACCAGTACAGCCCGTGGGGCGAGCGTCTTTCCCAGTCAAGCACAACACCGACGGCACCAGCGAGGACGGCTACTACGGCTACAACTCGCACACCGACGTCGAGACGCTGACCGACAAGGACGGCAACTCCAAGGCCACCTACGGCTACACCGCCTACGGGTCGAACGACGAATCCGAGTTCACCGGTATCGACAAGCCCGACACCGGCGACCCGACCAAGGAGACCTGCAACCCCTACCGCTACAACTCGAAGCGGTGGGACTCCCACGCCGGTACCTACGACATGGGCTTCCGGGACTACAACCCCGGTCTCAACCGGTTCACCAGCCGGGACATGTACAACGGTGCCCTCGCGGACATGGGGCTCGGTTCCGATCCGTACACCGGAAACCGTTACGCCTTCACCGGCGGAAACCCCACGAGCTTCGTCGAGCTGGACGGCCATGTATTCGGCTGTGACTGGTGCGGCGACGCCCTCGACACGATCGGGGACGTCGCCACCGGCGCGGTGAAGAAGGCGGGGGGGGGGGCTGGAAGACCGTCGCCGACACCTTCCTCACGGGTATCGGCTGGTACAACGAGACGGCCCCCAACGGGTACGAGTCCGAGTACACGGGCAACCGCAGCAAGGGACGGCTCGTCGAGCCCGACGGGCGGTGGGACTGGGTCGGGGGAGACACGCTTTTCCCGTTCCAGCAGAACTACCGCGAAGACGACGAAAGCGTGGTCTTCTATCAGGCTCTCGACAAGCACGACCGGGCACAGGGGGCGAGGGCCTGCCTCAACTCCGGTGACTTCAGCTGGGAGAGTGGAGAGGACAAGGTCGTCAAGGGAAATCCCGACTCCATGATCAATGGAACTCAGGTCCCGCGGCCCATGCGGAACTTTCCCGAGACCGTGACCCCTGGTTTCAAGCCCGGTCAGGACATGAACCGCGGTCACCTGTTGGGAAACCAGCTGGGTGGTAGCGGCACCGAGATGCGGAATCTCGTCAGCTTGTACGCCAGGCCCAATCAGAAGGTGATGGCGGCGTACGAGAACCAGGTTGCCGGCATGGTGGCCAAGGGGCAGACGGTCTACTACGAGGTGACCGCCAACTACACGGGGAAGAACGCCGTTCCCGACAGCCTGACCATCAAGTGGGTGAACCTGGGCACAGGAGAAATGCCACGCGATCCCATCACGATCTGGAACACACCGACGGAGCTCAAGCCGTAGGTCGGTAAGCTGGATCACCGGAGGTGCAGGCGGACATCGATCCTGATGTCCGCCTGCACCCTGCCTTTCTGGGAAAGGTCTTTACATGTGGGTGCAGCGTATACTCGAATTCACCGGCTGGGAGCCGTCGGCGCACTCCGTCGACTGGGCGGCGGTAGAGGAGGAGCTTCGCATTCCTCTGCCGGTGGACTTCAAGCAACTGTGTGAAGGTTTCGGCGGGGGAACCTTCTGTGACTCCGTCGCTTTTTACGGCAGGACGGAGGGGTCTCATTTCAATTTTCTCCTGCCGTGGCAAGCGCCCCTTCCCCTTCCTGTGGAAAGCGGTCAGTGCCAGGAGTACACGCCGGGCGGAAAGGGGCACATCAAATGGGCCTCGACAGAATGGGGCACTGAATACTGCTGGCTTGTCGACGCGCAGCAGCCCGGTGCATACCCTGTCCTCGCGCGGGGCGAAGCCGGCGAGTGGTGCGAATACGACATGTCGACGTCGGAATTTCTCTACAGAGTCCTGGCGGACAAGGATTTCCAACCGTTCGGCATCGCCCGGTACGGCCTCGATCCGACGTTCCAGCCGGGCCCCGCGGCTCACGGCGGCTGACGGGAGCAAGGAGGGTGTCGACGCAGCAGCAAAGCGCGGGCCGCGGACTGAGAATCGCCGCATGGGTGCTGGTTCCTCTGGGGCTGGCCCTGGTGCTGGGTGGTCGTCGACCCGGGAGGTCGTCGACTCTGGCGCATTCGAGGCCATAGAGGGCCCGTCCCACGTTGGGCGCGCGCGGCTCCGCCCCGCCTGTCTGCGTCAAAGAACCGGACGTCATCGTCGAGCTCCGCTGGTACCCGCAGGACGCCTGGGCTCGTCGCTGACGCGCGTGGCGACCGTATTCTGGGAGGCGATGGGAAGGAGCCGCTGATGAGCGTCGACGCGATCATGCACACCGAGTTCCCCGAGGGGTACACGGTCTTCTTCGGTGCCGACGGGAAGGTGATCATGACCCCGCAGAGCCTGGAGCACTCCACCACGATCAAGTCGTTGCAGTACGACACGATCGTGTCGCTCGGGCGCCATGCGAAGACCATCTCGGACGTCTATCTCGACTTCCCGGCGGACGAGAACTCCGCTCCCGATCTCGCGATCCTGCGTGAGGACTCCCAGCGGGTGGGCAAGCGCTACAGCTTCGAGGACGTCCTGCTGATCGCGGAGGTGGTGTCCGTCTCCTCGGCCCGCAAGGACTACGACGACTGCACCGCCAAGTACGGCCGCTACGGCATCCCCGTCTACCTGGTGGTGGATCCGTACGTGGCGGAGGTCGTCGTCCACACCCAGCCCACCGGAACCGGCTACATCGCGGCGCACACGCACAAGTACGGCACCGGCAAGCTCCCCATCGATTTGGCCGACGGCCGCACCTTCACCCTCGACCTCGACGAGCTGCCCCGGCCCGAACCGGAGACCGGCACGCGCTGACGAACACGCCGCTGGTGGTTGGGGGCGAGTCGGCGTTCTCAGCGGCAGATGGATTACGTAGCGTCACCACCCGCCGAGGACACCTGGCGGGTGTAGGGACGGCCTACGGCAGGCTCACAGGGGGGATGACGGCCGCCGGCGGGCAGGGCCACAGCGGTGCAGCGAGCGCTGCACGGTCCTCGATCGAGGGGGATCGAGGGGGACGCAGCCGGATGGAGTCGGATGGATATGTCCGACCCTTCGGCATCGTCGCAGGTGAGGCGTGTCACTGAAATGGGTTCGAGTCCCACCCGCCCCACCACAGCCCGTGGCCGCAGGAAGGTTTCTCCTCCTCCACGGGCTTCTTGCACCCACGGCGCACCCGTCGTGACGCGCATCGCGGCAGCGACACGCCCGGAGTCACCCGCACGCCTCAGTCCGCGCGGAAGGCGACGCGGACGGCGTTGCCCGCCGGGATCACGAGCACGCTGCCGCCCGTCTCGGACCAGTTCTCGGGGATGAGGAACATCCGGCCGTTCACCTCCGCGAGGAGGCGCAGGCCCTCGTACCGGTACCGGAACCGCTGCGGGTGGTCGGCGACGGGCAGGACGGTCTCGCGTGCCTGCCGGGGCGGGAAGTGGAGCCGCTCCGCCGTGTCGACGGTCACCGCCGGGCGCAGCCACAGATTGCGCGCCAGATACCGGGCGTCGTCGTCGCCGTACCGCTTCGCGTACGCGTGGACCGCCCAGAAGGACGACAGGCCGACCAGTGCGGCGACGAGCGCGAGCGCCAGCCGCTCGCGCGCCACCGGGTAGTCGGCGCCGCTCAGCTTGAAGAACAGGGCCCTGCCGTACACGACCAGCACCAGCCCGCTTCCGAGCAGCAGGGGGGTGTCCATCGCCCCGGCGCCCCACACGCCGAGCCCGCCGAGCATGCCGAGAGTGAAGAGGGCCAGCCCGCAGACCGAGAGCAGGTACGGCGCGAACCGGACGCCGGGCGGCAGGCGGCCGCTCCTGGCTCCCAGCGCGCGTGCCGCGTAGTAGACCAGGACGGCGACCAGCGCGGCGGTGAGCGCGGTGCCGGCGGGTACGAAGAGGGGGCCCGCGCTGCGCAGCGCGTAGTCCTGGGTGGAGAACCCGAGGGTCGCCGCGTCGACACGGAAGTGCGCGTAGAGGGCGTTGGTGTAGGCGAAGCCGAAGTACAGCAGGAGGGCGCCGATGAAGGTGGTCGGGGCGAGCAGCGTGGCGAGCGTGAGGGCCCAGTTGCTCCAGGGGTGCCCGTCGCTGTCGGAATCCCCCTCGGTCGTGAGGGGCCCGTCGGCCGTGGGGCCCCCGTGGTTCCTCCGGTTCCCTCCGGCCATACGGTCCCCTTCGCCCGGGCGGCTCAGCCGAGCCCGCCGGACTCGCCGGTGCCCCCGTCGGTGGTTTCCCCGGTGGTCTCGCCGGTGGTTTCCCCGGTGGTCTCTCCCGTGGTCTCGCCGGTGGTTTCCCCGGTCGTCTCGCCCGTCGTTTCGCCCGTGGTCTCGCCGGTCGTTTCGCCGGTGGTCTCGCCCGTGGTCGTCTCCCCGGTCGTCTCGCCCGTGGTCGTCTCCCCGGTCACTTCGCCGGTGGTCTCGCCGGGGGTCTCGCTGGAGGGGGTCAGTTGAACGGAGAGCGTGTCCTTGTCCTCGCCCCTGAACCCGCCCTCGTCCCGCAGGGTCACGCAGATGACGCGCGGCGTGTTGGAGGTGACGTCTCCCTGTTCCTGGGGGAAATCGAAGTCCACCCTGAAGTCCTTCCCCTCCGTCTTCGGCGGGACGGTGACGGTCCGGCTCGTCGGGTCCATGGGTTGGGGGTTCCCGTCCGGCGAGCAGTCCACGACCGCGACCGTGCCCACGTAGGGTTCGGACGACGGATTCTCCACGAACTTCGCGTAGTTCTCCGGAAAGAAACCATCGAAGTGGTCGGAGAGCCGGCCCGCGCGTCTGAAGCTTCCGCTGTCCTTCTCCTGCCTCCGCCGCTCCTGCGCGTCCGCGTCCTGGTCGCCTCCCCCCGTCGTCCCGGCGGTCGCCGTGGCGTCGGTGGTGTTGGTCGCGTCCGAGACGACGCCGGCCTCGGGGGTCCGGTCCTCCCCCTCCGACCCGGAGGAGCAGCCGGTCAGCGGGGCGGCCCCGGTGCAGAGGAGAGCGAGCGCGAGGAGCGCGCCCCTGGTCCTGCTCCGACGACGAGTCGTCCGGCCGCGCATGGAGCCTCCCGATCCGGGGCTGTCGGAACGGACTGCATCCGTCCCGTGTCCCGGCAGCCTAAAACGGTGTCATATCGGGTGAAACCGCCGTTCGGGTAGCTGTCCTGGGTGGGGGTCGCTCGATCGCCGCGCTCTCTTCAGTCCTCCTCGCTCTCGAAAGTACGCAGCAGGTCGGCCGCGACGCTCACGGCGATCGTCGCGGGTTCCTTGCCCGTGATGTCGGCCAGCCCGATCGGGGTCTTGATCCGGTCGACGGCGGCCCCGTCGTGACCACCCTCCAGGAGGAGGCGCTTGCGGAACCGCCCCCACTTGGCCGCCGACCCGATCAGCCCGATGGAGCCGAGGTGGGGCGTCCGCAGGGCGGCGTCGCACAGAGCGGCGTCCTCGGCGTGGTCATGGGTCATGATCAGGACGTGGGTACCGCGCGGCAGCTCCTCGAGGACCTCCTCGGGCAGCAGCGGTGTGTGGTGAACCCGTACCCCCGCCACCGCGTCCGAGAGGACGGCGAGCCGCTCCTCGGCGAGGACGTCCGAGCGGCTGTCGACCAGATGGAGGTCGAGGTCCTGACGGGCCAGGATGCGCGCCAGTTCGAGACCGACGTGTCCGACGCCGAAGATCGCCACTGCCCGTACCACCGGAAGCGGTTCGAGCAGTACCGAGACCGTGCCGCCGCAGCACTGGACGCCGTGCCGGTTGCTCACCTTGTCGTTCAGGGCGAAATCGATCAGCTCCGGTTCGGGCGTGGACGCGACGATCATCTCCCGGGCCCGGTCGATGGCGACCGCCTCGACGTTGCCGCCGCCGATCGAGCCCCACGTCTCGGTCCGTCCCACGACCAGTTTCGCGCCGGCGTCGCGAGGGGCGTGGCCGCGCACGGTCGCGACGGTCACCAGCACGCCGGCCTCCCGGCGTGCCCGCAGCCGTGCGACCGCTCCGACCCAGGTCATGTCAGGCACCGACCGGCGCTTCTGCACCGGTGCGCATGCCCGCCCCGGCGACGAACCCTTCGCGAGCGTGACCGTTCGAGGAAGGATCGGCCCGGCGAGCCGCCTGGATCGCCCAGTACACCGCTTCCGCTGTGGCGGGCGAGGCGAGTTCCACGCTGACACCGGCGGGCCCGAACGCCGCGGCGGCCTGCCGCAGCGCCTCGCGTACCGAGAACGCCAGCATCAGCGGAGGCTCACCCACCGCCTTGGACCCGTAGACCGCGCCTTCCTCGGTGGCGTTCTCGAGGAGCCGGACGTGGAACTCCTCGGGCATCTCCGAGAAGCTCGGCAGTTTGTACGTACTCGCCGCCTGGGTCAGCAGCCGGCCGCGGTGCGGCCCGTCACCGGTGTCCCAGCGCAGGTCCTCGAGCGTCAGCCAGCCCGCGCCCTGCACGAAGCCGCCCTCGACCTGACCGATGTCGATCAGCGGGGAGAGGCTGTCACCGACGTCATGCACGATGTCGACCCGCCGGACGCGGTACGCGCCCGTGAAGCCGTCCACCTCCACCTCGGCCGCGGCGGCGCCGTAGGAGAAGTACTTGAACGGCGAGCCCTGGAAGGCCTTGGCGTCCCAGTGCAGACCCTCGGTCCGGTAGAAGCCGGCCGCCGACAACTGCACCCGCTGGAAGTACGCGGTGCGCACCAGATCGTCCCAGGCCAGCTCCTCGTCGCCGCCCAGTGCGCGCGCGACGCCCTCGACGACGCGCACGTCCGACGCGTTCACACCCAGCTGCGTCGCGGCCACCCGCAGCAGCCGTTCGCGCAACTGCTCGCAGGCGTTCTTCACCGCCGCGCCGTTGAGGTCGGCCCCGGCACTGGCGGCGGTGGCGGAGGTGTTGGGCACCTTGTCGGTACGTGTCGGGGCGAGGCGCACCTTGTGCAGCGGGATGCCCAGGGTGGTCGCGGCCACCTGCAACATCTTGGTGTGCAGGCCCTGGCCCATCTCGGTGCCGCCGTGGTTGATCAGGACCGAGCCGTCCTTGTAGATCAGCACAAGCGCGCCGCCCTGGTTGAAGGCGGTGAGGTTGAACGAGATGCCGAACTTGATCCCGGTGAGCGCGAGGCCACGCTTGGTGTGCGGGTGCGCGGCGTTGAACGCCGCGATCTCGCGCTGCCGGTCGGCGAGGCCGCCGTCGGCCTTGACCTGCTGCCAGACGGTGGAGATCCGTTCGGGGTGCGTGACCGGCTGCCCGTACGGCGTGGTCTGGCCCTGCCCCGGCCGGTAGAAGTTGCGCTCGCGCAGCTCCGTCGGGTCCAGGCCGAGCAGCGGCGCGCACCTGCCCATGATGTCCTCGATCACCAGCATGCCCTGCGGTCCGCCGAAACCGCGGAAGGCGGTGTTGGAGACCTTGTTCGTCCTGGCGATGCGGCCGGCGACGCGGGCGTTGGGGATCCAGTACGTGTTGTCGATGTGGCACAGCGCACGGGCGACCACCGGCTCGGACAGGTCCAGGCTCCAGCCGCCGTCGGCGGTCAGGGTGGCGTCCAGGGCCTGGATGCGGCCGTCGGCGTCGAAACCGATCTTCCACTCGGCGTGGAACCCGTGCCGCTTGCCGGACATGGTCAGGTCCTGGGTCCTGTTGAGCCGTACCCGGACCGGCCGGCCGGTCAGCCTGGCGCCGAGCGCGGCGACGGCCGCGAAACCGTGCGGCTGCATCTCCTTGCCGCCGAAGCCGCCACCCATCCGCAGGCACTGAACGGTCACCTCGTGACTGTGCAGACCCAGCACGTGGGCGACGATCTCCTGCGTCTCCGAAGGATGCTGGGTACTGCTCTGGACGAACATCTGCCCGTTCTCGTCGACGAGGGCCAGCGCCGAGTGCGTCTCGAGATAGAAGTGCTCCTGATCGGAGAACTGGAACTCGCCCGTGAACACGTGCGCGGAGTCGGCGAAGCCGGCATCGACGTCTCCGGTCCGCATCACGGGCCGGGCACCGTGGAAGCTTTCCGCCGCGATCGCGTCCCGCAGCGCGATCACGGAGGGCAGCTCGTCGAGTTCCACCTCGACGGCCGCCGCACCGAGCCGCGCCGCCTCCACGGTCTCGCCGAGCACCCAGGCGACCGCGTGGCCGTAAAACATGACCGTGTCGGGGAAGAGGGGTTCGTCGTGCTTCATCCCGGCGTCGTTGACACCGGGCACGTCGGCGCCGGTCAGCACGCGGACCACACCGGGGACGGCGAGCGCGGGCCCGGTGTCCAGCCTGGTGATCCTTCCGTGCGCCTTCATGACCTGGACCGGGTAGGCGTGCAGCACGTCCTTGGTGCGATGGACCAGGTCGTCGGTGTAGAGCGCGGTGCCCGTGACGTGCAGGTGGGCACTCTCGTGCGGCATCGAGACGCCGACGACGGGCTTCTCGGGGCGCTGGGACAGCTGGCTCATCAGGAGACCGCCTCGGTGGTTCGCGCGTACAGCTTCAGCAGGCTCTGGCCCAGCATCGCGGAGCGGTAGGCGGCGCTGGCGCGGTGATCGTCCATCGGCGTGCCCTCCGCCCGCAGTACCGGCGCCGCGGCCTCGACGGTTTCCGCCGTCCACGGCCTGCCCTCCAGGGCCGCCTCGGTGGAGAGGGCACGGATCGGGGTGGCGGCCACACCGCCCAGGCCGATGCGGGCCTTCCGGACGATCCCGTCCTCGACGTCGAGCGCGAAGGCGACCGCCACGCTGGAGATGTCGTCGAAGCGCCGCTTGGCGATCTTGTGGAAGGCCGTGACCGGCGACAGCGGCAGGGGGACGCGTACCGCGCGGATCAGCTCGCCGGGGCGGCGCACGCTCTGCCGGTAGCCGGTGAAGTAGTCGGAGAGGGGGACCTCGCGCTCGCCGTCGGCGTCGGCGAGCACCACCGACGCGTCGAGGGCGAGCAGCGCCGGCGGGCTGTCACCGATGGGGGAACCGGTCCCCAGATTGCCGCCGAGCGTCGCGCTGTTGCGGATGAGCCGTGACGCGAACAGCGGGAACAGCTCGGCGAGGAGCGGGACCCGGCCGTCGAGGCGGCGTTCGATCTCGGTGAGCGTCAGCGCCGCCCCGATCTCGACGGAGTCGGATCCGACGCGCAGCTCCCGCAGTTCGGGCAGCCGGTCGACGGCGATCACGCAATCCGCCCGGCGGGAGCGGATGTTCACCTCCACGCCCCAGTCGGTGGAGCCGGCGACCACCACCGCCTCGGGCCGCTCACGCAGCACCCGCAGTGTCTCGGCCAGGGTGCTCCTGCGCAGGAACACGCTTCCGTCCTGGGAGTACGCGGTGGCCGCCGGTTCGGGCGGGGACAGCTCGCGACGCCGCGCGAGGGGATCGTCCGCAGTGGGCGTACCGACGGCGAACGCGGCATCGCGAATGGGGCGGTAACCGGTGCAGCGGCACAGGTTTCCACTCAGCGCGTGCAGATCGAACCCGTTCGGACCGTGCTCGGGGTCGGTGCTGTCGGCCGGTTCCTGGTGCGCGCAGCGGCCGGGCCGGTAGTACTCGGCGGCCATGCTGCAGACGAATCCCGGTGTGCAGTAACCGCATTGGGAGCCGCCGCGGACGGCCATCTCCTCCTGTACCGGGTGGAGCGTGCCCGGCGTACCGGCTGCGCCGGCGGTGGCGAGCCCCTCGGAGGTGACGATCTCCTGACTGTCGAGCGCGGCGACCGGGACCAGGCAGGCGTTGACCGCCACCCAGTCCGTGGGCTTGTCCGTCCCGGGTCGGGCCACGAGGACCGAACAGGCGCCGCACTCGCCCTCGGCACAGCCCTCCTTCGTACCGGTGAGGCCACGCTCGCGCAGGAAGTCGAGGGCCGTGGTGTGAGGCGCGGCCGGAGCGATCGGTGCTTCGTTCCCGTTGACCGTGATGCGCGCCGCTGTCACGACAGACCCTCGTTTCGGTGCGCGATCCGTCGATTCATCATCTTCGTCACTTTCGGACAGCTCTCTTCGTCGAGGCGCGCCACGTGCGAGGAACGGGCGCAGAGCGGCACGCCACAGCGGGGCGCCGCGAGAGGGGGAGGGGGAACCGGAGTACCGGGAAAGCCGGAATGTGGCCACGGAGGGGCACAGGAGAAGGGGGCGCGTTCAGCAGCCGTGCGCGATGCGCCCCGGAACCCAGGCGGTGCACTCGGCGAGGCGACCAAGATCGGAGTGGGTGGACATCGACTGGTCGCCTCCTTTCGAGAGCCATGGGTCGGGCGTCTACGGCAAGTTAGTGGCTGCCGTCGGGGAGGTCAAGAGCCGCCTGACGCCCTCGGGCGGGGCGCCCCGCGGCCCTTGACGACGTTGCGGGGTCTCTCCATACTGACGGCCAAATCGATTTGGCCAAATCGATTTGGCCCTCCGTCCGGGGCCGGATCGCGGCTGATGTCCGAGCATGCCTCACGCCCGAATGGAGCTCGAACGTGTCCAGTCACCGCCAGCCCGCCCCCGGCACGGACCAACCACCGACGCCGGAGCCCACCCCGCCCCCCGCCGCTCACGACGAAGCCCGGCACCCCGTCGGCCACCCCGTCGCCCACCCCGTCGACGAGTCACGCCCGCTCGGGCGGATCATCCTCTTCGGGGTCCAGCACGTCCTCGTCATGGCCGCCACCCCCATCTCGGCGATCTTCCTGATGAGCGCCACCCTCCGCCTCGACCCCGGCCTGACGGTCAATCTGCTCTCCGCGGCGTTCGTGCTCTCCGGCGTCGGGTCGCTGATCCAGTCGCTCGGGCCGTGGAAGTTCGGTCCCCGGCTGCCGTTCGTGATGCTGCCCGGCGGCGCGCCGCTCATCCTGTTCATCGCCATCGCCGAGCAGCACGGCCTGCGCACCGCCACCGGCGCGGTCATCCTCACCGCGGCCTTCTACTTCGTCGTCCTGCCGGTCTTCTCACGGCTGCTCAGGTTCTTCCCCGCCCTGGTCATCGGCACCATGATCGTCATCGTCGGGGTCAACCTGGTGAAGGTCGGCGCGGTCCTCGTCACCGGCCGGCCCGGCGAGCCCGGGTTCGCGGACACGACGAACCTGGCGCTCGGCATGGCGACGATCGGGTTCACCGTCGTCTTCTACCTGCTGTTCACCGGAATCCTGCGGCAGCTCGCCGTGATGCTCGGCCTGGTCGCCGGCACCGTGCTCGCCGCGTTCCTCGGCCGCTTCGCCCTCGACGGCGGCGCCGAGGGCGGTCTGGTCAGCCTGCCGCAGCTGATGCCCTTCGGCTCACCCCAGTTCAGCCTGATCGCCGCGCTGCCGCTGATGCTCTACAGCCTCGCCTCCATGGCGGAGGCCACCGGCCAGACGGTCATCAACGCCGAGGCCGTCGGCAAGGAGATCGACCCGCGCACCGACGTCCCCAAGACCGTCCGCGGTGATGCGCTGACCTCGCTCTTCGGCGGGTTCTTCGGACTGCCGCTGATGGTGACCAGCGGCGAGAACATCGGCATCGTCCGGGTCACCGGCGTCCGCAGCCGCTTCGTCACCGCCGCCGCCGGTGTGGTCCTCATCGTCATCGGATTCCTCGCCCCGGTGACCCACGCGATCAGCGTCGTCCCGTCCGCCGTGGTCGGCGGCACGGCCATGGTCGTCTTCGCGGTGATCACCGTGCTCGGCGTGCAGATGCTCGGCCGCTCCGACCTCGACAAGCACACCAGCACGTTCATCTGCGCCGTCGCCCTGGCGCTCGGCCTGCTGCCGATCCTCATCCCCGGCGTGTACGCCGGCTTCCCGCCGAACGCCCGCATCCTCCTCGAAAGCGGCGTCGCCGTCGGCGCGTTCGTCGCCGCCGTCCTCAACATCCTGTTCCACCACGTCCGGCCGCGCGTCGCCGCCCGGCTGACCCCCATCCGCACGGAAAGCGACCGATGAACCAGCTCACCCGCGAGCCCCTCGAATCCCCCGGCCCGCTCCTCCTCGTACCCGACGCCGTGCTGCTGCCGGAAGGACCCGCCGACGGATACGCGGTGGTCGTCGCCGACGGCTCCTTCCGCGCCGTCGGACCCGCCGAGGAACTGGCGCGTACGCATCCGCGGCTCGACGCCGTACGGCTGCCCGGCCAACTCCTGATGCCCGGCTTCGTCGACGCCCACCACCATCTGACCCAGAGCTTCGGCTCCGCCCTCGCCTTCGGGGAACCGTCGGAGATATTCCGCAGGGTCTGGGTCCCGCTGGAAGGAGCGCTTGACGAGGAATCGGCCTATGTCGCGGCCAAACTGGCGGCGTTGGAGGCCCTGCGCGGCGGCTTCACCACCGTCACCGACGCCGGTACGCGCGCCGCCGTGGACGTCGACGTCGTCGCGTCGGCCGCTCGCGACGCCGGAATCCGCTGCGTACTCGGCCTCGTCTGCAACGACGCCGAGAGCGACACCCCCGGTGACGCCGACGAGACGACGCGCGCCACCGCCGTCCTCGAAAGCGCCGAGAAGCACCTCGCCCGGTACGACGGCGACCCCCTGGTGCACCCCTCGCTCGCCGTCTCCATCCCCGAAGCGGCCACCTCCACGACGCTCCACCGCACCGCACGTCTCGCCGCTGAAGCCGGGGCGATCGTCCAGATCCACGTCAACGAACACCTGGCCGGTGTCGAGCGCTCCCTCGTACGGCACGGACTGCGCCCGCTCGAGTACCTGCACCGGATCGGCGCGCTCGGCCCCCAACTGCTCGCCGCCCACGCCACCCTGCTCACCCCCCGCGAACTGACCCTGCTCGCCGACACCGGGACCGCCGTCAGCTACAACCCGGTGGCCAGCGCCTGGAAGGGAAACGCCGTCGCACCGGCCACCGCCATGGCCGAGCGCGGCATCCGCTTCGGGCTCGGCACCGACGGCACCCGCGGCGACGGATTCCGGCTCGCGGACGCGGCCGAGTTCGCCCAGCGGATCGCCTACGGTCTCGCCACCGGCGACTCGTCGTGCGGCGCCGGCTGGACCTGGCTCGAACACGCCACCGCCGGCGGCGCCGACGCGGTCGGCCTCGGCGCGCGCACCGGCACCGTCGCCGAAGGACGGGCCGCGGACTTCCTCCTCGTCGACCTCACCGCCCCCGAGACCGCGCTCTCCTGGGACGTGCCGTGGGAGCTGGTGCGCCGGGGCAACCGCGACCAGATCACCGCCGTGTTCGTCGCCGGACAGCTGCGTCTGTGGCGCGGCCGCCCCACCGGCTGGGACGGCCCCGCGCTCGTGCGGCAGGCGGCCGAACTGGCCCGTGCCGCAGTCGAGAAGGCGCCCATCACCCGCGTACACCCCACGTCCACGGCGGCACGGCGGCGGAGCACCGCCCTGTGAGTACGGAAGCACTCGCCGTCCTCGCCGTCACGGTGGCCGTCGCCGCGTTCGTCCAGGGCAGCAGCGGTCTCGGCTTCGCCCTGATCGTCGCGCCCGTGGCCGGGATCCTCGACCCCGGTCTGCTCCCGGTGTTCGTCCTCGCGGCCATGATCCCGCTCAACCTGTACGTAGCCTGGCGCGAACGCGCCTCGATCGACCTGCGCGGCGCGGGCTGGATCACCGCGGCGCGGCTGGCCGCCACACCCGCCGGGCTCGCGCTGCTCTGGCTGATACCGGATCGCAGCATCGGCCTGTTCGTGGGCATCGCGACGGTGTTGGCCGCCGTCGTGAGCCTCGCCGCACCCGCCTTCGCGCCCGGCCGGGCGGCCTACCTCGGCGCGGGCGTGGTGACCGGCCTCACGGAGACCGCGACCGGCGTCGGCGGCCCCCCGCTCGCACTCGTCTACCAGCACCGGCCGCCCGCGGAGCTGCGTTCGACCGTGGCGGCCTGCTTCCTCGTCGGGGAAGTGGCGTCGCTCGGGCTGCTGTTCGCGACGGGGGAGGGCGAGCCAGGAGACCTGGGGCTCGCGGCGGCGCTGCTGCCGGTGATCGCCGTCGGCGCGTGGCTGAGCCGACTGGTGCACCACCGGCTCGACGCGCGCAGGATGCGGCTGTGCGTACTCGTCTTCGCCCTGGTCTCCGGGCTCGTGCTCATGCTCGGGCTGTGACCCGGAGCGACGACGCCCGCGCGATGACCTGCGGCTCGGGCACCGTCACCACCGTGGTGGCGGCGCTCTCGCCGCGCAGCCGGCCGATCAGCAGCTCCACCGCGTCGGCCGCCGCCCGGTCCAGGTGGAGGTCCACGGCGGTCAGCGGCGGCTCGCAGGTCCGCGCACGCAGCCCGTCGTACCGGGTGACGACCATGACGTCGCCCGGTACGGACCGTCCGCTGTCCCGGATCGCCCGCACCGCGCCCACCGCGAACGCGTCCACCAGCGCGCAGACCGCGTCGGTCCCGGGGTGCTCGGCGAGCAGGGCGGCACAGCGTTCGTACCCGGCCTGCTCGCCGCCCGCCTCGGGGGCGCTCGCCACGACGGGCGCCCAGCCGTACCGCTCGGCGACCCGCTCGTAGGCGGCGAGCGCGTCGACCGACGAGTGACGGGAACCGGATCCGACGATCAGCGCGGGCCGCTCGGCACCCTGCTCGCGCAGATGAGCGAGGAGCAACTCCGCGACGAGACCGCCGCGCAGATCGACGTACGGCGACGTGTCGTCCGGCGACACCGGCCGGCCGAGCGAGACGTAGGGCAGGCCCCGCTCCCTCAACTGCGCCGCCGCCGCGTCGTCCACGTCCGGCTCGACGACGATGGCCCCGTCGATGTCGACGGAGTACAGCGCGGACCCCGACTGCACGGGCGGGACGAGCACCAGTGCGTAGTCGTGCAGCAGGGCGCTCTCCGCGGCCGCGGCGGCGATCTCCATGTAGAACCCGAGCCTCGACGGCCCGCCGGCCACCGCGAACGGCATCGAGGAGGCGAGCGCGATGGCCTTCGCCTCCCCCCGGCGCAGCCGCTGGGCCCGCAGGTTGGGCCGGTATCCGAGCTCGGCGGCGACCTGCCTGATGCGCTCCCTGGTCCGCGGATCGACCTTGCCGATCCCGTTGAGGGCGTGGGACACCGTCGTACGCGACACCCCGGCGACGCGCGCGACGTCCGCGATCGTCGGTGGCCGCGATCCGGGACCGGATGTTCGCATCGACGGGCGCTCCTTGCTGGCTGAGGACGGGGCACCCATCTTCGCCTACCGGCCTCCAGGGCCGGCGTCCGTGCGGCCGTACCGGTCGATCAGGCCCCGGATCCGGCGCCCCCTGGCCGCGGCCGGTTCCCCGCGCCGGCGGCGAGCCAGGGGGCGTGCGGTCAGTACGTGAGGATGCCCGGGTCCGAGACGCCTGCGGTGCCGGTCTCCACGTGGCCCGCCAGGCGGCGGAGGAAGTCCGGGGAGGTGGTGGTCGTGAGCGTCACGTCGTACCAGCGGCCGGAGGCGGAGAGGTTCACCGTGTGGGTGACCGTCGCTCCCTTCGGGACCGACACCGTCTGGGGGGTGCCCGCGTATGCGTTGGTCACCGTCAGGGTGACGTCGGCAGCCGTGGCGTTGGTGAGCGTGAGGTCCAGGTTGCCCGTGGTGGCGTTGTGGCGGGCCTTGATCTCCGGGACCGGTGTCTTGCCCGGGGAGCGGAAGCGGCGGAGGAAGCCGTTGGGGCCGTGGACCGTGAGGTCGGTGAGGTCCTTGGAGTACTTCGTGTTCCAGGTGTCCGTGAGGGACTTGTTGGCTTCGGTCGTGTACGTCCACGGCGCGTCCGTGCGGTTCGCCGACGTCACGTAGAACTGGGCGCCCGCCGACGGGCCGCCGCTGAAGGTGAGGCGGTAGGTGCCCGCCGTGGTGTCCGCCGCGCCGTCCACGTACGGGGCGTACTTCAGCGGGCGGGTGCGCTTGCCGCCCGGTTCCTGCCGGGGCATCGTGCCGACGGCCGGGGCGGTGGCCAGGAAGTCGGGGTGGCGGGCGCGGTCCGGCGGGTAGTAGCCGTCGGTCGGCGGGAGCGGCGCGGCCTGGGTGTCCGTACGCGTGAAGTCGAAGGCGGACGTCAGGTCGCCGCAGACCGCCCGGCGCCACGGCGAGATCTGCGGCTCGTGGACGCCGAAGCGGCGCTCCATGAAGCGGATGACCGAGGTGTGGTCGAAGGTCTCGGAGCAGGCGTAGCCGCCCTTCGACCAGGGCGAGACGACGATCATCGGGACGCGCGGGCCGAGGCCGTAGGGGCCGGCCACGTACCCCGTCTTCCCCGGGAAGTGGTCCAGGGCGGTCGGGGTCGTGGAGAGACCCTGCGCCGCCGAGGCCGGGACGTACGGCGGGACGACGTGGTCGAAGAAGCCGTCGTTCTCGTCGTACGTGATGAACAGGGCCGTACGGGCCCACACGTCCGGGTTCGACGTCAGCGCGTCCAGGACCTGCGCGATGTACCAGGCGCCGTAGTTCGACGGCCAGTTGGAGTGCTCCGAGAAGGCCTCGGGGGCCGCGATCCAGGAGACCTTCGGCAGTCGGCCGGCCTGGACGTCGGCCCGGAGGTCGGCGAGGTAGCTGTCGCCCTTCGACGCGTCCGTGCCCGTGCGCGCCTTGTCGTACAGCGGGTTGCCGGGCTGGGCGTTCCGGTAGGTGTTGAAGTAGAGGAGGGAGTTGTCGCCGTAGTTGCCCCGGTAGGCGTCGTTGATCCAGCCCCAGTGGCCGGCGGCGTTCAGGCCGTCGCCGATGTCCTGGTAGACCCGCCAGGAGATCCCGGCCGCTTCGAGGCGTTCCGGGTACGTCTTCCAGCCGTATCCCGCCTCGGCGTTGTTGAGGACCGGGCCGCCGCCCGTGCCGTCGTTGCCCGTGTGGCCGGTCCACATGTAGTAGCGGTTCGGGTCGGTCGAGCCGATGAACGAGCAGTGGTACGCGTCGCAGACCGTGAAGGCGTCGGCGAGCGCGTAGTGGAAGGGGATGTCCTCGCGGGTGAGGTACGCCATGGTGGCCGGGGTCTTCGCCGGTATCCACTGGTCGTACTTGCCCTTGTTGAAGGCCTTCTGGCCGCCCGCCCAGTCGTGGTTCAGGCCCTGGAGGAACTCCATGCCGAGGTCGTCGCTCGGCGGCCGGAAGGGCAGGGTGACCTTTCCGCTGTTCGCCTGGTTCCAGACCGACTTGCCGCTGGGGAGGGTGACCGGACGCGGGTCGCCGAAGCCCCGTACGCCCTTCATCGCCCCGAAGTAGTGGTCGAAGGAACGATTCTCCTGCATGAGGACGACAATGTGCTCGATGTCCTGGATCGTGCCGGTGGCGCCTTGCGCCGGGATGGCGGCGGCGCGCGCGATGCTCTCGGAGAGCATCGCGAACGCGGCGGTTCCGCCGGCGAGTTGAAGGAACCGGCGGCGGTCGAGGTCGGCCATGGGGGGTTCTCCTCCGGTGAGTACGGGCACGGGTGCGGGTGCGGGTGCGGGTGCGGCGCGGGTGCAGTGCGCGTGCGGTGCGGTGCGTGTGCGTTGCAGTGCTGTGCGCGTGCGACTGCCGGGTACCTCCCCGCGGGCGCCCCAAGGACAGCGCCCGCGGGTCACCGCCCGGCAGCCGTCCCATGGCTGCCCGCGGTACGGCGGACGAACCCCCCGTGCCGCTGTGTGAAAGCCCCGGTGCGCACGGGGCGCACCGGGGCTTTCACACAGGAGGAGGACGACTGTGCCTACTCGACGACGAGCTCGACCTCGATGTTGCCCCGCGTCGCCTTCGAGTACGGGCAGAACGCGTGGGTCTTCTTCAGGAGGACGGCGCCCGCCTCGCCCTGGAGGTGGTCCGGGAACTCGGCGCGCATGACGACCGCAAGGCCGAAGCCGCCGTCCGCGGGGTCCTTGCCGATGGAGACCTCGGCCGTGATCGAGGCGTCGGTGATGTCGATCTTCTCCTGGCGGGCGACCACGCCCATCGCGCTGGCGAAGCAGGCCGCGTACCCGGCGGCGAAGAGCTGCTCGGGGTTGGTGCCCTGGCCGTTGCCGCCGAGGGCCTGGGGGTGGGCGAGGGGGAGGTCGATGTGGCCGTCGGAGCTGACGGCGCGGCCCTCGCGGCCGTTGGCGGTGGCGACTGCGGTGTAGATCGCGTCCATGGTTCTTCCGTTCCTGTCCTCGGGGTGCCGGGTGCTGCCGTACTGCTGCTGCCCTCCATTAGTAGCGCACTATTCAGTTGTGCACAACTCAATCGCGTGTGAGCTGTCCTCGCGTATCCTGGGCGCATGGAGACGCTCGACACGGTCCCGGACGAGGAGTTCCTCCGGCTCGACCACCAGATCTGCTTCTCGCTGCACGCGGCGACCCGTGCCTTCAACGGCGTCTACCGCGATGCCCTCAAGGAGCTGGGGCTCACCTACCCCCAGTACCTCGTCATGCTCGTCCTCTGGGAACACGGCGAGCTGCCCGTCAAGGGCATCGGCGAACGACTCCGGCTCGACTCCGGCACCCTGTCTCCGCTGCTCAAGCGCCTGGAGGCGGCCGGATACGTCGAGCGGCGCCGCAGCCCCGAGGACGAGCGGTCCGTCACCGTACGGCCCACCGCCGACGGGGCCGCGCTGAAGGCGAAGGCCCGCGCCGTACCGCGCCGGATCGCCGTCGCCACCGGCCTCGACCTGGAGGAGATCCGCGAGCTGCGGGAGCGGCTCGACGCGCTGGCCGTCCGGCTCGACGGCGTCGACCCGGACGCCCTCGCGTCCTGCGGCTAGGGCGGCCACCAGGGCCTGGGGGATCAGGCCCGTCCGGACAGCGCGCGGCCCCGGCCGGAGTCTTCCGGTCGGGGCCGAGATCGCGAGGATGGCGGGCGGGTGGGTCCGGCGGGCGGGTTCCTCAGGTGCGGGGGACCTTGCGGAGCAGGGTGAGCACCACCGCCGCCGTCACCAGGGCGAAGACCGCGCTCAGCGCCGACGCCGAGTGCAGGGCCGTCGTGAACGCCTCCCGGGCCTGCTCCCGCAGCCCCTCGTCCGGCAGGGCGAGCGCCGCGCCCACGCTCTCGTGGGCCGCGGCCGGCGCGTCCGCCGGGACACCGCCCCGGTAGACGGCCACCGCCACGCTCCCGGTGACCGCGATGCCCAGGGCGAGCCCCAGGTCGTACGCCGTCTGGCCGGTCGCCGCCGCCGCGCCCGCCTTCTCGGGCGGGGCGGAGCCGACCGCGAGCGCCGTGCCGAGGACGCTGATCGGCGCCGCACCGAACGTGATCACCGCGAGCCCCAGGGCGATCACCGTCACCCCTTCGGACAGCGCGATCACCGCGTACCCGGCGAGCGAGCCGGCGAGCCCGCCGGCGAGTACGTACGCCGGGCGCGTCCGGCGCGCCACGAACGGGGTCAGCTGCGAACCCGCGATCAGACCCGCCGCCCCCGGCAGCAGCCACAGCCCCGCGTCGGGCGGCGACAGCCCCGCCACCGCCTGGAGGTACTGCGGGACCAGGTACTCGACGCCGTTGAGCGCGGTCATCCCCAGGAGCAGGGTGAGCAGCGCGCCCGTGAAGGCCCGGTTCCGGAAGAGCCGCAGGTCGAGGAGGGGGGATTCCAGCCGGTTCTGACGGCGGACGAAGAGGGTCGTGAAGGCCGCGCCCAGGGCGAAGGCGAGCGCCGCCCCGGCCGTCGGGCCGTCCGCGGCCAGCGGCTTCACGCCGTACACCAGCGGCAGGATCGCGAGGAGGAAGAGCAGCACGCTCGCCGGGTCGAGCCGGCCGGGCTTCGGGGCCCGGTACTCGGGGAGCAGCAGCGGCGCCGTGACCAGGGCGATCAGCATGACCGGCAGGCCCATCAGGAAGACCGAGCCCCACCACCAGGAGGCGAGCAGCACCCCGCCGATCACCGGTCCGACCGCGAGCCCCACCGAGAGGGCGGTCACCCACATCGCGATGGCCGTGGCTCGCTGCCGGGCATCCGCGAACATGTGGCTGATCAGGGCGAGCGTCGAGGGCAGGACCGCCGCCCCGGCGATGCCGAGGAGGGCGCGGGCCGCGATCAGCGTCCCGGCGTTCGGGGCGTACGCGGCGAGGAGCGAGGCGAGCAGGAAGCCGGCCGAACCGGCCATCAGGAGCCGGCGGCGGCCGAGCCGGTCCCCGAGCGTGCCCATGATCACGAGGGTGGCGGCGGTGAGGAAGCCGTAGATGTCGGTGATCCAGAGCAACTGGGCGCCGCTGGGCCGCAGGTCCGCCGAGAGGTACGGGGTGGCCAGCCACAGCACACCCAGGTCGGCGGTCATCAGGGTGACGGGCAGGAGGAGGACGGCGAGGCCGAGCCACTGGCGGGCCCCGGCCCGGGGCGGCGCCGATGCGGGCGCCGCACCCGGTTCCGGCGTCGCGGTGTTCTCCGCGAGGGTCGTGGTCATCGGGCCGGCTCCTCGTTCAGGGTGTTCGGGGCGGGGCTCGCGGTGGTGTCGGGTGTGGTCGTGGCGGTGTCGGGCTTGGTCGTGGTGGTGCCTTCGGCGGTGAGCAGTTCCTCCGTCACCGCCCGCTCGGCCTCGTCGAGCAGTTCGGTGACCCGGCCCGCACGCAACTCCGCCGGGGTGCCGGAGAGTTCGGTGCCGTGCAGGACGCGGAGCCTGGCGTCGGGGAGTCCGCAGAACGTGGAGATGCCGGTCACCAACATCAGACCGAGGGCGTCGGTCATGCCGAGCTGCTCGATCTCCTCCGGAGTGCCGCCCATCAGGGCCAGCCAGAGCAGCCGCTTCCCGGCCAGCCGGGGGCGGCTCCGGCCGTAGGCGAAGCCGTAGTTCCACACCCGGTCGATCCAGCCCTTGAGGATGGCCGGCGGGGTGAACCACCAGACCGGGAAGACGACCACGATGTCGTCGGCGGCCAGCACGCGGTCCATGTGGGCCTGGACCACGGGGGAGTAGACCTTCTCGCGGTTCTCCCAGTCCGGCTCGTCCTCCGGGCGGAGCGCCGGGTCGAACCCCTCGGCGTACAGGTCGAGTACGTCGACGGTGCCGCCCTCCTTCGTGAGCCGGGCGTGCACGCGCTCGGCGACCTGGGCGGTGAGGGAGTCGGTACGGGGGTGGGCGAGGACGAGGAGCGTATGGGGTGCCATGACCTGGGGTTCCTTCGGACGGGGGAGGAGCAGGGTGGGTTCGTGCGGGGGACGGGGCGGGCCCGGGGTGGTCGGGGGCCCGCCCGTGGGCGTCCTGCACGGGGCGGTCAGAGCCCGAGGCCGGAGCCGCCGCTCGCGTCGATGTTCTGGCCGGTGACCCAGCGGGCGTCGTCGGAGGCGAGGAAGGCGACGACATCGGCCACGTCCCCCGGCTGTCCCACCCGGTTGAAGGCGGAGAAGCCGACGGCGTGCGCCTTGGCGGCCGCGTCGGCCATCCACGGGTGGATGTCGGTCTCGATGGTGCCCGGCGAGACCGCGTTGACCGTGATGCCCCGGGAGCCGAGGGTCTTGGCGAGGGTCAGGGTCAGCACCTCGACGGCGCCCTTGGACGCGGCGTACGAGGTCATGCCCGGGAAGGCGACCTTGGTGACCCCGGAGGAGATGTTGAGGATCCGACCGCCGTCGCGGAGCCGGTCGAGGCCCTTCTGGATGATGAAGAACGGCGCCTTGGCGTTGACCGCGAACACCCGGTCGTAGGCGGCCTCGTCGACCTCGTGGATCAGGCCGGGACCGGCGATCCCGGCGTTGTTGACCAGGATGTCGAGACCGTGATCGCCCTCGGTCGCCGCGTCGAAGGCGGCCCAGAGCGCGTCGGCGTCCCCCGGGACACCCAGCTCGGTACGGAGGGCGAAGGCGGAGCCGCCGGCCGCCTCGATCGCGTCGACCGTCTCCTTCGCGGCGGTCTCGTTGGAGGCGTAGTGGACGCCGACGCGGGCGCCGTCGGCGGCGAGGCGGAGGGCGATCGCCCGGCCGATGCCGCGACTGCCGCCGGTGACGAGGGCGGTCTTGCCGGCGAGGGGCTCGGTGCTGCTCATGTCCTGCTCCCTGGTGTTCTTCGTGTGTCGCTTCCTGCTGACAGGGATGACTCTGGCGGCCGGGTGTTCGGGGACGGCTCGGGTTCTGTTCGGGCGGGGGTCGGGCGGGGGTCGGGCTTGGCTCGGGTTGGGAACGGGCCGGGTTCGGGCCGGGTTCGGGCCGGGGTTCGGGCCGGGGTCGGGCCGGGGTCGGGCCGGGTTCGCGTGTGGAACGGGCCTGTTCGGACCGGCTCGGACCGGCTCGGGGCGGCTCGGGGCGGGTGACCGGAGCCGCGTTACGGTGGCCGTATGCGATTCGCGGTGCTGGGGGAGACGGCCGTACGGACCGAGGACGGCACGCCCGTCCGGGTCCCCGAGCTGAAGGTGCGGGCCCTGCTCGCCGCGCTTCTCGTCGACGCGGGACGGCCGGTCGCCGCGTACCGTCTCGTCGACTGCCTCTGGGGCGACGAACCGCCCGGCAACCCGCTCCGCGCCCTCCAGGCCAAGGTCTCCCAGCTGCGCCGCGCCCTGGAGGAGGCCGAGCCCGGCGGACGCGAACTCGTCGTCACCCGGGCGCCCGGCTACCTCCTCGACGTACCCGAAGGGGCCCTGGACGCCCACCGGTTCGCGCGGCTCGCCGCACAGGCCCGGGACGCCGCCGACCCGCGGGCCAGGGCGGAGCTGCTCGGTGAGGCGCTCGGACTGTGGCGGGGCCCGGCCTTCGCCGACTTCGCGGAGGAGCCGTTCGTACGGGGCGCGGCGGACCGCCTGGAGGAGGAGCGGCTCGCCGTACGCGAGACCCTCGCGGAGGCGCGGCTCGAAGCCGGGGAACACGGCGTGCTGGTGGGGGAGTTGGCGGAGCTGGTCGCCCGGCATCCGCTGCGGGAGCGCCTGCGGGGCGTACAGTTGCGCGCCCTGTACCGGGCGGGGCGGCAGAGCGAGGCGCTGGCGGGTTACGAGGAGCTGCGCACCCTTCTCGCCGACGAACTGGGGGTCGACCCCAGCCCCGAACTGGCCGCGCTCCACACGGCGATGCTCCGCCAGGACCCGGCCCTCTCGGCGCCCGGACCCACCCTCCCGGAGCCCCGGCCGGCGGCGGCGGCCGTCGGCCCCGTGCGGGGCAATCTGACCGCGCCGCTCACCGGGATCGTCGGCCGGGACGCGGCCGTCGCGGAGGTACGGGGGCTGCTCACCGAGCGGCGGCTCGTCACCCTCACCGGGCCCGGCGGCGTCGGGAAGACCCGGCTGGCCGTGGAGGCGGCCGGGCAAATGAGGGAGGAGTTCGCGGACGGGGTGTGGCTCGTCGAGTTCGCCGGCGCGCGCGGGGAACTCGCCGAGGTCGTCGCGGCCGCGCTCGAACTCCGCGACGACGGTGTGTGGGGGTTGCGGCCGGAGGGTGAGCGGCCGCTCACGACGGCGGAACGGCTCGCCGAGGTCCTGCGCGGGAGACGGACCCTGCTCGTCCTCGACAACTGCGAACACGTCGTCGACGAGGCCGCGTCCCTCGCCGAACTGCTGTTGCGCACCGCGCCGGGGCTCGTCGTCCTGACGACCAGTCAGGAGCCCCTCGCACTGGCGGGCGAGACGCTCTGGGCGGTGGAGCCGCTCGACGGAGCGGGGGCGATCGAGCTGTTCACGGCGCGGGCGGCGGCGTCCGCACCCGGGTTCGGGTCCGGCGCAGCGCTCGACCCCGCCGCCCAGGAGGCGGTCCGGGCCATCTGCCGCCGCCTCGACGGCATCCCCCTCGCCCTGGAACTGGCCGCGACCCGCGTCCGCGCCCTCGGCGTGCACGGTCTCCTGGAACGGCTCGACGACCGCTTCCGGCTGCTCGACGCGGGCCTGCGCGGCGCGCCCGCCCGGCAGCAGACCCTGCGCGCGGTCATCGACTGGAGCTGGGACCTCCTCGGCGAACCCGAACGGACGGTGCTGCGCCGCCTGGCGATCCACGCGGAGGGCTGCTCACTGCGAGCGGCGGAGGAGGTCTGCGCGGAACCGGACGGGGCCGGATACGGCGGGGCTGGGGTGGGCGTAACCGTCCCGAGTGGGGTGGGAGCGGGCGGGGCAGCCCCGGGTGCGGCCGGAGTGGGCGCGGCAGGCCCGGGTGCGGCCGAAGTGGGCGCGGCAGCCCCGCATGTGGCCGGACTCGGCGTGGCCGACCCAGGCGCGGTCGGATCTGGCGTGACTGCCCCAGCCGTGGCCCGCGCCGACGTGCTCGGGCTGCTCGTGCGGCTCGTGGACCGGTCGCTCGTCGTGGCCGTCGAAGGGCCGGACGGGCCCCGCTACCGGCTCCTTGAGTCCGTCGCCGCCTACAGCCTCGACCGGCTGCGGGACGCGGGCGAGGCCGAGGCCGTACGCACCCGCCACCTCGCCCACTACCTCCGCCTCGCCGAGGACGCCGGGCCCGCACTGCGCGGCCCTGACCAGCGCCGCGCCCTCGCCCGCCTCGACGCGGAGACCCCGAACCTGCGGGCCGCCCTGGACCGCGCGCTCGCCGCCCCCGCCACCGGGCGGAGCGCCGAGGTGGCACTCCGCCTCGTCGACGCGCTCGCCTGGTACTGGATCATGCGCGGCCGCCTCGGCGAGGCGCTCCGCTCGGCGACGGCGGCGCTTCGGCCGATCCCGGAGGAGGCCGCGGCGCCCGAACTCGTCGCGCTGCGCGCCCGCGTGGAGGTCTGGCGTACGGGCCTCACGATCATGGGCGGCGACGGAACGGACCGGCGACGCCGGATCGCCGAGGCCCTCACGGCGTACGACGGGGCGACGGGCGAGCCCGGGGACGCGCCCGGCAGCCCCTGGGCCCGCTGGTTCCTCGCCCACGCGCTCTGCGGGACCGGCAGCCAGAGCGAGGGCGGTGACCTCACCCGGCAGGCCCTCGACGGCTTCCGGGCCCACGGGGACCGCTGGGGCGAGGCGGCGGCCCTCGCGGACCGCTCGGTGCAGCGGCTGCTCGCCGGTGACGTGGCGGGCGCGGAGGAGCACGCGGCACGGTCGGACGCGCTGTTCGAGGAGCTGGGGGACGCGTGCTGCCGGCTGTGGGCGGTGTACCCGCTGGCGACGGTCGCGGAGATCCGCGGGGAGTACGAGCGGGCCGACCGGCTCAAGCGGGCGGGTCTGGCGGCGGCGGAGGGCTTCGGCCTGACGACCGAGGTGCCCGACCTGCTGGCCGGGATCGGGCGTACGGCCCTGCTCAGGGGCGATCTCGCCGAGGCGCGGGCGTACCACGCGGCGGCGCGGGAGCGGGCCGCCGAGGTCGGGTTCCGCGCCGGTGAGATCAACGCGGTCCTCGGGCTCGGCCTGGGCGCCCGGCGCGAGGGCCTCTTCGAGGAGGCCGAGCGGCACATGCGGGAGGTCCTCGACTGGCACCGTGCGGTCGGCCTCGACAGCGCCAACGCGCTGATCCTGGCCGAGCTGGGCTTCTCGGCGCTCGCGCGCGGCGATGTGGCGGAGGCGCTGAGGCTCCAGGAGGAGGGGTACGAGACCGCGTCGGCCTCGGGTGACCCCCGGGCCCTCGCGCTCGCCCTGGAGGGCCTGGCCTCGGCGCACGCCCCGGCCGGGCGGGCCAGGGAGGCGGCGGTCCTCCTGGGCGCGGCGACCGCGCTGCGCGCCTCGACGGGCGCGCCGCTGGCCGCGGCGGAACGCGCGGACGTCGACCGCACGGAGGAGGCGGCCCGTACGGCCCTGGGCGCCCCGGCCTACACGACGGCCTTCACCTACGGGACGAACCTGCCCCCCGAGTCGGCGACAAGGGAGGCGGCCACCCTACGAGCGACGGTCTCGCCCTGAAGGTCGGCGCCTCGCCTTGCGGCGCCCTGCCTGGCGGCGGTAGCCCCCGCCTTGCGGCGCCCTGCCTGGCGGCGGTAGCCCCCGCCTTGCGGCGCCTTGCCTTGCGGCGCCTTGCCTTGCGGTGCCTTGCCTTGCGGTGCCTTGCCTTGCGGCGCCTTGCCTTGCGGCGCCTTGCCTTGCGGCGCCTTGCCTTGCGGCGCCCCGCCTTGCGGCGGTACGTCCCGCCTGCCGGCCCCCCCCAGCCCGGCAACGCCGCCCACCACCCGACGGCAGCGCCGCCCCGCCTCCCCCCAAACCGTAAGGACCACAAGTCCACCCCGCCCCTATACTCTCCCCATGCCCGACGACGACATCACCATCCGGCGTGCCACCGCCGACGACTCCAAGCGGCTCACCCGGCTTGTGCGGGCCTCCAAGGCCTATCGGGGGGACTATGCCGCCATGGTCGCCGGATACCAGGTCGGCGGTTCGTACATCGAGCACCACCTCGTCTTCGTCGCCGTCGACGCGAGCGACCGCGTCCTCGGGTTCTACGCGCTCCTCGTCGACGCGGCCGAACTCGACCTCGCCTTCGTCGCCGACAGCGCCCAGGGCCTCGGCATCGGGCGGCTGCTCATGCGGCACATGACCGGGCAGGCCAGGGACGCCGGGCTCCACGCCGTGCGGGTCGTCTCGCATCCGCCGGCCGAGGAGTTCTACCTGCGGACCGGCGCCGTCCGCACCGGCACCGTGCCGCCCACCGCCCACATCCACTGGGACCGCCCCGAACTGCGGTACGACGTCGCGTGACCACCACCCAGAAAGGCCGCGAAGGCCGCGAAGGCCGCGAGGACCGCGAACAGCAGCGAGGCCGCCACAGGCTCTTCGCCGACCTCACCCCCCTGCGGACCTCCGCGCACTACCGCCGCCTCTGGTTCGGCAGCACCGTGTCCTGGGTCGGGCAGGGCATGACGACCCTCGCCGTCTCCCTCCAGGTGTACGACATCACCCGCTCGCCCTTCTCCGTCGGGCTCGTCGGGCTCTTCTCCCTCGTCCCGCTCGTCGTCTTCGGTCTGTACGGCGGCGCCATCGCCGACACCGTCGACCGCCGCAAGCTCGGCCTCCACAGCGCCTGCGGCTCCGCCGTCCTGTCGGTCGCGCTCGCCGCCGCCGCGTTCGCCGGCTTCCACCGCGTCTGGTTCCTGTACGGGATCGTCGCCCTCCAAGCCGTGTGCGCCGCGCTCAACTCGCCCGCCCGCTCCTCGATGATCCCCCGGCTCCTGCCGCCCGAGCAGCTGCGCGCCGCGAACGCGCTCAACTCGATGGTCACGACGTTCGGCATGCTCGTCGGCCCGAGCCTCGGCGGCCTGATCGTCGGATTCGCCGGCTTCCAGACCGCGTACCTGATCGACGCCCTCGCCTTCTCCGCGAGTCTCTACGCCATGTGGCGCCTCCCGTCGATGCTCCCGGACCGGACCGGCGGCAAGAGGGCCTCGGTCCTCGACGGGCTGCGGTTCCTCGCCACCCGCCCCAACCTGCGTATGACCTTCTTCTCCGACTTCTGCGCGATGATCCTCGCCCACCCCCGGGCGCTGTTCCCGGCCGTCGCCGTCCTCTGGTACGGCGGTGACGCGAAGACCGCCGGACTCCTGGTGGCGGCCCCCGCGTTCGGCGCGCTCCTCGGCGGGGTGCTCTCCGGCTGGCAGGGCCGTATCCGCCACCACGGGCAGGCGATCCTCATCGCGGTCGCCTGCTGGGGCACCGCCATCGCCGTCTTCGGACTGACCCGGAACCTGTGGCTCGGGCTGCTCCTGCTCGCCCTCGCGGGCTACTCCGACACCGTCTCGATGATCTTCCGGAACACGATGATGCAGGTCGCCGCCCCGGACGAGATGCGCGGCCGGCTCCAGGGCGTCTTCATCGTCGTCGTCGCGGGCGGGCCCCGGCTCGGGGACTTCCTCGCGGGCTCGGTCGCCGACCTGACCTCACCTGCCGTCGCCATCACGGGCGGCGGCATCGCCTGCGTCCTCGCGGTCGGCGCCCTCGCCCTCCACGGGCGCGGTTTCCGCCGGTACGACGCGCTCGACCCGACTCCGTGAGCGATTCGCCCCGAACGGCACGACCTGACCTGGCGGTTGACCGCCACGGCACATAACCGCCAGGAGCAACCGGAGTCAACTCCCGCCCCCAGGGCCAAGACTCCTCGCGGCACCCGGAAACACCCCCGACCCCGGGTCCGCGAGGAGTTCGAACGATGACGTCGAGGTCCACACCCTTCGACAGAGGGAGGGCCGCGCTGCTCGCCGCGGGCGTCTCCCTCGTGATGCTCTCGGCCGGGCAGACCGCCGCCGCCGGGACCACCACCCTCTCCGCCGTACCGGACACCTTCAAGAGCACGGCGACGAGCGCCACCGTCACCCTCGTCACGGGCGACCGCGTGACCCTCACCGGCCTCGGCGGCGGGCAGCAGACCGTCACCGTCGACCGGGCCGAGGGCGCCACCGGCGCCGTACGCAGCCAGATCGTCGACGGCCGGGTCACCGTCGTCCCCGACGAGGCCCGCCCCTACCTCGCCTCCGGCGCGCTCGACCCGCGCCTCTTCGACGTCACCGGCCTCGTCGAGCAGGGCGTCACCGGCGAACTCCCGCTGATCGTCACGTACGGCTCCCGAAACGCGAGGGCCGCCGCCCCCGCCCCGCGCGGCGCCGAGACCGTCCGCCCGCTGCCCAGCATCGGCGGCGCCGCCGTCACCGCCACCGACCCCGCCGCCTTCTGGCGTGGCTTCACCGGGAAGACCCCGAACGCCCGCGCCGCCACCCCCGTCAAGGTCTGGCTCGACGGCCGGGTCGAGGCCGCCATGGCCGACTCCAACGCCCAGATCGGCACCCCGAAGGCCTGGGAGGCCGGCCTCACCGGCAAGGGCGTCAAGGTCGCCGTCCTCGACACCGGCGCCGACCTCGGACACCCCGACCTCGCGGGCCGGGTCGCCGAGTCGAAGTCCTTCATCGAGGGCCAGGAGGTCGCCGACCGCGACGGCCACGGCACGCACGTCGCCTCCACCGTCGGCGGCAGCGGCGCGGGCTCCGACGGCAAGGAGAAGGGCGTCGCCCCCGGCGCCACCCTCGCCGTCGGCAAGGTGCTCAGCGACGAGGGCTCCGGCACCGAGTCGCAGATCATCGCCGGCATGGAATGGGCCGCCAAGGACATCGACGCGAAGATCGTCTCGATGAGCCTCGGCTCGCGCGAACCGAGCGACGGCACCGACCCGATGGCCCAGGCCGTCAACACCCTGTCCGCCGAGACCGGCGCCCTCTTCGTCATCGCCGCCGGCAACTCCGGCGCCCCCGGCTCCATCGGCTCGCCCGGCGCCGCCGACTCCGCGCTCACCGTCGGCGCCGTCGACTCCGCCGACGAGGCCGCGTACTTCACCAGCCAGGGCCCCCGCTACGGCGACCAGGCCCTCAAGCCCGACCTGTCGGCCCCCGGCGTCGGCATCCTCGCGGCCCGCTCCCAGCTCGCCGAGGGCAGCGGCCTCTACACCTCCATGAGCGGTACGTCGATGGCGACCCCGCACATCGCCGGTGTCGCCGCCCTGCTCGCCGAGAAGCACCCCGACTGGACCGGCGCCCGGCTCAAGGACGCGCTGATGTCCTCGTCGAAGACGCTCGACGCCTCGCCGTACGCGCTCGGCGCCGGACGGGTCGACGTGGCCGCCGCGATCTCCGCGGACATCACCGCGACCGGCTCCGCCGACCTCGGCTTCGTCGCCTGGCCCTACGAGTCGAACAAGCCGGTCGCCAAGACCGTCACATACACCAACTCCTCAGACACCGCAGTCGAGTTGAACCTGACCGTGGAGGGCATACCGGCCGGGGTCGCCGCCCTCGCCGACACCACCCTCACCGTCCCCGCCCACGGCTCCGCGAGCACCACCGTCACCGGCGACGGCTCCAAGGCGCCCGTCGGCCAGTCCTCCGGCCGTATCACCGCGACCGCCGGCGGCGCGCCCGTCGCGCACACCGCGCTCGGCCTGGTGAAGGAGGAGGAGCGCTACACCCTCACGGTCCACGTCAAGGACCGCGACGGCGCCCCCACCCCCGCCCACCTCGGCGTGCAGAAGCTCGCGAAGAACGAGGACCCGTTCCCGGCCACGGTCGGCGAGACCGGCACCCTCGAACTGCGCCTCAAGCCCGGCACGTACACCGTCGACACCTTCCTCGACGTGCGCGGCTCCCACGGCGAGGACTCCCTCGGCCTCGGCTTCCTCACCGAGCCGGAGATCACCCTCGACCGCGACCGCGAGATCACCCTCGACGGGCGGCAACTGCGCGAGATCCGCGCCGAGGTCGAGAAGCGCACCGAGACCCGGCAGCTCCTCATGGAGTTCGACCGGGACGCGAACGGCGCCTCCTACGGCGGAGCCGTCCAGGTCCCGCCGATGTACGACTCGATCTTCGCGGCGCCCACCCGTGAGCCCGCCACCGGCACCTTCGAGTACCGGACCGTCTGGCGCCTCGGCAAGCCGATGCTGGAGACGACCGTCGACGGCCGCCTGCTCTCCGGCGCCACCCCGCAGGCCGGTGCCACCCTCCTGGAGGGCCGCCACCGCCTCGGCCTCGTCGACGCGGGCACCGGCACCCCCGCCGAGTACACGGGGAAGAACGCCACCGGCAAGGCCGTCCTCGTCCGGCTGACCGACGGCGCCGACCCGACGGAACTCGCCCAGACCGCCCAGGACGCGGGCGCCAAGGCCCTGTTCGTCACCGACGACCGGCCGGGCCGCCTCATGAAGTGGTTCGGCACCGCCGACTACGAGGACCGGCCGCTCGCCGTCGCCACCGTGAACACCGCCGACGCCCGGCGCCTCGCGGCCGGCGCGGCGCGAGGCCTGCGCGTCGACCTGACCGGCACCCGCTTCACCCCGTTCACGTACGACCTCTCCGAGGGCCACCCCGGCGCCATCGGCAAGGACCTCGTCTTCCGTCCCGACGAGGACGAACTCGCCACCATCCGCTCCACCTTCCACGCGCCCACCAAGCGCGAGGAACTGGGCGGCGAGTTCCGCTACTCGATCACCGACACCTTCCCCATCGGCTTCGGCTTCAAGGAGTGGATCTCCTTCCCGACCGAGCGCACCGAGTACGTCTCCACCGGCACCGGCCAGCGCTGGCACGAGTCCGTCGACCTCGGCGACTCCCTGGAGCAGCGGTCCGGCACCCCGTCCTACCGGGGCGGCAGCCGGGTGAACCTCGACTGGTTCGGCCCCGTCTGGCACCCGTGGCTGGGCACCGGCCTCGGCTGGGGCCAGCAGCGCACCGGGAACGACCTGCGCTTCAACACCCCGGGCTGGGGCGACTCCGGCACCGACCACACCGGCTTCGGCAACGTGTGGAACGACGGCTCGATGACCCAGTTCACCGAGGTGTACGTCGACGGCGTCCGCGTCGACCGGAAGATGAGCTCCGGCGCCTACGCCTGGGACGCCCCGGCGGCGGAGGCCACGTACAAGGTCGTCACCGAGACCGCGCTCGACCAGGACCGCTGGCGGCTCGGGACCAAGGGCCGCAGCGAGTGGACCTTCCGCTCCGCCGAGACCCCGTCCGACCGGATCACGTACCTGCCGATGCTCAACCTCGGCTTCGACGTGGACACCGACCTGCACGGTGACGTCCGCGCCGGGGGCAGACTGCCCGTCGGGATCTTCGCCGAGTACGTCGAGGGCGCGACCGGCACCGGCACCATCGGCGGCGGCAGCCTGGAGGTCTCCTACGACGAGGGCGCGACCTGGACGAAGGTCGCCCTCAAGAAGGCGCGGCACGGCGCCGCCTGGGACGGCGAGCTGCGGATCCCGTCCGGGGCGGACTCCGTCTCGCTGCGGGCCGGCGCGAGCGACGACCGGGGCGGCTCCGTGAAGCAGGAGCTGATCCGCGCGGTCGGCGTGAAGTAGGCGGCGTGATCCGCGCCGTCGGCGTGAAGCAGTCGGCGTGAAGTAGAGGCACGCAGCCGAGAGGCACGAGGCCGGGCACCCTCCTCCGGGGGAGGGCGCCCGGCCTCTTCAGGCCGGCTGTCGCAGCGCCTTCTTCAGAACCTTGCCCATGTCGTTACGGGGGAGCGCGTCGAGAAAGCGCACCACCCGGGGCCGCTTGTGCGGTGCGAGCAGCCGCGCCACGTGGTCGGCGAGCTCCGCCGCCGGCGGGGGCGACATTGCGTCCGCCGGCACCACCCAGGCCACGATCCGCTCGCCCAGATCGGGGTCGGGCTCGCCGGTGACGGCCGCCTCGCGCACCCCGGGGTGGTCGAGGAGGGCGTTCTCTATCTCACCCGCCCCGATCTTGTAACCGCCGCTCTTGATCAGGTCGGTGGCCTTGCGGCCCACCAGGCGTATCGTTCCGCCGGGCTCACGGACCGCCACGTCGCCGGTGCGGAACCAGTCGCCGTCGAAGGCCCCAGCCGTCGCCTCCGGCCGGTTCAGATAGCCGGAGAACAGGTTCGGGCCGCGCACCTGCACCTCACCGACGGTCTCCCCGTCGCACTCCTCCCGTACGGAACCGTCCTCGTCCACGAGCCGCAGCTCCACCCCCGCGAGCGGCACCCCGACGGTCCCCGGCTGCGGCCCGGCGCCCGGCCGCACGCTGGTGTTCATGAGCGTCTCCGTCATCCCGTACCGCTCCACGACCGTCCGGCCCGTCGCCGCCGCGATCCGCTCGTGGTCGTGGACCGGCAGCGCCGCCGACCCCGACACGAGGAGCCGCGCCCCCGTCATCGCCGCGACGAGCGCCGAATCGTGGGCGAGCGCGTCCGCGAGCCGGTGGTACATGGTCGGTACGCCGAACAGCATGGTGCCGCCCCCGGCACCCAGCTCCCGTGCCACGCCCTCCACCGAGAACCCGCCCAGGTGCCGGACCTCGCCGCCCCGCCGCAGCGGCCCCAGGATCCCGAGGATCAGCCCGTGGACGTGGAACAGCGGCAGCGCGTGCACGAGGACGTCGTCGGCCGTCCAGGACCAGGCATCGGCGAGCGCGTCGAGGGAGGAGGCGATCGCCCGGTGGGAGAGCAGGACGCCCTTCGGGGGGCCGGTGGTGCCGGAGGTGTAGACGATGAGGGCGGGGGATTCGGGATCGGCCGGTCCACCGGGCGCCGGGTCGCCGCTCGCGGTGAGCTCCACGTCGATCCGGGGGAGGCGCGCGAGTCCGGGCGGCGGCTCGTCGCCGGGCGCCGTGAGGACCGCGTCGGGCGCGCTGTCACCGAGGATGTGCGCCAGTTCCCGCTCGCCGGTGCGCGGGTTGAGCGGTACGGCGGGCACGCCCGCGAGCAGGGCGCCGACGACGGCGACGGCCGTGTGGGCGGTGGGGGTCGCCCAGACGGCGACCCGGCTCGCGCCTCCGATCCGGGCTGCCAGGGCCCCGGCGGCCCGCGCCAGTTCGCCGTACGTGAGGCGGTCCGCGCCGCAGCGCAGGGCGGGCCGGTCGGACGGGGCCGCAAGGGCCGGGAAGAGCGCACTCACCGGTCGTACTCCTCGGGTCGGGGTCGAGGGCTGCCGGAGGCATTCTGCCCGGCGGTCAGGGTCTTCCGGCCGTGACCCTGGTCGCCTCCGGCGCCTGCTCCCCGCCGTCGGGCCGGATCCCGCGCATCCGCCCGTACGCGTACACACACCCCGCGAGCGCCAGGTCGGACAGGAGCATGAAGCCGATCGAGTACGAGTCCTTGGCGCTGTAGATCGCGCCCATCACCAGCGGCGGGAGGAAGCCGCCGAGTCCGCCCATCGCGCCGACGATGCCGGTCACGCTGCCGACCTTGGCCTGCGGGGTCACCTGGGAGACCAGGGCGAAGACGGAGCCGCTCGCCGTGCCGAGCCCGGCCGCCATGACGAGGAGGGCGATCGTGCCGCCCGGGTTCAGCGGCGGGTCGAAGGCCTGGACGATGGCGAAGAGGGCAGCCGTGCCGAGTGCGGCGGCCGTGACGAGCGCCGGGTGGAACCGGTCCGACAGCCAGCCGCCGATCGGCCGGAAGACGACGGTGACCAGGGCGAACCCGGCGGCCTTGGTGCCCGCGTCCGTCGGGTCCAGCTCGTACCAGGTCTTCAGATACGTCGGCAGGTAGACACCGAACGCGACGATTCCGCCGAACCCGATCGCGTACAGCGCGGACAGCTCCCACGTCACCCGCAGCCGCGCCGCCGAGCCCAGCCGGGTCGTGAGGGATGCGGTGGGCACCGGGCGGTCGGGCCGGTCGGTGATGAGGAAGAAGGCGAGCACCGCGAACGCGGCGAGCGCGAGCGCCACCACGAGGAACGGCAGGTTCTCGCCGTGCTTCGCGATCCGGGGCGTGAAGTAGCCGGAGAGCGCCACACCGCCCATGCCCATGCCGAACACCCCGAGCGCCAGGCCGCGCTTGGCGGGCGGGAACCAGGAGTTGACCAGCGGGATGCCGATCGCGAACGTGGTGCCGCCCAGGCCCAGGAGGAAGCCGACGACCAGCAGCAGACCGTAGTTGTCCTTGACCACCATCAACAGCAGCACCGGGACGATCGTCAGCGCCGAGACCAGGGGGAACATCACTTTCGCCCCGTACCGGTCCGTGAGCGCGCCCGCCGGGACGCGGCCGATCGAGCCGACGAGCACGGGCACCGCCACGAGGAGCGACTGCTGGAACGAGCTGAGGGCGAGCCGGTCTCCGTACCAGCTCGCGAGCGGCGCGATCAGGTTCCACGCCCAGAAGGTGAGCGTGAAGCCGATGGTGGCCATCGCCAGGTTGCGGTAGGCGGCCGCTGTCGGCGGCGTCGTCTCGGTGGTCACGACTCCAGTGAAGATCGCCGCGAGGGCCGCGGCGCGCCGGACTGCTCCGTACGGGGGTTCTACGGCCAGGCGACCCCGGCGAGCCCGCCACGGCCGGCCCACTACGGTCCGGCGTCGGGCGGCGGGCCCCTACGGCCAGGCCACCGTCGTCGGTGGCGTGCCGTCGTCCGTGACCCGCAGCCGGGCGCCCCCCTCGTCCCCGGCCGACACCTCGACCGTGATCGCGCCGATCCCGGACCGCCGGTGCGCCGCCGCGAGCGCCCCGCGCAGCGTGGCGAGGAGCCGCCCCGCCGTCTCCTCGTCCACGAGCGTGTCGACCGCGCCGGCGAAGTGCACGGACGGCTGGAAACCGAGCAGGACCGCGGCCCCGCCGGTCTCCCGCAGCACCTTCCCCCGGAAGGAGGTCGGCGCGTCGGCGGGCGGCTGCTGGAGCGCGAAGATGGTCGTACGGACCTCCTGGATCGTCGAGTCCAGCTCGTCCACGGCCCGTTCGAGCAGCGCGTTCTCGTCGGAGGAGCCGCCCGCCCGCCGCCGGGTGGACTCCAGCATCATCTCCGTGGCGAACAGCCGCTGGACGACCAGGTCGTGCAGGTCCCGTGCGATCCGGTCCCGGTCCTCGTACACCGCGAGCCGCTCCCGGTCGTGCCGCGCGTCCGCGAGGACGAGGGCGAGCGCCGCCTGCGAGGCGAACTGCGAGGCGAGCAGCCGGTCCACCGCGGTGTACGACGGGCCGCCGCGCCGCCGGGGGAGGGCGAGGGTGCCGATGAGCTTCCCGCCGCTCTGCAGCGGCAGCATCATCGAGGGGCCGAAACGGGACCGGACATGGGTGGTCATCCGCGGGTCGGTCGCCGAGTCCTCGACGAACACGGGCTCCCCGCCGAGCAGCTGCACCAGGACGGGGGAGCCGGGCGCGATCGCGGTGCCGACCAGGTCGCCCGGGTCGTCCGTGGTCGACGCGGCGACGATCTCCATCCCGCCCTCCGTGGTGGGCTGGAGGACCACCCCGGCCGAGGCGCCGGCGAGGATACGGGCCCGCTCGGCGACGGTCATCAGGGCGTTCTCGGCGGACGCGCCGGTGAGCAGGGCCGTGGTCACCGCCGCCGCGCCCTCGATCCAGCGCTCCCGCTGGCGCGCGGTCTCGTAGAGACGGGCGTTGCCGATGGCGATCCCGGCCTGCGAGGCGAGGACGCGGAGCAGGGTGAGGTCCTCCTCGGCGAAGGGGCCCCCGCGTTTCTCGGTGAGGTACAGATTGCCGAAGACCTCGGTGTGGACCCGGATGGGGACGCCGAGGAGGGTGCGCATCGAGGGGTGCCCCGCGGGCATGCCGGAGGAGCGCGGGTCGGCCGTCAGGTCGTCGAGCCGCAGCGGATGCGGGTCCTGGTCCAGGACGCCGAGCAGCCCGGTGTGGCCGTCGGGGAGACGGCCGATCCGCTGCCGCTCCTCGTCCGTCATGCCGGAGGTGAAGAGCTCGGTGAGGCGGCGGCGCTCGGGGTCGACGACCCCGAGCGCGCCGTACCGGGCCCCGGTCAGCTCGGTCGCGGAGTCCACGATGTGCTGGAGGGTGGTGCGGAGTTCGAGGTCGGTGCCGACGCTGAGGACCGCTTCGAGCAGCATGGGCAGCCGGGGCGTGTCGACGCCCGCGTCCTCACCCGCGTCCTCGTCCGTGTCCTCATCCATGATCGTCATGGTCTCATTGTCGTACGAATCATGTGATTTCGTCGGCTTGTGTCCCGCACGGGCGTACCGCTGCGGCTCAGTTCTCCACGTCGGCGAGCGGGTCACGCTCCGTCAGCGGGTCGAGGATCATCGGCTGGACCTTGCCCTCCAGCATCGCGCCGAGACCCAGGACGGCGCAGATGTCGGGGCGTTCGGCGATGTGTACCGGCATCCCGGTCGCCGCGCGCAGCATCTGGTCGAGCCCCGGGAGCAGCGCGCTGCCGCCCACCATCATGATCCCGCGGTCCGCGAGGTCGGCCACCAGATCCGGCGGGCATTCCCGCAGCACCTTCCCGATCCCGTCGAGGACCGCCGTCAGGGGGGTGTGGATCGCCTCCCGTACGGCGGCGGTGTCGACGGTCACCGAGCGGGCCAGGCCCGTGGCGACGTCCCGGCCGTGGATCTCGGTCCAGGCCGGACCGTGGGGCGTCAGGCCGTTGCCGCTGAGGGCCAGTTGCAGCGGGCGCACCGACTGGCTCGGCAGCATCAGCTCGTGGTGGTGGCGCAGGTGCTGGATGACGGCGTGGTCGATGGCGTCGCCGCCGACCGGCATCCGCTCCGCCGTGACGATCGCGCCGAGCGAGAGCACGGCGACCTGCGTGGTCGCCGCACCGCACACCATGATCATCGTGGCGGTGGGCTGCTCGACCGGCAGACCGCAGCCGACGGCCGCCGCGATCAGCGTGTCGACCAGCTCGACCCGGCGCGCGCCGAGACCGACGAGGGTCTCCACGGCGGCGCGCTGCGCGAGGGGGTCGCTGTCGTGCGGGGTGCAGGCGGCGGCGCGCAGCCGGGGCTTGCGGCGCAGCTGACGGCGCAGCTTCTCGCCGAGGAGATGACGGAGCATCCGCTGCGCCATCTCGATGTCGACGACCGTGCCGCCCGAGACGGGTCTGACGACCCGGATGTAGTCGGGGGTGCGGCCGGTCATCTTCTCGGCCAGCGCGCCGACGGCGATCAGCGCTCCGGTACGGGTGTTGACGGCGGCGACGCTCGGCTCGTCGACGACGAGTCCGGCGCCCTTGACGAAGACCCGGGTGCGGGCGGCACCCAGGTCGACGGCGACATGGCAACGACGCAGCTGCTCAAGGCTGACGGTCACGGGCGGATCCTCCGGAGTGCGGTGCTGGCACGGGCGAGGTGTTTCGCGGTCCTGTTGGAATCGTCGGGCCGTCCGGGGCGCGGCGCGCGCTGGGCTGCGCCGCCCGGGGCCCGGCCCGGCGGGGGGACCGGGTCGTACCGAAGCGGGAGAATCGCGACGCACCGCCGCCGACCTGCGGCTTCCTCACAGGATCCTCACTTCCGCGCCTACCTGAGGCCGCACCGGGCCGCATAGCCTGCGGGGCCCATGGACTACTGCCACGCGTGCCGGCGGCATCTCAACGGGGCCCTCGCCTGTGCCGGGTGCGGGACTCCCGTCGAGGAACTGCGGTACGAGACCCCCCACATACCCGTCCAGCAGGCTCCGCCGGTGGAGCCGTACACGTCGGCGCAGCCGTATCAGCCGGGGCAGCCGTATCAGCCGGTGGAGCCGCATCAGTCGGTGCAGCCGGTGCAGCCGCTTGAGCCCGTGCAGCCGGTGCGGTCGGGCGAGCCCGCCGGTGCCGGCGAGCATGTCTACGAACTCGACGTCGTCGAGCCGCCGCCCCGCGCGGGTGGCCGCCGCGCCGCCCGGGGCCGCTCCGCCTCCGCCGAGCAGGGCCACCGCGCCGCCGGTGGCCGTTCCGCCGCGCGCGGGAACAGGCGGGCGCGCAGCCGCCGGGGCCGTACGGTCCTGGTCGGGACGCTGGGTCTGGTGCTCGCCGCCGGCTCGCTGACCCTGGCGCGCATGGCCCTGGAGGAGCCGGAGCCGCTGGGCGCCGCCACGGTCGTCGAGGAGCAGGAGGTCCCCGAGGTCACGACCTCCCCCGAACCCGTCGAGAGCGCCGTCCTCCCGGACGGCTCGGGCCCGTCCCCGGTCTCGGAGACGTCGACGCGCCCCCGCCAGGTGAGCGCGGAATCGGGCACGGGGGAGGGTGCGGGCACGGTCGGAGGCTCGGGTTCCGGCTCCGGATCGGGCTCCGGCGGAGGCTCGGGTTCGGGCTCCGGATCCGGCACGGGATCAGGATCGGGTACGGGCGCGGGTACGGGTTCCGGATCCGGTACGGGGGACGGGGGCGAGGGCGCCCCCGGGGAGTCACCGGTGCCGACCTCGTCGTCGGCGCCCACCGACCCGGAGTCCCCGCCCGCCGGCCCCACCGCGACGGCGTCCGCCACGGAGGGTGACGCGACCCCGCCTCCCACGGCGACGACCGGCGGCCCCGCCCCGGTGACCACCGGCCCGACGCCGACCGTCACCCCCACGCCGAAGCCGACGCCGACCTGCACCTATTTCCTCTTCTGGTGCGTCTAGGGGCGGCCCGGGGTGCAGGGCTCTACGGCAGGCCCTACGGCAGGCCCTACGGGGTGTCCTCGCCCAGCATCCGCTTCAGCAGGTCCCGCAGCAGGGTGCGCTCGACCTCGGTCAGCTCGCCGAGGGGTTCGCGGGCGAAGTCGAGGGACTCGCGCAGCCGACGGGCCGTGTCGCGGCCCTGCTCCGTGGGGACGGCCAGCTTCACACGGCGGTCGGCCGGGTCGGGGCGCCGCTCGACCAGGCCCCGGGCCTCCAGGCGGTCCACTATCCCGGTGATGTTGGACGGCTCGCACTTCAGCTTCTGGGCGATGCGGCGCATCGGCAGCGGGTCGAGCGAGAGCAGGCCGAGGACCCGGGCCTGGGCGCCGGTCAGCGAGTGCTGCGCGGCGGCCTGCTCGTACTCCTCGTAGTAGCGCGCCACGACCGAGCCGATCAGCTCGACGACTTCGACGGTCAGCGGGTCCGTGCGTGAGGGGGCCATGGGGCACATCCTACCCAGATACTTGACAACATGAAATATCGAGGTGCATGGTTGTTTCAGGTAGTGAACCTTTTGTGATCTCAAGCTTTACTGGAGGCCGTGCTCATGTCCGTTCTTCCCGCGTCCAGCCGTGAGTGGCACCTCGTCGCCCGTCCGCACGGCTGGCCCGCCCCCACGGACTTCGCCCTGCGCGAGACCCCGGTCGCCGAGCCCGCCGAGGGCCGCGTCCTCGTGCGCAACCTGCACTTCTCGGTCGACCCGTACATGCGCGGCCGGATGAACGACGTGAAGTCGTACGTCCCGCCGTTCAAGCTCGACCACCCCATGGACGGCGGCGCGGTCGGCGAGGTCATCGCGTCGAACGCCGAGGGATTCGCCGTCGGCGACCACGTCCTGCACGGCCTCGGCTGGCGTGAGTACGCCGACGTCCCGGCCCAGCACGCGACCAAGGTCGACCCGGACCTCGCCCCCCTCTCCGCCTACCTCGGCGTGCTCGGCATGACCGGCCTCACGGCCTACGCCGGCCTCTTCGACGTCGCCTCCTTCAAGGAGGGCGACGCGGTCTTCGTCTCCGGCGCCGCCGGGGCCGTCGGCAGCCAGGTCGGCCAGATGGCGCGGCTCAAGGGCGCCTCCCGGGTCATCGGCTCCGCCGGATCCGACGAGAAGGTCAAGTGGCTCGTCGAGGAGCTCGGCTTCGACGCCGCCTTCAACTACAAGGACGGCCCGGTCAAGGACCAGCTCCGCGAGGCCGCCCCGGACGGCATCGACGTCTACTTCGACAACGTCGGAGGGGACCACCTCGAAGCCGCGATCTCCTCGCTCAACGTGCACGGCCGCGCCACCATCTGCGGCATGATCGCCCAGTACAACGACACCGAGCCGGTCCCCGGCCCGCGCAACATGGCGATGATCATCGGCAAGCGGCTGCGCCTCCAGGGTGTCCTCGTCGGCGATCACTACGGCCTGCAGCAGCAGTTCGTCCAGGAGGTCGGCGGCTGGCTCGGCTCCGGCGAGCTGAAGCACCGCGAGACCTTCGTCGACGGCATCGAGAACGGCGTGGAGGCGTTCCTCGGACTGCTCCGCGGCGACAACACCGGAAAGATGATCGTCTCGGTGACCCGTTAGGCTTCCCTCAGCCGTCGCGATCGTGGGCGCGAGTCGCGGCGAACCCATGAAGGAAGTACCTCGCATGTCGATCCAGCACTCCGACGTCGTCTACACCGCTGTCGCCACCGCCGAGAACGGGCGTGACGGCCGCGTCGCCACCGACGACGGCCAGCTCGACGTCGTCGTCAACCCGCCGAAGGCCATGGGCGGCTCCGGCGCGGGCACCAACCCCGAGCAGCTCTTCGCGGCGGGCTACAGCGCCTGCTTCCAGGGCGCCCTCGGTGTCGTCGCCCGCAACGAGAAGGCCGACATCTCCGGCTCGACGGTCACCGCCGAGGTCGGCATCGGCAAGAACGACGACGGCTTCGGCATCATCGTGAAGATCTCGGCCACCATTCCGAACGTGGACGTCGAGACCGCCAAGAGCCTGCTCGAGAAGGCCCACCAGGTCTGCCCGTACTCCAAGGCGACCCGCGGCAACATCACGGTCGAGCTCACCGTCTGAGTCCGGCCCCGCAGGACCGCACGAGGACCGCACGAGGACCGCACCCCCACCGGGGGTGCGGTCCTCGCCGCATACCGTGGCACGGACGCCGGACGCCAGTCGGACGCCGGACCGCTGACCTGCCCGGCACCGATAAAGTGAGCCCCATGCGCGATCTCGGGGTGGGTTTCGGTTACCTGGTTCAGGGCCAGAAGTGGGTGGGCCGGCACGGACGGTGGTTCGGATTCGGCCTTTTGCCCGGACTCGTGACCCTCGTGCTCTACACGGGCGCGCTCATCGGCCTCGGCTACGGCGCCGACGACCTGGCCGCCTGGGCGACCCCGTTCGCCGACGACTGGTCCTCGCCCTGGCTCGGCGCCCTCCGAGGCACCCTGACCGCTCTGGTCTTCGTCTTCGGGCTCTTCCTCTCGGTCATCACCTTCACCGCCGTCACCCTGCTCGTCGGCCAGCCGTTCTACGAGTCCCTCTCGGAGGCGGTCGACCGCAGCGAGGGCGGCGAGGCGCCCGAGTCGGGGCTGCCGCTCTGGCGCGAGCTGTGGATCTCGGCCCGTGACAGCCTGCGGGTCCTGCTGCGGGTCGCCTTCTACGGCATCCTGCTCTTCGCCTGCGGTTTCATCCCGGTGATCGGCCAGACCGTCGTCCCCGTCATCGGCTTCTGCGTCTCCGGCTTCTTCCTCACCCAGGAGCTGACGTCCGTCGCGCTCCAGCGCCGGGGCGTCGAGTTCAAGGAGCGCCTCGGGCTGCTGCGCGGGCGCCGGGCGGCCGTCCTGGGCTTCGGCGTACCCCTGACGCTCTCCTTCCTCGTGCCCTTCCTGGCGGTCTTCCTGATGCCGGGAGCCGTCGCGGGCGCCACCCTGATGGCCCGGGACCTGCGGGGCGAGACGGCCGGCGACGACCGGGCCGTCAGCCTCCGGAAAAACGATCAAGAGCGCGGCAACCTTCCTTCCTCCGGTGGCGACCAGGGGGTGCACCACCTCCCCCACTGAAGGAAGAAGCACCCATGACGTCACACAAGCGGAAGACGGGCCGCCGGCGCGCGGTCATCGGCGGCCTGAGCGCCCTCGGCATCACCGGGGCGGCCGTCATCACCGCGACTCTGCTCGCCCCGGCGGGCGCCGCGAGCGCGGTGGCCGCCTGGCCGCAGGCGAAGGGCAGCAAGCCGGTCCCCGCGAGCATCGAGGTCTCCGGCACCTACGACGGCAAGCTCGCGCGCCACTACGGCACCGGTGAGCTCGGCTCCGACGGCCAGGACGAGAGCCAGAAGCCCGTCTTCGTCCTCAAGGACGGCGCCGTCCTCAAGAACGTGATCATCGGTTCTCCGGCCGCCGACGGCGTCCACTGCCTCGGCAGCTGCACCCTGCAGAACGTCTGGTGGGAGAACGTCGGCGAAGATGCCGCCACCTTCAAGGGCACCTCGGCGTCCTCCGTGTACGCGGTCCACGGCGGCGGCGCGAAGAGCGCGTCCGACAAGGTCTTCCAGTTCAACGGCGCGGGCAAGCTGGTCGTGAACAAGTTCCAGGTCTCCGACTTCGGAAAGCTGGTCCGCTCCTGCGGCAACTGCAAGAAGCAGTACCCGCGCACGATCCTGATCAACGACGTCGACATCACCGCACCCGGCACGTCGATCGTCGGCGTCAACGCCAACTACGGCGACACCGCCTCCCTGCGGAACGTCCGCATCCACGGCGACACCAAGAAGAAGATCAAGCCGTGCACCCGCTTCACCGGCAACAACACCGGCAAGGAGCCCAAGGAGATCGGCTCCGGCCCCGACGGCACCACCTGCCGCTACTCGGCCGGAGACCTCTCCTACGACTGACCGACCTCGGCGAGCACGAAGCCTGCCCCGTCGGCGTCCGTGCCCGCGTCCGCGGTCCGCTCGCCGTCGGGGCCCCAGGCCCCGGCCCTGCCCGCGCCGACCCCGTCCTCGTTGGGCCCCAGGACGTTGCCGAGGACCACGTGAAGGCCGAAGTCCCGGGCCCGTACCGGGTACACCTTCTCGAACGAGTCGTTGTCGGCGGAGAGCACCGAACTCGCCAGGTAGACCGTGCAGCCGTCGGCGGCGGCACGCTCGGCCAGCTCCGGGAAGCGGTTGTCGTAGCAGGTGGCGAGCGCGAACCGGAGCCCGTCGAGCGTGAACCGTCCGTCGACGGTGCCCGGTTCGAAGACCTCCTCCTCGATCCCGTACAGGTACCGCTTGTCGTAGCGGGCGAGGAGCGAGCCGTCCGGGCCGATCACCAGGGTGGTGAGCCCCGGGCGCGAACCCGCGGTCCGCACCGGGCCGTTGACGACGGCCACCGCCGACACCGCGCGGCAGGCCTCCCGTACGGGTTCGAGGCGGGGGTCGTCCTCGGTGAGTACGAGCCCCGGGGTGTCCCTGATCAGGGACGGCTCGTACCCGCTGAGGCAGAGCTCGGCGAAGACGACCACACGGGCGCCCTCGGCCCCGGCGGCCCGGACCAGACCGGCGACCGTACGGACGTTGGCGTCGATGTCCCCGGCGACCGGGGCGAACTGGGTGGCTGCGACGATCATGACGCCATCATCCCGCCCACCCCCCGGAGCTCCTAGCCCGGCTCCTCGCCCCCGTGGAGGAGGCGCAGGAAGTCACGGAAGGCGGCCGGCATGTCCACCGCCGCCGGGTCCAGGAGCCACTGGTACTGGAGCCCGTCCATCACCGCCGTGAGCAGGGGCGCCGCCCGCTCCGGGGTGAGTCCGCCCGGCAGCCGCTCGCCGAACTCCAGGCGCAGCACCTGCGCCATGTTGCCCCGCACCAGCGCGTACCGCTCGGTGAAGAAGGCGCGCGCCGGGTGCTCGTCCGTGACGCTCTCGCCGAGCAGCGCGGAGAAGGTCTGCACGACTCCCGGCCGCATCGCGTTGTACTCGACGAGGGACTCCAGGAGGTCGAGCCGCCAGCCCTCACGGTCCCGGCCGCCGCTCGTGTCCCAGCGGTCGCGCTCCTCCAGGACGGCGACGAGCAGCGCCTCCTTCGTCGGGAAGTAGTGCAGGAGTCCCTGCTGCGTCAGCCCGACCCGTTCGGCGACGGAGCCGAGGGTGGCGCCCCGGTAGCCGCGCTCGGCGATCACTTCGAGGGTGGCGCGGAGGATGTCCGTCCGCCGTTCCTCGCTCCTGGCCCGCACCATCGCCGTGGCCCCCTTTCCGAGTTTCCGAGAGGACCGTACCCCTTCCGCGAAAATAACAAGACGATTACGTTACCTACCACTCTACAGGGTTGGGGTGCACGATGGCCGCATCGGGGTCATCAGTACGTCAACGAGGAGGTACGGCCATGACGGAGACCGGCACGGACACGGCACGCGAGGACAGGGCACGCGAAGAGGTCGTCGACGCGGCGCTCGCCAAGCTCGACCTGGACACCAAGACCCGGCTGCTCGGCGGCCAGGACATGTGGTCCCTGCCCGCCCTGCCCGAGATCGGCCTGAAGTCCCTGGTCATGTCCGACGGACCCATCGGCGTCCGCGGGGTCCGCTGGACCGCCGACGACCCGTCCGTCGCCCTGCCGTCCCCGACCGCGCTCGCCGCCGCCTGGGACCCCGCGCTCGCCCGCCGCGCCGGCCGGCTCCTGGCCCAGGAGGCCCGCCGCAAGGGCGTCCACGTCCTGCTCGCCCCCACCGTCAACCTGCACCGCACCCCGCTGGGCGGACGGCACTTCGAGGCCTACAGCGAGGACCCCCTGCTCACCGGCGCCATCGGCACCGGCTACGTCCAGGGCGTCCAGGACGGCGGCGTCGGCACCACCGTCAAGCACTTCGTCGCCAACGACGCCGAGACCGACCGCTTCACCGTCGACAACAGGATCGACCCCCGCCCGCTCCGCGAGCTCTACCTCGCCCCCTTCGAGGCCATCGTCAAGAACGCCCACCCCTGGGGCATCATGACCGCCTACAACCGGGTCAACGGCGTGACGATGACCGAGCACACCCGCCTGGTGAACGGCGTCCTGCGCGGCGAATGGGGCTTCGACGGCTTCAACGTCTCCGACTGGATGGCCGCCCGCTCCACCACCGGCGACATCGAGGGCGGCCTCGACGTCGCCATGCCCGGCCCCGTCACCGTCTACGGCGAGGCCCTCGCCGCCGCCGTCCGCGCCGGGGAGGTCGAGGAGTCCGCCGTCGACGCGGCCGTACGCAACGTCCTGCGGCTCGCTGCCCGCGTCGGCGCCCTCGAAGGCGCCCCGCCGGTCGTCGCCGAGCCCCCCGCCGCGATCGACGGTGACGCCCTCGCCCGCGAGATCGCCCGCCGCGGCTTCGTCCTCGTACGGAACGAGGACGGCGCCCTCCCCATGAAGCGGGGGACCGTCGCCCTCTCCGGCGCCGCCGCCCGCGACGCCCGCGTCCTCGGCGGCGGCTCGGCCCAGGTCTTCCCCGAGCACGTCGTCTCCCCGCTCGACGGGCTCACCGCCGCCCTCCCGGAAGGCGCCCTGACCTACACCGTCGGCGCCGACACCAGCGACGAACTCACCCCCGCAGACCAGGGGTTCACCCTCCGCGCCCGCTGCCGCGACACCGACGGCCGGCTCCTCGGCGAGGGCTCCCTGCCCAACGGGCAGGTCCAGTGGATCGGCGACGACCTGCCCGCCGGCGTCACCCACGAGGCCCTCGCCTCCATCGAGGTCGTCGGCACCTTCACCCCGCGCGAGACGGGCACCCACTCCTTCGGCACCCGAGGCCTCGGCGCGTACACCCTCACCGTCGCCGGCGAGACCGTCTTCGACGGCGTCCAGGCGATGGGCCCCGAGACCGACCCCTTCGAGGCCTTCTTCGGCTCCCCGGTCGAGCGCGCCCAGGTCGCGCTCACCGCCGGCGAGACCGTCGAGGTGTCCCTGCTCCACACCCTGGACAAGGAGTTCGCGGCCCCGCTGCCCGCCGTCATGTTCTCCTTCGTCCACCTCGGTCCGCGCCGGGACCCCGACGAACTGATCCGCGAGGCCGTCGAAGCCGCCCGCACCGCCGACACCGCCGTCGTGGTCGTCGCCACCACCGAACGCGTCGAGTCCGAGGGCTTCGACCGCACGGACCTCGCCCTCCCCGGACGCCAGGACGAGCTCGTACGGGCCGTGGCCGCCGTCAACCCGAACACCGTGGTCGTCGTCAACGCCGGCTCCCCGGTCGAGCTGCCCTGGCGCGAGGACGTCGCCGCGATCCTGCTCGGCTGGTTCCCCGGCCAGGAGGGGGGTGCCGCCCTCGCCGACGTCCTCACCGGCGCCGAGGAGCCCGGCGGCCGGCTCCCCACCACCTGGCCCGTCGCCCTCGCCGACGTCCCCGTCACCGACGTCACCCCCGTCGAGGGCGAACTCGCCTACAGCGAGGGCCTCTTCATCGGCTACCGCGCCTGGGACCGGCTCCAGGAAGCCCCCGCGTACGCCTTCGGCCACGGCCTCGGCTACACCACCTGGTCGTACGACTCCCTCGTCGCGAAGCCGGACACGGTCACCGTGCGCCTCACCAACACCGGCGACCGGCCCGGCCGCGAGGTCGTCCAGATCTACCTGGCCCCGCACACCCACGGCCCCGACCGCCCCGACCGCTGGCTGGCCGGCTTCGGATGCGTCGAGGCCGGCCCGGGCGAGACCGTCGAGACGGAGATCGCGCTGCCCCGCCGCGCCTTCGAGATCTGGGACGAGGAGAAGAACGACTGGACCCTCGTGTCCGGGGCATACGAGATACGGGCCGCCCACTCCCTCGCCGACACCCGCCTGACCGCGACCCTGGAGGTCTGACCTCCGGGGGAGCCCCGCGAACGGCCCCGGGGCGGCACCTGACAACCGCCCCGGGGCCCCTCACTCCTTCGTGATCCGCCGGTACGCGAGCTCCGCGAGCCGCGCCTGCCCGTCCTTGCTCGGATGGAACCAGTCCCACGGGCTCAACTGCCCGCCGTCGAAGCGGAAACCGAAGACCGCCCCGCCGTCGTACCGGCAGCGCGCGTCCTTCGCGCAGACGTCCCTCAGGACCGCGTTGTACGCGACCACCCGCTCCTGGACCGTCGACCGCCGCCGCTCGGCCGCCGGACCCAGGTCCGTCGCGTCCGCCAGCATCGAGCCGCAGAGCCCCAGCTTCCACACCTCGAGCCCCTCCGGGATCAGCCGCCCCGTCGACCACAGGTGCTTGAGGTCGGGCACGCTCGCCACGTACACCTGCGCCTTCGGGGCGCCCTTCCGCAGCCGGGCGAGCGCCGCCTCGAAGAAGACGCGGAAATCGGCGACCGGGGTCATCAGGTCCGGGGTGGGCCGGCAGGCGTCGTTCGCGCCCATCATCACCGTCACAAGCTCGGGCTTCTCGGCCGCCGCCGCGGCCATCTGCTCCGGCAGCTCCGCCATCCGCGCACCCGTCCGCGCCAGGTTCCAGCTGCGGGTGGCCACCTCCGCCGGGCCGAGGAGGCGCAGCGCCAGGCTGTTCACCGTGGCGTCGGTGCCGGTCGCCCAGGACACCTCGGGACAGTCCGCGAGGACCTCACAGGCGTCGAAGGCCCGGGTGACGGAGTCGCCGACGGCGGCGACGGAGGCGGGGGAGACGTCCCACGCGGGTTCCCGCTCCGGCGCGGGCTTCGGTGTCGGGCGCGTCGTGGCGGCTCCGGTCGCGGGCGTGGTCGTGGGCGCCGGCTCTTCCGAGGTACAGCCGGTCAGCGCTCCCGCGCACAGCAGAGCGGCCGTCGCGGCGGCGACAGTGGTGGAGACAGTCGTACGGAATCGGCGTCGGCCGTGCATCCCCGGCCCCTCCTTCGGCGTCCTGGCGAGTGAAAGCTTCGTGTTCACCCCGCCCCGGACCGACCGTACGTCACACCGATGACGGTGCGGCACGGTAGCTTTTCCCCCGTCGAACCAGAGGCACCTTTGCCTACCGGCTCCGGTAAATTACATCACGTCACATGCTGTCCCCTTTTTGAGGGTTTGCGATGTTTTGATCCTGATGATGTTTACTGAGGCCGCTGGGAAAGGCGAACCTCGTCCCACACTGGAGGTCCCGGTGACGACACGTGGAGTCCTGTACGTTCACTCCGCCCCGCGCGCGCTGTGCCCGCACGTCGAATGGGCGGTCGCGGGTGTCCTCGGTGCGAGGGTCCAGCTCGACTGGATCCGCCAGCCGGCGTCCCCCGGCACCTGGAGAGCCGAGTTCTCCTGGCAGGGGCGCACCGGCACGGCCTCCGAGCTCGCCTCCGCGCTGCGCGGCTGGCAGATGCTCCGCTTCGAGGTCACCGCGGAGCCCTGCCCCACGGCCGAGGGCGAGCGCTACAGCGCCACCCCCGACCTGGGCATCTTCCACGCCGTCACCGGCATGCACGGCGACATCCTGATCCCCGAGGACCGGCTGCGGGCCGCCCTCGCGCGCTCCGCGCAGGGCGAGACCCAGCTGGAGGCCGAGATCGCCAAGCTCCTCGGAAAGCCCTGGGACGACGAGCTGGAGCCCTTCCGGTACGCGGGCGAGGGCGCGCCCGTCCGCTGGCTCCACCAGGTCGTCTGACGGGGCTTCACCAGCGCGCTGTAGATTCCGTCCCGGGCGGGCAGGGGGCACGCCGGGCGGGAGCGAAGTGACACGTGACGGCATACCGGGCGCCGCGTTCGGCGCGGCGGCGGCCTTCCTGGGGGCGGGCGTCGTCGGCGGAGCCTGGCCGACGGGCTGGGCGGCGCTGGCGTGCGCGCTGCTCCTCACGGCGGCGGGGACGACACTCCGCGCGACCCGCCGGAACCGTACGGCCACGGCGACGGCTTCCGCCCCGGCCGCGGACGCGAACGCGAACTCGGCCTTGACCACGGCCACGGTCGCGGCGACCGAGCGGCCGGCGGAACCGGCGGACGCAGTTCCGGGTACGCCCCCGGCCTCGGCGGGCGGCCCGCGCCTGGCCAAGATCGCCGACGCGCCCGGCGGCCCGGTCCCGACGGGGCGCGGCTCCGGCACGGGCTCCAGGTCCGGGCCGGGCCCCGGCTCCGGCTCCAGGTCCGGGCCGGGATCCGGTTCCGGCTCCGGGCCGGGTTCCGGCTCCGGCCCCGGCTCCAGGTCCGGGCCGGGCTCCGCTTCCGGCTCCGGGGCGGGATCCGGCCCCGGCCTCTCCTCCGGCTCCGGCACCGGCCCCGCCCCCGGCGGCCGGTCCTCGCTCGTCGTCGCCGCGGTCGTCTGGGTTCTCGCTCTGCTCGCCGGCGGCATCTGGGCGTTCGCGGCCGGGGACGACGGCGCCGGTGATACGGCCAAGAGCCCCGCGACCGCGGCACCCACCGCTTCCCGGACCCCCGACCAGGCCGACGTGGCCTGGTCCGTCCCCGCCGTCGGCCAGAAGCACGACAGGGGCGTCGGCGCCTGGCCGCTCGGCGCCACCCTCGCCCAGGGACGCCTCGACGGGCTCTTCGCCTACGACTCCGCCGACGGCGACGTCCGCTGGAGCGTGCCCGCGCCGGCCCGCGAGGGCCTCTGCGCCATGTCCCCCGCCGTCGGACAGGGCGTGGGCCTGATCGCCCACGGCCGACACGACAAACCCTGCGCGACCCTCCTCGCCGTCCGCGCGGCCGACGGCAAGGTCCTGTGGAAGCGGAGCCTCGGCGGCCGGGGCCTGACCGAGGGCGCCCTCGCCGTGGGCGGCGGCACCGCCGTGACCGCGGAGGACCGCACCGTACGCGCACGCTCCAGCGAGACCGGAGAGCAGCGCTGGGAGCGGCCCCTCGGCAAGGGCTGTGAGATCCGGGCCCTCGACGCCGACGCCGACCGCACCCTCCTCGTCGAACAGTGCGGCAAGCCCGCCCGGTTGCTCGCCCTGGACACCCGTACCGGCGCACAGCGGTGGACCCGGGACCTGCCCGTCGAATCGGGGGCGGCGGCGTCCGTGGTCTCCGTCTCCCCGGCCGTCATCGCCGTCGACGAGGCGGACGCCCGCGGCACCCAGGCCTTCCTCGGCTTCGACGACAAGGGCGCGCCGACCACGACCGTGCCGCTCACCGGGCCCGAGGGCATGCTCTCCGCCGCCGGGGAGGTCGGCGACGGCCGGCCCACCAGGCCGCTCGTACGGGACGGGCTCCTCGTCACGCTCGCCGAGCGCGAGCTCGTACCCGACAAGGTCGTCGCCTTCTCCCTGAAGGACGGCCGCAAGGCGTGGGAGTACCGCTCCGAGAACCAGACGTCGGACGTCGCACTGGAGCCGGGCGGCCGCATCGCCGTCCTGGAGGGCCACGGGGCGGGCGAGATCGTCCTCCTCGACGGCGCCACGGGCAAGGTCACGACGAAGCTGGAGGGCGGAGCGGCCCAGGGGGCCGAGATCTCCATCCACCCCGAACTGCTCCCCGTCACCGGCGGCCGCGTCGTCGTCAACCACATCTACCTGGGCACGGAACCGGCGGCCTACGCCCTGCGCTGACCCACACCAGCCCGGCCCGCACGAAAGGCCCACCCCCGTGCAGGGGGTGGGCCTTTCGTCAGGTCACGCGCGGTGTCGGTCAGACCGTACGGAACGCCAGGACCACGTTGTGACCGCCGAAACCGAACGAGTTGTTGATCGCGGCGATCGTGCCCTGCGGGAGTTCGCGGGGCTCGTCGCGGACGATGTCCGCGTCGACCGCCTCGTCCAGCTCGTCGATGTTGATCGTCGGCGGGGCCAGACGGTGGTGCAGCGCCAGGACCGTCGCGACGGTCTCGATGCCGCCCGCGCCACCGAGGAGGTGACCGGTCATCGACTTCGTCGCGGAGATCGCGACGTGGTCGAGGTCGTCGCCGAGGACCTTCCGCAGCGCCTTGATCTCGGCGACGTCACCCTGCGGCGTCGACGTGGCGTGCGCGTTGAGGTGGACGACCTCCGACGGCTTGAGGTCCGTCGCGTCGAGCAGGTTCTGCATCGCGGCGGCGATGCCCCGGCCGGTCGGCTCGGGCTGCGCGATGTGGTGGCTGTCGGCCGACAGGCCCTGGCCGAGTACCTCGCAGTAGACACGCGCGCCGCGCGCCTTCGCGTGCTCCTCGGACTCCAGGATCACGACGCCCGCGCCCTCGCCGAGCACGAAGCCGTCACGACCGGTGTCGTAGGGACGCGAGGCCTTGGTCGGCTCGTCGTTGTTCTTGGACATCGCCATCATGTTGGCGAAGGCGGCGATCGGCAGCGGGTGGATCGCCGCCTCGGTACCGCCGGCGACGACCACGTCGGCACGGCCGGTGCGGATCATCTCGACGGCGTAACCGATCGCCTCGGCACCCGACGCGCACGCCGAGACCGGGGTGTGGACGCCCGCTCGGGCGTTCACCTCGAGGCCGACGTTGGCGGAGGGGCTGTTCGGCATGAGCATGGGCACGGTGTGCGGGGACACGCGGCGGACGCCCTTGTCCTTCAGCACGTCGTACTGGTCGAGGAGCGTGGTGACACCGCCGATGCCGGAGGCGATGACGGAGCCGAGCCGCTCGGGAACGATCGTTTCGTCTTCGCCGGCCGGGGCGGTGTAGCCCGCGTCGGCCCAGGCCTCGCGGGCCGCGATCACGGCGAACTGCGCCGAGCGGTCCAGCTTGCGGGCGAGCGGGCGGGGAAGGACGTCACCGGGGTCGACGGCGGCCGTCGCGGCGATCTGGACGGGCAGTTCGGCGAAGCGCTCGCCCTCCAGGGGCCTGACGCCGGAGCGCCCCGCGAGAAGACCTTCCCAGGTCGACGCGGAGTCGCCACCCAGCGGTGTGGTTGCGCCGATACCGGTGACGACCACGGTGCGATTGGTCGAGCTCACAGGAATTCGTTCTCCATGTGTGTGATGGTCGGAATACGGCGCCACCGCCGGGTGGCGGACCGAGTCAGCAGGGGCCGGGTCAGCCCTTCGAGATGCCGCCGTCCTGGTGCTTCAGGATGTAGTCGGCAGCGTCGCCGACCGTCTTGAGGTTCTTGACGTCCTCGTCCGGGATCTTGACGTCGAAGCGCTCTTCGGCGGCGACGACGACCTCGACCATGGACAGCGAGTCGACGTCCAGGTCGTCGGTGAAGGACTTGTCCAGCTGGACGTCCTCGACCGGGATGCCGGCGATCTCGTTGACGATCTCGGCGAGGCCCTTGACGATCTCGTCCTGGGTGTGAGCCATAGTGGCGCTCCTTCTTGCGGTTACTTCGGTAAGGGGGGCTTCCGGATGCTCCGGGGCTTCCGGAGATTCCGGTGTGCCTAGGGGAGGGTAACGACCGTCGCGGCGTAGACGAGACCCGCCCCGAAGCCGATGACGAGCGCGGTGTCGCCGCTCTTCGCCTTCCCGGTCGCCAGGAGCCGCTCCATCGCGAGCGGGATCGAGGCGGCCGAGGTGTTGCCGGTGGTCTCCACGTCACGGGCGACCGTGACGTGCTCCGGCAGCTTCAGCGTCTTCACCATCGAGTCGATGATCCGCATGTTGGCCTGGTGCGGGATGAAGACGTCCAGGTCGTCCGCCGAGATACCGGCGGCGTCCAGGGCCTGCTGGGCGACCTTCGCCATCTCGAAGACGGCCCAGCGGAAGACCGCCTGGCCCTCCTGCGTGATGGCGGGGAACTTGATCTCGCCCTGCTCGTTGAGCGGCAGCTTCGAGACGTCGCCGATGTGGAACTCGTTCCACGGGACGGTCTGCTTGATCGTCTCGGACTTGTCGCCCTCGGAGCCCCAGACGGTGGGGCCGATGTGCGGCTCGTCGGAGGGGCCGACGACCACGGCGCCGGCGCCGTCACCGAACAGGAAGGCCGTCGCGCGGTCCTCCAGGTCCGTCAGGTCGCTGAGCCGCTCGACGCCGATGACGAGGACGTACTCCGCGGAACCCTCGACGATCATGCCCTTGGCGAGGGTCAGGCCGTAGCCGAAGCCCGCGCAGCCGGCGGAGATGTCGAACGCGGCCGGCTTCCCGGCGCCGATCTTGTCGGCGATCTCGGTGGCGACGGCCGGGGTCTGCTTGAAGTGCGAGACCGTGGAGACGATCACGGCGCCGATCTGCTCGGGGGTGATCCCCGCGTCGGCGATGGCCTTGCCCGAGGCCTCCACCGACATGGCGGCGACGGTCTCCTCGGGAGAGGCCCAGTGGCGGGTGGCGATACCGGAGCGCGAGCGGATCCACTCGTCGGACGAGTCGATCGTCTCGAGGATCACCTCGTTCGGCACGACCCGGACGGGGCGGTAGCCGCCCACACCGAGGATCCGTGCGTACGGGGCGCCCTTGCTGGGCTTGATCTTCGACATGCTTCTCGACACTCCTTGTCAGACGGCCGCGTGCTCAGCGATGAGCGTACGGGCCGCGTCGAGGTCGTCAGGAGTCTTGAGGGCGACCGTGGCGACGCCCTTCAGGGCCCGCTTGGCGATGCCGGTGAGGGTGCCGCCGGGGCACACCTCGATCATCGCGGTCGCGCCCAGCTCCTGGAACGTCTCCATGCACAGGTCCCAGCGGACCGGGTTGGCGACCTGGCCGACCAGGCGGGCCACGACCTCGGCGCCGTCGGTGACGACCTGCCCGTCCTTGTTGGAGACGTAGCGGGTGGTCGGAGCGGCCGGGGACAGCGCCTTCGCCGCCTCCTCCAGCTTCGCCACGGCCGGGGCCATGTGGTGGGTGTGGAAGGCGCCGGCGACCTTCAGCGCGACGACCCGGCGGACACCCTCGGGCTTGTCGGCCTCCAGAGCGGCCAGCTGCTCCAGGGTGCCGGCGGCCACGATCTGGCCGGCGCCGTTCACGTTGGCCGGGGTCAGGCCGAGCTTCTCCAGGTGCGGGACGGTCACCTCGGGCTCACCGCCGAGCAGCGCCGACATACCGGTCGGCGTGATCGCCGCGGCCTCGGCCATGGCGAGCCCACGGGTCCGTACGAGACGCAGCGCGGCGGTGTCGTCGAGCACACCGGCGAACGCGGCGGCGGTGAACTCACCGACGCTGTGACCGGCGACGACGCCGGGCGACACCTCGCCGAGCGCGGCGGCGGACAGCAGGCCGGCGGCGACGAGGAGAGGCTGTGCCACGGCGGTGTCACGGATCTCGTCCGCGTCCGCCTTCGTGCCGTAGTGGGCGAGGTCGAGCCCGATGGCGTCGGACCAGGCCGCGATGCGGTCGGCGGCACCGGGGAGTTCGAGCCAGGGGGTCAGGAAGCCGGGCGTCTGAGCGCCTTGGCCGGGAGCGACGAGTACGAGCACCCTCACACTCTCTCTTGGGGACGGCTCCGAGCACCCGTGGGGACAGGGACGAAGAACCGTCGGGGTAATTGTTGGTGTTCGACAAAAGTCTAGGACTGCGGATCTCCGTCGGCCAAGCGTCCCAGGATGAGAGCGATCCGCAGTGTGAACGCGGAGCGGACATCGGAGGGTGACCAGCCGGTGACGTCGGTCACACGTCGAAGCCGGTAGCGCACGGTGTTCGGGTGGACGAAGAGCATCCGGGCCGCGCCTTCCAGGCTACTGGCCTGCTCCAGATAGACACTGAGAGTTTCGAGGAGCGCCGAGCCCGCTTCCTCCAGCGGTCTGTAGATCTCCTCCACCAGCTGCTCGCGCGCCGAAGGGTCGGAGGCGATGGCGCGCTCCGGCAGCAGATCGTCCGCGAGGACCGGCCGGGGGGCGTCCTGCCAGGCCGTGCACGCCTTGAGGCCGGCCGCCGCCGCCTGGGCGGAGCGGGTCGCGGCGAGCAAATCGGGGACGACGGGGCCCGCGACGACCGGGCCCGCCGCGTACGGGCCGATCAGGGCCTTCGCCACGGCCAGCGGGTTGTCGTTGCCGCCCGCGATGACGACCAGACGGTTGCCGAGCACGCCGGTGAGGACCTGGAGCTTGGCGTGCCGGGCGGCCCGGCGGATCGCCTCCACCGTCAGCTCGCTGTCACCGTCGGGGGCGGTGCCGAGGATCACGCACACATGGTCAGGGGAGTTCCAGCCGAGCGCCGCCGCGCGGGAGACGGCGCCCTCGTCGGCCTCGCCGGAGAGGACCGCGTTCACCACGAGCGATTCGAGACGCGCGTCCCAGGCGCCCCGGGCCTCGGCGGCCTGCGCGTACACCTGGGCCGTCGCGAACGCGATCTCCCGGGCGTAGACGAGCAGCGCCTCACGGAGCACCGACTCGTCGCCGGGGGCGGCGACCTCCTCGATCGCCGACTCCATGACCTCGATCGTGGTGCGCACCATCTCCACGGTCTGGCGCAGGGTGATCGCCCGGGTCAGCTCGCGGGGCGCCGTGCCGAAGACGTCCGTCGAGATCGCCTGCGGGGTCTCCGGGTGCCGGAACCACTCGGTGAACGCGGCGATACCGGCCTGGGCGACCAGACCGATCCACGACCGGTTCTCGGGCGGCATCGCCCGGTACCACGGAAGCGTCTCGTCCATGCGGGCGATGGCACCGGCGGCGAGCCGCCCGGCGGACTGTTCGAGGCGCTTCAGGGTCGCGGTGTGCGGGTGAGGGCGGTTCGTGGGTTCTGGCACGGGGACAAGACTGCCTTATCGGGACGCCGGCGTGCGGGGTCGGGGCGGGTTCGCCTCCGCGGGCGGCACTACCGTGGGGCCCGTGACACGTATCCAGCGCGCTGCCGAGCGGTACCCCGGGGGCGACCCCGCGGCCGGGATCGAGACCCGGCACGCCCTGTCCTTCGGGCCGCACTACGACCCCGACAACCTGCGCTTCGGCGCCCTCCTCGCCTGCAACGAGGAACGGCTCGCGCCCGGCGCCGGTTTCGACGAGCATCCCCACAGCCACACCGAGATCGTGACCTGGGTCGTCGAGGGCGAACTCACCCACCACGACACGGCCGGCCACACCACGGTCGTCCGCCCCGGCGACCTCCAGCGGCTCAGTTCGGCCGGCGGCGTCCGACATGTCGAACGCAACGACGCCGCCGTACCGCTGGTCTTCGTACAGATGTGGCTGGCACCGCTGTCACCGGGAGGGGAGCCGTCGTACGAGGTGGTGCGGGGGCTCGACGGGCACGCCACGTACGCCCTGCCGGAGGCGGGAGCCGTACTGCACGTGCACCACCTGAAGGCGGGCGACGACACCCCCGTACCGACCGCCGACTTCGTGTACGTCCACGTCGTACGCGGCACTGTACGGCTGGACAACGAGGACCTGGGCCCTGGCGACGCGGCCCGCCTGACAGCCACGGAGAGCCAGAACCTGACGGCAAAGACAGCCGCGGAACTCCTCGTATGGGAGATGCGCGCGCGATAGACACGGCGCCCTCCCCCGTGTGCCCACCCGTCCCGCAGGGCGGGACGGGTGGGCACACGGGACGGCGCCCTGGCGGGCGCCTCCGCCCTCGGCCCCGACCTCAGCGCACCGCGCTCTTACGCTGCCACTCCGCCCAGCTGACGTTCCACGCCCCATAGCCGTTGCCCTCCGCAACAACCCCCTTCGTATCGCGCCCGGTGATCTCGAACGGATCCCCCACATTCACCGACGCGTAGAACGCCGCCGCATCCCCGTCACTCATCCCGATACACCCGGAACTCTTGTTGGCCTTCCCGAAATACGCCGCGTTCCAGGGCGCCGCATGCGCGTACATCCCCGACCACGTCAGCCGCATCGAATAGTCGACGTCCTTGTCGTACGCGTCGCCGAGGCCCACCGTCTCCGAGTTCATGTTGATGGTGCCCTCCTTCGCCATCAGGACGGCCGTGCCCCGCCAGGACCGCTTGTCGCCGCCCGGGGTGCCGCCGGAGACCGGGATCGTTCGGACGGTGCGGCCGTCCCGGTGCACGGTCAGCCGATGCCGGTCCAGGTCGACCTTGACGATCTGCGCGGCGCCGATCGTGAAGCCGGTGCGGTAGTCCCGTACGAACCAGCCGCCGCCGCCCGAGTCCGTACCGTTCAGGTCCGCTTCCAGGGTGACCTTCGTGCCGGGCTTCCAGTACTGCCGGGGCCGCCAGTCGGCCCTGTCCCGGCCCGAGTGGTCCTTGACCCAGCCCCAGGAACCCTCGGTGGCGTTCGACGTGGTGACCTTCAACTGCCGTTCCACGTCCGCCTTCCGCGTCACCGGCAGGTCGAAGACGACCGACAGCGGATGCCCGATGCCCACCGTGGTGTTCTTGCCGGGCGCCAGGGTCAGCTTGTTGACCCGCTCCGGTTCGGGGGTGGTGAAGGACGACCGGGTCGTCGACTGCTTGCCGTCGGCGGTACGGGAGGTCACCTCCACCGTGTACGAGGAACCGGGCGCCGCCTTGCGGTCCGAGACCCAGCGGCTGCCGCCCGCGGCCGTACGGCCGTTGAGGGCCCCGCCGTCCGCGTCGACCACCTTCACCCCGGCGATCGTGCCGCCCGACGCGGTCACCGTCACCGGCCGGCCGGCCGCCGGGTCCACGACCGTGACCTTCGCCGGCGGAGCCTGCGAGGTCCCCGCCGGGCCCTCGTCCCGCGCGGGCCCGCTCGCCGCCTGCGCCGAGCAGGCCGTGAGGGAGACGCTCAGCGCCACGGCCACGAGAACGGGACGGGGGGTGCGTATGTGCGTGCGCGGCACGGAAGACCTCCGCAGGGGTGAGGAGTGCGAGTGGGATGTTCCGGACTGTAAGTCGGCGGCGGCCCCCGATGGCCGCCCGGAGCCCCATGTGACGAGCCCTGCGACGGAACGGTCATGGTCCGGTCACATTGACCGCGCGCTTCCGTCGAAATCGGCTGTGAGCCTGCTGTGCGCCCCACCACCGAGGGGCGGAACAAGGAGGCTCCCGTTGTGTCAGCGCTGCTCGTGACGGCCGCACCCACCGACCACCGCTCCCTGCGGCTCGGCCCCGTGACACCCGAGGCCTACCGCGCCTTCCTCGCCACCCGCACCGGAGCCGACGGGGCCAGCTTCCTCCAAGTCCCCTCCTGGGCGCAGGTGAAGGACGGCTGGAGCCATCAACTCGTCGGCTGGGGACCCGGGTCCGGTGAACTGACCGGCGTCGCCCTGGTGCTGCTCCGGCCCTTCCCCGGCACCCGCAAGTACTTCGCCTACCTGCCCGAAGGGCCCGTCGCCGACTGGGCCGACCCCGACGTCGACGGCTGGCTCGACCCGCTGCTCGGGCATCTGCGCGCCTCGGGCGCCTTCGCCGTCCGCATCGGGCCGGGACCCGCCCACCGGCGGTGGAACGCCGCCACCGTCAAGGCGGGCACCGGCCCCCGCCGCCGTCTCGCCGACGTCCTCGCCGACGAGGTCGACCCGCTCGGCACCGTCGTCGCCGAACGCCTGCGGGCCCGCGGCTGGCGCCGCTGCGGCGGCGAGTCCGAGGACGGCGCCGACGCCCAGCCCCGGCACGTCTTCCAGGTACCGCTCACCGGGCGCACCCCCGACGACCTGTGGAGCGGCCTCAACCAGGAATGGCGGCGCAACGTCCGCAAGGCCCGGAAGTCCGGCGTCGAGATCACCGTCGGATCGGCCGCCGACCTGCCCGAGTTCTACCGGCTGCTCCGCATCACCGAGGAGCGCGACGGCTTCCGGCTCGGCCGCTCCCTCGCGTACTACGAGCGCCAGTACGCCGTCCTCAACGCCGAACAGCCCGGCCGCATGAGGCTCTACCTCGCCCGCCACGAGGGCGAGATCCTCGCCGCCCACACCATGGTCACCGTCGGGGGCCGCGTCTGGTACCAGACCGGCGCGTCCGCCGACCACCGCCGCGAGGTCCGCCCCTCCAACGCCCTCCAGTGGCGCATGCTCCTCGACGCGCAGGCCCTCGGCGCCGCCGTCTACGACCTGCGCGGGGTACCCTCCACCCTCGATCCTGACGACCGCGCCCACGGCCTCCTCCGCTGGAAGCTCGGGACGGGCGGGCAGGTCGTCGAGACGCTGGGGGAGTGGGAGACACCGATGCGAGGCACGACCAACCACGCGCTGTACCGCGCCTTCCAGGCGTACCTGGCCCGCCGATGACGGCCACGGCAGCCGCGCTCACCACCGAACGTCCCGAGCCGAAGGCCGCGCCGTCCGCGCTCCGCAGCGGTGCGCTGATGGCCGCGGGGTCGCTCGTCTCCCGCGCCACCGGCTTCGTCCGCGCCGCCGTCGTGGCGGCGGCGCTCGGCGCGGGTTACGTCGCCGACGGTTACGCGGTCGGCAACTCCGTCCCCACCATCGTCTACACGCTGCTGCTCGGCGGCGCCCTCAACGCCGTGTTCGTCCCCGAACTGGTCAAGGCCGCCAAGGAACACGCCGACGGCGGCGTCGCCTACACGGACCGGCTCCTGACCCTCTGCGCGCTGGCCCTCACCGTGATCACGGCCGGCGCGGTCCTCGCCTCGCCCCAGATCGTCGACACGTACACCGACTACACGGGCGAGCGACGGGAGATGACGGTCGCCTTCGCGCGCGCGTGCCTCCCACAGATCTTCTTCCTCGGGCTCTTCACCCTCCTCGGGCAGGTCCTCAACGCCCGCGGCCGGTTCGGCGCGATGATGTGGACCCCCGTCCTCAACAACGTGGTCGTCGTCGCCGTCTTCGGCCTCTTCCTCGTGGTGAGCGACGGCGGCACCCTCACCCCCGGTGAGACCGCGCTCCTCGGCTGGGGCACCACCGCCGGCATCGCGCTCCAGGCCCTCGCCCTCGTGCCCTCGCTGCGCGCCGCCGGCTTCCGCTGGCGGCCCCGCTTCGACTGGCGCGGCAGCGGCCTCGCGGAGCCGCTGCGCTCGGCGGGCTGGCTGGTGCTGCTCGTCCTCACCAACCAGGGGGCGTACTGGGTGACGACCCTGCTCGCGACCTCGGCGGGCTCCGCCCCCGGCGTCGACGGCGGCTCGGGTCTCGCCGCGTACAACAACGCCTACCTCCTGTGGACGGTCCCGCACGGCATCATCACCGTCTCCCTCGTCACCGCGCTGCTGCCCCGGATGAGCGGCGCGGCCGCCGACGGCGACCTGGTGGGGGTCCGGCGGGACGTCTCGTACGCGCTGCGGACCAGCGCGGCGGCGGTCGTCCCCGCGGCCTGCGCGCTGCTCGCGCTCGCCGTACCGCTGATGACGGTGGTCTTCCGGTACGGGGCGACCAGCGCCGGCGACATCCGGGCGATGTCCTGGATCCTGATGGCCTTCGCTCCCGGCCTGGTCGCCCTCTCCGGTCAGTACGTGTGCACCCGGGCCTTCTACGCCCTGCGGGACACCCGCACACCGTTCCTGCTGAACCTGGTGATCGCCGCCCTGAACGCGTCCCTGTCGATCGCCGCGTACCACTACCTGCCCACGCGGTGGGCGGTCGCGGGCATGGCGGCGGGGTATTCCGTGGCCCTGTGGGCCGGCTGGGGAGTCACGGCGTACGTGCTGCGGCGCCGACTGGGCGGAACGTCGGCCGGGGGCGCAGTCCCGGCCCTCGCGCGGCTCCTCGTCGCGGCCGTGCCCGCCGCGGGATACGGGCTCCTCGTCACCGACCTCACAGGCCCTGCGGGCGCGGTCCCGGCGGGTCTTGCGGGGGCACTGACGGTCCTGGTCACCTTCACGACCCTGGCCCGCCCCCTCCGCCTGACGGAACTCCAGTCCCTCCTGACCAAGGCCACGACCCGCCTCGGCCGCCGGTAACGGCGCCCCCACGCCCCGCGGGACGCATGCCCGTAGGCACCGGTCAGCTCCACCCCTCCACCTTGGGATACTCCACACATGCCCCGCGTGCTCCTGATAGAAGACGACCCCTCCGTCCGCGAAGGCGTCGAGCTCGGCCTCCGTCGACGCGGTCACGAGGTGCGCACCGCGCCCACCGGGGAAGCCGGACTCGACGCGCTCGGCGAGTTCCGGCCGGATCTGCTGCTGCTCGACCTGATGCTGCCCGGAATGAACGGCGTCCAGGTCTGCCGCCGCGTCCGCGAGAGCAGCCAGCTGCCGATCATCATGCTGACCGCCCGCGGGGACGACTTCGACGTCGTCATCGGCCTGGAGGCCGGCGCCGACGACTACATCGTCAAGCCCGCCCGTACCGAGGTCATCGAGGCCCGCATACGGGCCGTGCTCCGGCGCATCGAGGAGCCCACCGGCCCCCGGTCGGCCGTCGAGTTCCACGGGGAGCTGGCCATCGACCGCGCCGGTCTCACCGTCGCGAAGGCGGGCGAGCGCATCGCCCTCGCCCCCTCCGAGCTGAAGCTGCTGCTGCACCTGACGGCCGCGCCCGAGCAGGTCTTCAGCCGTCAGCAGCTCCTCGAACACGTCTGGGAGCACAGCTACCACGGCGACGCCCGACTGGTCGACGCCTGCGTCCGGCGCCTGCGGAACAAGATCGAGGACACCCCGGGCGAGCCCCGCTACATCCAGACCCTGCGCGGCTTCGGCTACCGCTTCGGACCGCTGCTGTGAAGGCCTGCGTGAGCGCGGACCCGGACACCGCGACAGGGACCGCGACCGGGACCGCGACCGACACGGAGGCGGAGCCACCCGCCCCCCGACGCAAGCCCCGCGCCCCCCGCCTCCGCCCCCACCCCTTCGGCCTCCGCACCCGCCTCGTCCTGGCGTTCCTGCTCGTCGCCGCCGTCGGCTGCGGCACCACCGCCGCCCTCACCTACCGGGCCGCCCGCAACGCCATCCTGGAGCAGACCCAGGACACCGCCGTCTCGGCCTTCCGCGAGCAGGTCGACAACCTCAACATCACCCTGCCCGTCGAACCGGACCAGCTGCGGTCCTCACTCCTCCACATCGCCCGCCAGGGCAAGCCCCGCGCCTGGCGCGTCTACGCCGAGTACGGCACCCTCCGTATCTCCTCCACCGACCGCCCCACCTCCTCCGTCATCACCCCGGAGCTGCGTGACCGCGCCACCGACCAGACCACCCCGCACGGCAGCTTCCAGCGGGTCGTCAAGGGCGGCACCCCGTACCTCACCATCGCCGTGCCCGCCGTCTTCCACGCCCGTTCGGCCGCGGGCCCGCCCCAGCGCACCGGCCTCGTCGTCTACGCGGTCATGGAGCTCGCCGAGGAGGAGGCGAACATCGAGGCCATGGTCACCGCCGCCCGCGACGGCGCACTCCCCGCCCTCGCCATCGCCCTGATCCCCGCGCTCATCGCCGCGCGCGGAGTGCTCCGCCCCGTGCGGGAGCTGCGCCACGCGGCCCACAGCATGGGGCGCGGCCGTCTCGACACCCGTATCCACGCCAAGGGCAGCGACGAACTCGCCGACCTCGCCCGGACGTTCAACGAGTCCGCCGCCGAGCTGGAACGTTCCGTCGCGGAACTCCGCAACGCCGAGGCCCGCGCCCGCCGCTTCGCCTCCGACGTCTCGCACGAACTCCGCACCCCGCTCGCCGGGATGCTCGCCGTCACCGAGGTCCTCGACGAGGACGCGGGGACCCTCGACAGCGACACCGCCCGCGCGGTCCGGCTGATCAGCGCGGAGACCGGGAAGCTCGCCGTGCTCGTCGAGGACCTCATGGAGATCTCCCGGTTCGACGCGCGGGCCGCCGAACTCCACACGGACGAGGTCGACGCCGCCGACTGCGTCCGCAAGACCCTCCAGCACCGGTACTGGACCGATCCGCACCAGGTCGTCCCGTGTCTCACCGAGGGGATCAGGGCCCGGCTCGACCCGCGCCGCTTCGACGTCGTCGTCGCCAACCTCGTCGGCAACGCGCTGCGGCACGGCGGCGCGCCGGTGGCGGTCCGGCTGTACGCGGAGGGGGACGAGCTGGTGACGGAGGTCGCCGACCGGGGCCCCGGCATCCACCCGGACGTCCTGCCGCACGTCTTCGACCGCTTCTACAAGGCGGACAAGGCCCGGACGCGCTCGGCCGGCAGCGGCCTGGGCCTGGCGATCACGCTGGAGAACGTACGACTGCACGGCGGCACCGTCACCGCCGCCAACCACCCCGAGGGCGGCGCGGTCTTCACCGTACGGATGCCGCTGTGAGGCGCCGGCCGGCCTGCGCGGCCCTGGCCGCCGGCCTGCTGGCGCTCGCCGGCTGCGGCATACAGAAGAGCGACGTCGTCGAGGCGGGCGGGGCCGCGACCGTCGTCATCGCGCCGATCCCCGAGGAGCGGATGGTGCTCTTCTTCCTCGGCCCCGACGGCCTGCCGATGCCGGTGGTCCGTGAGGGCGGGCCCACCGGACCCGAACCCACCCCCACCCCGGGCGCCGAGGCGGACACCCGGGTTCCCCACGACGAATTCGGTCCGGGGTACGAGGCATCCGCCGGTGACCTGGGGGTACGGGGGCTCCTCACCGACAAGATCCTCGCCGCCCTCGTCTCGGGGCCCAGGCCCACCGAGGCCGACGTCGGCATCACCACCGCCCTGCCGGAGAGCGACCGGATGCCGCACGTCGAGACGCTCGGGGCCACACCGGAGGGGAGCCTGCTGATCCGGCTGCGGGCCCCCTTCCCCGTCACGGGGCTTTCGGAGGCGGCCGTCCGCCAGCTGGTGTGCACGGCCGCCTACGCGGTGCACCCGGCCGGCCTGGCCGAGGTGTCCGTCAGCGGTCAGGACGGCCTGCTGCCGACCGCCCGCTGCGACGGCTGAGCCCGGAACTACGTACGGGCGAGGCGTGCCGCCGCCCAGTGCCCCGCGCCACGCAGGCCGCCCGTACCGCTCAGTGCGCCCGGAGCTCCGCCAGCACCGCGTCCGTGAACGGCGGCCAGGCCTCGATCGCCCAGGGCCCGAAGGGCCGGTCGGTGAGCGCCACGCAGGCCGCCCGCGCGTCCGGGTCGATCCACAGGAACGTGCCGGACTGACCGAAGTGACCGAAGGTGCGCGGCGAGGACGTGGCGCCCGTCCAGTGCGGGGACTTGCCGTCGCGGATCTCGAAGCCGAGACCCCAGTCGTTCGGCCGCTGGTGCCCGTAACCGGGCAGGATCCCGGTCAGGCCGGGGTGCGTGACGCTCATCGCGTCCAGGACCGTGCGCGGATCGAGCAGTCGCGGCGCCTGCACCTCGGCGGCGAACCGCACCAGGTCGTCGACGGTCGACACGCCGTCCTTGGCGGGCGATCCCTCCAGGGACGTGGAGGTCATGCCGAGCGGCTCCAGGACGGCCTGGCGCAGGTACTCGGCGAAGGGGATGTCGGTCGCCTTGGCGACATGGTCGCCGAGCGCCTCGAAGCCGGTGTTCGAGTAGATCCGGCGGGTGCCGGGCGCGGCCATGACCCGGCTCTCGTCGAAGGCGAGCCCCGAGGTGTGGGCGAGGAGATGGCGGACCGTCGAGCCCTCGGGCCCGGCCGGCTCGTCGAGGTCGATCGCCCCCTCCTCGTACGCGACGAGGACGGCGTACGCCGCGAGCGGCTTGGTGACCGAGGCGAGCGGGAACCGCCGCCCGGTCGGCCCGTGGGACCCGGCCAGGGTGCCGTCCGCGCGGACGACGGCGGCCGCCGCGGTGGGGACGGGCCAGTTCTCGATCGACGCCAGGCTCGGCACGCTGCTCTGCATGCGGCCGAGCCTACTTGCTTGGAGTGCACTCCAACGTTTTAGCGTGGGGGTCATGAGCGTGATGGCGAGCACGGCGACGAGTACGAACGGCAGCAAGACGCACTACACCATCAGCGAGGTCGCCGCCCTGACCGGCCTCTCGGCGCACACCCTGCGCTGGTACGAGCGGATCGGCCTGATGCCGCACGTCGACCGCTCGCACACGGGCCAGCGCCGCTTCACCGAAGGGGACCTGGGCTGGCTGGGTTTCGTCGGCAAACTGCGGCTGACCGGGATGCCGGTCGCCGACATGGTCCGGTACGCCGAGCTGGTCCGCGAGGGCGACCACACCCGCGACGCGCGCCGGGAACTCCTGGAGACCACCAGACGTGACGTGCTCTCCCGGATCACCGAGCTCCACGACACGCTCGCCGTGCTCGACATCAAGATCAGTCATTACGGGACCGCATGCGGAGGCACATCTTCATGACCAGCGCGACCACCATCGACACCGTACGTCTCGGCGGCCAGGACGGACCCGAGATCGGCGTCCAGGGCTTCGGCGCCATGGGCATCAGCGAGTTCTACGGCGACACCGACGAGGCCGCCGCCCGTGACACCCTCGACGCCGCCCTCGAGGCAGGCGTCACCCTGATCGACACCGCCGACATCTACGGAAGCGGCACCAACGAGGAGTTCCTCGCCCCCTTCCTCGCCGCCCACCGCGACGAGGTCGTCCTCGCGACCAAGTTCGCCATCGAGCGGCGCGCCGACGACCCGGCGTACCGGGGCATCCGCAACGACCCCGCGTACATCAGGAAGGCCGCGGAGGACAGCCTGCGCCGACTCGGCATCGAGACCATCGACCTCTACTACATGCACCGCCGCGACCCGGAGGTCCCGTTCGCCGAGTCCGTCGGCGCGATGGCCGAACTGGTGAAGGAGGGCAAGGTCCGCCACCTCGGCCTCAGCGAGGTCACAGGGCCCGAACTGCGCGAGGCCCACGCCGTGCACCCGATCGCCGCCCTCCAGTCGGAGTGGTCGCTCTTCTCCCGGGACGTGGAGCGCAGCGCCGTCGGGGCCGCCGCCGAACTCGGGGTCACCTTCGTGCCGTACTCGCCGCTCGGCCGGGGCTTTCTGACCGGGACGTTCGCGGACGCCGCCAAGGACCTGTCGGGCGGCGACTTCCGCCGGCACCAGCCCCGGTTCACCGGCGAGAACGCGGAGCGCAACGCCGCCCTGCTCGACCCGGTCCGCAGGATCGCCGCCGCGCACGGGGCGACGCCGGCGCAGATCGCCCTCGCCTGGGTGCAGCAGCGGGCCTCCGTCCACGGCCTGACGGTCGTCCCGATCCCGGGCACCCGCAAGCGCGCCCGCCTGGAGCAGAACGCGGCCGCCACCCGTATCACCCTCTCCCCGTCCGAGCTGGCCGAACTGGAGCCGATCGCGGGCCTGGTGGCGGGCGACCGCTACCCGGACATGCGGTCCACGTCCGCGGCGCGCGAGGTCTGACGGGCGGGGCGGCGCGACGACGGCGACGACGACGTCCCGCCACGCAGCCCCACGAGCCCCACAAGCCCTGTGAGTCACGCAAGCCCCAGGGCGAACGCCGCGAACCCCGCCGCGAGCACTCCCGCGAGGGTGCGGCGGGCCGGTCCGGTGCTCGTCCAGGGGGACTCGAAGCCCCGGGCGTACCGGCCGATGAGGACGAGCAGTCCGGCGAAGACCGGCATCCACGCCAGCCGGGCGACGATCCAGCCGACCGAGTCCGGCGCGCCGACCAGGCCCGGGACCTCCCCGAGGTACGAGGAGGCGGGGATCGCGGCGGTGAGCATCGCGGTCTGGTGCCAGCACAGGATCGTCATCGCGGACAGGTTGACCACCACGACCGGGGCCCACACCGCGGGCCGCTTCAGGAGTCCGCCGATCCGGTCCCGGAGCAGGATCGCCGCACCGCTCTGCGCGGCGGCGAGGGCGAGGACGAGCAGCGACGGCGGGTGCGAGTTGGTGCGGGCCTCGCCGGGGACGCCGACCATCGACGCCGGGTAGCCGAAGACGAGCAGGAGGGCGGCGAACAGCGCGGCCCCGCCGACGAGCAGCCCCCACGCGTGCCGCCGGGTGACCCGGCCCTCGCCCCAGGAGACGCCGAGCTGATACGCGAAGAGCCAGCCGGGCAGGATGTTCAGGAGGCTCAGCCAGGACGGCACGGCGTCGGCGTACGGCCCGTACCGCAGGAGGTCGACGACGGCGACCGAGCCGAGCAGCGGGGCCGCGGCCCACACCCCGAGGCGGCGGGCCGCCCGTATGCACAGCGGCGTGAGCGCGGTGACGGCCGCGTACACCCCGACGAACCAGAGCGGCTGGATCACCAGCGTGGACGCCGTCCGCAGGGTGTCCACGGGCACCCCGACGCCGAAGTGCAGCAGCGGCAGGAGCGCGGCCCACACGGCGGTGACCCCGAGGACGGGACGGCCGAGGCGGGCGAGGCGGCCCTTCAGCCACTCACCCGTGGAGCCCTTCCGCCGCCGGTACGACAGGACGGAGGCGTAGCCGCCGACGAGGAAGAAGATGCCCAGCATCTGGAGGACCCAGCTGACGGGGGCGAGCCCGGCGAAGGCGCCCAGCGGGCTCGCGTTGTGGATCGCGCCGTCGGCGGAGAGCGTGAACCCGCCGAGCAGCCAGTGACCGGTGGGCACGGCGAGCAGGGCGAGGGCGCGGAGCCCGTCGATCGCCCGGTCGCGGTGGACGGGGGTGGAGGACTCGATCCTCTCGACGAGCCTGTTCATCGGACGTCCCCCGCGGCGATCGCGGCGAACGTACGGAGCGAGGCGGTGCCGGCTGCGAAGTAGCCACCGTGGCCGGCGGCGTCCTCGGCCGGGACCCGGCGAGCGCCGAAGGCCGGGTCGGCCGGGTCGGCGCCGTGACCGAGGCCCGCGAACTCGACGTGGGGGACCCGGTCGATCCAGTCGGTGGGATCCTTCGCGGCCCAGACGCGGGCGGAGGTGCCGAGCTCGCCGACGTTCTCGGCGCGCATCCCGGGGGAGCCGAACACGACCAGGTCCTTGGCCTTCAGCTCGCGGGCGGCGAGGCCGCAGACCACGGAGCCGTAGCTGTGGCAGAACAGGGACGGCTCGGCCGCCCCGACGGCCGCGAGCCCGTCGACGAAGCGGGTGAGCCGGTCCGCCCCGGCCTCGGCCAGCCGGCCGGTGGCCGCGTCGAGGCCGACACCGACGGGGGTCGTGTACCCGGCCCAGGCGACGACCGCGGTACGGCCGCCGGTCGCCCGGCGCAGGGCGGTCGCCATGTCCGCGAGCGGCCGTACGTGCTCCGCGTCGATGTCGGAGCCGGGCACGACCACCGCCACGTGCTCGGCCCGCGCGAGGTCCCCGTACACCAGGGCGACCTGACCCCGGCCGCGCGGATCGTGCGCCAGGACCCGCGCCCCACCGAACTGCCCTCGCGTGGAGCGGGCGTTGACGGCGTACCGCAGCTCCAGAGGCACCCCGTCGAGGTTCCCGACGACGGCGGGGTGGGTGCGGGCCAGTTCTTCCTGTTGTACGGGGTCGAGTCCCGCGAAGAACCGCGCGATCCCGTCCGGGCTCGTCCGCTCGGGGTCCGGCAGCCCCGCGGCCCGCCACCCGGCAGTCCCGACCGGCCCGCCGGTGACGGCCTCCTGGGCGTTCCCGGACGCCCAGCCGGCCGTCCCGGCGATCACGGTGGCCACCAGGGCCACGGTGGTCAGGGTCCTCGCAAAGCGGCGCATGGGCTCGCCCTCCCTCTCCGGTTCTCGCTCGTTCGTCGGCGAGAGGAAAGTAGGAAGACGACGGGTGACGGCACGTCACACCGGGGGGCCAACCCTCGGTTGATACCCGGGTAGGGGGTGGAGGAGCAGGCAACACCAGGGTGGGGGTGGGGATTTCCCCCGGGGGGGTGGCGGGGGTGTGCGGCGGGCCGGGACCGGCCGCACCAGGGATCAGGACTGGCCCGGGGTCAGGACTGGTCCGGGATCAGGACTGGCCCGGGGTCAGGACTGGCCCGGGGTCAGGGCTGGCCCGGCGTCACAAGCCCCGACTCGTACGCGAAGACCACCGCCTGCGCCCGGTCGCGCAGGTCCAGCTTGGCGAGGACCCGCCCGATGTGGGTCTTCACCGTCTGTTCGGCGAGGACCAGGTGGTCCGCGATCTCCTGGTTCGACAGGCCCCGGGCGATCAGCTCCAGGACCTCCGTCTCGCGCGGGGTGAGCCCGTTCAGCCGCAGCGCCGTGGTGTCCCGGCGCGGCGCGGGCCGGGACGCGGCGAAGTCGGCGATGAGCCGTCGCGTCACGGACGGGGCGAGCAGGGCCTCGCCCGCCGCCACCACCCGTACCGCCGCGATCAGATCGGCCGGCGGCGCGTCCTTCAGGAGAAAACCGGAAGCACCCGCGCGTAGCGCCTCGTACACGTAGTCGTCCACGTCGAAGGTGGTCAGCATCAGCACCTTCGGCAGGTGCGTGACACCCATCGGCGGGTGCAGGATCTCCCGGGCGGCGGCGAGTCCGTCCAGCTCCGGCATCCGTACGTCCATCAGCACGACGTCCGGGTGTGTCGACCGTGCCACGTCCACGCCCTGCCGCCCGTCGGGGGCCTCGCCCACCACGTCGATGTCGGGCTGGGCGGCGAGCAGTGCGGCGAATCCGGCCCGCACCATGGCCTGGTCGTCGACGATGATCACGCGGATGGTCACTCGGGGTCCTTGGCTGTGGCGGTGGAGGGCGACGTCGCCGCGAGGAGCGGGTCCGGTGTCAGAGGCATCCGCGCGGCGACCCGGAAGCCGCCGTCCGGCAGCGGCCCGGTGTCGAGCGAGCCGCCCGTCAACCGTACGCGCTCCCGCATGCCGACGAGCCCGTGCCCGGTACCGGACGCGCCCCGCTCGACCGAGGAACCCGGCTCGGTGGAAGGCCCGTTGACAACGAGGACCGTCAGCCAGCCCCCCTCCGCCCGCACCGAGACCCGCGTGGACGCGCCCGGCGCGTGCCGGACGACGTTGGCCAGGGCCTCCTGCACGATCCGGTACGCGGACAGGTCCACCGCCTGCGGTACGTCCCCGAGGTCGGCGGCGAGCCGCAGCTCGGCCGGCACCCCGGCCCGTACCGTCGCCTCCACCAGCTGCTGGACCCGGTCGAGGCCCGGCTGCGGGGCCCGCTCGCCCTCACTGCCGTCGCTGCGCAGCACGGACAGGAGCCGGCGCATCTCGGCCAGCGACTCGCGCGCGCTCGCCGCGATCGAGGTGAACTCCTCGCGGGCCGCGTCCGGGAGCTCCGGGATGCGGTACGGGGCCGAGTCGGCCTGCACGGTGATCACGGACATGTGGTGGGCCACCACGTCGTGCAGCTCGCGCGCGATCCTGGCCCGCTCCTCCAGGAGGGTGCGGCGGGCCCGCTCGGCCTCGCTGATGGTCTCCTGCTCCACCAGGCGCCGCTGGGCGTCGCCACGCGCGCGTACCGCCGAGGTGAGGAGCAGCAGGACGCCGCTGAGGACGAGCAGCAGGGTGTGGACGCTGGTGTACCCGGCCGGCCGGATCGCCTCCAGGGCGTATCCGGCCGCGCCCGTCGCGAGCCAGACCCCGAACAGGGCCCGGCGGGACTCGCGGAGGCCGAGCGCGATCATCAGCGCGCAGTAGCCGACGACGGCCGGCGGGGTCCAGGGCCAGAGGTGGGCGCGGGGACCGTCCGCGGCGAGCAGGACGAACGCGCCGATCACGGAGGCGGCGAAGACGATCCACCAGGCCTGGAGGGGGCGGGCGACGGCGAGCAGCAGCGGCGCGGTCTGGGCGGTGCCGATGGCCCCGGCGAGCGCGCCGTTGACGCCGTAGTCCCCGGTGAGGAGGTGGACCGTGGTGGGGAGCAGGGAGGCGACGAGGGCGACGGCGACGGCGTACGGCAGCAGCCGCACCCAGCGGGAGGAGGCGTCGGAGAGGAGCGGCGCCCCTGGTGTGGCGGGGGTGGTGAGCGCGGTCCCGAGCCCCTGGAAGAACTCGCGTGTCCGGGCGCTGAGCTGCCTGAGGTGCTGAGAGGGAGGCGGGTCGTGCCGCGGTTCGGTAGTCATGGCCCGCCCAGGGTAGGCAGGGCACCCGGCCCCCGACGTCATACCGGGGACCGGGCTCCGGCCTGATACCCGGGTATGACCCCGGCGCCCACCGGCGGGCTACAGCTCCGCCAGGAGTTCCGCCTTCTTCGCCGAGAACTCCTCGTCCGTCACCAGTCCCGCCTGGTGCAGTTCACCCAGGTGGCGAATCCTTTCAGCGACCGCCCCGGGGGCGGCCACGCGGGCCGGGACGCGGTCGGTGGTCCGGATCGCCGCGAGGACCGCCGCCGCGAAGGGGAGCGACAGGTGCACCGGCCCGTAGCCGAGGCCGAAGACGACGGAGGCGGGGTCCCGGTCCGGCTGCGACGCCCGGGGTTCGCCGCCCCGGGGCAGCAGCCGCAGGTGCCCGTCGAGGACGTCGGGCGAGCGCCACTCGACCCCGCAGAGGTCCCGTACCTGGAAGGTCTGGTCGCCCGCCTTCCACTTCTCGGAGGACGCCCCCGTCCAGGACCAGCGGAACGCGACCTCCCCGTGCCCGTCGAAGCTCGCCTTCCCGTCGTACGCCTTGAAGGACTGCGGGCCCGCAGGGGGCGCCACCAGGAAACGCTCGGCGGGCGTCACATCGGAGGCGGGCGTCCCTGCGTCGTCCGGGGCATCGGGGGCCTCCGGGGTGGCGGGGGCGCCCCAGGCGCTCGGGGCACGCCGCGCGAGCGCCGCCCGCAGCTCGTCCCGGTAGTACTCGGCGAGCGTCTCCCGGTCCGCCGGCAGCACCAGACGGTACGGATCGCAGTGCTCCGCGAGCTGCCCCGCGGCCGCCTCCATCAGGGGATCGGCGCCCGGCCTCGGGACGGCGTGCAGCACGACCGTGCCCCGCTTGCCGGGCATGAGCGTCACGGACGCCAAGGCCTCGTGCGGTACGCGTCGTTCGCGCAGGACGCTGAAGAGCCTCGGCGTGCGGTTCCCCCGGTCGAAGCGGATGACGAGGGCGTCGCTCTCGAACTCCCAGGTGGCTTGATTTCCGGCCAGCACATCACCCATACGCCACATCGTATGCGGCACGTGCCCGCGCGTCGCCCCTGCGAAAGGTCCTGAAATTACGTAATCTACGCGCGTCAGCGCCCTTCCGCACCGGATATTCCGTCGTGGCAAGCGCCGTCGGCACGTGCGCACACCAGGCTCCGGTAGGAGCCGACGCCTATCGCGGCGAAGTTGCCGAGGCTCTCGGTTCCCGGCTCGAAATAGCCGCTGTGGCCGACCGCCCCCCGCGCCGAGAGAAGCCGGGCGCCGAACTCCGGGGCCACCGGGTCGGCGCCGTGCCCGATGCCGCCGACCTCCATGTGCGGCACGTCCGCGATCCAGTCGTCGGCGTCCCGCATCGCCCACACGCGCGCGTGGGTGGCGAGTTCGGCCGCCCGGCCCACCCGCATCCCGGGGCTTCCGGCCACGGCCAGGTCCGTCACCCGGTCGGGGAGCCGGGGGGCGGCGACCCCGCAGAGCACGGAGCCGTAGCTGTGGCAGAACAGCACCACGCGCGCGTCCCCGGGCAGCGCCCGGGTCAGCTGCACGAGCCGTACGGCGCCCGCCTCGGCGAGCCGGCCGGTCATCGCGTCGACGCCGACCCCGGCGGGCGCGGTGTAGTCGGCCCAGGCGATCACCGCGGTACGGGTGCCGGGCGCCGACCGCCGCTCGGCGGCGTGGAGCGCCTCGGCCATGCCGGCGGGAGCCCCGTACCGGCCGTGGGACTTCTGGAAGGTGAGGAGGTTGGTGTCGACGCCGGGCACGATCACGGAGACCCGCAGGGCCCGCTCCAGGTCCCCGAGGACCTCGGCCGTCCGCCCCGTACCGGTCGGGTCGAAGGCGAGGATCTGACGGCCGGGCCGCATCAGCGAGGTGAAGCGGTCGGACCTGCGCCGCGCCTCGTGCCGTCCCTCGGCGGACAGCCGGGTGTCGCCGACCCGGTCCCGCTCGACGGCGAGCGCATGACCGAGGGTGACGCGGTTGGCGCGGTAGCGGAGGGCGACCGGGGCGCCGTCGAGGTTGCCGACGACGAGCGGGTGCCGGTCGGCGAGCCGGACCGCGCGCGCGTGGCCGAGTCCGGCGAAGAACGCGGCGACGGTACGGGAGGGGGCGCCGGGACCCGGCAGCGGGCGGTGGTCGATCCGGTCCCGCGCCCAGGCGGCGAGCGCGGCATCGTGCGACGGGCCGGGCTCGGGGCGGTGCCGGATCGTGGTCCACCCGGTGATCGCGAGGAGCACGAACACGACGGCGAGCGCGAGGAGGGCGCGCACGACGGTCAGGGTGGGCGAGGCGGCTTCGGCTGAGGTCACGGGCCGCCACCCTACGGGGCGGGAGTGAACGCTCGCGGATCCGGTTCTACGGAGCGCCGCCCTGTCCCGCGTTCCCCCGGTCCCGCCAGCTGGGGGCGAGGGCCGGGCCGAGGTGGTCGAGGTACCTCTCGGTGAGGTCGCGGATGGCCTCCAGGCTCTGGTCCGTACCCCGGCCCCACAGCTGGGCCGTCACGCGCATCACGCCGCTGAACGCCGCCACCGCGATCCGGGGGCGCGGGTCCTCGTCCACGTCGAGGCCCTCGCGGACGGCGATGATCCCGGCGATGGTCTCCTCCATCTCGGTGGAGCGGCGCAGATGGACGGCGAGCAGCGCGGGGGTCGACTCGATCATCTGGAAGCTGCGCAGATACAGCTCGACCGGCACGACCTCGGTGATGGCGTCGCCGATGGTGTCCCAGGCGCAGAGCACCGCGTTCCGCATCGCGTCGAAGGGGCCTTCGGCCGGCGGACGCTGTCGGAGTGCCTCGACGAAACGCTCCTCCACCATGTGCTGGACGGCGAAGGCGACCTCCTCCTTGGAGGAGAAGTACCGGAAGAAGGTGCGCTGGGAGACCTCGACGGCGTCGACGATCTCGTCGACGGTGGTCCGCTCGTACCCCTGGGCGGTGAAGAGTTCGAGGGCCACCCGGGTCAGCTCGTCGCGCGTGCGTTGCTTCTTCCGCTCGCGCAGGCCGGGCAGGGTCACGTCAGGGTCCTTTTTTCAGGCATTTCGTCCGGCTCAGCGTACCTGTGAGCTACGTGACAGTTACCGGCGTGTGAATCGCTTTGTCAATTGTCAGTGACTGTCATTAGCCTCGTTCGCATGACTAGTCAGACCACCGTGGAAAAGACCCCGCAGGGACAGGGGGGCGTCCGGGAACCCGCACCGGCCCCGACGAAGGGACTGCGTGGCCATCCATGGTTGACCCTCATCGGCGTTGCCGTGGGCGTCATGATGGTCGCGCTCGACGGCACGATCGTCGCCATCGCCAACCCCGCCATCAAGGACGACCTCGGCGCCTCCCTCGCCCAGGTCCAGTGGATCACCAACGGCTACCTGCTCGCACTGGCCGTCGCCCTGATCACCGCGGGCAAGCTCGGTGACCGCTTCGGTCACCGGCAGACCTTCCTCATAGGCATCGCCGGCTTCGCCCTGGCCTCCGGCGCGATCGGCCTCTCCGACAGCATCGGGGCCGTGATCGCCTTCCGCGTCCTCCAGGGCCTCTTCGGCGCCCTGCTGATGCCGGCCGCGCTCGGCCTGCTGCGCGCCACCTTCCCCGCCGAGAAGCTGAACATGGCCATCGGCATCTGGGGCATGGTCATCGGCGCCTCCACGGCAGGCGGCCCGATCGTCGGCGGCCTGCTCGTCGAGCACGTCAGCTGGCAGTCCGTCTTCTTCATCAACGTGCCGGTCGGCGTCGTCGCGCTCGTCCTCGGCCTGGTCATCCTCAAGGACCACCGCGCCCAGAACGCGCCGCGCTCCTTCGACGTCGTCGGCATCCTGCTGCTCTCCGGGGCCATGGCCTCCCTCGTCTGGGGCCTCATCAAGGCCGGCGAGTCCTGGGGCTGGACCGGCGGCAAGACCTGGGGCTGCCTGCTCGGCGCGGTGCTCCTCTTCGTGCTCTTCGCCATCTGGGAGACCAAGGTCAAGGAGCCGCTGATCCCGCTGGCCATGTTCCGCTCCGTGCCGCTCTCGGCCGGTGTGGTGCTCATGGTCCTCATGGCCTTCGCCTTCATGGGCGGCCTGTTCTTCGTGACCTTCTACCTCCAGGGCGTGAAGGGGCTCAGCCCGGTCGACAGCGGTCTGCGCCTGCTGCCGCTGACGGCGATGATGATCGTCTCCTCGCCGCTGGCGGGTGCCCTGATCACCAAGTTCGGCCCGCGCGTCCCGCTGGTCGGCGGCATGGTCTGCACGGCCGTCGCGATGTTCGGCATGATCACGCTCTCGTCCGGTACCGGCACGTTCGCCATGTCCCTCTGGTTCGCCCTGCTCGGCCTCGGGCTCGCCCCGGTCATGGTCGGCGCCACCGAGGTCATCGTCGGCAACGCGCCGCTCGAACTCTCCGGCGTGGCCGGCGGTCTGCAGCAGGCCGCGATGCAGGTCGGCGGCGCGCTCGGTACGGCCGTGCTCGGCGCCGTCATGTCCTCCAAGGTCGCAGGCGCCTTCGAGGACAACTGGAAGGAGGCCGGCATCCCGGCCCCGGTGAACCCGAAGCTCGAGCAGGCCGCCGAGTTCGGCATGGCCCCGCCGGAGCTGGCGCAGGCGCCGGGGATGACCCCCGACGTCCTCCAGCAGATCACCGGCGTCATCCACGACACCTTCCTCGACGGCATGGGCCTGGCCTTCACCGTCGCCGGAGTCGTCGCCGTCGTCGCGGCCCTCGTCGCCACGCTCACCAAGCGCGGCGAGAACGCGGAGGCGGGCGGCATGGGCGGTCACATCTGACGTCCGGCCCGGGCGAGGTCCGTCAGGGGCCGCCAGGGGCTGCCAGGGGCCGTCAGGGTTCCCGTAGGGGGCCGTCACCCGTTCGCGTGAACGGGGGCGGCCCCCCTTCCGTTGTCCGTGGACCTCCGTCATTCTCGTGATTACAGAGAGTGACGAAACGGGGGTTCATCAGTATGTATACGAAGACCGCTCTCGCCATCGCGGCCGTCCTGACCGCCTTCCTCGCGGCCCTGCCGGCCACCCCGGCGGCGGCTGTGGCGGTGCCGACCGGGACCGTTCTCGGGGCCTGCGGGCCCGGCAGGCTCTGCCTCTGGTCCAAGCCCGACTTCCGGGGCCGGGCGCAGACGCACGAGCTGGCCACGACCGACATCGAGAGCTGTGTCGCCCTGCCACCGGGCAGCTCGGCACAGTCCCTCGCCAACCGGACCGGCCGACCGGTCACCACGTACCAGTCGGCGGAGTGTGCGGAGGAGGGCGAGTTCGAGACCTATCCGGGGCGCGGGACGTGGGTACCGCAGACGCCCTACGAGGTCAGAGCGTTCAAACTCTGGGAGCGGTAGGCGCGGGGACGTCCGGGGCGGTCGTCCCGTCGGGCGCGGACACCGTCACCGGAGCGGGCGCCGACACGGGCGCCGACACGGGCGCCGACACGGGCACGGGTTCGGTCACCGGCACGGGTTCGGTCAACGGCGCCTGGGCCGAGAGGCGGGACACCTCGGCGCGCAGTTCGCGGACCTCCCGGGTCAGCGTCTCCAGGAGCTCGGTCTGCCGGCGCTCCGCCGCGTCGTCCCGCTCGAAGCGGGAGATGAACCAGGCCGCGATGTTGGCGGTGACGACACCGAGCAGGGCGATGCCCGAGAGCATCAGACCCACCGCGAGCACCCGGCCGAGACCCGTCGTCGGGGCGTGGTCGCCGTAGCCGACGGTGGTCATCGTGGTGAACGACCACCAGACCGCGTCCCCGAGCGTCTTGATGTTGCCGTCAGGGGCGTCCCGCTCGACGTGCAGCACGGCCAGCGAGCCGAACATCATCAGCCCGACGACCGCGCCCGCCACATAGGTGGTGAGCGTTATCTGCGGGGCCATCCGGGCCCGCCGGCCCACGAGGAGGAGCGTGGACACGACCCGCAGCAGCCGCAGCGGCTGCACCAGCGGCAGCAGGACCGCGAGCAGATCCAGGGGGTGGGAGCGGACGAAGGCCCAGCGGGCCGGGGCGAGCACGAACCGGACCAGGTAGTCGACGGCGAAGACCGCCCAGACCGCCCACTCGACCTGGGTGCACAGCCGGTGCACCCAGGGGGCGGCGCCGGGAGCCACGATCGGCACGGCGTACGCGACGCCGAACGCCACGGCGAGCACGAGCAGCGGCGCCTGTGTGCGTTCTTCCCAGCGATCCTTCATGCCCTTCATGCGGGGAATCGTAGAGAACGCCGAGGGGCGGCGGGACCAGGGTCCCACCGCCCCTCAGCAGGAGCTCCGTGCTACGGGTGCCGTGTCGATCAGGCGTCGCCGCCCGCGGGGCCCGGGTCCGCGGCCGCCACGTCGAGCAGCTGGTACCGGTCCACGGCCTGCTTCAGGACCGACCGCTCGACCTTGCCCTCCCGGGCGAGCTCGGTGAGCACCGCGAGCACGATCGAGGGGGCGTCGATGTGGAAGTAGCGACGGGCCGCGCCGCGCGTGTCCGCGAAGCCGAAGCCGTCCGCGCCCAGCGAGCCGTACGTGCCCGGCACCCAGCGGGAGATCTGGTCCGGCACCGCCTTCATCCAGTCCGAGACCGCCACGAACGGGCCCTCGGAGCCCTGGAGCTTGCGTGTCACGTACGGGACGCGCTGCTCCTCGTCCGGGTGGAGCAGGTTGTGCTCCTCGACGGCCACGGCCTCGCGGCGCAGCTCGGTCCAGGAGGTCGCGGACCAGACGTCGGCCCGTACGTTCCACTCCTCGGCGAGGATCCGCTGAGCCTCGACCGCCCACGGCACGGCGACACCGGAGGCCATGATCTGCGCCGGGATCGTGCCCGCGTCGGCCGGCCGGAAGCGGTGGATGCCCTGGAGGATGCCCTCCACGTCCACGTCCTCGGGCTCGGCCGGGTGCTGGATCGGCTCGTTGTAGACGGTCAGGTAGTAGAAGACGTCCTCGGCATCGGGGCCGTACATGCGGCGCAGACCGTCCTTGACGATGTGCGCGATCTCGAAGCCGAACGCCGGGTCGTAGGCGATACAGGCCGGGTTGGTCGAGGCGAGCAGGTGCGAGTGGCCGTCGGCGTGCTGGAGGCCCTCGCCGGTCAGCGTGGTCCGGCCGGCGGTGGCGCCGAGCACGAAACCGCGCGCCAGCTGGTCGGCCATCTGCCAGAACTGGTCGCCGGTCCGCTGGAAACCGAACATCGAGTAGAAGACGTAGACCGGGATGAGGGGTTCGCCATGGGTGGCGTACGCGGAACCGGCGGCGATCAGCGAGGCGGTGCAGCCTGCCTCGGAGATGCCGTCGTGCAGCATCTGGCCGGTCGGCGACTCCTTGTAGGCGAGGAGGAGTTCGCGGTCCACCGCCTCGTACTGCTGGCCGAGCGGGTTGTAGATCTTGGCGCTCGGGAAGAAGGCGTCCATACCGAAGGTGCGGTACTCGTCGGGGGCGATCAGCACGAAGCGCTTGCCGATCTCCTTGTCCCGCATGAGGTCCTTCAGGATGCGGACGAAGGCCATCGTGGTGGCGATCGACTGCTGCCCGGAGCCCTTTCTTGCGGCCGCGTAGGTCTTGTCCTCGGGGAGGGCCAGCGGCTTCGCCCGCACGACGCGGGTCGGGACGTACCCGCCGAGCGCGCTGCGGCGGTCGTGCATGTACTGGATCTCCTCGGAGTCCCGCCCCGGGTGGTAGTACGGCGGCAGGCCGTCCTCCAACTGCCGGTCGGTCACCGGGATGTGCAGCCGGTCGCGGAAGCGCTTGAGGTCGTCGACCGTCAGCTTCTTCATCTGATGGGTCGCGTTGCGGCCCTCGAAGTTCGGGCCGAGCGTCCAGCCCTTGACGGTCTGCGCGAGGATCACCGTCGGCTGGCCCGTGTGGGCCTTCGCCGCCGCGTAGGCCGCGTAGATCTTCTTGTGGTCGTGACCGCCGCGGCCCAGGTGCAGGATCTGCTGGTCCGACATGCCCTCGACCATCGCCCGCAGCCGGTGGTCGTCGCCGAAGAAGTGGTCCCGGATGTAGCCGCCGGTCTCCGTGGCGTACGTCTGGAACTGACCGTCCGGAGTGGTGTTGAACTTGTTGACCAGGATGCCGTCGCGGTCCTGCGCGAGCAGCGGGTCCCAGGAGCGGTCCCAGATCAGCTTGATGACGTTCCAGCCGTTGCCCCGGAAGATCGACTCCAGCTCCTGGATGATCTTGCCGTTGCCGCGCACCGGGCCGTCGAGCCGCTGGAGGTTGCAGTTGACGACGAACGTCAGGTTGTCCAGGCCCTCACGGGCGGCGATGGAGAGCTGGCCGACCGACTCGACCTCGTCCATCTCGCCGTCACCGAGGAACGCCCAGACGTGCGACTTGGAGGTGTCGGCGATCCCGCGCGCCTCCATGTAGCGGTTCATCCGGGCCTGGTAGATCGCGCCGAGCGGGCCGAGGCCCATCGACACGGTCGGGAACTCCCAGAAGTCCGGCATCAGCCGCGGGTGCGGGTACGACGACAGGCCGTTCGGGGACTTCGACTTCTCCTGGCGGAACCCGTCGAGCTGGGTGTCGTTCAGCCGGTCCAGGAGGTACGCGCGGGCGTAGATACCGGGGGAGGCGTGCCCCTGGAAGAAGATCTGGTCGCCGCCGTCGCCCTCGTCCTTGCCGCGGAAGAAGTGGTTGAAGCCGACGTCGTACAGCGAGGCCGAGGACGCGAAGGTCGCGATGTGACCGCCGACGCCGATGCCGGGACGCTGGGCGCGCGACACCATCACGGCCGCGTTCCACCGGGTGGCGTTGAGGACCTTGCGCTCGATCTCCTCGTTGCCGGGGAAGAAGGGCTCGTCCTTGGTGGCGATCGTGTTGACGTAGTCCGAGCTGCGCATCTCGGGCACGGCCACGCGCTTCTCGCGGGCCCGTTCGATGAGGCGGAGCATGAGGTAGCGGGCCCGCTCACGGCCCCGCTCGTCGACGGCCGCGTCGAGGGAGTCGAGCCATTCCTGGGTCTCTTCCGGGTCGAAATCCGGGACCTGGCTGGGAAGGCCGCCAATGATGATCGGGTTGCGATCGGATCCGGGAGCCACGCTCTTCCTTCGCTGTCGGTGGTGCCCACGGGGCCACGGAGTGGTCGGGATGTCCATCGTGTACCCCGCCGACGCCAGACGTCACATTTACCGAGAGGTAACCCCCAGGGGGTGTCTCGGAGGGCTGTCCATGGGTCTGGGTGCGCTCAAATCGCAACCTTACGCCCAACTCGCGCATGCGTTTCGTCCGGGCGTTCGGCAGACTGAAACCGCAGAAGTTCGTAAACCGGGATGAACCATGTGTGCCTGATCACGGAGCGGGGACCTACGATGCCGGAAGTTGCGGCGAGACGGCCCCAAACGTCACCGTTTCGGCGGTCTCCACGGCCGGGCACTTGCGCGATCCACCCCGGCACGTGTGGACTACGGCCAGCACCGCGCGCCCACGCGCGGCCACAAGCATTTACCGAATGAGCAGGAGGCAAGCCGTGAGCGCGACCGCGGACCACGCGGAGGAGCGGACCAACCCGGCCGGCAGGCTGGGGTTCGAGCCCGGACAGGTGGTCCAGGAGATCGGCTACGACGAAGACGTCGACCAGGATCTCCGTGAAGGCATCGAGTCCATCATCGGGGCCGAGCTCGTGGACGAGGAGTACGACGACGTCGCCGACGCCGTCGTGCTGTGGTTCCGCGACGAGGACGGCGATCTCACCGACGCCCTGGTGGACGCCATCGGTCTTCTGGAGGACGGCGGCACCATCTGGCTGCTGACGCCGAAGACCGGCCGCGACGGCTACATCGAGCCGAGCGACATCAACGATGCCGCGCAGACAGCGGGTCTCTCCCAGACCAAGAGCATCAGCGTCGCCAAGGACTGGGCGGGCACCCGCCTGACGGCCCCCAAGCGCTGATCATCCCTACGACAAGCCCCCGCCCGGTACGCCGGCGGGGGCTTTCGTGCAGGGGCCGTAAGGTGGGGTTCACCGATACGGCCCAAGGGCAGGGCCCGGCGAAGGGATGCGTACGCGATGGCGATCGAGGTCGGCACCAGGGCTCCGGATTTCGAGCTCAAGGACAACCACGGACGCACCGTGAAGCTGTCCGACTTCCGCGGCGAGAAGAACGTGGTGCTGCTGTTCTACCCCTTCGCCTTCACCGGCGTCTGCGCCGGTGAGCTCGGCGAGCTGCGCGACAACCTCCCGACCTTCGTCAACGACGACACCCAGCTCCTCGCCGTCTCCAACGACTCCATCCACACCCTGCGCGTCTTCGCCGAGCAGGAGTCCCTGGAGTACCCGCTGCTCTCCGACTTCTGGAAGCACGGCGAGGCCTCCCGCGCGTACGGCGTCTTCGACGAGGAGAAGGGCTGCGCGGTGCGCGGCACCTTCATCATCGACAAGGAGGGCGTCGTCCGCTGGACCGTCGTCAACGCCCTGCCGGACGCCCGCGACCTCGGCGAGTACGTCAAGGCGCTCGACGCCATCTGAGCGCCCGCCGGCCGACATCCCCGCCCTCCGCCGCCCCACATCTCCGCATTCGACGGCGACATCTCCGATTCGCGGGGCGAATCGACTGTTTCGACCGGGAACCCGTCACTAGGATCCAGTCGTTGATCCGAATGCCAACGCACGACCGGGGGCGCTGCCCCTGAAAACCTATGGAGGGACTCGTGGGAGTCAGCCTCAGCAAGGGCGGCAACGTCTCGCTGACCAAGGAGGCCCCTGGCCTCACCGCCGTGACCGTCGGTCTGGGCTGGGACGTCCGGACCACCACCGGTACGGACTTCGACCTCGACGCCAGCGCCATCCTGGTGACCGAGGAGGGCAAGGTCCGTAACGAGCAGGACTTCGTCTTCTTCAACAACCTGAAGAGTGGCGACGGCTCCGTCGAGCACACCGGCGACAACACGACCGGTGAGGGCGAGGGTGACGACGAGCAGGTCAAGGTCAGCCTGGCCACCGTGCCGGCCGAAGTCGCCAAGATCGTCTTCCCGGTCTCGATCTACGACGCCGAGAACCGCCAGCAGTCCTTCGGCCAGGTGCGCAACGCGTTCATCCGCGTCGTGAACCAGACCGGCGGCGCCGAGATCGCCCGGTACGACCTCTCCGAGGACGCCTCGACCGAGACCGCCATGGTCTTCGGCGAGCTGTACCGCCACGGTGCCGAGTGGAAGTTCCGCGCTGTCGGCCAGGGCTACGCCTCGGGCCTGCGCGGTATCGCGCAGGACTTCGGCGTCAACGTCTGAGCCGAACCGTTCGAACCGTCCGGCGCCGCACCTCTCGTGCGGCGCCGGACGTGCCTCATCACCACCGGGGAGGAACCGAATCATGGGCGTCACGCTCGCCAAGGGAGGCAATGTCTCCCTCTCCAAGGCCGCACCCAACCTGACCAAGGTCCTCGTGGGGCTCGGCTGGGACGCGCGCTCCACCACCGGAGCCCCCTTCGACCTCGACGCCAGCGCCCTGCTGTGCCAGGCCGGGCGGGTCCTCGGGGACGAGTACTTCGTCTTCTACAACCAGCTCCGCAGCCCCGAGGGCTCCGTCGAGCACACCGGGGACAACCTCACCGGCGAGGGTGACGGGGACGACGAGTCCCTCATCGTGGACCTCTCGATGGTGCCGGCCCACTGCGACAAGATCGTCTTCCCGGTGTCGATCCATGACGCCGACAACCGCGGCCAGAGCTTCGGCCAGGTGAGCAACGCGTTCATCCGGGTGGTGAACCAGCTGGACGGGCAGGAACTCGCCCGGTACGACCTCTCCGAGGACGCTTCCACGGAGACCGCGATGATCTTCGGCGAGCTCTACCGGTACAACGGCGAATGGAAGTTCCGTGCGGTCGGTCAGGGGTACGCGTCCGGGCTTCGGGGCATCGCTCTAGACTTCGGGGTCAACGTTTCGTAAAGCCAAGCAGTTTCACGATGGGGTAGAGAGTGGTTCTGAAAACCTTCGGCTGGTCGTTCGCCATCACGGCGCTCGGCCTGGCCTTCGCCGCTTGGCAGTGGGGGTGGGAGGCGTTCGGGATCGTACTGATCCTGTCGATCCTCGAGATCTCGCTGTCCTTCGACAACGCGGTTGTCAACGCCGGAATCCTGAAGAAGATGAACGCCTTCTGGCAGAAGATCTTCCTCACCATCGGCATCCTGATCGCGGTATTCGGTATGCGGCTGGTCTTCCCCGTCGCGATCGTCGCCATCAGCGCCAAGGTCGGCCCGATCGAGGCCATCGAACTGGCGATGGACAATCCCGAGCGGTACGAGGCCCTGGTCACGGACGCCCACCCGGCGATCGCCGCCTTCGGTGGAATGTTCCTCCTGATGATCTTCCTCGACTTCATTTTCGAGGACCGTGACATCAAGTGGCTCGGCTGGCTGGAGCGCCCGCTGGCCAAGCTCGGCAAGGTCGACATGCTGTCGGTCTGCGTCGCGCTCATCGCCCTGCTCGTCACGGCGATGACCTTCGCGACCCACGCGCACACCAGCACCGGCGTCGCGGACAAGTCCGCGACCGTGCTGCTCTCCGGCGTCGCCGGCCTGATCACGTACCTGATCGTCGGCGGTCTCTCCGGCTTCTTCGAGAACAAGCTGGAGGAAGAGGAGGAGCGCGAGCACGAGGAGGAGGAGAAGGCCAAGGCCCAGGGCAAGCCGGTCTCCGCGGTCGGCCTCGCCGGCAAGGCCGCGTTCTTCCTCTTCCTGTACCTGGAAGTGCTCGACGCCTCGTTCTCCTTCGACGGTGTCATCGGTGCCTTCGCCATCACCAACCACATCTTCTGGATGGCGCTCGGCCTCGGCATCGGCGCCATGTACGTCCGTTCGCTCACGGTCTACCTGGTCCGTGAGGGCACCCTGGACGACTACGTCTACCTGGAGCACGGCGCGCACTACGCGATCGGCGCGCTCGCCGTCATCCTGCTCATCACCATCCAGCACGAGATCAGCGAGCTCATCACCGGTTCCATCGGCGTGATCCTGATCGCGCTCTCCTTCTGGTCCTCCGTCCGCCGCAACAAGGCGCTCGCGGCGGCCGAGGGCGGGTCCGGTCCCTCGGGGGACAAGACCGAGGTGTCGTCCGGGGTGTGACACCCCCGACGATGAGGAACGCTTCACTGCGGGGCGGCCGGTGCACCCGGCCGCCCCGCAGGCATGTGCGCGGTGACGACGACCAGTGGGGGGTGAAGGCGGCATGGCCTTCTGGGACAACCTGTTTACGGGGAGGACGGCGCAGTTCGACTCGGGCGGCTCCGCGTCCCATTCGATCGACCTGACGAAACGGCGCCCGTCCGTCTCGCTCACCAAGCAGGGCGCCGCCACCGGCAACCTGCGGGTGAACCTCTCCTGGCGGATGCGGACCTCCGACATCGAGGGCCGCTCGCGCCAGAGCGGACGGCTCCTGCGCAACCCCTCCAAGCTCTTCAAGCCCGAGGTCGTCCAGGCCCACACCCAGGGCATGGTCAACGTCGACCTGGACCTGGGCTGCCTCTACGAGCTCACCGACGGCAGCAAGGGCGTGGTGCAGCCGCTCGGCGGCTTCTTCGGCGACCTGAACACCGCCCCGTACGTGAAGCTCAGCGGCGACGACCGCTTCGGCGGGTCCTCAGGGGAGACGATCTTCGTCAACCTGGACCAGAAGGCCGAGATCAAGCGCCTGCTGTTCTTCGTGTACATCTACGACCAGACGCCGGCCTTCGACCGTACGCACGCCAAGATCACGCTCTATCCGAGCAACGGCCCCCGGATCGAGATCGAGCTCGACGAGCGCGCCCCGCAGGCCCGCTCCTGCGCGGTCTTCTCCGTGGACAACAGCAAGGGCGAACTCACGGTCCGCCGCGAGGTGCGCTTCGTCTACGGCTTCCAGGCCGAACTGGACCGGCTGTACGGCTGGGGTCTCCAGTGGGGCCGCGGCTACAAGACGAAGGCCTGACCCTTGGCCGCGTGCTTACGACCGGACGAACTGGGGGCCCATCGGCGGCATCCGGAACTCCGGCGACGGGTTCTGCTCGGGGGCGGTCACCGGCTGCGGGTAGCCGTAGGCGGGGCCCGGGGCGTTCACCGGCGGCTGCGGGTAGCCGTAGGCGGGCGCCCGGTCGGGCACGGGCGGCGGCATCGTCGGCTGCGGGGGTACGGGGGCGTGGACGAGCGTCAGGTCGAGGTCGGGGGAGCCGGGGGAGCCGACGGCGGCCGTGGCGCCCTCCTGCGCCTCGTGGGGCCCCTCCGGGCCGTCCTGCCGTCCCTGGCGGCCCTCGGGCCCTTCCAGGCCCTCCTGCCCCCCGGGGTGGCCCTGCCCGTCCTGGCCGTCCTCCGCGTCCTCGTCGACCGAGATGCCGAAGTCGGTGGCGAGACCGACGAGGCCGGTCGGATAGCCCTGCCCCACCGCGCGGAACTTCCAGCCGTCCCCGCGCCGGTACAGCTCGCCGCAGATGATCGCCGTCTCCTCGCCCGTCTCCGCCGTCACGGAGAACAGGGCGAGCGGCTCGCGGTCGGGGCCGGGTGTCGCGTCGTACACCAGGATCCGCAGGTCGGAGACGGACCGGAAGGTGCCGCCGTCGGAGGAGGCCGCGATCACGACCCGGTCGACCGAGGCGTCGAGCGCGCCCAGATCGGCCTCCACGGTGTCCGTCAGGCCCTTGGAGTCCCGCTTCTTCGGCAGCCGCCGCACCAGCCCCGAGGGGTGGCGCGGCTGGTTGTAGAAGACGAAGTCCTCGTCGGACCGCACGCGGCCGCCGGGCCCGAGCAGCAGGGCCGAGGCATCCACGTCGGGGACCTCGGGGCCCGGGGTCCAGCGGAGCACGGCCCGTACGGCCACGGTGTCGAGAGGGACGTTGGAGCCCTTCAGCATCGCGTGCGTCATGACCGTAATCCTGCCCTCCCGGCCGACCCGCGGACAACGCGGGGGCGGTACCGATACCGGGACGGGGGGACGGATGCTGACGAGTTACCTGGATTTCATGCGCAAAGGGAACTGTGGACACCCGCACCTACGTACTATTACCGGCCACATGTCATCAGGTCCAGAAAGGCAGACGGGGGACTTATATGCGTCATTTCGGGCACATCCCGTCCATGACACGGGCTGCGCTGTTCCACCGCGAGCCGTCCGCCTTCACGGCCGACTCGCCCGCCCGCACGCTCGCCGTGGCCCTGGGCGCCACGCTCTACAGCCCCGCCACCCGGCCGCGGCTCGCCGACGACGTGCGCAAGCAGGCAGCCCGTGGAGTGGTCTCCATGGTGCTCTGCCTGGAGGACTCCATCAGCGACGCCGACGTCGAAGCAGGCGAGGACAACCTCGTCCGCCAGTTCGCCGACCTCGCCCGCACCCCCGTGACGGACGCCGACACCGCCACGGACGTGCCCCTGCTCTTCATCCGGGTCCGCGAACCGCACCAGATCACCGACCTCGTCACCCGACTGGGCGAAACGGTCCGCCTGCTGTCCGGATTCGTGCTGCCCAAGTTCACCGAGGCCCGCGGCCGCGACTTCCTCGAAGCGCTCACCCAGGCCGAGCGGACCAGCGGCCGGCGCCTCTTCGCCATGCCCGTCCTGGAGTCCCCCGAGCTCCTCCACCTGGAGACCCGGGCCGAGACCCTCGCCGGCATCGCCGCGATCACCGACAAGTACCGCGACCGCGTCCTCGCCCTCCGCCTCGGCGTCACCGACTTCTGCTCCGCCTACGGGCTGCGCCGCTCGCCCGACATGACCGCCTACGACGTCAAGATCGTCGCCCATGTCATCTCCGACGTCGTCAACGTCTTCGGCCGCTCCGACGGCACCGGCTTCACCGTCACCGGCCCCGTCTGGGAGTACTTCCGGCCCGGTGAGCGCATGTTCAAGCCCCAGCTGCGCCGCAGCCCCTTCCTGGAGGGCAGCGCCGAGGACCTGCGCACGGCCCTCATCGAGCACGACCTCGACGGCCTGCTGCGCGAGATCGAACTCGACCGCGCCAACGGACTGCTCGGCAAGACCTGCATCCACCCCAGCCATGTGGTGCCGGTGCACGCGCTCTCCGTGGTCAGCCACGAGGAGTGGAGCGACGCCCAGGACATCCTGCGGCCCGAACTGGGCGGCGGCGGAGTGCTCCGCTCCGCCTACACGAACAAGATGAACGAAGTGAAGCCGCATCGCGCGTGGGCCGAACGGACCCTGCTGCGCGCCGAACTGTTCGGCGTCGCCAAGGAGGACGTCGGCTTCGTGGATCTGCTCACCGCCGGACTTGCCGGCTGACGAAGGGACGTCGACGACGTGGTGTGGACCGGAACGTGGGTCGCGGAGCGACTGGGCGTCGAACTGATCGGCGACGAGGAGCTACCGGCCCTGTTGGGCCTCGCACTGCGTCGCAACCCCAAGCGGGCGCATCTGCTGGTCTCCAGCGTGCTCGGCAAGCACGTGCCCCAGCGGCCGTCCGTGGTGTACGGCTCCGGCCTCGACCTCGGCCGGCGCGTCCGCGCGCTCCTCGGCGACGAGGAGGCCGCGCGGTCCGTCGTCCTCGGGTACGCGGAGACGGCCACCGCCCTCGGCCACGCCGTCGCCGACGGCCTCGGCCTCGCCCCGTACCTCCACTCCACCCGGCGACCGGTGGCCGGCGTCGCCCGCGCGGGCGGCTTCGAGGAGTCGCACTCGCACGCCACCTCGCACCTGCTGCTGCCCGAGGACCCGAAGCTGCTCGCGGGCGACGGGCCGCTGGTCCTCGTCGACGACGAGTTCTCCACCGGCAACACGGTCCTCAACACGGTCCGCGCCCTCCACGAGCGCTACCCGCGCGACCGGTACGTCGTCGTCGCCCTCGTCGACATGCGCTCCGCCTCCGACCTGGGCCGCCTGGACGCCTTCGCGGCGGAGATAGGCGCCCGCGTCGACCTGATCTCCGGCGCCGCGGGAACGGTTCGCCTCCCGGAGGGCGTACTGGAAAAGGGCCAGGCCCTGGTGACGGAACACGAGAGCCCGTACGAGCCGACACCCGCCCCGCCTGCCTCCTCCGCCCGCCCGGCCCCCGTACGGATCACGCTCGGCTGGCCCGACGGCATACCCGACGGCGGACGCCACGGCTTCACACCGGAACACCGAGCCGCCCTGGAGACGGCCCTGCCGACCATGGCGGACAGGATCGCGGAGGCACTGCGCACCCCGGCGGCACCCGCCGGTAATCCGGCGCCCGCTGCCAATCCGGCGCCCGCCGCGGCCCCGGCGGCACCCGCCGCCAACCAGGCCGCCACCCCGGCGCCCCTCGCCGTCGACCCGGCGCCCCCCGCCGCCCCGGCGGCACCCGCCACGCCGGGCGCGCCCCCAGCCCTCCCGGAAGCGTCCACCGAGGCACTCCCCACCCCCGCCCAGCCGCCCGCAGGGCCCCGCGTGCTCGTGCTCGGGTTCGAGGAGCTGATGTACGCGCCGCTCCGGCTCGGCACCGCCCTGGAGGACGCCGGACACGACGTCCGGTACTCCACCACCACCCGCTCGCCCGTCCTCGCCGTCGACGACCCCGGCTACGCGATACGCACCCGGCTCGTCTTCCCCGCCCACGACGCCCCCGCCGACGGACCCGGCGAGCGCTACGCCTACAACGTGGTCGGCGCCGGCTTCGACGCCGTCGTCGTCGTCGTCGACTCCACCGCCGACACCCCAGCCCTGCACGCCCCTGACGGCCTCCTCGCCCAGCTCGCCGCGCACATCCCGCGCGTGGTGCTGGCCGTCGTCCCCTCGTACGCGCCGTACACCCCCCAGCTCTCCGACCTCTCCGACCCCGAAGCTCCCGAAAGGAGCTCCATGCTGCCCGAGCCCCTCCGCGGCCCCGCCTTCTCCTCGTACGCGCCCGAGGAGGTCGGCTGGCTGCTCCAGGACCTCTCGGACGTCGAGCTGGAGGCGCCCACCGAGGAACGCGAGGAAGCCATCCAGAGCGGCGGCGCGCACTACGCCGAGTCGCTCCCCGTCGAGTACCAGCCCAGCGCCCGCTACCAGGAGCTCTTCCACAGCGCCCTGGAGAGCTCCGCCGCCCGGATCGCCCACGCCGTCGGCACCGTCACCGAGACCGTCCTCGCCGAGCGGCCCGGCCGCAGCCCCGTCCTCGTCTCGCTCGCGCGGGCCGGCACCCCCGTCGGTGTCCTCATGCGCCGCTGGGCGGCCGCCCGCCACGGCCTCGACCTGCCCCACTACGCCGTGTCCATCGTGCGCGGCCGCGGCATCGACGCCAACGCGCTGCGCTGGCTCGCCGCCCACCACGACCCGGCCGACGTCGTGTTCGTCGACGGCTGGACCGGCAAGGGCGCTATCACCCGCGAACTCGCCGAGGCGATCAGGGTGTTCGAGCAGAAGGAGGGAGTGGCGGGCTTCGACCCGGAGATCGCGGTCCTCGCCGATCCCGGCTCCTGTGTCCGTACCTACGGCACCCGCGAGGACTTCCTCATCCCCTCCGCGTGCCTCAACTCCACGGTCTCCGGCCTGATATCGCGCACGGTCCTCCGCGCCGACCTCGTCGGCCCCGACGACTTCCACGGCGGCAAGTTCTACCGCGAACTGGCCGGCGCCGACGTCTCGAACGACTTCCTCGACGCCGTCGCCGCCCACTTCGACGAGGTCGCCGACACCGTCGACACCGACGTCAAGGAACTCCTGGCCACCGACCGCACGCCCACCTGGGAGGGCTGGGCCGCCGTGGAGCGGATCAGCGAGGAGTACGGCATCCACGACGTCAACCTGGTCAAGCCGGGCGTCGGCGAGACCACCCGTGTCCTGCTCCGCCGCGTCCCCTGGAAGATCCTCGCCAAGCGGGGCGCCGACGCCGACCTCGCGCACGTCCGCCTGCTCGCGGAGCAGCGCGGGGTCCCGGTCGAGGAGGTCGACGAACTTCCGTACAGCTGCGTGGGTCTGATACACCCTCACTACACCAAGGGTGCGACAGGCGCCGACGGCAAGGCGGTGGTGTCCCAGTGAGTACGACCCTGGTCGCGAGCGACCTCGACCGCACCCTCATCTACTCGTCCGCGGCGCTCGCCCTCGGCATGCCCGACGCCGAGGCACCCCGGCTGCTCTGCGTCGAGGTCCACGAGGCGAGACCGCTCTCCTACATGACCGAGGACGCGGCCGACCTCCTCGCCCGGCTGTCCGACGAAGCCGTCTTCGTCCCGACGACGACGCGGACGCGGAAGCAGTACCAGCGCATCCAACTCCCCGGCGCCGCACCGAAGTACGCGATCTGCGCCAACGGCGGGCACATCCTCGTCGACGGCGTCACCGACCAGGACTGGCACGAATCCGTCCTGCGCCGGCTCGCCGACGAGTGCGCGCCGCTGTCCGAGATCCGCGCCTACCTGACGGCCACCACGGACCTGTCCTGGGTACGCAAGCACCGCGTCGCCGAGGACCTGTTCGCCTACCTCGTCGTCGAGCGGGAACGGCTCCCCGCGGACTGGCTGGGGCGCTTCGGCGCCTGGGCGGGGGAGCGCGGCTGGACGGTCTCGCTCCAGGGCCGCAAGGTGTACGCCGTACCGAAGCCGCTCACCAAGGGCGCGGCCGTCCGCGAGGTCGCCCGCCGCACCGGCGCCACGCTCACCCTGGCCGCCGGCGACTCCCTCCTCGACGCCGACCTGCTGCTCGCCGCGGACAGGGCCTGGCGCCCTGGCCACGGCGAACTGGCCGACAGCGACTGGACGGCCCCCCACCTCGACGTCCTCGTGGAACGCGGGGTCGCGGCGGGGGAGGAGATCCTGCGCCGCTTCCGGGCGGCCGCCGCCGTGTAACCGTCGTCTCCGGTGGGTCAGCCGCAGCAGCCCCCACCGCAGCAGCCGCCCCCGCCGCCGCCGCTCGGCGCGGGGGCGGAGCCGGCGGAACCGCCGACGGCCACGGCCGAGAGCAGCTTCACGGTGTCGTCGTGCCCGGCGGGGCAGGAGGCGGGATCGGAGGACTCGGCCATGGGACGGCTGAGCTCGAAGGTGTCGCCGCAGGTGCGGCAGCGGAATTCGTAACGAGGCATGGGACCAGGCTAGGGCCTGCGCCCGGCGGTGGGCAGGGGGGCCGCTCACGGGCCAAGGGCAGCCGCCCCGCCCCGGCTCAGTGACCGGCGCCCCGCTCCTCCCGGATCTGCCCGACGACGTGCGCGGCCGTGGCCCGTACGCCCTCCAGTTCGGTGAGGAAGTGCCAGTAGTCCGGGTGGCGGCCCTCCAGGGTGTCGACCGCGCGGTCGAGCCGGGCGACGGCCTCATCGAGGGGCCGGGCGTGACGGGGCTCGGGGGTGCTGCGCCCGTCCATCGCGAGCCGCTGGGCGTCCCGTACGGCGAACCGGGTGCGGTCGATCTCCGCCTTCGGGTCCTTCGCGACGGCGTTCAGACGGCGCAGCCGGTCTCCGGCGGCGGAGACGGCCTCGTCGGTGGCGTCGAGGAGCGCGCGGACGGTCGAGAGCATCGACGTGGCGTCGGGCCAGCGCTGCTCGGCCCGCGCCTTCCCCGCCTCGGCGAGCCGCTCCTCGGCCTGCCGGAGCGTGTCGGCGGCCTGCTCCGGCACGTGCTGGAGGTCCTGCCAGCAGGACGCGGTGAAACGCCGCCGCAGCTCCGAGAGGACCGGCTCGACGCCCCCGGTGCGGGTGGTGAGCGCTTCGGTGCGGGTACGGAGGGACACGAGGCGCCGGTCGATCTCGGCGGCCCGCTCGGGCAGGCGCTCCGCCTCGGCCCGTACGGCTTCGGCGTCACGCAGGACCCGGTCGGCGCGCTGGAGGGTCTCGGGGACGCCGTGCCGGCCCGCGCCCTCGTTGAGCCGGGTCAGCTCGGGCCCGAGCTGGGCGAGCCGCAGCGCGAGGTCGTCGGCGCGCAGCCCGCTCTCCCGTACGGCGTCGAGGGCGCCGCTCGCGCCGCGCAGCGCCTGCCGGGCGCGCTCGACGGCGGGGGCGAGGCGGGCGAGCTGTGTCTCGGCACGGTCGAGGAGCGGCCCGAGGCCCTGCTCGTACCGGTCGAGCTCGCCCTTCACCCGGTCCAGTTCGTCCTTGGCGCGGGTCAGTTCGGCGCGGGCCCGGCCGGCGGTCGCCGCGTCGAGCTCGTCGCGGTCGAGGTCGTGGGCGTCGACGGCGCCGATGTAGGTGAGGCTGACCTCGTCGATACGGCGCCCGAGGGCTTCGAAGCCCTCGACGGCGCGGCGCGCCTCGGGGGAGCTGTCGACGGCGGTGATGGTCTCGACGGAGATCCGCAGTCCGCGCTGGGCGGTGTCGAGCTCGTAGAAGGCCGAGGCGGCGGCGTCCTTGGCGGCCTGGGCCTCGGCCCGCTGCCCCTCCCCCCGCCCACCGAACCAGCGACGGGTCCCCCCACCGGCGAAGGCGTGCGGCAGCAGGGCACCGAGCAGCAGGGGCAGCGCGAGAGCGAGCCGCAGCCCGGAGACCGAGCCTCCGGCCGGCCGGACCATCGTCCCGGCCCCGCGGGGCCGGGACCCCGTACGTGTCTCTCCCCGGCTCGGCGCGTCACGACGCCGAACGCCGCTTGCCCCCCTCGCGTCGCTCGCCGCCACGTACCTCTCCCGTGCTGTGTCCGCCGTGCCCGGTCTGGTTCATTCTCCCACCCGGTAGGGACGCGCACACGGGCCGGTCAGTTCGCCGAGCGGAAGGCGACGTCGCCGTAGTCGCCGCGGGCAAAAGCGGAGAGTCCCCCAAAGCCACGCCCCCCGTCACGCCCCGTCACGACCGAGCCACTCTCCGCCCCCGCCGCCGACCGGGTATCCGTTTGCAGGACCCACCGGTGCGCCATGTAGGCTGTTGCCTCTTCCACGGGTGCGTAGCTCAGGGGTAGAGCGCTGCTCTTACAAAGCAGATGTCGGCGGTTCGAAACCGTCCGCGCCCACCAGCAGGTAGCAAGACAAAGGCCCAGGTCACCGGTACTGAACCGGGAACCTGGGCCTTGTTCGTTCCCCAGCCGGGGAAGCGGCGGAGGGGCGTCGGGCCAGTTACGCAAGAGGACGGCGGCGGCGTCGCCGGGCTCGCCCGGCCGGAGCTTCCTGATCTGCTCGTCGACGTGAGCGGCGATGGCGTGGTCACGACGGCTCCCGGATGCGCAGATCAGGTGCTCCTTGGACGACCTGTTCCAATGCATCGTCTTGAACGCCAAGGCCCACGCGGTATGGCAGTACTAGTGCGGTAAGACCTTGTTTACTTCATCAAGGCACCCGCCGTGCACGGCGCGGCCCGTCGCCCGGGCCTGCGCTCCTGTCTGCGCCCCGCTCCAGCCCGGGCGCCGTCCGCAGGCCTGGCAGCTTGGGTTGATGGGTGACGAACCCACGATGCGGCGGAGGCGGTACGCGAGTGCGGGTCAGGACGATGCCTCGGGTGGGGGCGCTCAGGCTCCGGGATGGAGGGGGCCCGTTCGCGGGTGCCGGCCGGTGGGATGTGGCGGTGGGGGCTCCATCCCGTCTGCCGTCGACCCAGGCAGAGCCGAGCAGACACGGCGTGTGGGCCGACGGCAGACTTGGGAGCGAGGTGTCCGTTTGCCGCATAGGGCGGCTGGATACCTCTTGGCCCAGCACCTGAGCCACCGCTCTTTTCATAATTCCCGATGCCAAGGACCCTCAACCGGCTAGAATTGGCGGCTCAGCTTTGTTCGGACCGACCCCTGGAGCGCGGGTGGAAGAGCGTCAGATTTCCCTGGCGGAAGCAAAGGAAATCATCGCCAAACAGGAATCCCATTTCTGGGATTTCAAAAGCGCTTTGAGTGACGGAAAGAAAATCCAGGAGATCTCCTCCTCTCTGGCCAACTCGGAGGGCGGCGAGTTTATCGTAGGGATCGAAGACGAAAAGCGCGCAACCGGAATCGACAGGTGGCGAGGCCTGGAAAACATCGAAGCCGCGAACTTCATTCACCAGAACCTGGTGAATGAAGTCAGCCCTCCTATTCCGTACGACATGGAATATCTGTGGATCTCCGAAGAGCCTGAACGCGGAGTCTGCTGCCTCGTAACCGTCCAGAAGAGCTCTGACGTGCACAAGACATCCAAAGGAGACGTGTATCAACGGAGGGGTGCGCAGACGCTCAAACTGACGGGGCATAGGATCGCGGACCTCGCCCTTTCGAAGGGGGCGAGATCGTACGAGGACCAGCTTCTGGACGACTATGAAATCGAGGAACTCAAGGACGAAAGAGAGCTGGAGGAATTCCTCTCTACGTATAGTCCCGCAACGACACCCGAGAAGTACCTGACGCGACAAAGGCTGGTTTCAAAAAAGAACGGAAAAGCCACAGTCGCTGCGGCGATCCTTTACGCAGAAGAGCCTGCAGCGGTTGTCCCCAAGCGCTGCTCTGTCAAGATTGCCCGATATGAGAGCAAAGAGAGTGTCCCGGACAGAAAGTATTTGAAGGGCACTCCCCTTTCCATCGACGGCCCTGCGCGCGTACTCATCGAGAAGACCTTGGATGCCGTAGCCGAGATCATCGAGGCGGTCCCGATCTTGGGCACGGACGGCCAGATGGCTCCCGTCAAGTATCCACCAGAGGCACTCAAGGAGATCATCGTAAACGCTGTAATCCACAGGGACTACAACGTGTCCGACGATATCCTCATCTCGATCTTCGACAACAGGGTAGAGGTTAGGAGCCCTGGGCGACTCCCCGGTCATATGACCACCGAAAATATCCTGACCGACAGATTCGCCCGAAACCCCAGCATCGTTCGACTGCTCAACAAGTACCCCGACCCTCCGAATAAAGATATCGGAGAAGGGCTGGACACGGTCATGAGCGCCATGAAGGCAGCGAAGCTAAAGGCTCCACAGTTCGTCGTCGAGGACAACGCGTTCGTGGTGGTTCTGGCACACACACCCCTTGCGCGCCCCGAGGAGCTGATCCTCGAGTATCTCCGCAACAATGAGGAGATTTCAAATAAGATCGCCCGATCGCTCACTGGCATCGCCTCAGAGAACCGAGTCAAGCAAGTCTTCTATAAGCTCAAGAATGCCGATATGATCGAGCCCGTTCCTGGCCGGATCCGCTCCCAATATGCATGGCGCCTAACCGAAAAGGGGAAGGGCCTACGGGGTTCTTTCGAGTAGGCAGCGCCAGCCTTCGACGAGTGACGTCAGGGCAGCCTCAAGTAAATCCTCAGGGTGCGCTGGAGGGGCGGGCCGGGTCCGGGACCTACGTGGCCGAGCCCCGGCGGCGGGTGCGGATGGTTCGGTCTGCGGCGCGGGAGCAGCCTGACGGATCGCTGTTCCGGGCGGACATGAAGGCCGTGGGGCGGAGTGGCGGCTGGGAGAGCTGGACCGACGCGAAGGTGGCCGCGTCGGCGGAGATCGCTGCGTGCCTCGGGATCGGTGAGGGTGAGCTGTGAGTCCGGACCGTGTACGAGTTTCTCGCCGACAGACGGCCCGTGCAGTTGTCGACGAGCTGGGAACCGTACGACCTCAGCGGCGGGATCCTCGTTGTCCTCCCCGAGGGCGGGTCTCACGCCGCGGCCGGCGCCGTGAACCGGATGGCCCAGATCGGCGTTACCGTCAGCCATGCCGTGGAGCAGCCCGAGCCACGGTGGGCTACTGCCGAGGAGGCATTACTGCTCAACATCCAGAAGGCCGCACTCGTCACTCATTTCCGCCGGACGTACTACAGCGACGAAGGGCGCCCCGTGGAGACGGCGGACATCGTCGTCCCTGCCGCACTCTGCGAGATCGTCTACGAGATTCCCATCAGGTGACAGCTGCCTAAGTTCGCCAGGAAGGGCTGGATGCTTAGGAGAGAACGAGATTTCCTCAAAGCCTGATGCAAATTAGGCTGGATTGCACAGCTCGGCAGACCTGCCTGGCCGAGATCCGAATACGACTGCGCCTCAAGGAGGCTGACGTTGGCCGTCAATAGGCCCGAATGGCAGCAGTATCAACATGAAGTTGCAGCAACGCTTTCTCAGCTCGGCTTTACGGTCCAGGTCGAGGAGAGAGTCACAGGCGCGAGGGGTGAACACGATGTCGATGTAACCGCACGGATGGCATCGGCAGGTGTCACCCGGTTGTGGGTAATCGAATGCAAGAGGTGGAATCGAGCCGTACCGAAAGAGTGCATCCTCACGTTCTCTGCAATTGTCGCCGATGTGGGAGCGGACCGTGGGCTTGTTTTTGCTGAGAGTGGATTTCAGGCTGGGGCGATTCAGGTTGCGAGAAATGCAAACCTAACGCTAACCAGCCTCGCTGACTTTCGCGAGAGTGTAGAACGTGAGATAGCGGTCATTCGAGTGCGGGGGCTGCAAGAGCGCATTACTGCGCTTGAGGACGAGTTTCAATCTGTCTGGGACTTGGATCAAGAGGAGCGGGACAGGCGAATCGCCCAGTACGTTGGACCACCTTCAGCCTTTGGCCTGTCAGGGCATAGCGCGGTTATGGCTCCTGTCCTTGCGCGCCTGTCTCAGATGAAAGAAGCGTTGAATTTCGCAAGTTTCGACCGCTGGCCCGTTGCTTATTGGCCACTGGATAGCGAGCTGTCGATCGACGTGAAAGCCTGGGAAGGTCTGCTATTTGTTATTGAAGAGACAGTTGTAACGTGTGAGCGTATCCGTGATCAAATGATGTCGCCGCGAAAGAATATTAGGGACTGGAGGGAGCTGCAGTCGCAGGAAATGACCGATCTCTTGAATGCAATTCGCCAAACTGCAGACGGGTAGAAGAGTGTGACGCTCCACGGTTGGGCTGACCGGTCTGCGAAGGTAGTTGCGAGCGCGACAGGTTGGCGTTCTCGCGATTGTGTAAGTTTCCGTCGGCGCACGTTGTGCTGCGCTATGGGGAGCCTGCCGACGATGTCGTGAGCGAGCGGGGTGAACTCTGAGCGTCGCGTGCCAGATACGTGCCAGATTGAGCGGTCAACCACGGTCACCGGAGGATCGCTGCGGCATCCACGGCTTGTGACAGCTGTCGTAGCGCGCAGAGGGGGTGAGCTGCGGTGACGGATCAGAGCTGCGGGTGCCAGGCTTACAAAGCAGATGTCGGCGGTTCGAAACCGTCCGCGCCCACCAGTACGAAGGCCCCTCGTCGATCATGGCGGGGGGCCTTCGGTGTGCTCGGGTGAGTGCTCTGGTTCGGTTGACGGGGGGTTGGTGGGGCGGTGTACTCCCCGTATGGATGAGGTGGGGGACGCGCCCGAAGCCGGGGTGCGCGGTGGTGAGATGACGCCGCAGCGGTACATCGAGACGCGGCTCTCGCAGTACCAGGAGTGGTACGACGCCAAGGCGACCCGGATGAAGGCGATGCATCTGCGGATGCGGACCGTGTCCGTCGTCGGTGCGGCGCTCGTGCCGGTGTTCGTGAATCTGGATCTGGCCTTCGCGCGGGTCACGGCCACGGTGCTCAGTGTGGTCGTCGTCGCGGCGGTGTCGCTGGAGAGCGTCTACCGGTACCGGGAGCAGTGGAAGAACTACCGGTCGACCGAGCAGCTTCTCGGGCACGAGCGGGTCTACTTCGAGGCCAAGGTGGGGCCGTATCACCAGCTGTCGAAGCGGGACGCGTTCTCGACGCTGGTCGCCCGGGTCGAGAAGGCCATCGCCAACGAGAACTCCGCGACCCTGAACGTGATGACGCTCGGCGGGCAGGTCGGCGCCGATGTGCAGCAGCAGCCGCAGGGGATACCTTCGCCGCGGGTGTCACCGGAGTCGAGCCCGAGTCCGAGTCCGGGTGTGAGTCCCAGCTCGAGTCCGAGTGCCGGGCCGAGTCCGAACTAGCGCGAGTGGGCCCCGGGGTTCTCCCGGAGCCCGTCGTGTGTCACCTGTGGTGCGGGGTCAGCACCAGGTGTAGTCGACCCGCGTCGAGTTGTACGAGCAGACGTCGACCCGCGTGCCGTTCGACTTCTTCAGGGTCGCCGTGTCGCGGTCGTTGTTCCAGACGTACGCGCCGCGGTTCTGGTAGACGTTCGCGGCGGTGTTCGTGCCGCGGCCCGTGCGGACCGTCACGATCTGGCCCTTGCCGAGGACGTAGTTGCCGAAGGTGTACTTGTGGTTCGCCACGTCCGTGAGCGTCCAGCCGCGGAGGTTGACCGCCGCGCCGGTCGTGTTGCGTATCTGCACGTACTCGGCGTTCAGGCTCGTGTTCGAGCGGTAGTCCGCGCCGGGGCTGTCGTAGTAGATCTTGTACAGGTGCACAGAGCCGGCGGCCTGCGCCTGCGTGGGCAGCAGCAGGATGCCGGAGGCGGCGGCCGCGGTCACGGCCGCGAACGTGCGTGCGCGAAGCATGAATGTCCCTCAGTTTCTGCCGGGCGCCCGCCGATGGGGCCCGACGAGCACACAGAATATGCACGCCCTTCACCTCGTCCGCACAGAAACCGATGAGTTGGCGGAGGCTTGTTTAGGATTGTCTTATGTTCGACGAGTCCCTGCGTCTCACCGTCCTCGGCTCCGCCACGCCCTTCGCCCGTCCCGGCAACGCCTGTTCGGGCCTGCTCGTCGAGGGCGGCGGGGTCCGTGTCTGGGTCGACGCCGGGAGCGGGACCCTCGCCGAGCTCCAGCGGTACGTCGCTCTCGGTGACGTCGACGCCGTGTGGATCTCCCATCTGCACGCCGACCATTCCGCCGACCTCCTCACCGCCTTCTACGCGCTGCTGTACGCGGACCTGGAGGTGTCGCTGCCGGTTCCCCTGTTCGGCCCTGCCGGAATCGCCGACCGGCTCGCCGGGTTCCTCACCAACGGCCCCGACCGCAGCCCCGTGGAGCGGGCGTTCGCCGTGGAGGAGTTGCACGACGGGCATGTCGTACGGATCGGGGGGCTCACGCTGCGGTCCCGGTCCGTCACCCACGGGCCGCCGTCCTTCGCGCTGCGTGTGGAGGACGGGGCCGGGCGCTCGCTCGCCTACTCCGGCGACTGTGAACCCTGCCCCTCGCTCGTCGAACTGGCCCGTGACTGCGACCTGTTCGTGTGCGAGGCGGACGGTGAGGGACCCGGCCATCACTCCGCCGAGCAGGCCGGCCGGAGCGCGGCCCTGGCCGGCGCACGCGGCCTCGTCGTGACCCACGTCGGGTCGGGCCTGCGGCCGGAGGGCGCCGTCGCGCGGGCTGCGTCGGAGTTCCCCGGGGAGGTCGCCCACGCCGATCCGGGGCGCCGGTTCGAGGTCACGCGTCGAAGTCGTACTCCAGGACGTACGACGACGAGTCCAGCGTCATCTCGTTGAGTTCCACGGCCGTCCCCCGCTCCGTGAACGCCGTCCGCCCGATGAGGACCACCGGCGTCCCGAACTCCAGGACCAGCCGGTCCGCCTCGTCCGCCGACGGCATCCGGCAGCGGATCTCCTCACGGAACCGCACCGGCCGGTGGCCCAGCTCGGTGAGCCGCGCGTAGGTCCCGCCCGGCCCCGTGTCCGCCTCGGTGATCGGGGTACCCCGGACCAGTTCGGCGGAGAGGTACGAGACGGAGAGCAGCACCGGCTTGCCGTCCAGGACGAAGCGGCGGCTGCGCACGCAGACGGGCGCGCCCGCCGTCAGGCCCAGCGCCCCCGCGACCCGCGCGCCGGCCGCCGTCTCGCCCACCTCGACCTGGTCGACGACCAGGTCCCGGTCCTCCACGTCCGCCGACCAGACCGAACGCCCGTTGCCCCACTGCTCGCCGGACAGCCGGGGGATGCCCCGGCGGCGCAGCGGCCGGAAGACGCGGACGAAGACCCCGGCGCCCTTGCGGGCCTCGGCGAGACCCTCGCCGCGCAGCACCGAGAGGGCCTGCCGCGCGGTCATCCGGGCCACCGCGTACGTCGTCATGAGGTCGTTCTCGCCCGGGAGCCGGTCGCCGGGCGCGAACGCGCCCGAGTGGATCGCCGTTCTCAACTCATCAGCGATGCGCTGGTACTTGGGGCGGCGAGCGCTGTCCTGGTCAGTCACGGGTGGACCACTCCCTTCATCTGCGGGACACCCTACGGCGCACCCCGAGGCGAGGGTGCACACGTGTACGCCGCCCCGCCCGGTCGATCCATCCATCGGGGGACATCTCTAGAGATACGTTGACAGGGCGGGGGCGCGGGGCTTCTCTGGGTGTCCCCATGCTTCAGGTGACCGGGACGGAGGGGACACGTGCAGCCACTGCCCGAGGTCGGTGACCTCGTCCGCGACACCGCCACCGGGCGCGTCGGTTTCTATGTGGAGAGCGTCTCCGGGCGCTTTCTGATCCGGCCCGTCCACGACGGCGGCGAGTGGGAGGCCGAGCCCGCCGACGTGCAGCTCGCCACGCCCCTGCGCGAGCTGCGGGCCCGCGCCGCCGAGATCAACGCGCGTAGCCGACGGGGGCTCGGGGCCTGAGACGGCGGGGGAGGGCGGGTGACGGCCTGGGGAAGGCGGAGAGACGGCCGGGGGAGGCCGGGTGACGGCTGGGGGAGAGCGGGGAGACGGCCGGGGATGCGGCCGTTCCGGGCCGTTGTCAGTGGCGCGCGCCACACTGGAGGCATGTGCCGCAGCATCAAGACTCTCCGACCGCCCGCGCTGCCCGAGGAGGCGACCGAGGACGACATCCGCGCCGCCGCCCTGCAGTACGTCCGCAAGGTCTCCGGGTTCCGCGCCCCCGCCGCCCACAACCGCGAGGTCTTCGAGCGGGCCGTGGACGAGATCGCCGACGCGACCGCGAGACTCCTCGACGACCTGGAGGTGCGCGGGGCGCACCCCGGCGTCAGGCGGCAGGAGCGGGAGCCACAGCCGGACGCCGTATGAGATAGGCGGCGAGACCGCCCGCCAGGAAGAGCGCGAGGGTCGACACCCCCGCGCTGAACCAGGTCGCGCCCAGCCACTGACCGCCGAGCCAGCCGAGCCCCACGCTGTACGAGGCCCAGGTCACGCCCGCGAGCGCCGACCACGGTAGGAACTCCTCCACCCGTCGCTTCGCCGCGCCCGCGCCGAGCGAGACCACGGACCGGCCTGCCGGGGCGAAGCGCGCGAGGACCACGAGCAGGCCGCCGCCCCGCGCCAGCGCGGTGCCGAGACGTTCCTGCGCCACGGACAGGCGCCTCGACCGGGCGATCGCCCGGTCGAGCCTGGCGCCGCCCCGCCGCGCGAGCCGGTACGCCAGGAAGTCGCCGAGGACCGAGGCCGTGGCCGCGCAGAGGAGCAGGGGGAGCAGTGACGGTACGTCGGGGGTGGCCGCGGTGGCCGTCGCCGCCGCCGTCGCGGCGGTGATCACCAGGAAGCCGCTCGGCAGCACGGGCAGGAAGACGTCGAGCAGGATCGACGTCGCCACCACCGGGTAGATCCATGGGCCGGCGGTGAGCGACCGCAGCGATCCCAGGCTGTCGAGCAGATTCACAGGGCCAGAGCCTACGCGGGGGCGACACGCCGCCTGCCGGGTGGGTGCCGGGTGCGGCGATCACAGCCCGTACGGCGAGGGCAGCCCCTTGCAGCCCGTACGGCGAGGGCTCAGGCCGCGACCTGTGACGCGCCCTGCTCCTCGCGGTACCCGCCCGTCTTGCGCGGCGTCGTGCCCGCGCCGCCCCGGCTCCCGAAGAGCCGGTCGAGGGCCAGCGCGCCCGGGCCCGTGAACACGAGCAGGGCGAAGGACCAGCAGAACAGGGCGGGGGTCTCGCCGCCGTTCTGCAGCGGGAAGAGGGACTCTGGCTGGTGGACCACGAAGTACGCGTACGCCATCGAGCCCGAGGCGAGGAAGGCGGCGCTGCGGGTGCCCAGGCCCGCCAGGACCAGGCCGCCGGCGACGAGCTGGATCACGGCCGCGTACCAGCCCGGCCAGGTGCCGGCCGGGACGGTGCTGCCGCCGAGGACGCCGAAGAGCGAGGCGGCGCCGTGGCAGGCGAAGAGCAGGCCGACGACGATGCGGAAGAGGCCGAGCGCGTACGGCTGGGCCTCGTTCAGACGGCCGGCGAGGCTGCTCGTGCGCCTTTCGGCGGTCGGGTTGGCGTTCATGGGGGGACTCCTTCGGCCTGTGGGGACGGAAACCGATGGCCGTAGGTTAGGCACCCCTCACTAGTACTTGCAAGTTCAACATTCGGCCGCCGGGGAGTGTGTGGCGAGGCTCACTCCCCGGCGACCATTGCTGACGGACCCTCAGGATCCTTGCGGTCAGCAGCCGTTGAGTACCGACTGGAGGGCGCTCTTCTCGGCCGAGTCGATGCTGAGGTTCCAGTGGTACTTCACGTGCACCCAGGCGCGGGCGTAGGTGCAGCGGTAGGCGGTCCTGGAGGGCAGCCACTCCGCCGGGTCGAGGTCGCCCTTCGACTGGTTGACGTTGTCCGTCACGGCTATGAGCTGCGGGCGGGTCAGGTCGTTCGCGAAGGCCTGGCGCTGCGAGGTGGTCCAGGAGCTGGCTCCCGAGCGCCAAGCCTCGGAGAGGGCGACGACGTGGTCGATGTCGAGGTCGGAGGCGACGGTCCAGGTGGCGCCGTCGTACTCGGAGTACCAGCTCCCGCTGACGGAGGCGCAGCTCGAGTCCGTGACGACGTTCACGCCGTCGCGCTTGAGGACGGTCTCACGGGTGTTGCAGGTGCCGGACTGGGTGATCCAGTGCGGGAACAGATCCCGGCTGTAGCCGGTGGAGGAACCTTCCGCCTTCACGGTGAGGGAGGCCAGGTAGGTGCGCGCCGTGGCGGCGCTGACGGGAGTGGGCATCGCGGCCTGGGCCGCCGGGGCGGTGGCGAGGAGGCCGGTGACGGTGAGGGTGGCGGAGGCGGCGAGAACGGCGAGTCGACGCGCGTAGATCATGCCGATGGGCATGTGAACTCCCTTGAGATGGGGGACCTTGGCCGGTGGCCGTCCCCGCTGGGTGCCGGGCGGTGGCCCGGTCATCGTGGCGGCGCCAGGTTTCGGTGGGGGGTGCGCCAGGTAACAGAGTGGCGACATGGACACGTCACATCAAGGGGTATGACGTGTCCTGATGGAGCGCCAGGTTCCGCCCGGCGCTCCGAGGTTCGTGGACGACGGGCGAGGTTCGTGTACGACGAGACCCCGGGCCCTTCCCGGGTCCGGGGTCTCGTCGTCTGTGAAGTGGGGCTCTGTCCCCCTGGCGGTGAGGTCCTACGGGAGGACCGTCAGGAGGATCGAGCCGTCGGCGGCGGGCTCGACCCGCAGCCGCGTGAGGTCGGCGACATGCACGTCCGGCGCGAAGGCCGCCGCCCGCGGGCCCACGCCCACGATCCGCATGCCCGCCGCGCGGCCCGCCTGGATGCCGGCCTCGGAGTCCTCGAAGACGACGCAGTCCGCCGGGTCGAAGCCGAGCTCGGCCGCGCCCTTGAGGAAGCCCTCGGGGTCCGGCTTGCTGGCCCCGACGCACTCGGCGGTGACCCGGGTCTCCGGCATCGGCAGCGCCGCGGCGCCCATCCGTGCCTGCGCGAGGGCCTCGTCCGCCGAGGTCACCAGGGCGTGCGGAAGCGTCGCGAGCGCGGCCATGAAGGCGGGGGCGCCGGGGACGGGCACGACGCCGTCGAGGTCGGCGGTCTCCTCGACGAGCATGACCCGGTTGTCGGCGTAGTTCTCCTCCATGGGCCGGTCCGGGAGGAGAACGGCCATCGTCGCGTACCCCTGGCGGCCGTGGACCACCCGGAGCACGGCGTCCGTGTCGAGGCCCTGCCGTTCCGCCCAGCGCCGCCAGCAGCGCTCGACGACGGCGTCCGAGTTGACCAGGGTGCCGTCCATGTCGAGGAGGAGGGCGCGGGCGGTGAGCGTTGCCGGGGTGGTGGCAGCCATCGGGTCTCCAGAGGGGGTGGCGCGGAGAACGAAGCGGTCCCGCCCACCGGTCAGGGTTTCGCGGGCGGGGCCACTTTGTTCTTCTACGATACAAAACCGAGGGCGGTCTTGGCCAGCCGGTCCGCACAGTCGGTATGCACAGCTGCCTGCCTGCCTGCCTGCCTGCCTGCCTGCCTGCCTGCCTACCCGCCCGCCCGGCCACCCGCCCGCCCGCCCGGCCGGCCGGGCCGGTCCGCAGGCCGGGGTCCCGGGGCCTCAGGACCCGGAGGTCTCACCCTCCAGGGCGCGGCGCGTGTCCGGGCCGTACACGCCCTCCGGATCACTCCGGATGTACTTCCAGTCCTGATATTCGGCCACCGCCTCCCGGACGTCGTCGTCGTACTTCCCGTCGATCCGGCCGCGGTAGGCGTATACGGCGGACAGCCGCCGCTGGAGCTCGCGCACCTCGGGCCCGGTGGAGCCGACGCTCAGGGTCGCCTCCTCTTCGTCGCCGTCCTCAGGCGAGGCCGCCGGGGGTGCCGTCGTGACCGGAGCCGTCGTCGGCGATGCGGTCGTCGGCGCCGCCGAGGGTGACGCCGCCGGGGGCGCCGCGGCGCCCGCCGTACTCGCCGCGGCGCTGGGCGACGCGGTGGTGCGGCTCGCGGAGGGGGTGGGCGTCGGCGACGCGGACGTCCGGCGCGGGGTGGGGGAGGACGAGGTGGGCTCCGGGCTCGCGGACGAGGAGGACGGGGACGGCTCCTCGGACACGGCGATGTTCAGCGACGCGCTCGTGGTCACCTCGGGCACGGCCGCCCGGTCCTCGACCTCGCTCCCGCCGAGCACGGCCGCCGCCAGGGCCGCCGTGCCCGCCACGGCGACGGCGGCCACCGCCGCGACCACCATGCCCCGCCTGCGCCCCCGTCCCCCCTCCTGAGCGAGCGGCGGCGGTACGTCACCGACGCCGCGCAGCAGCAGCGGCATGGTCTCGGAGGGGTCGCCGGCGGGGTGGTGGCCGCCGGTGTGCGGCTCACCCGGGAACGACTCCGCGCCGTACGCCCCCGGGCCGGGCGCGGTGTCGGCGCCCTCGACCGGCCGGATCGCCGCCAACCGGGCGGTCGGCGGATCGTCGTCCCCGTAGGCCGAGCCGTCCCCGTACGACGAGCCGCTCCTGTACGACGAGCCGTCCCCGTACGACGAAATCCCGCCCCCCGATGAGTCCCCCGATGAGTCCCCCGGCGAATCCAGCGTCACGTACGGCCTGATCCGTAGCGGATCGAAATCCTCGGCCGCCGCGACCTCCGCCCGGGCGCAGGCGCAGCCAGGTCTGTGTACACCGCATTCAGGACAGATGTGTCCGGTCATGATGGGTCCCCTCCCCGAGACAACTGCGAGCGATTATGCAGCCCGCCCCCTCCCCGTGGGCGAACAGCCGTGCCCTTCCGCAGGCCATAACCGGACATTCGGACCAGGATGGAGAGGCCGCCCCATGGGCCGTCCGGCGGGACGCCCGACGAGCCGCCCGACGAGCCGCCCGAGGAGACGCCCATGGCCCAGGAAACAAGCCCCTCCCAGCTCGGCGGCGCCCCCGCGCCGGGGCAGGGGCAGAGCCACCGCACCATCCTCGTCGCGATCGGCGCCCTGCTGCTCGGCATGCTGCTCGCCGCACTCGACCAGACCATCGTCTCGACCGCGCTGCCGACCATCGTCAGCGAACTCGGCGGCATGGAACACCTCTCCTGGGTGGTCACCGCCTACATGCTGGCGTCCACGGCCGCGACCCCCCTCTGGGGCAAGCTCGGCGACCAGTACGGGCGCAAGAAGCTCTTCCAGGCGGCCATCGTCCTCTTCCTCATCGGCTCCGCCCTCTGCGGCATCGCCCAGAACATGCCGCAGCTCATCGCGTTCCGCGCGGTCCAGGGCCTCGGCGGCGGCGGCCTCATGGTCCTCTCGATGGCGATCGTCGGCGACCTCGTGTCCCCCCGGGAACGCGGCAAGTACCAGGGCCTGTTCGGTGCCGTCTTCGGCGCCACCAGCGTCCTCGGCCCGCTGCTCGGCGGCCTCTTCACCGAGCACCTCTCCTGGCGCTGGGTCTTCTACATCAACCTGCCGATCGGCATCGTCGCCCTCTTCGTGATCGCCGCCGTGCTGCACATCCCGGTGCGCTCCACCCGCCGCACCATCGACTACCTCGGCACCTTCCTCATCGCCTCCGTCGCCACCTGCCTGGTCCTCGTGGCCTCACTCGGCGGCACCACCTGGGCGTGGGGATCGGCGCAGATCATCGGCCTCGCCGTACTCGGAGCCGTACTCCTCGTCTGGTTCGTCCGGGTCGAACGACGGGCGGCCGAACCCGTCCTCCCGCTCAAACTCTTCAGGATCCGGACCTTCAGCCTCGTCTCGGTCATCAGCTTCGTCATCGGCTTCGCGATGTTCGGCGCCATGACCTATCTGCCGACGTTCCTCCAGGTCGTCCAGGGCGTCACCCCGACCATGTCCGGCGTCCACATGCTGCCCATGGTCGCCGGCATGCTGATCACCTCGACCGCCTCCGGCCAGATCGTCTCCCGCACGGGCCGCTGGAAGGTCTTCCCGATCACCGGCACCGCCCTCACCGCCCTCGGACTGCTCCTGCTCAACGAGCTCACGGAGACCAGCTCCACCTGGGAGATGAGCGTCTACTTCTTCGTCTTCGGCGCCGGACTCGGCCTCGTCATGCAGGTCCTCGTCCTCGTCGTCCAGAACGCCGTCTCGTACGAGGACCTCGGCGTCGCCACCTCAGGAGCCACCTTCTTCCGCTCCATCGGAGCCTCCTTCGGCGTCGCCGTCTTCGGCACGATCTTCACCAACCGGCTCACCCACAAGCTCGACGACGTGTTCGCCGGAGCCGCCGCCTCCGGCCAGGACCTGCCGCCCGGCATCGGCCCCGAGCAGGTGGCCGCCGACCCGCGCACCCTCAACGGGCTGCCGGCCGAGCTGCGCCCCTCCGTCCTCCACGCGTACGCCACCTCCATCACCGACGTCTTCCTGTACGCGGCGCCCGTCGTCCTCGTCGCCTTCGTCGTCGCCTGGTTCCTCAAGGAGGACAAGCTGCGGGCATCGGTCACCGCGCCCGACACCAGCCAGACGCTCGCCTCCAACCCCGTAGAACGCTCCTCGTACGACGAGTGCGCCCGCGCCCTCTCCGTCCTCGGCTCCCGCGAGGGACGCAAGGCGATCTACGAGAAGATCACCGCCCGTGCCGGGCTCGACCTGCTGCCCGCCGCGAGCTGGCTGCTGCTCCGGGTCCGCCGCCACGGCACCGTGGAACCCGCCCGGCTCGCCGAGACCGTGCCCGTACCGCTGCGGGCGATCACGGAGGCGTCCCGGCAGGTGGAGGAGCGCCGTCTGGTCACCAGGGAGGGGCTGCAGCTGATCCTCACCGAGGAGGGCGTACGGGCGGCGACGAAGCTGGCCAAGGCGCGGGAGGAGTCCCTCGCCGAACTCCTCGGCGACTGGTGGGGACCGGACCGGCCCACCGACCTCGTGCAACTGGTGGAGGAGCTGACGGCGGAGCTCTGCGGCTCGGACGGGGAACGCCCGCACAACCCGGACCCGCCCCGCGACCACCACGCCTGACGAACGCCGGCGGACTCGCCCCGCGTCGCCTCGCACGCGGGCCGGCGCGGGAACGGGGTGGTCAGAGCTCCTTGCCGTACCAGATGTCCATGTACGGCCCGGAGCAGTACGCGGGTATCTCCGCGTACCCGTGCCGTGTGTACAGGGCGCGCGCCTCGACGAGATCCAGGCGGGTGTTGAGGACCATCCGGCGCGCGCCGAGGCCCCGTGCCGCGTCCTCCAACGCGCCGATCAGGACCCCGGCCCCGCCCAGGCCACGGAAGGCGTGGCGCAGGAAGACCCGGGTCAGCTCGGCGCGCTCCTCGTCGAGCACCAGCACTCCGCCGCAGCCGGCCGCCTTGCCCTCGTACCGCGCGACCAGGAACTGCCCGGTCGGCGGGGTCAGCAGCTCGACCCCGTCGTTCGTGAGCCCCTCATCGATCTCCGCCCCGGTCGCGGGACGCTTCCAGTACCGGCTGGCGACGTCGTCGTAGTAGTCGCGGCGCAGCGAGGTCGCATCCGGGGTGTCGACGCGCTCGGGGGAGAAAGTCCAGGTCATGCGCGCCATTGTGCGGCGCGCGTGACCTGGGACGCAGCTCAGTTCTTCGGGGACGCCTGCTGCACGACCTCGAAGGACCACAGCGTCGACCCGGACGCGGCGGGCTTCGGCCGCTCGCCCCCACCCTCGCCACCGCCCTTGTGCGCGGCCTGCATGGAGCCGCTCATCCAGGCCTGGAAGTCCTCCTCGCTGCGCCACCGGGTGTACACCAGGTACTGGTCGGTGCCCTCGACGGGCCGCAGGAGCTCGAACCACTCGAAACCGTCGGACCCCTCGACGGCCCCGGCCCGGGAGGCGAATCGCTGCTCGAGCACTTCACGCTGCTCGGCGGGAACGGTCAGGACGTTGATCTTTACGATGCTGGGCACACGACACCTCTCCGGAAGCACAGGCCTGGCGCTGCACCGAGCCTTGATCATGCGCCTGCAGTCTCCTACATCCACCCGTCGGGGCGGTGTCAGGACCGGACCGGGACCGAGAACTCTCGACCGGTGGCCGACCTCAGGCCGGCTTGCGCCACACGGAGATGTGCTTCGCGGAGTCCTGGGCGAACGGAGACCCGTCCCAGTCCGCGACGCGACGCTCCAGCTCGAGCCCGGCGAGCCGTGCCATCAGGTCGAGCTCCGCGGGCCAGGCGTACCGGTGCCGGGAGTTCCCACGGCGGTAGCGGCCGTCGTCGCCGTCGCGGGTGAAGTGGTGCGAGACAAGAATCTGCTCGACCAGGTCGAAGGTGTCGAAGCCGAGATGCCGCTCGGAGACATCGAACGGCACCGCGACCTGGCCGGGCGGCAGGAACCGCAGTGGCGGCACACCCAGCTCGATGACGAATCGGCCGCCGGGCTCCAGATGCCGTGCGGCGTTGCGGAAGCACTCGACCTGCTCGTCCTGCGTGAGCAGATTCGTGATGGTGTTGTAGACGAGATAGACCAGGGTGAACTCACCGGGAACGACGGTGGTGGCCATGTCCCCGATGACGACAGGGAGCGTGCTCTCGTCGACCTTGCGCCGCAGCACCGCAGCCATGTGCTCGGACAGCTCGATGCCCACGACCGGCACGCCGCGTTCCCGGAGCGGGACTCCCACGCGTCCGGTTCCGATGGCGAATTCCAGTGCGCGGCCGTCTCCGGCGAGCTCGGCGAGGAAGTCGAGAGTCGGTCCGAGAACGGCGGCCGAGGACAGTTCGGTCTCCTCGGCGTCGTAGCGGTCGGCGGTCGCACGGGTCCACAGTTCACTACTCGTCACGGACGGTCACTTTGCCGGGTGTCGAGGGGCGCTGTCGACGCATTTTCTTCCCGGCCGCCGGACCAGGAGGCTGCCGGGCCGGGAATCCCCGCGTATCCGGGCAGGGGAGCGGTCAAGATGCTCATGAAGGCACCCAGGACAGGAGGCAGAGCATGGTCGGCTTTGAGTGGGCAGCCGGGGCCGACCCGGTACGGACCCTCGCCGCTCGCTGGCTGCCACGGCTCGGAAGCGGGGACTTCGTCGTCTCGCCCGTCGGGTTGTGGCTGGCGCTCGGGGCCGTCGCCTCGGGGGCTCGGGGAGAGACCGCCGACGAGTTGCGGGAGTTGCTCGGGGTCGAGGGGGAGGCGGCCGGGGAGGCTGTGACCGGGGTCGGGCGGTGGCTCGGGGGGGCCGGTGGGGTCGCGGTGGGAACCGGGGTGTGGAGCACGGCGCCGGTCCGGGAGGCGTTTCGGCGGGGGCTGCCCGACGTGACGTTCGGGCTGCTGCCCGGGGCGGTCTGGTCCGCGCTGCCCGACGAGGTCCTCGGGGCGACGGACGACATGTCCCTCGGGGACGTCCCCGACGCCCAGGAGGAGCTCGACGCCTGGGTGCGGGCCGCCACCGGCGGGCGGATCGCGCGGTTGCCGCTCGAACTCGACGGGTCCGAGGACCTGGTCCTGCTCAACGCCCTCGCCCTGAAGGCCTCCTGGCTGACCGCCTTCCCCGGGCACCTCACCCGCGACGAGCCGTTCACCGACGGGGACGGCGTCACCCGGCCCGTACCGACCATGCGGCAGCGGATCCCGGCCGGGTGGGTCTGGTACGTGGACGGGGTCACCGTCGTGGAGTTGCCCTGTGCGGGGGAGGAGGACGGGGGCGTGCGCGTGCGGTTCGTGCTCGGCGACCCGGGCGCCGGGCCCGGCGACGTGGTGCCCGCCGCCTGGGCCGGGCCCCGTGCGCGGCAGCCGCTCGCCGCCGACTCGGCCGACCTCGCCCTGCCGCGCTTCACCCTCCGTACGAAGACCGACGCGAACGAGCAGCTGGCCGCGCTCGGCGTCACCCGGGCGCTGCGGCCCGGGGCCGACTTCTCGGGGCTGTCCCCGGCCGACCTGTACATCGCCAAGGTCGTGCAGGAGGCGGTCGTCGAGGTCGCCGAGGAGGGGGTCGAGGCGGCTGCCGTCACCCAGGTCACCATGACCCGCAGCGCCGCCCGGCCGCGCCGTGAGGTGGTGGAGCGGATCGCCTTCGACCGGCCCTTCGGGGTGGTCGTCCTCGCCGGCACCGGGGAAGTGCCGCTGTTCGTGGGCTGGCGGGCGAGCGGGCGGCCGGTCGGCTGACGAACTGGCGGGGCGGCTGGCGACGTGGCCGGGTGTGCGGCCCGTCAGCTGACGACGCGGGCCAGCAGCAGGCCGTCGTAGCCCTTCGTGCCGACCGTCTGCAACGCGGTCGCGTCCAGGCGGGGTTCGCGGGCGACGAGCTCGAACAGTTCGCGGGTGCCGGTGATCGCCGGGTCGTCCGGGTCCGGGGCGGTGATCTTCCCGCCGCGCACCACGTTGTCGACGATGATCACGGTGCCGGGCCGGGAGAGCTTCAGGGCCCACTCCACATAGCGCGGGTTATTGACCTTGTCGGCGTCGATGAAGACCAGGTCGAACGGGCCCGCGCCCTCCGCCTCAAGGCCCGGCAGGCTGTCCAGGGCCGCGCCCGTGCGGACCTCGACGATCTTGTCCAGGCCTGCGCGGGCGATGTTGGCGCGGGCGACCTCCGCGTGGGCGGGGTCGTACTCCAGGGTGATCAGGCGCCCGTCGGCGGGCAGGGCGCGGGCCAGCCAGATCGTGCTGTAGCCGCCGAGGGTGCCGATCTCCAGGATGTTCCGGGCGCCCTGCATCCCGGCGAGCAGGTGGAGCAGCTTGCCCTGGTTGGGGGCGACGGCGATCTCGGGCAGCCCGGCCGCCGTGGAGTCGGCGAGCGTGGCCGTGAGGGTGTCGTCGGCGGGGGCGATCGTCTCGGCGAAGTACTGGTCGACTCGCGTCCACTGAGGGTTCGTCATACGGGCGAACGTACACCGGTGTCGATCGCCGGGCGGCGCCTTGCCACCCGTACGGCCAGCAGCGCCGTGACCGCCACGAGCAGCAGACCGCCGCCCACCGTCAGGAGCCACACGGGGATGCCGCCGCCGACGGTGAGCAGCCGGTCGGTGTACTCGACCCGGCGGTACGGGGTGTCGGCGACGGTCCGCAGATGGTGGTCGTCGTCGATCAGGGCCGGGTTCGGGAACTCCTGCTCCAGGGCCGTCAGATGGACCGGCCGCTCCCCGGCCAGTCCGGCCACGGCGCCCTCGGGTCGCTCGATCCGGCCGGCGAAGGTCACCTCGGGGCGGTCGCCGCCGATGGGGGAGCGGGGCTCCATCCGGTGGTCGGCCAGGATGTAGAGCCCGAGCGTCTGGGCGTTCGCCGCGAGGCGGGAGAGCCGCATGGGGTAGACGAGTTCGGGCGACGCGAAGGTGATGCGCAGCGGCGTCAGCTCGCCCTGGAGGACGGCGTCCTTCTCCTGGGGCGCGAGGCGGACGGCGACGTACTCCCACTTCCGGTCCACGTACGGCTGGAGGGCGCCGGTCAGCCGGTCGGGCAGCTCGAAGCCGTTGGCCCGCAGCCAGTCGCCGAGGGCCTCGGGGTCGGTGGCGGTCAGCCGGGCGACGTCGAAGGGGCCGAGCCGCTCACGGCCGACGACGCCGACGCCGGCGCCCTTGCCCGGCGGCGGGGCTCCGGCCCCGTCGCCGTGGTCGAGGTCGAACGGCCAGTCGCTCCCGCGCGGCCAGAAGTAGAAGCGGTCGCGCTCCTCGGGCTCGGTGAGCCGTTCGAGCGCGTCGAAGAGCTCCGGGTCGCCGAGGGTCACGCCGGCTCGGCTCGGCACCGGCATGATCCAGGCGGCGTTCCGGGCGTTGCCGTGGACGGCGAAGCGCATGACGACGGTCTCGGTGCGGCCGTCCCAGCGGACGGCCGACTCCTCCCGGTCGACGCCGATGCGCTCGGACCTGGACGGGATCATGGCGCCGCAGCCGCAGGCGTACGCCGGTGCGACGAGCGAGCCGAGCTGGAGCGCGAGCAGCGCGACGATGGTGGTCAGAATTCTGTGGGTCCCCCGCATGGGGGGTGGGACGTGCCCGGTGCGGATCCGGTTCCATCGGTACGGTTCCGTCGGTACGGGGTCGGTGGGGCGGGGGGCCGGAGGGGACCCGCCCCCTCCGGTACGGCGGACGCCCCGGCTCAGGCCGTTCGGACCCGGAGTTCCTTGACGCCGTTCAGCCACGCGGCCCGCAGCCTGCGGGGTTCGCCGGCGAGGGTGAGGTCGGGCAGGGCGTCCGCGACCGCGTTGAAGATCAGCTCGATCTCCTTGATCGCGAGGGACTTGCCGAGGCAGAAGTGGGGCCCCCCGCCGCCGAAGCCGAGGTGCGGGTTGGGGTCGCGGCTGATGTCGAAGCGCTCGGGGTCGGTGAAGACCTCGGGGTCGTTGTTGGCGGAGGAGTAGAAGAGGCCGACCCGGTCGCCCTTGGCGATCTTCTGCCCACCGAGTTCGGTGTCCTGGGTCGCGGTCCGCTGGAAGGAGACCACGGGGGTCGCCCAGCGCACGATCTCCTCGGCGGTGGTCGCCGGCCGCTCCCGCTTGAAGCGCTCCCACTCGCCGGGGTGGGTGAGGAAGGCGTGCATGCCGTGGCTGATGGCGTTGCGGGTGGTCTCGTTGCCGGCGACGGCGAGCAGCAGGACGAAGAAGCCGAACTCGTCGGAGGAGAGGTTGCCCTGGCCCTCGGCGGCGACGAGTTGGCTGACGATGTCGGCGGCGGGGCACTGCTTGCGGGCGGCGGCCATGTTCATCGAGTAGCCGATGAGTTCCATGGCGGCCTCGGCGCCGATCTCCTCGGTGATGGCGTACTCGGGGTCGTCGTACGCCACCATCTTGTTCGACCAGTCGAAGATCCTGGAGCGGTCCTCCTGGGGGACGCCGATGAGTTCGGCGATGGCCTGGAGGGGGAGTTCGACGGCGACCTCGGTGACGAAGTCGAAGGTGCCGTCGGCGTCCGCGCCGCGCTTCGCCTCCTCGACGATGGCACGGGCACGGTCGCGCAGGGCGGTCTCCAGATTGCGGATCGCGCGGGGGGTGAAGCCGCGCTGGACGATCTGGCGGACGCGGGTGTGCTCGGGCGGGTCCATGTTGAGCATGATCAGCTTCTGGACCTCGATCTGGTCCCGGGTGATGTGCTCGTTGAAGCGGATGACGGCCGTGTTCTCGTTCGAGGAGAACAGTTCGGGGTGGGTGGAGACGTACTTGACGTCCGCGTGGCGCGTGACGGCCCAGTACCCGTCGTCCTCGAATCCCGTGACGCCGGGCGGCTGGGGGCACCACCACACGGGTGCGGTCTGCCGCAGCCGGGCGAACTCCGGGAAGGGGATGCGGTCGCGGAGCAGATCGGGGTCGGTGGCGTCGAACCCTTCGGGGAGAAGCCCTTCGGGAAGATGGGGGCAGGGCATCGGCAACACACTCCACATCTGATGGGCCGTCAGGAGTTGTCGGTGAAGTTAGTAACGAGTTCTACAAGTGGCAAGGGTCGGAACGGGAACTGTTGCGTCCCGGACCCTTGCGTACCGGCGGTAGCAGTCATAAGACTGCACAGAGAACTAGAACGCGTACTAGTTCCCCGTGACGCCGACCGACGGGCTGCCGGGACGCCCCGTCCGGTCGAGGAGAGGACGAGCCCATGGCCGCGGAACCCGTCATCGTCGAAGCCGTACGCACCCCCATCGGCAAGCGCGGAGGCGCGCTCGCCAACCTCCATCCCGCCTACCTCCTGGGCGAGACCTACCGCGAACTCCTCGGCCGCACCGGCATCCACGCCGACTGCGTCGAACAGATCGTCGGCGGTACGGTCACCCACGCCGGCGAACAGTCCATGAACCCGGCGCGCACCGCCTGGCTCACCATGGGCCTCCCCTACGAGACGGCCGCCACCACCGTCGACTGTCAGTGCGGCTCCTCGCAGCAGGCGAGCCACATGGTCGCCAACATGATCGCGGCCGGCGTCATCGACATCGGGATCAGCTGCGGCGTCGAGGCCATGTCCCGCGTGCCGCTCGGCTCCGGCTCCAAGCACGGGCCCGGCAAGCCCTTCCCCGACGAGTGGAACGTCGACCTCCCCAACCAGTTCGAGGCCGCCGAACGCATCGCCCGCCACCGCGGCCTCACCCGCGAACGCGTCGACGCCCTCGGCCTCCTCTCCCAGGAGCGCGCCGCGCACGCCTGGGCCGAGGAACGCTTCAAGCGCGAGACCTTCGCCGTCCAGGTGCCCACCACCGAGGAGGAGCAGGCCGCAGGGCAGGGCATGTGGCGGCTCGTCGACCGGGACGAGGGGCTGCGCGACACCACCATGGAGGGCCTCGCCCGGCTCAAGCCGGTCATGCCGACCGCCGTCCACACCGCCGGGAACTCCTCCCAGATCTCCGACGGCGCCGCCGCGCTGATGTGGGCCTCCAAGCGCATGGCCCGCGCCCTCAAGCTCCGTCCCCGCGCCCGGATCGTCGCCCAGGCCCTCGTCGGCGCCGACCCGCACTTCCACCTCGACGGGCCGATCGACGCCACGCGCGCGGTGCTCGGCAAGGCGGGGATGTCGCTCAGGGACATCGACCTCGTCGAGATCAACGAGGCCTTCGCCTCGGTGGTACTGAGCTGGGCGCAGGTCTTCGAACGGGATCTGGACGGCCTGGAGAAGGTCAACGTCAACGGCGGCGCCATCGCCCTCGGTCACCCCGTCGGCGCGACCGGGGCGCGCCTGATCGCGACCGCCCTGCACGAGCTGGAGCGGGCGGACAAGGAGTTCGCGCTCATCACGATGTGCGCGGGCGGGGCGGTGGCGACCGGGACGATCATTCAGCGGTTGTAACCGGGGCGATCATTCGGCGGTTGTAGGGGAGAAGCGTTGGCCTTCGCCGACGCCTCGCAGACGTCTTCGCCGGGCCCGGAAACGCCGCAGGCCCCGCCCTCCCTGTGCGGGAGGCGGGGCGTTGCGAGAGCGCGGTTTCTCGGCGGTGACTCTTAGTACCAGCCGTTGGCCTGCCAGAACGCCCAGGCGGCGTTCGGGGAGCCGTAGCGCTCGTTCATGTAGTCGAGACCCCACTTGATCTGGGTGGCGGGGTTGGTCTTCCAGTCGGAACCGGCCGAGGACATCTTCGAGGCCGGCAGGGCCTGGACCAGGCCGTAGGCGCCGCTGGAGGAGTTGGTCGCCTTGTGGTTCCAGTGCGACTCGTGCTCGACGATCTTGCTGAAGGACGCGTACTGCGAAGCCGGGACGATGTCACGGGCAAGCTCCTGCGGGCTGGCGGCGGAAGCCGAACCCGTCGTGCCGAGCACCGCACCCGACGCGCCGAGCAGCACGGCTGCGGTGGCGGCGAAGGACTTCTTGCGGGCAGAGACACGAGTGGTGAGCGAGCGGATCAAGGTTTCGACCTAACGTCGGGGACAAGGGTGTGCGTCAGGCGATTTCGGCAAGCCGGAACCAGAGCCCGGGGAACCCGGGAACTGGGGGGAACCGGCCGTCCGAGGCGCTGTGGTGAGCACCGGCTGCCTGGCGACGTCCTCCAGAGAAGCAGGGCGGGAACGGCGATGCAACGACCCCGTGTACGAGGAAGGTTCGGACCCGGGAGGAAGGTCCCGAGGGGTGCGTCTGCGGGGTTTCCGCAGGTCATGCCCCACGATGGGCGGTTTGGGTGGATACCGCCCGGCTACTATTCCGGCTCGTACGTGACGTAGGTCCTGTGGGGCGCCTCACCCGTGGAGGGCCTCTCCGGACCCCCGAATGTGACCTGGGCCTCGAAGTTCGCCCGCCGCGTGGCCCGCCGCAGCGCCTTCAGGAGCGTGCCGCCGATGGTGAGGGTGAGGACGACGGTCAGGACGGCGCGGCCCAGGTCCCAGCCGAGGGAGGTCGCCAGCACATAGGCGAGGAAACGGACCAGGTTCTCGTGGAGCGGCGCGCCCGGCTGGAACGAGATCCCACTGCTCAGGCCCTGGAGCAGCACCCAGCCCTGCAGATTCATGATCGTCCCGTACGCGAACGCCGCCACGAACCCGTAACCGGAGAGCATCAGCAGCTCACCCCTGCCCCGGAGCCGGCCCGGCCCCGGCAGCAGACCGGCACCCATCGTGAACCAGCCCATCGACAGCATCTGGAACGGCATCCACGGCCCCACCCCGCCCGTGAGCAGCGCCGACGCGAACATCGTCACCGAGCCGAGGACGAAGCCGAAGCCCGGCCCGAGCACCCGCCCGCTCAGCACCATCAGGAAGAACATCGGCTCCAGGCCGGCCGTCCCCGCCCCCAGCGGGCGCAGGGCCGCGCCGACAGCGGCGAGCACCCCCAGCATCGCCACCGCCTTCGCGTCCATCCCGCAGTCGGCGATCGTCGCCACGACCACGGCGACGAGCAGCGGCAGCATCACCGCGAACAGCCACGGCGCGTCCCCGGCGTGCGAGGTGACGGCGGAGCCGGCCTCGGCGAAGAGGGGCCAGCAGAAGGCGACGAGTCCGATGAAGGAGACCAGGACCAGCGCCGTCACGGAGCGTGGTCCCAGCCTGACGGGACGGGTACTCACAGCGCCCCCTCCACCTGCTCGACCGTGAGCCACGGCTGCGGGGCGAGGATCTTCGCCACCTGCGGCGAGAACGCGGGCGAGGAGACGACGACCTCGGCCGTCGGACCGTCCGCCACCACCTCGCCGTCCGCGATGATCACCACCCGGTGCGCAAGCTCGGCCGCCAGCTCCACGTCGTGCGTGGCCAGCACGATCGCGTGCCCGTCCGCCGCCAGGGTGCGGAGATGGGCGACCAGGCGGGCCTTCGCCGCGTAGTCCAGACCGCGCGTCGGCTCGTCGAGCAGCAGCAGGGGCGGGCGGCCGGCCAGGACGACGGCCAGCGCGAGCGCCAGCCGCTGCCCCTCGGACAGGTCCCGGGGATGCGTCCCGTCCGCCACCCCCGGCAGCAGCTCCGACACCAGCGCCCGGCAGGTCCCCGGCGCCGCGCCCGCGTCCGCGTCGGCCGCCGCGCACTCGGCGGCGACGGTGTCCGCGTACAGCAGATCCCTCGGCTCCTGCGGGACCAGGCCGACCTGGCGGATCAGCTCGCGGGGGTCGGTGTCGTGCGGGGCCCGGCCCGCGACTCGGACGGTGCCGGAGGTCGGGGCGATCATCCCCACGAGGGTGGAGAGGAGGGTGGACTTTCCGGCGCCGTTGCGGCCCATGAGGGCGACGGTCTCGCCCGCCTGGACGTGGAGGTCCAGCTTGCGGAGGGCCTCTACGCGGCCGCGGCGGACGGCGAGGCCTTCGGTGAGGACGAGGGGGGTGGTGGGGGTGGGGTGGGTGGATGGGGTGCGGCGCCGTCGGAAGAGGGAGATTCCCCCACCCCTCCCCCTACGCCCGAGGGCGTGGGGGGACCCCCACTTCCCGAAACCAGGGGCTCCGCCCCCGGACCCCCGCGCCTCGAACGCCGGCGGGGCTGGATTTTCCAGCCCGTCCGGCGTTTGAGGACCGGGGTCTGGGGCGGAGCCCCAGTTTCGGGAAGGGGCGGGGTGGGGGAGAAGCCCCGCAGGGACCCGCTCCTCCAGCCGCGCCTTCAATCCGTCCGCCCTCCTCCGGGCATCCCGCACCGTCAACGGCAACGGATCCCAGCCCGCCAGCCGTCCGAGCCCCACCACCGGCGGGTGCACCGGCGACACCGCCATGATCTCGGCGGGGGAGCCCATCACGCCCTCCGGCAGCAGCAGCACCTGGTCCGCGTACTGCACCACCCGTTCAAGGCGGTGCTCCGCGAGGAGGACCGTCGTGCCCAGGTCGTGCACCAGGCGCTGGAGGACCGCGAGGATGTCCTCCGCCGCCGACGGGTCGAGCGCGGAGGTCGGCTCGTCGAGGACGAGGACCTTGGGGTGCGGGGTGAGGACGGAGCCGATCGCGACCCGCTGGCGCTGACCGCCGGAGAGCGTGGCGATGGGGCGGTCGCGGAGTTCGGCGAGGCCGAGGAGGTCGAGGGTCTCCTCGACGCGGCGCCGCATGACGGCCGGCGCGAGGCCGAGCGATTCCATCCCGTACGCCAGTTCGTCCTCGACCGTGTCGGTGACGAAGTGCGCGGACGGGTCCTGGCCGACCGTGCCCACCAGGTCCGCGAGCTCGCGCGGCGGATGGGTGCGGGTGTCGCGGCCGTCGACGGTGACCCGACCCGTCAGGGTGCCGCCCGTGAAGTGGGGGACGAGCCCGGAGACCGCGCCGAGAAGAGTCGACTTGCCGACGCCCGACGGGCCGACGAGCAGCACCAGCTCTCCCTCGGGGATCGTGAGGTCCACACCCCGCAGGGTCGGCTCGGCGTCCTCCTCGTAGGTCACCGAGACGTTCTCGAAGCGGATCACGCGTTCTCCTTGGGAACGGGGGGAACGGGGGAAACGGGAGCAACAGGGGGAACGGGGGCCACGAACGCGGGCAGCAGCCCCACAAGGACCGACGCGGCAGGCCAGAGCGGGAGCTCCGGCGCCTCCAGGGGCACCACCCCCGGGTGCAGCGCCTCCGGCGCGTACGCGTTCGCCCAGATCATCAGGGCGGCGACCGCCACGCCCGAACCGGCGACCAGCCAGGCCCGGAGGCCCCAGCGGTCCGGCCGGTAGCGGGTGCGGACGGTCCGGCGCCCGCCGAGCCGCAGCCCGGCCATGGCCGCGAGCAGCCCGGCGCCGACCAGCGGCAGCCCGTACCCCGCGCCCTCCGCCGCGAGCAGCCCGTACGAACCGGCGCAGATCCCGAGCAGCCCGCCCAGGGTCAGTACGTTCGTGGTGCGCCGCACGGAGGCCGGGACCCGCGCCGTCCGCCCGTACCCGCGCGCGTCCATCGAGGCCGCGACGGCGATCGACCGCTCGAGCGCTCCCTCCAGGACCGGCAGGCCGGTCTGGAGGACCGCCCGCACACCACCGGCGGGGCGGCCGCGCAGCCGGCGGGCGGTACGCAGCCGGACCACGTCGGCGACCATGTTCGGCGCGAAGGTCATCGCCACGACGACGGCCACCCCGGCCTCGTACAGCGCTCCCGGCAGCGACTTCAGCAGCCGCGCCGGGTTGGCGAGCGCGTTCGCCGCGCCCACGCAGATCAGCAGGGTCGCCAGTTTGGCCCCGTCGTACACCGCGAACACCAGCTGTTCGGCCGTCACCCGCCCCCCGATCCGGATCCCCTGCGCCCAGTCGGGCAGTGGCACCTCGGGCAGCGTGAACAGGACGTGCGTGCCCGGGATCGGGGAGCCGAGCAGCAGGGAGAACACGACCCGCAGGGCGACGACGAACAGACCGAGCTTCACGAACGCGCCGTACGAGCGGGCCCACGGCGCGTCCGTACGGCGGGCCGCCACGACGTAACCCGCGACCCCGACGAGCAGACCGAGCAGCAGGGGGTTGGTGGTACGGGAGGCGGCGACGGCCAGGCCGAGCGCCCACAGCCACCACGCGCCCGCGTGCAGGGCGTTGGCCCGGCTCGCCTCGGGGGCCGCGAACACACTGAGGCCTCGGCCCGCGCTCGTACGGGCCGAGCTCGTACGGTTCGCGCTCGTACGGGCCGAGCTCGTACGGTTCGCGCTCATACGGGCTGCGCTCGTACGGTTCGCGCTCATACGGGCTGCGCTCGTACGGTTCGCGCTCACACCGGCCGCGCTCGTACCGTTCGCGCTCAGGCGGGCCGCACTCATGCGCGGCGGCGGGCCTTCCAGATCGCCGCCCCGCCCAGGGCCAGGACGCCCGCCCCGCCCGCGAGGACGCCGAAGGACGGACCGCCGCCGCTTCCCTCTTCCCGGGCGCTGGGGGTCGTCGACGCCGTCGCGGGGGCAGGCGCGGGGGCGTTCTCCGCGACCTGTTCGCCGCAGCCCCGCGCCGGGTAGCCTGCGATCCCGCACAGCATGGCCGCGCTGTCGTACCGCAGCGGCTTCGCCACCGTGGCGAGCGCCTCCGCGCCCGTCGCGTCCTCGCGGACCTGCGCGCAGCCGACCTCGACCGTCTTCTCGGGCGGGGTCTCGCCGGGCGGCGCGTCCGCCGCGCCGCCGAAGTCGACGACGACCGCGACCCGCTTGGTGCCGGCCTTCTTCTCCACGCCTCCGCAGATCCCGGCGAAGTCGGGGGCGGCGGAGGGCAGGGAGGTGTCGCCCGTGCCGTTGCTGACCGCGAAGCGGAAGCCGATCGCGTCACCGTCGGCGGGGCGCGCGGTCGCGGGCCCCTGCGTGGCGTACGCCCACGGCTTGCCGCCGTCGCTCTCCCAGAACGACCAGTAGCGGTAGCCGGCCGCCTGCGCCGGAGCCGCCGCGATCACGGTCAGGGTGAGCAGCGCGCCGGCCGCGGCGCCCGCGGCCCGCGCGGTCACCCCACTGACGGCTCTCACTTCTTGCGGCCGCTCACGAGGAAGCCGATGCCGACGCCGACGACCGTGCCGATGCCGATGATCCACCACACGTCGAAACCGCGGCCCTCGTCGTCACTCGTCGTGGACGAGGCCGAGGTGTCGGGGGACTTGGGCGCAGGACCGGTGGCGTTGAGCTGCTCCACCAGGTCCACCGCGCCGAACTCGCGCGGGTCGGTCTCCGTCGCCCGGGCGGCCAGGATCAGCTGCGCGTACGCGGCCGGTCCGCTCTCCTTCGCCCAGGCGGCGGAGTTCTTCTCCAGCCAGTCGAGGGCGGGCTTCGCCTCCTTCGCGGCGCCGGACGCGGCGAGCGCGACGACGGCGTCGGCGGTGTTGCCGAAGTCGGGCTGCTCGGCCGTGTCGGCGGCGCCGGGCATCGGCGGCAGGGCGAGGTGACCGGTCTTCGCGACGGCCTTCGCCAGGTAGGAGGCGCCGTTGAGCGCGGCCCGCTCGACCGTCGGCTTCGACAGGTCGGTGCAGACCGGCGGCTGCGCCGGGGACGCCTTGGTGGCGACGATGCTCTTGCCGAGCCCGGCGAGGGTCGCGGCGGCGGTGGCGTCGGCGTTCGCGAGCAGCTTGCCGGTCTTGTCCGGCTGGTACGCGAAGGCGCCCGCGCCGGCCTTGTCCGAGCAGGGCACCGCGAAGGAGAGGAGCGCGTCGTAGGGCGTACGGCCCTCGGCGGAGGTGAACGAGCCGGGCCGCACACCCGTCGCGGCGAGCGCGCCGACGACGATGGAGGTGGAGTTGGCGTCGCTGGGGCCACCGACGCCGTACCCCCAGCCGCCGTCCTTGTTCTGCACGGTACGCAGCCAGTCGGCGCCGGCCTTCACGGCCGTGTCGATCTTCGCCGGGTCGGTGGCCTGGCGGCGGACGGCGCGGAGCGCCTGCACGGCGACGGCGGTGGCGTTGGTGTCCCGCATCGTCTGCGCGTCGCAGGCCTTCGTGACGTCCGCGCGGTACGAGCCGAAGGAACCGTCCGCGCACTGCTGGCCGAGGAGCCAGTCCACGGCCTGGTCGGCGGGCTGGTAGCCGGTGGCGCGCTGGGCGAGGAAGGCGAGCGACTGGCGCCAGACGCCGTCGTACGTCGGGTCCTTCTTGCCGTACAGACCGGGCGGGATCGCGACGGCCGAGGCGGAGGGGGAAGGTGCGGCGGGAGCGGCGGGTGCGGCCATGGCCACCCCGGCTGCTCCTGAGCCGAGCAGGACGGCGGCGGCGAGCGCGGCGGCGCCGCGGCGGACGGTGTTCATGGGGCCCTCTCCTGCGGCCGGGCACCGGCACGCCACAGGGGCACCAGGCTCCGGCTCCGTATTCCTCGACGGTGCCGGCGGTCACGTCCCGGGCGGGGCATTCCGACTCGCCGCCTCCTGGGAGACGGCTTACGGTTGCGGGGTCAGTGCCGGATTCGCACCGGCTTCCCCCCTTACGGGCATGATGACGACGTGCCCTCACTCTACCGGCCCGTACGGCCCGGGCCCCGGGGGGTGCGAGGCGGCTCACACCCGCGCGGGGACGGGCTCCGGGGTGATCTTGGAAGGCCTGAGACCTCACACGGCCACGTACTCCACCGGGTCCGTGCCCGCCACCGGCTCCGCGCGGCCCAGCTTCACCAGGCGGCGCACGTGGGCCTCGGCCTCGCTGACGGCGATGTTCCGCGACCCGTAGGGGATGTCCCGCCAGGGGCGGTTCCACTCCATCCGCTCGGCGAGCTGCCAGGGGGTGAGCGGGGTGGCGAGCAGCCCGAGGAGCCCGGTGAGCCGGTCCTCGTGGTGGTCGAGGAGTTCGCGGACCCGGCCGGCGGCGTCGGTGAAGGCGTGCTGATGGGCGGGGAGGACTTCGGCGACGCCGAGTCGCCCGACGCGTTCGAGGGAGTCGAGGTAGTCACCGAGGGGGTCGGTGACCGTCCCGTCGTCGGGGTCCTCGTAGAGGCCGATGTGCGGGGAGATCCCGGGCAGCAGATGGTCGCCGGAGAAGAGGCGGCCGTGCCCGGGGAGCCGGGACGGGTGCTCCTCCTCCAGGTGGAGGCAGACGTGGCCGGGGGTGTGGCCAGGCGTCCAGATCGCGCGCAGCCGGCGCCCGGCCAGGTCGAGCAGCTCGCCGGGGACGATCTCGCGGTCGGGGATCGCGGAGCACAGACCGGGCAGGGTGTCCATGCGCCCGGAGGCCCTTGCGGCCCGCAGCGGGGCGATGTGGTCCTCGGGGGCGCCGACGGTGGCGAGCTTCCGGGAGAGGTAGTCGAGCCAGGTGCCGGGTTCGGACTCGCGGGTGCGGCGGACGACGGCGGTGTCGGCGGCGTGCATGGCGATCCAGGCCCCGGACTCCTCGCGGACCCGGCCGGAGAGCCCGTGGTGGTCGGGGTGGTGGTGGGTGATGACGACCCCGTGGACGTCGCCGACGGACAGGCCCAACTCGCCCAACCCTGCCACCAGTTCGGCCCAGGAGACGGGATCGTCCCAGCCGGTGTCGACGAGGACGGGGCCGCGGTCCGTGTCGAGGACGTGGACGAGGGTGTGGCCGAGCGGGTTGTCGGGGATGGGCACCCGGAGCGACCAGACGCCCCCGCCGTGCTCGGTGACCTGGTTCGCGGGTTCCCGCATGGATCCTCATCTCTCCACGGTGGTACGGAGCATGCTCGACCGTTGCCCATCATAACTAGAACTGGTATCAGTTCTGAGACATCGTCAGGGAAATCCTCTCCTCAGAAGGCGGCCGTCATGACCGAGCTTGTGGAGCACGGAAAGCTGTTCATCGGCGGGGAGTTGACCGACCCGCTCGGCGAGGAGGTCATCGAGGTCATCTCCCCGCACACCGAGGAGGTCATCGGGCGGGTCCCGCACGCCTCCACCGCCGATGTCGACCGGGCCGTGGCCGCCGCCCGCCGGGCCTTCGACGAAGGGCCCTGGCCCCGGATGACCGTCGAGGAGCGGATCGCGGTCGTCGGCCGCATCAAGGACGCGATCGCCGTCCGCCACGAGGAGATCGCCCGCTCCATCAGCGCCCAGAACGGCTCCCCGTACTCCTGGTCCGTCCTCGCCCAGGCGCTCGGCGCGATGATGGTCTGGGACACGGCGATCACCGTGGCCCGCGACTTCGTGTTCGAGGAGCGGCGCGGCGGCGTCCTCGGGCCGCTGCTCGTCCGCCGCGAGCCGGTCGGCGTGGTCGCGGCCGTCGTCCCGTGGAACGTGCCGCAGTTCACCGCCGCCGCCAAGCTGGGGCCCGCGCTGCTCGCCGGCTGCACGGTGGTCCTCAAGCCCTCGCCCGAGTCGCCCCTCGACTCGTACATCCTCGCCGACATCGCCACCGAGGCCGGGCTGCCCGAGGGCGTGCTCAGCATCCTGCCCGCCGACCGCGAGGTCAGCGAGTACCTCGTCGCCCACCCCGGCGTCGACAAGGTCTCCTTCACCGGCTCGGTCGCGGCCGGCAAGCGGGTCATGGAGGTCGCCTCCCGCAACCTCACCCGCGTCACCCTCGAACTCGGCGGGAAGTCGGCCGCCGTGATCCTGCCCGACGCGGACCCGGCGACGGCCGTCGCCGGGATCGTCCCGGCCGCCTGGATGAACAACGGCCAGGCCTGCGTGGCCCAGACCCGGATCCTCGCCCCCCGCTCCCGGTACGAGGAGATCGCCGAGGCCCTCGCGGCGGCGGCCGGCTCCCTCGTCGTCGGCGACCCGCTCGACCCGGCCACCCAGGTCGGCCCGCTCGTCGCCAGGCGCCAGCAGCAGCGCTCCCTCGACTACATCGGCATCGGCCAGCAGGAGGGCGCCAAGGTCCTCGCGGGCGGCGGACGCCCGACGGGGCTCGACCGCGGCTGGTACGTCGAGCCGACCCTCTTCGGCGGCGTCGACAACTCCATGCGGATCGCCCGCGAGGAGATCTTCGGCCCGGTCATCTGCCTCCTGCCGTACGGGGACGAGGCCGAGGCCCTCAGGATCGCGAACGACTCCGACTTCGGGCTCAGCGGCAGCGTCTGGACCGCGGACGTCGAGCACGGCATCGACTTCGCGCGGGGGGTGCGCACCGGCACCTTCAACGTCAACACCTTCAGCCTCGACATGCTCGGCCCCTTCGGCGGCTACAAGAACTCGGGCCTGGGGCGGGAGTTCGGCCCCGAGGGCTTCGGCGAGTACCTGGAGCACAAGATGATCCACCTCCCGGCCGGATACGGCGACGTGTGATGGGGGACCGCTGGCACGTGGAGGTCGACCGGGGCGTCTGCATCGGCTCCGGCATGTGCGTCGTCCACGCCCCGGACGGCTTCCGCCTCGACACGGCCCGCCAGTCCCACCCCCGCGCACCGGAGTCCGACGCGGGCGAACGCCTGCTCGCGGCGGCGGAGGGCTGCCCGGTGGAGGCGATCCTGATCACGCTCGCGGACGGGGGAGAGCCGGTGTTCCCGCCGGAGGAGTAGCGCCCCCGCTCGCGCCCCGCGACGGGACCGCCCGTGACCTGCGCTTACCTCGTGTGTGACACTCCCTCGGCACAGCAGGCACACAGGGAGTGGGACGTCATGCGGGGTCGGGGTCGGGGTACACGGTGGGCGGCGGTCGCGGGCGTGGCAGCGGTGGCGCTCCTCGGGGCGGGATGCGGCGCGGGCGCGGAGGCGAAGGCCTTCGGCCGTGAGGCGGCGCAGGCCGAGATCGTCGCCGCCGTCGAGGGGTCGGGGCTGCCGGAGTCCGACCTCCCCGGCCCCGGCGGGCCGACCGCCACGCCCAGTCCCACGCCGTCCACGGAACAGGAACGGCTGGCGGAGCGCGTGGCCGCCTGCTCGGCCGGCTGGCAGTACATCGGCCCCGTGGTCGACGGCTCGCGCGGCGACTTCGACAAGGCGGTCGGCACCCTCGCGGGGGAGCGGTGGAGCCAGTCGCAGCGCCAGGTGGAGAAGCTGGACGACGAGGGCGGCACCATGGTCGCGGTCACGCTGAAGAAGCAGGGCTGGACGCTGTACGCCCGTCACCACAGCGCGTCGCAGGGACTGAGCCTGGAGATGATCTCCTTCCAGGCCTCGGAGGACTCGTGCATGAAGCAGTTCACCGAGAAGGAGAGGGAGTCCCTGGCGGGGTAGGACGGCGATCGGTCCTGACGTGAGGTGCCGTTGCGCGCCCCTGTCGTTCCCACGTGCAAAACTGGCCCCTTGTCAACGGGGGCAAGAGGCCGTCGTACGTGCGTATTTGGGAGAACTGTGCGCAAGGCGAAGTGGGTGGCCGCGGCCGCCGGTGTGGTGCTGCTGGTCGCTGGTTGCGGTAGCGAGGGCGGTTCCGAGAAGGGCGGCTCCTCCTCGGCCGGCTCGACCGCCACCGGCGGTTCGGGCAGTTCGGGCGGTGCGGGTGGTTCGAGCGACGAGAAGGTCGACGCGGCCTCCGTCACCAAGGAGCTCACCGACGCGGCGACGGGGGCCGGCTTCACGCAGGACGCCTCGGGCGAGCAGATTCCGGCCGAGCTCAAGAACTGCATGGTCAGCTGGACGGCCGACGCCGAGAAGGCCGCTGACCCGAAGAAGTCCTACGACGGCACGGTCGCGACCCTGACCGGCGGCGGCTGGAAGGAGAGCCGGAGCAACGAGATGAACGGCTCGGTCATCAAGTCCCTGGCGAAGGGCAGCTGGCAGCTCCAGGCCAGCAACCACTCGCAGGGCCCGGTGAAGATGGTGATGTTCGTCGCCGCCGACAACAGTCCCGAGTGCGCGGCGGCCATCGCCGCCGACAACGCGAAGACCAAGCAGCCCTGATCCGTGGCCGCCGCCCGCGCCCGCGCCTCGCCGTACGGACCGGGGCGCGGGGGCGGGCGGCGGCCCTCAGTGCGCCGGCGTGGCCGGGGGTGCCGTCAGGTCGATCAGCCGGCAGACCGTCTCGATGTCGATCTTCACCTGTGCGATCGAGGCACGCCCTGACAGCCAGGTGATCAGCGCCGAGTGCCAGGTGTGCTCGATGACCCGGACCGCCGACAGCTGCGAGGGCGTCGGATGCTCCGCCCCCATCGCGTCCAGGATGATCGCCGTCGTCAGCCGCGAGACCGTATCCACCTCGGGGCTCACCCCGCGGTCCGCGAACGTCAGTGCGCGCACCATCGCGTCGGCGAGCTGCGGCTCGCGCTGGAGCGCGCGGAACGCCCGCATCAGCGTCTCCGCGACCCGCTCCGCCGGGTCGGTGCCGGCGGGCGGCCGCTTCCGCAGCGTGGCGTGCATGTGCTGGAGCTGGTCCTGCATCGTCGCGACCAGCAGGTGGATCTTGGACGGGAAGTAGCGGTACAGCGTCCCCAGGGCCACCCCGGCCGCCTCGGCGACCTCCCGCATCTGCACGGCGTCGAAGCCGCCCCGCGCCGCGAGCTGGGCGCTGGCGTTCAGGATGCGGCGGCGGCGCGCCTCCTGGCGCTCCGTGAGGGGCGGCGACGCGGGTCTGTGGTCCGCTCTGTCGTCTGCGGTCATGAGGTCCCGTTCCGTGCGGTGGGGAGCGTCAGTATGGCGGCGCGGGCGTCGTGGTGCGAATCACCTGTTCCGGATCTCACCACGGAGCTACCTGCCGGTAGATTCTGTCCTCCCTGACTCCTCCGCGACTCCTCCTCGACGTCCTCCGCCGAGGGTCGAGAAGGCCGGGAAGAGCAGGCGAACGATCAGGCGACCGTTCAAGTCTGTAACTTGTTCTAGATTAGCGCGAGCGGTTACGCTCGCGCGAAACGCACGCTCGAAGGGGGTCGCCGCATGACCGCTGAGGCCATAGAGGCAGGCCCCCGGCAGGGCGTCACCGCGGCCGGTGACGTTCCGTTGCGGATCGCGCTCCTCACGTACAAGGGCAACCCGTTCTGCGGCGGCCAGGGCGTCTACGTCCGGCACCTCTCCCGCGAACTCGCCCGTCTCGGCCACACCGTCGAGGTCTTCGGCTCCCAGCCGTACCCCACGCTCGACGAGGGCGTCCCGCTCACCGAGATCGCCAGCCTCGACCTCTACCGCTCGCCGGACCCCTTCCGGACCCCGAAGCGCGGGGAGTACCGGGACTGGATCGACGCCCTGGAAGTCGCCACCATGTGGACCGGCGGCTTCCCCGAGCCGCTCACCTTCTCGCTCCGGGCCCGGCGCACGCTCGCCGCCCGCCGCGGCGACTTCGACGTCGTCCACGACAACCAGACCCTCGGGTACGGGCTCCTCGGCGGCCCGCAGGCGATCGGCGCCCCGCTCGTCACCACGATCCACCACCCCATCACCGTCGACCGGCAGCTGGAACTCGACGCCGCCGCCGACTGGAAGCGCCGCGCCTCCGTCCGCCGCTGGTACGCCTTCACCGGCATGCAGAAGAAGGTCGCCCGCCGCCTGCCGTCCGTCCTCACCGTCTCCGGCACCTCGCGCCAGGAGATCGTCGACCACCTCGGCGTACGCGAGGACCGCATCGACGTCGTCCACATCGGCGCCGACACCGACCTGTGGTCCCCGGACCCGTCCGTCGCCGAGGTCCCCGGCCGGATCGTCACCACGTCCAGCGCCGACGTCCCCCTCAAGGGCCTCATCCACCTCGTCGAGGCGCTCGCCAAGCTCCGCACCGAGAACCCGGACGCGCACCTCGTCGTCGTCGGCAAGCGCGCCGAGGACGGGCCGGTCGCCCAGGCCATCGAGCGGTACGGGCTCGACGGGGCCGTCGAGTTCGTGAAGGGCATCAGCGACGCCGAGCTCGTCGAGCTGGTCCGTTCCGCCCAGGTCTCCTGCGTGCCTTCGCTGTACGAGGGGTTCTCGCTGCCCGCGGCGGAGGCGATGGCCACGGGTACGGCGCTCGTCGCGACGACGGGTGGCGCGATTCCGGAGGTCGCCGGGGCCGACGGCGAGACGTGCCTTGCTGTGCCGCCGGGGGATGCCGGGGCGCTGGCGGCGGCGCTCGGGCGGGTGCTGGGGGACGCCGAGCTCCGGGGCCGTCTCGGTGCGGCGGGGCGCGCGCGGGTGCTGTCCCGGTTCACGTGGGCGCGGGCGGCGCAGGGCACGGCCGAGCTGTACCGCGAGGCGATCGCTCGCCAAGGTGCCGGAGCGCGCCGGTGACACATCGCCGTGTGTGCCGGGTGCGGCCCGGTGGTGGGGTTGTGCCCACCCGTTCCGCCCTGCGGAACGCCTGCCCACAACCTGGCGGCAGTGCCTGCCCACAACCAGGCGGCGTCTGCCCTCCCTCACCCTTCCACCCCGAAAGCAGGACGACCCCGTGCTGACCGTCGACTTCACCCGCTTCCCGCTCGCCCCCGGCGACCGTGTGCTCGATCTGGGCTGTGGGGCGGGCCGGCACGCCTTCGAGTGTTACCGGCGGGGCGCGCAGGTCGTGGCCCTCGACCAGAACGCCGAGGAGATCCGCGAGGTCGCGAAGTGGTTCGCGGCGATGAAGGAGGCCGGGGAGGCCCCGGCGGGCGCGACCGCCACCGCGATGGAGGGCGACGCGCTCAACCTGCCGTTCCCCGACGCGTCCTTCGACGTCGTCATCATCTCCGAGGTCATGGAGCACATCCCGGACGACAAGGGCGTCCTCGCCGAGATGGTCCGCGTCCTCAAGCCGGGCGGCCGCATCGCGATCACCGTGCCCCGCTACGGCCCCGAGAAGATCTGCTGGACGCTCTCCGACGCGTACCACGAGGTCGAGGGCGGCCACATCCGCATCTACAAGGCCGACGAACTCCTCGCCAAGATCCGGCAGGCCGGCCTCAAGCCGTACGGCACCCACCACGCGCACGCGCTGCACTCGCCGTACTGGTGGCTCAAGTGCGCCTTCGGCGTCGACAACGACAAGGCGCTGCCGGTCCGCGCGTACCACAAGCTCCTGGTCTGGGACATCATGAAGAAGCCCGCCCTGACCCGGGTCGCCGAGCAGCTGCTCAACCCGGTCGTCGGCAAGAGCTTCGTGGCGTACGCGACCAAGCCCCACCTCCCGAAGGCCGACGCCAAGTGACCTCTCCCGAGCGGATCGCGGAGCACCTCCTCCTGCCCGGGGTCCTCACCGCCGAGCAGGCCGCCGAGACCGTCGCCGGGATACTCGCCGTGCAGCGCGAGGACGGCGCCATACCGTGGTTCCGGGGCCATCACCTCGACCCGTGGGACCACACCGAGGCCGCCATGGCCCTGGACGCGGCCGGCGAGCACGCCGCCGCCGCCCGTGCCTACGAGTGGCTCGCCCGGCACCAGAACAGCGACGGCTCCTGGTACGCGGCCTACCACGACGGCGACCCGGCCGACGTCACCGACCGCGGCCGTGAGTCCAACTTCGTCGCGTACATCGCGGTCGGCGTCTGGCACCACCACCTGTCCACCGGCGACGACGCCTTCCTCGACCGGATGTGGCCCACCGTCTACGCGGCCGTCGAGTTCGTCCTCGCGCTCCAGCAGCCGGGCGGCCAGATCGGCTGGAAGCGCGAGACCGACGGCACACCCGTCGACGACGCGCTCCTGACCGGCAGTTCGTCGATCTACCAGGCGCTCCGCTGCGCCCTCGCCATCGCCGAGGCCCGTGAGGAGCCGCAGCCCGACTGGGAGCTGGCGGCCGGGGCGCTCGGCCACGCGATCCGCCGGCACCCCGAGCGTTTCCTCGACAAGTCCCGCTACTCGATGGACTGGTACTACCCGGTCCTCGGCGGCGCGCTCACGGGCCCCGAGGCGCAGGCCCGTATAGACGCCGACTGGGACGCGTTCGTCGTCCCCGAGCTCGGTGTGCGCTGCGTCCTGCCCAACCCGTGGGTCACGGGCGGCGAGAGCTGCGAACTCGCCCTCGCCCTGTGGGTGATGGGGGAGTCCGACCGGGCCCTCACCGTCCTCCAGTCCATCCAGCATCTGCGCGCCGAGAACGGCATGTACTGGACGGGTTACGTCTTCGAGGGCGACCGGGCCGTGTGGCCCGAGGAGCTCACCGCCTGGACGGCCGGCTCGCTGCTCCTCGCCGTGGCGGCGCTGGGCGGCGACGAGGCGACCGGGGCGGTGTTCGGGGGCGAACGACTGCCGAGGGGCCTCGAACCGGACTGCTGCGGGTGAACCCGAGGGCCGTGACGGCCCTCAGTGGCGGCGCAGCAGGCGCCCCGCCACCGTGTGCCCGATGACGAGGTACACGACGGCGGCGAGGCCGTAGCCCGCGACGACCCGCGCCCAGGCCTCGTCGAAGGTGAACAGGTCGTGCGACCAGCCCGCCAGCCAGCGGGCGGCGTCCTGGACGAAGTCCACCAGGCCGTTGCCCCGGTTGGCGCCCAGCAGGTACATGAGGATCCAGAGGCCGATGATGGCGGCCATGACATCGGCGACGACGCTGATGACTCTCGCCGCTTGCGTGGTGTTGCTCCGTCCGGAAGTCATACCCCTCGCGTTACCGCGCGTCGCCCTTCGAAACCCGTACGGAGTCGCCTGGGTGGCGGCCGTGCGGGCCCGGGGTGAGGCTGGCGCCATCGCCCCCAGGGAGGTCCTGTCGTGCCCGTCGCGTCCGTCATGCCCACCGTGCCCGTCGTACCCAGAAGTGTCTCGCGTGGAGTCGTGGCGCTGCTGCTGTCGTGCGCTCTGCTCCTCACCACCGCCGCCTGTGGTGGCGGCGACGACGCGCAGAGCGTGAGCGGGGCCGCGACTCCGTCGAGTACGAGCACCTTCGAGCAGCAGAAGCTCGCCAAGACGCGGTTCGTGGCCAACGCCGGGCTCGCCGCGGGTGCCACGTACCAGTGGATCGTGAAGCCGTACCGGGCGGGCAAGTTCAAGAAGGGCGCGGACGGGCGGACCTTCGCCCTGGTGAAGGCGGGCCTCGCGGGCGCGTTCACGTACAACAGGCTGAAGGCGGCGGTGAACAACGCCAAGGGCGACCCGCTGCTCTCGAAGGCGGTCGCGCCGCTCTCGGCGGGGATCGACTCGCTCAAGGACCTCGGCACGAAGCTGCGCAAGGGCGAGGCGGGCGACGCGGACGTCGGCGCCTTCGAGAACATCATCAACAGCGTCAAGGACGCGGGGAAGAGCGCGGGCGCCGAGGTCGTCGACAAGGTGCCCAGTACGTCCCAACTGGGCGGGTGACGCTAGGAGTTCAGCTCCGCGAGGAGTCCGAGCGTGGCGGGGTCCGGTGAGGTGACGAGCAGGTCCGTCACCGGGCCCCGCCGCCATTTCTCCAGGCGTCCGGCGATCCGCTCCCGGGGGCCGACGAGGGAGATCTCGTCCGCGAAGGCGTCCGGGACGGCGAGCACCGCCTCCTCCCGCCGCCCCGCCGCGAACAGCTCCTGGACGCGTCCGGCCTCCTTCTCGTACCCCATCCGTCCCATCAGGTCGGCGTGGAAGTTGCGGGTCGCGTGCCCCATGCCGCCGATGTAGAAGCCCAGCATCGCCTTGACCGGCAGCAGTCCGGCCGCCACGTCCTCGCAGAGCTGGGCGCGGACCATGGGCGCGACGAGGAATCCTTCGGGGAGCGGGTCCGGCAGGGCGTACACCTCGGCCCAGCGGTCAGGCGGCCAGTACAGCGGCAGCCAGCCGTCCGCGATGGCGAGGGTCTGCGCGATGTTCTTCGGTCCCTCGGCGCCGAGCAGGACGGGGACGTCGGGGCGGAGCGGATGGGTGATCGGCTTGAGCGCCTTGCCGAGGCCGGTGCCGTCCGTCCCGGTGTACGGGTGGGAGTGGTGCCGTCCTTCGAGCCGGACCGGGCCCTCGCGGCGCAGCACCTGGCGGACCACGTCCACGTACTCGCGGGTCGCGGTCAGCGGCGAGCGGGGGAAGGGGCGCCCGTACCAGCCCTCGACGACCTGCGGCCCCGACAGGCCGAGTCCGAGCATCACGCGCCCGCCGGAGAGGTGGTCGAGGGTGAGCGCGTGCATCGCGGTGGTTGTGGGGGCGCGGGCGGCCATCTGCGCGACGGCGGTGCCGAGCTTGATACGGGTGGTGTGGGCGGCGATCCAGGTCAGCGCGGTGAAGGCGTCGGAGCCCCAGGCCTCGGCCGTCCACACGGAGTCGTAGCCGAGCCGTTCGGCCTCGCGGGCGAGGTCGAGATGGGCGGGGGAGGGGCCGCGGCCCCAGTAGCCGAGGGCGAGTCCCAGTCGCATGCCCGCATCCTTTCTGACGGTACGTCAGCTCACGCGATGCGGGGGACTGTACGGCAACGGCCCCCCGCCCGGAAGGGATTCCGGACGAGGGGCCGTGTGTGCGTACGGCGAGATCAGCCGCGCTGGATGCCCGTCGTGTCCTGGAGGACACCGCGACGGCCGTCCTGCGTCTGCGCCACCAGGGCGGGACCGCGCTGCTCGACCGCGAGGTACCAGGTACCCGGCGCCAGTTCGGCGATCGGCGCCTGGGAGCCGTCCTCCGCGTACAGCTGGCGGGCGACCGGGACGGCGAACCAGAACGGCGCGAAGTCCGAGGCCGGCTGCGCCTGAGCTGCCGGAGCCTGGGCCTGCGGCTCGGGCTGGTGCGAGGCCTGCGGCTGCGGGGTGCCGGCCTGCGCGCCGAACGGCTGGCCCGCGCCCTGCGAGGGGTCCTGCGGCCCGCCGTACGGCTGCTGCTGCGCGCCGGGGTAGCCGTAGCCGCCGGGGACGCCCTGCGGGCCGGGGTGGCCGGGCTGCATGCCGTACGGCTGCGGGGTCTGCGGCTTGGGGGCGCCGACGAGCGGGGCCTTGAGGGCGGGGACCAGCGGTCCGGCCACGGCGGCACCGGCCGCGACCAGGGCGGCGATCAGGCCGAGGATCAGGCCCGCGCCGGCGTTGTTCGCCTCGAAGATCCACATGAGCAGGGTCCAGGCGGACGCGATGGTGAACGCCGTGCCGACCTGGCCCAGCTCGAGGCCGGCCACCTTGCGCTGCTGCGGCAGGCCGCGGGAGAGGACGACGAGCGCGACGCCGACGATGCCGAGGAAGAAGGCACCCCAGCCGAGGGGCGACGCCTCCCACGAGTTCGGGAGGTCGACCGCGTCGCAGATCGAGTCGGGGCCGTCGCAGCTGGCGTAGCCGAGGAACGAGGCGATGAACAGCACCACCGCTGCACCGATCAGCACGCCATCGCCTCGGGTGAGGGAGCGGATATTCACGTAAGAAGTCCTTCGTCGGGTCGTCGGTCGTCGCGTCGGGGTGGCACTTCGGGGGCCAGGCACGGGGCGGCCCCATCGTACGGAGCGTACGGAGGGAATCTATCGCCCGCGGGTTCTACCCCTTGAGGTAGGTGGCGATGCCGTCCGCGATCCCCTGGGCCGCCTTCTGTCGCCACTGCGCGGACGTGAGCAGCTGTGCGTCCTTCGGATCACGCATATTGCCGCATTCGACGAAGACCTTGGGGACGGTTGAGAGATTGAGTCCGCCGAGATCGTCACGGACGTCCAACCCCGTACCGGAGCCCAGGTAGTTGGAGGCTGCCGTTCCGGTGGCGTGGGCGAACCGGTCGGCGATCCGCTCGCCCAGCTCGCGGGAGGGGCCGACGATCCCAGCCGTGTCGGCGGAGCCCTCGCGCACGTGTGCGGGCAGGATCACATGGAAACCGCGGTGTCCGGCGGCGGAGCCGTCCGCGTGGACGGAGACGACGGCGTCGGCGCGGGCCTCGTTGCCGATCCGGGCGCGCTCGTCGATGCACGGCCCGAAGGGGCGGTCGGCGTCATGGGTGAGGACCACGGTGGCGCCGCGTGCGGCGAGGAGGTCCCGCAGCCGGTGGGAGACGTCGAGGGTGAAGGACGCCTCGGTGTAGCCGGCGTTCGTGGAGGTGCCGGTGGTGTCGCACTCCTTGCGGTGCGTCCCGATGTCCACCTTCTTGTTGATCTCCGTGGAGTGACGGAAGTTACCGGGATTGTGGCCGGGGTCGATCACGACGGTCCGCCCGGCGAGTGAAGCGGCCGCCGGCTGCGGGGAGGAGGAGAGGGGCGGCGGGGAGGGCGTCGCACTGCTCGGCCGGGCCTCCGGGGACGACTTCCCGGTGGGGGGCGAGGCCTGGGAGGCTCCGCACCCGGCGAGCGCGGCGCAGCAGCCCGTGGCGGCGAGGGCGAGGGCGAGGGTACGGCAGACGGTGTTCCGGTGGTCGTACGGCACCCCGCGACTTTAGGCCCTGTCCGGGGCGAAATGCGGGAGGGGTACGTCGCAGGTTGGTCACCGGCCGACCGGAACGGTGGACGCGTGTGCGTGAACCGTGAAGGGTAGGTGGGAAGGGCGACGGTGGGGTGTCACCGCGCATGGACCCACGAGGGGGAACCGTGGTGGGGGAAGAACCGAACGACGCACGTCCGGAACCGAGAGACGCACGCCCGGAGTCGGGTGACGCGCTCCTGAAGTCGGGTGGTGCGCGCCCGGAGCCGAGTGACGCACGACCCGAGCCGAGTGACGCGCGCCCGGAACCGAACGACAGACCTGTGGGCGAGGCTTCGGGTGCCGCCGGCGCCGCCGCGGCCTCCGAGGCGCCGTGGGCCGCACCGGCTTCGGCGACGCCGCCGACGCCGCCGACGCCACCGGTGGCTCCGGCCGCGCCGGTGGCTCCGGCGGCCGTGGCCGCACCACCGGCTCCGGCTGCTCCGGTCGCGCCGGTGGCTCCTGCGGTCGCGGCCGCACCTCCGGCCCCGGCGGCGCCCGTGGCGCCTCAGGCCCCTCCGGCCCCCGCGGTCTCGGAGGCCCCTCAGGCCCCTCCGGCGCCCGCCGCCCCGGCCGCCCCGCCCGGCGGGGCGCACACGCTGGCCTTCGGCCAGCCGCCCGCCGCGCCGCCCCCGGCGGCCTCCGCCCCGCCCGGCGGGGCGCCCACGCTCGCCTTCGGCCAGCCGCCCGCCGCGCCGCCCGCCGCGCCGCCCGCGGCGACCGCCCCCACCCCGCCCCCCGCGGCGGCTTCCGTCCCGCCCCCGGCGGCCTCCGCCCCGCACGGCGAGGCCCCCGCCCCGGCCGGCCCCGCGCCCCACTGGCCCGGAGCCGCAGCCGCAGCCGATAGCGGAGCCGGAGCCGAAACCGGAGCCGGCGCCGTACCGCCGCCCACCGCCCCGCCCACCGCCCCTCCCGGCTACGGCCCCCCGCCGGGCCCTCCCGGCTACGGCCCTCCGGGTTACGGCCCGCCCGGCTACGGCCCGCCCCCCGGATACGGCGGCGCCGAGCCGCCCACGCCGCCGCCCGCCGACTCCAACCCCGCCCAGGCCGCCATGATCGGCCTGCTCAACCTCTCCTGCCTGGGCCTCGGTTACGTCCTCCTGCGCAACTGGATCGGCGCCGCCCTCTGCTGGATCGCCACCGCCGCCCTCCTCTTCATCGCGCTCCCCGCCGACGTCGACGGTGTGCCCCTCGGGCTCCTCGCCGGCTACGGCGTCTTCCTGCTCGCCGTCGCCGCCGACGGCGCCAGGCGCGGACTGCGCGCGAACCTCCGGATCGGCACCGCCTTCCGCCGCCTCGCGCTGCCGCTCGCCCTCGTGCTGCTCGCCGTACCCGCGGGCGGTTCGCTCGCGTACGGCGCGGCCCGCGACGAGGCGAAGGAGCAGGCCCTGCTCGAACAGCTCGCCGCCGCCGACACGTTCGTGAAGGCCGCCGAAGGAATCGCCTTCGACAAGGCCGAGCCGATCTTCCGCAAGGGACTCGTCATCTACCAGGACCTCGGCACGAAGCACGCGGGCTCGCGGGCGGGGAAGCTCGTCCCCGCGCGGCTCGACACGTACTACGAGACGGTCTCCGCCCCATACAAGGACAAGAAGTACTGCGCGGCCGTCCCGGCGCTCAAGCACCTCCGGGGACTCCCCGCCACCTTCGACAAGGGTCTCCTGGGCTCCCGACCCGCCAAGACCGACGAGCCGCTCGCCGAGTCGCTCTACGAGTGCGGCACGGCGGCGCTCGGCGTACAGGCCGCCGACCCGCCCGCCAGCGAGAGCCTCAACGAGCTCCTCGACACCTTCCCGAAGTCCGCCCAGGCCACCCGTGTCGAGCCGGCCGCACGGGCGGCCGTCAAGGCCCGGACGGGCGCGCTCGGCGGGGCGGAGCCCTGCGACGCGACCACCGAGCTGCGCGCCCTGCACTCCTCCCTCGACAACATGACGGACCCGTCTTTCGAGGCCGTGGCGAAGGAGGCCGCCGCCGGGGTCCAGAGGGGCGACTTCGCCTGCGGGACCGACTACTTCAGGGACAAGGAGTTCACCACCGCGGCCAAGGCCATGTCGGACTACGCCACGACGTACCCGAGCAGCCCGCAGGCCGCGCACGCCCGCTCCATCGCCATCGCCGCCGAGATCGCAGAGGAGGAGCCCGAGGCCGGCAGGAAGCTGCCTTCGGCCGACGTCCCCGGCGGCGCCCGGATGGTGATGGTGGTGAGCAACGACGGCCCCGGTGAGGTCGAGCTGCTCTACACGGGCCCGACGACCGGCAAGGTCACGATCGACGCGTGCAAGACCTGCACGAAGTACCGGACTCCGATCCTCACCATCTCGCCGAAGATCAAGGCCTGCACGGGCCCCGCGTCGAAGTACCCGAAGACGACCCTGCTGCTGCCCGCAGGCAACTACCACTTCCTCCAGAAGCGGGCCACGACCGGCGCGTCCACGGCCGGTGACACCAAGTCGAGCAAGACGAAGATCGAACCCGGCTACAGCTACACCAACTGCCTGTACGTGACCTCGCTGTACTGACCTGGCTGGACAGGCCTGGCTGTACCGGCCTCCGCGTGCTCAGCGGCGGCGCAGCACCCGCAGCGAGTCGGTGACGGAGACCTCGTCGAAGTCGCCCGACTCGAGCGCGCGGAGGTAGATCCGGTACGGCGCCTGGCCGCCGTCCTCCGGATTCGGGAAGACGTCGTGGATGACGAGCAGGCCCCCGGGGGCGACCTTGGGGGCCCAGCCCTCGTAGTCGTTGGTGGCGTGCTCGTCGGTGTGGCCGCCGTCGATGAACACGAGCCCGAGCTGCCCGGCCCACACCTTCGCCACCTGCGGCGACCGCCCGACGACGGCGACCACATGCTCCTCGAGGCCCGCCTTGCGCAGGGTCCGCCGGAAGGTGGGAAGGGTGTCCATGACCCCCACCTCGGGGTCGACCACGCTCGCGTCGTGGTACTCCCACCCCGGCTGCTGCTCCTCGCTGCCCCGGTGGTGGTCCACGGTCACCGCGACCGTCCCCGCCTGCCGGGCCACGTCCGCGAGCAGGATCGTGGAGCGCCCGCAGTACGTGCCGACCTCGAGCAGCGGCAGCCCGAGCTTCGCGGCCCCGGCAGCCGCCTCGTACAGCGCGAGCCCCTCCCCGACGGGCATGAACCCCTTCGCGGCCTCGAAGGCGGCAAGGATCTCGGGCGCGGGCACGGACATGGTGACTCCTACTGGCGGGTACGCGGGTGCGAGCGCCCATCGTGCCCTACGTGTCGCACTCGAACCACACCGTCTTCCCCTCGGCCGTCTCCGTCACCCCCCACCGGTCCGTCACGGCCTCCACGAGAGCGAGCCCCCGGCCGCTCTCCGCCAGCGGATCGGCGAGCTTCGCGATCACCGTCCCGGGGACGCCGTCCGCGACCTCGATCCGCAGCCCGTACGGCTCCCGCAGGATCAGCACGGAACACCGCCGGCCGGGCACGTGCCGGACGACGTTGGCGACCAGCTCGGTGAGCGCGAGCGTGGAGGAATCGGTCAGGCGGTCGAGTTCCCAACGCGTGAGGAGCATGCGCAGGATGCGACGCATGTGACCGGCGGAGTGCTCACCCACGGTGAACCCCATCCGGTAGCTGGCGTCAAGTTCCGCGGGATAGAGGTCGGTTGCGTGATTCATGCCACCAGAATGGGGCCGGATCGTTACGCTCGGCTACGAACTGAACGCAACGCCTCACCGCGTGAGCTTGGGGGTGACCTCGCATTGGTCAACATCCGCAGCCTGGATCCCAGCGCCTCGCCGCTGGACTACTACGGATCAGAACTCCGCCGTTTGAGGGAGGAGGCGAACCTCAGTCAGGCGGAGTTGGGTTCACTCCTCTACTGCACGGCCTCTCTGATCGGTCAGATAGAGACGGCCAAGAAGGTCCCGACGCGCAAGTTCTCGGAGCAGGTCGACCTGGCGCTGCTGACGGGTGGCGTGTTCGCGCGGTTGATCGGGATGGTGCTGAAGAGCCAGCTACCGACGTGGTTCCAGCCCTACGCGGACATGGAAGCGAAGGCGACGTACATCTCGACGTACCAGGCGCAGCTGGTCTACGGACTGCTCCAGACACCCGAATACGCCCGGGCGGTGCTGAGCGTCGAGAACCCGGGGCGGCTGGAGGAGCTGGTGGCGGCTCGGATGGAACGCCAGCGCATCCTGGAGCGGGAGCATCCGCCGGTGGTGTGCGTCGTGCTCGACGAGGCGGTGTTGTACCGGCAGATCGGCGGCGCCGAGGTCATGCGAAACCAACTCGCCCACTTGTTGAGCTTCCTGGATCATCCGTGGATCCAGGTGCAGGTGCTTCCCTTCGAGGTGGGGCAGCACGCGGCGATGATGGGTTCGTTCAACCTCCTGCGCTTCGACGACGACCCGGACCTCTTCTATGCGCCGGTCTATGGCGGGGGGCATATGACCGCCAATCCGCAAGTGATCAGGGAGCGGTCCGTCGGCTACGCTCGGCTGCAAGCCGCAGCCCTCTCCCGAGAGGACTCGGCGGCGCTGATCGAACGCGTGATGAGGGAGCGGTATGGGCACCAACCAGGACCTGCGGTGGCGTAAGTCGTCCTACAGCGGCTCCGACGGCGGCGACTGCATCGAGTGCGCCCCCCTCGGCGCCGCCGCCTGGCGCAAGTCCTCGTACAGCGGCGACACCGGCGGGCAGTGCATCGAGGTCGCCGACCTCACCGCCCACATCGCCGTCCGCGACTCCAAGAACCCCGAAGGCCCCGCCTTCCGTGCCACCCCCGCCGCCTTCACGGCCTTCGTGAGCGCCGCCGTCGAGGGGCGTATCGGCCGCTGATGGCGGGCGGTGCTCGGCGGATCAGTCGCGGTCGAGCCGCGGCAGCGACGCACAGAGGCGCACGGGCAGTTCCGGCAGGACTTTGTGGATGCCCGCGCAACCCGCATCGCCGTTCATGGTGACCGGCCGCCAGCCCGAGGTCTCGGCCCGGTAGAACCAGCGCTGGGAGATACGCGAGGAGCAGCCGGCGTCGGCGTCACCGCACACCGGCCCCATCCGGGTCGACAGGTCAAGGACCAGCCACGTGTCGTCGCAGCCGCGTTCCTCCCAGCTCGTGTGCTGGGGGATGTCCGTGTCGTTGACCGCCTGCTCGTACGAGGACGAGGTGCAACGAGGGGGCGTGGGGTCGCAGCCGTTCTCACCGCACTTCCTCAGGGCGGGCGGGGTGGCACCGGCGGGGGTGTACACGTCCCGGCTGTTCACCATGACCCTGGGAGAACTCAGGGGCTCGCGCAGCTTCACCGTCGCTTCGACCCGCTGCGTCCCGGTGCAGCCGGAGTCCCGGTCCCCGGCAGGGGACTCGTACGTGACCCTCACGTAGACCGTGCCGTGTTCGACGGTCTCGAGTTCACCGCGCAGGCCGCGCACGCAGTCGCGTGCGCCCGCGGGCACTTCGGCGCCGACCACCAGAGACCGGCCGCCGTCGGCGGTACGAACACCGTCGATGCGGATCGGAGCGGAGAGCGTCCAGGCTGTGGCCGCGCCTGGGGCCTCCTCCGTGGTCTCGACGGTCTCGGAACCGCAGCCGGCGAGGACCACCAGAACCGCACCGAGCACGACCATCCGTACGCCCCGCTGCCACATGCCACGCCCCCCGTTCGCCATGGATCGCCTGCGGCGTCATCTGCCTGAGGCGACTCGGAACCTCATTCTGAAAGGATCAGTAGAGCAGGACCGCCCTCAGCTTCCGTATCCCCGCCTTCCACTCCTCGCCGTCCGACTCCTCCCACAGTTCGAGAAGCTCGGACGGCTCGGTGAGGACGCGGTCCAGGGCCTCGACGGCCGCCGGGCGAAGCTCCGGCGGAAGCGCGGGCAGCGGCTCCTTCGGGCCGTACGAGGTGGTGACCGGCTCGCCACCCGGGCACTGCGCCGCGACCAGGGCGGCTGACGCGATCGCCTCCACGGCCACGTCCGAGTCCAGGTACTCGCCGCCGGTCCCGGTCACCTCACGGAACGTGGCACGCAGCACCTCAGCCTTCTTCTCCATCGGGGCCTCGTCCACCCTGTACGAGAAGTCGGCGGCGGTGTCGTTGTCGAAGGGGCCGATGTCCCAGGTGCCCATGGCGTGCTCACTTTCTCCGTCGTCCACGTCCATGAAGATCCTGGCAGGCACCACTGACACCCGCCCGGCCCCGCACGTGGCAGACGCTGTCGGTGGCGGGCGGTAGCCTGCCGGCATGTCGGTCAACATCAATCTCCACTTCACCGTCTCGCAGCTCACGGACATGGCACAGGCCGACGCGGTCGCCGCATCGATCGGCGAGCTGCTGCGCGACGAGGGCATCGAGAACCAGATCAGCTACGGCACGGCCTGCGACGACGGTGTCCACTACGTGTCGGGCGAGACGCAGTTCCCGCTCAGCATCACCCGCTTCGGCCACTGGCAGCCGGAGTTCGAGAGCTCGTTCGCGTTCGCCGTGGCCGAGGCCGCCCCGGCGGCGAAGGGTGTCATCGAGTGGGGTTACCCCGACGAGGAGCGCTGAACGACCAGCGCGGGGCGGGCGGAGTCACGCGTCTCCGCGGAGAACCCGCTCGCGCACTTGCTCCACGGCGCGACCGGCGCCCAGATGCTTGGCCGCCGCACTCGATCCGCATCTGACCTTCCGTCAGAATGAAACGTGTTCTAGTCTGCGCGCCATGGGCATCGCCATCACGCACGAACAGCGGGAGCTCGCGCGATCCGTCCGCGGTCTGCTCGCCCGCGCCGTCCCCCCGGAGGACGTACGCAAGGAGCTCGACGCCCCCGAACCCGCCACCGGACGGCCCGGATACTGGGACGCCTTCGCCGCGCAGGGGCTCCTGGGGCCGCACCTCCCCGAGGAGTACGGGGGAGGCGGCGGCGACCTCGGGGACCTCGCCGTCGTCGTGGAGGAGGCGGCCCGCGCGCTGCTCCCCGGGCCGTACCTCCCCTCCGTCCTCGCCGCCGAACTCCTCCACCGCTCCGGGCAGCGGGAGTCGGCCGCCTCGATCGCGCGCGGGGAGCGCATCGCGGCCGTCGCCCTCGGCGGTACGGGCAGCCTCACCGCCGTCCGTACCGACGACGGGTACCTCCTCGACGGCACCGCGCCCCCCGTCCTCGGCGGCGCCCAGGCCGACCTGGTGATCCTTCGGGCCGTCACACCCGACGGCTCCGTCCGGCTCGCCGTCGACGCCGCCGGCCTCGCCGTACGGCCCCACACCAGCGCCGACCCCACCCGGCCCACCGCCGAGGTCACCGCACGCGCCCTCCACGTCCCCGCCGCACGCGAACTCGCCCTCGACACCGACCTCGTCCACGAGCTCGCCGCCGTCCTCCTCGCCGCCGACGCCTGCGGCACCGCCGCCCGCGCCGTCGAGACCGCCGCCGAACACGCCCGTACCCGCGAGCAGTTCGGACGGCCCATCGGACAGTTCCAGGGCGTCAAACACCTCTGCGCCGACATGCTCGTCCGGCTCGAACAGGCCCGCGCCCTCACCTGGGACGCCGCCCGCTCCACCCATGACCCCGCCCGCCCCCTCACCGCCGCGCTCGCCGCCGCCACCGCCCTCGACACCGCGTACACCTGCGCCAAGGACTGCATCCAGATCCTCGGCGGCACCGGCTTCACCTGGGAGCACGACGCCCACCTGCTGCTCCGCCGCGCCCTCGTCGCCCGCCAGCTCCTCGGCTCCGGCGACCACCACCGCCTCGCCGCCCTCCGGCACGCCGCCGCGGGCGTCCGGCGCGGCCTCCGCCTCGACCTGCCGCCCGAGGCCGACCCGTACCGCGCCGCCGCCCGCGAGGCCCTCGCCCCCGCCGTCGGACTCGACCCGGCCGCCGCCCGGCGCGCCCTCGCCCCCACCGGCTACGCGGCCCCGCACCTCCCGGAGCCGTACGGACTCGGCGCGGGCCCCCTCCAGCAACTGGCCGTCCAACGGGAGCTGGACGAGGCCGGGATCACCGTCTCCGGGCTCGGCATCGCCACCTGGGTCGTCCCCTCCCTCCTCGCCCACGGCACCCCCGCCCAGCAGGCCGAACACCTCGCCCCGACCCTGCGCGGCGAACGCCTCTGGTGCCAGCTCTTCTCCGAACCCGGCGCCGGCTCCGACCTCGCGTCCCTCCGCACCCGCGCCGAACGCACCGAGGACGGGCGCTGGCGGATCAACGGCCAGAAGGTGTGGACGAGCGCCGCCCAGTGGGCCCACCACGGCATCCTGCTCGCCCGTACCGACCCCGCCGCCCCCAAGCACCAGGGGCTCACCTACTTCCTCGTCGACATGCGGAACACCCCCGGCATCGACGTACGGCCGCTCAAGGAGATCACCGGCGACTCCCTGTTCAACGAGGTCTGGTTCGACGACGCGATCCTCCCGGCCGACGCCGTCGTCGGCGAGGTGGACGACGGCTGGCGCGTCGCCCGCAACACCCTCGGCAACGAACGCGTCCACATGGCCGACCAGGTCGTCTTTGACAGCGGTCTCGAAGCCCTCATCGAGCGGGCGGACGGCGCCGACGACTCCGTACGCGTACGGATCGGGGTCCTCCTCGCCGAGGCCCACGCGCTCGCGTGCATCGGCCTGCGCACCACCCTGCTCCAGGTGTCCGGCCTCGAACCGGGCGCGGGCGCCAGCGTCCGCAAGCTCGTCCAGACGCTCCACCAGCAGAAACTCGCCGAACTCAGCCTCGAACTCCTCGGCCCCGAAGGCGCCGTGCGCGAAGGCCCCGGCGAACGGGCCGTCCACGGACTGCTCATGTCCCGCTGCCTCACCATCGCGGGCGGCACCACCCAGGTACAGCTCAATGTCGTCGCCGAGCGCCTGCTCGGCCTCCCGAGGGACTGAGAGGGCACGTGATGAAGGCGTACGTCGTCGGCGTCGGAATGACGAGGTTCGAGAAGCCCGAGACCCGGGACTGGCAGTACTGGGACATGGTCCGCGAGGCCGGCACCGCCGCCCTCACCGACGCGGGCGTCCCCTACGCGCGCGTGGAGCAGGCCGCCGTCGGCTACTGCTTCCAGGCCTCCACCGCCGGACAGCGCGCCGCGTACGAACTCGGCCTCACCGGCATCCCCGTCTACAACCTCAACAACAACTGCGCCACCGGCGCGACCGCCCTCATGGTCGCCCGCCAGTTCGTGGAGGGCGGCCTCGCCGACTGTGTCCTCGCCCTCGGCTTCGAGAAGATGAGCCGGGGCTCGCTCGGCGGCGGAGCGGGCGGGGCCGGTGACTTCGCGACCTCACCCGTCGCCCGCCACTACGGGATCATGGCCGCCGTCCACGGCTTCGAGGCCTCCCCGCCCACCGCCCAGATCTTCGGCAACGCCGCCCGCGAGCACATGGAGCGGTACGGGACGACCGAGGTGCAGCTCGCGGCCGTCGGCGCCAAGAACCACCAGCACTCGGCGAACAACCCGTACGCCCAGTTCCAGGACGTCTACACCGTCGACGAGATCCTCGCCGCGAAGACCGTCCACCGGCCGCTCACCAAGCTCCAGTGCTCGCCCACCTCCGACGGCGCGGCGGCGGCCCTCGTCGTCTCCGAACGCTTCGTCGAGGAACACGGGCTGCGGGGGCGGGCGGTCGAGATCGCCGGGCAGTCGATGACCACCGACACCGAGGAGTCCTTCGCCTCCGGCTCCTGCATCGACGCCGTCGGCCGACCCATGTCCCGGGCCGCCGCCCGGCAGGCGTACGAGCGTTCCGGACTCGGCATCGAGGACGTCGACGTCATCGAGCTCCACGACTGCTTCTCCATCAACGAACTCCTCACGTACGAGGCGCTCGGCATGTGCGAGGAGGGCGCCTCCGGCAAACTCGTCGAGTCCGGGGCGACGACGTACGGCGGACGGTGGGTCGTGAACCCCTCGGGCGGCCTCATCTCCAAGGGCCACCCGCTGGGCGCGACCGGCCTCGCGCAGACCGCCGAGCTGGTGTGGCAACTGCGGGGCGAGGCGGGGGCGCGGCAGGTGACGGGGGCGCGGGTCGGGCTCGCGCACAACATCGGCTTGGGAGGGGCGGCGGTGGTGACGCTGCTGCGGAGGGCGTAGCGGCTGGGGTCCGAGCCTCGGCGGCTGGGGCCTGAGTGGCTGGGGCGCGAGCCGCAGCCGCTTGCGCCCGGGCCGTAGCCGCTCGGGCCCCAGCCGTAGGACTCTCGGTGTATGTACGGGGCGAGAGCGGTCTGCGACCATCACATCCATGCCGCAGAACGACCCCCTCCGCAAGGCCCCCGCGCCCTCCGCCCCACCCCTCCCTTCCCCGCCCGCCCCGGCCCGCCCCTGGCTGGTCGTCCTCGCGGCCTGCGCGGGGCAGTTCCTCGTCGTCCTCGACGTCTCCGTCATGAACGTGGCCCTGCCGTCGCTCAAGGCCGACCTGGGGCTCTCCACCCTGGAACTCCAGTGGGTGCTCAACGCCTACTCGATCGCCTTCGCCGGCTTCATGCTGCTCGGCGGGCGGGCCGCCGACCTCTACGGGCGCAAGGCGATGTTCCTGCTCGGGCTCGGGCTGTTCACCGCGGCATCCGCCGTCGGCGGCATAGCCCCCGAGGGCCAGTACCTGATCGGCGCCCGCGCCGCGCAGGGCCTCGGCGCCGCCCTCCTCGCACCGGCCACCCTCACCCTGATCACGGGCGCCGTCCCGGCCGGCGCCGCCCGTACCCGGGCCATCGGGACCTGGACGGCGGTCGGCGCGGCCGGCGGCGCGGCGGGCGGTTTCGTCGGCGGCCTCCTCGTCGACCTGCTCTCCTGGCGCTGGGTCCTCCTCATCAACGTCCCCATCGGCGTCCTGGTCCTCGCCGCGGGCGTCCTGTGGCTGCGTGAGAGCCGCACCGCCGCCGGCCGCCGCCTCGACCTCCCGGGCGCCGTCCTCGTCACGGCGGGCCTCGCCGCCCTCGCGTACGGCATCGTGCAGACCGAGATGGCGGGCTGGACCGCCCCCGACACGCTGCTGCCGCTGCTCGGCGGCCTCGCCCTCCTCGCCGTCTTCGTCGTCGTGGAGTCCCGCACCGGGGAACCCCTGGTGCCGCTGGGCATCTTCCGCAACCGGGCCGTGTCGGCGGCCAACGCGGCGATCCTGCTGTGCGGTTCGAGCTCGTTCGCCATGTGGTTCTTCATGACGGTGTACGCCCAGAGCGTCCTCGGCTACACCCCGCTCCAGGCCGGTCTCGCCCTCATCCCCAGCTCCATCAGCGTGCTCCTCGGCTCCAAGTTCGCCCCCCATCTGATGCCGGTGGTCGGCGCCAGGAACCTCGCCGTCATCGGCGCGCTCCTCGCCGCCGCGGGCTTCGCCTGGCAGTCGACGCTGACCGCCGACGGCACCTTCCTCGGCACGATCCTGGGCCCCGGCGTCCTCATGATGGCCGGGATCGGCCTCGCCACCACCCCGCTCGCGACCCTCGCCACCTCCAGCGCCTCGCCGGGCGACGCGGGCCTGGTCTCCGGCCTCGTCAACACCTCCCGCACGATGGGCGGCGCGCTCGGCCTGGCGACGCTCACGACCGTCGCGGCGGCCGTCGCGGCGACGGCCCCCGCGGTCCCCTACTCCTCCTACGGTCTCGCACCGGACTTCTCCTACCTCGTCCCCGGCTACGCGATGGCCTTCCGGGTCTCGGCCTGCGTCCTCGTGGCGTCGGCCGCGCTGATGCTGCTCTGGCTGCCCAAGGAGCCGGCCCGACGCGGGGCGTAGGTGAGAATGCCCCCATGATGATCAAGAGCAGGTTCAGGACGGCCGTGACCGCGCTCGCCGTCGGCGCCACCCTGACGGTCGCGCCCTCGGCGTCGGCGGAACCGGTCGTGGCCGTGACCACCGGCGCGATATTCAACGACCCGACGAGCACCGACAAGGCCGCCACGGGACGCATCCTCTTCCACCTGACGGGTCTCGTCGACGGCGCCGAGGCGGGGTCGTCCATCCGGATCTCCCTGTACCTGTTCCACTCGCAGTACATGGCCGAGCGACTGGTCGCCGCCCACAAGCGGGGCGTCTCCGTCCAGGTGGTCCTCGACGCCGACAGCACCTCCGGCGCCGCCACCTACCTCGCGACGGAGCTGGCGAAGCCCGGCAGCGCGCCGTCCTGGGTGCGTACCTGCAAGACGTCGGAGGCCTGCCTCGCCCTGGACCCGGGCACCACGGCCGCGGACCCCGACGGCTGGTACACCAACGTCAACCACAACAAGTTCTTCCTGTTCTCCCGTACCAAGGGCAAGGGCGACACCCCCGTCGACAACGTCGTCGTGCAGTCCTCGGGCAACCTCACCGGGCAGGACACCGACGCCTGGTGGAACGACGCCCTGACGGTGGTGGGCAACACGGAACTGTTCGCCGCGTACACCCGGTACTTCGACGACCAGGCGGCGGCGGCCGTCGGGGAGCGGCCGCAGGTCGCGGACTACGCCCACGACACCCAGGCCGGCAAGGCCAAGGTCTACTTCTTCCCCCGGTCGAGCACCGACGTGGTCGTGAACATCCTGAAGACGGTCGCCCCGGCCGGCACCGCGAACCCCTGCGGCGGCAACTCCCCGGGCTTCGGCACCACCGACGGCCGTACGAAGATCCGCATCGCCCAGGGCCACATCACCCGCACCGAGGTGGCCCGCCAGCTGTGGGAACTCGCCGAGAAGGGCTGCCACGTCGAGATCGTGTACCGCTCGCTGGAGAACTGGGACGAGGCGACCGGCAAGCCCCAGTCGGAGGTGTCCTCCTGGCTGACGAGGCCGACGTCGGGGAAGGGCCGCGTCATCCTGCACAAGCTCGACAACGACGGCCGCGGTGGCTCCGACACCCACACCAAGTACCTGCTGGTCGAGGGCACGTACCTCAACGGAGTCGACAAGAAGATCGTCTTCACCGGCAGCCACACGTACACGGGGATGGCGCTCACGGTCAACGACGAGACGCTGCTCAAGTACGAGGACACGGCCGTCTTCGCCCAGTACGCGACGAACTTCGAGGCCCAGCGCGCGGCCTCCCTCGCGGAACGCGAGCTGTAGGGGTACGCGGCTCCCGCCGCCGCCGCCGCCCGGCCCGCGCCGCCTCCGCTCCGTACGGTCGCGGGCCGTCAGCCCTCCTCCTCCCCGGTGTCCGCCGCCGCGAGCACCGGGTCGATCACCGTCTCCCCGCGCAGCACCTGCCGGACCGCCTCGGCCAGCTCCTCCACCGGCCCGTCCTTGACCAGGAACCCGGCCGCCCCCGCCTCCCTCGCCCGCCGCAGATATCCCGGCCGCCCGGAGGTCGCCAGAACCAGCACCCGGCAGTCCGGCACCTCGTCCCGCAGCTCCCCGGCGGCGTCGAACGCCGACCGTCCGGGCAGCCCGGCGTCGAGCAACGCCACATCGGGCCGGGCGACGAGCGCCGCGTCCACCACCTCGTCGCCCCGCCCGACCTGCGCGACGACCTCGAAGTCGTGCTCCATCCCGAGCAGCATCGCCAACGCGCCCCGTGCCGTCCCCTGGTCCTCGGCGAGCAGGATCCTGATCATTCCGTGGGCTCCCCGTCGTGCGGGCCGGGGCCGCCACGGGGCTCCGCGGCGACCCGGACCGCCCCGGGGGCGGTCCCGGGAACCAGCGTGCCGCCTGCGGCCGCGAACCGCGCGCGCAGGACACGCCGACACCGTTTCTGACGTAACGTCAGGAGGGTTCACAACCGCGATGGGCTCGGCTATACATGGGGACCACCGACCTAGAACGCGTTCTAGAACGGCCGCGTACGGGACGGTCCCCGCACGGCCTCGGTGCGGCCGACGGTGCGGACGGCCGTGCCGAGGTCTTCCCCGACCGGAGTCCCGGAGTCCCGGAGCCCCGGAGTCCCGGGGTCCCGGGGTCCCGAGGTCTTCCCCGCCGCGAGGAGCAGCAGCCCGATCACGAGGAGCAGCAGCCCGATGCCCATCGACCCCGCCAAGGCCGTCGCCGCCGAACCCCGCAGTGCCGAGATCTCCTGGGACCACAAGGACGTCCAGCTCTACCACCTGGGACTGGGGGCGGGTTCGTTCCAGGGCAAGGCCAGTCCCGCCACCGACCCCGACGAGCTCCGCTACACCCTGGAGTCCCGGCTCCACGTCCTGCCCAGCTTCGCCACCGTCGCGGGCGCCGGCATGGGCGTCGTCGGCGGGCTCTCCGCCCCCGGCATCGACATCGACCTCGCCGCCGTCCTCCACGGCGGCCAGTCGATCACGCTCCACCGCCCCGTCCCCGTCGCCGGCCGGGCCGTCTCCACCTCCCGCGTCGCCGCCGTGTACGACAAGGGCAAGGCCGCCGTCCTCGTCCTGCGCTCCGAGGCCGCCGACGCGGACGGCCCGCTCTGGACCAGCGACGCCCAGATCTTCGTACGCGGCGAGGGCGGCTGGGGCGGCGACCGGGGGCCCTCCGAGCGCCTCGCCCTCCCCGACCGCGCGCCCGACGTCACCGCCGAACGCCCGGTCCGCGAGGAACAGGCCCTGCTCTACCGGCTCTCCGGGGACTGGAACCCGCTCCACGCCGACCCCGAGTTCGCCAAGCTCGCCGGCTTCGACAAGCCGATCCTGCACGGCCTCTGCTCGTACGGCATGACCCTCAAGGCGGTGGTGGACACGGTGCTCGGCGGAGACGTCACCCGGGTCCACGCGTACCGCACCCGCTTCGCCGGCGTCGTCTTCCCCGGCGAGACCCTGCGCATCCGGATGTGGGCCGGTGACGGCCGCGTCCAGGTGACGGTGACGGCCGTGGAGCGCGACGACGCCCCCGTACTCGCCGACACCCTCGTCGAACACTCCTGACACTTCCGTACTGCCGTACTCCTGAGGGGAGCCGCACCATGCGCGCAGCCGTACTGCACGAGATCGGCCAGGACAAACTCGAAGTCCTCGACGACGTCGAGGCGGTGGGCTTCGGCCCCGGCAAGGTACGGATCCGGGTCAGGGCCACCGGCCTCTGCCACTCCGACATCTCCGCCATGAACGGCGTCCTCCCGCAGCCCGCCCCCTTCATCCCCGGCCACGAGGGCGCCGGCGAGATCCTCGACGTCGGCGACGGCGTCACCGGACTCGACCAGGGCCAGCGCGTCCTGCTCTGCTGGCTGCCCGCCTGCGGCAACTGCCCCGCCTGCAAGCGCGGCCAGACACAGCTGTGCCTGGCCGGCTTCATGAACGCCGGCACGCCCAACTTCAAGCGCCCCGGCGGCGACCTCTTCGGCTTCGCCGGCACCGGCACCTTCACCGAGGAGGTCGTCGTCGACGCCGGCTGCGCCGTCCCGATCCCCGACGACGTGCCCTTCGAGATCGCCGCCCTCATCGGCTGCGGCGTCACCACCGGCCTCGGCGCCGCCATCAACACGGCCAAGGTGGAAGCCGGTTCGTCGGTCGCCGTCATCGGCTGCGGGGGCGTCGGGATCTCCGCGATCCAGGGCGCCAGACTCCAGGGCGCCGCCCAGATCATCGCCGTCGACCCCGTCGAGTCGCGACGCGAGGCCGCACTCCGCTTCGGCGCCACCGAGGCCGTCGCCCCGGACGCCCTCGCCGACGCCAAGCAGCGGATCACCGGCGGGGAGGGCTTCGACTACGTCTTCGAGGTCGTCGGCAAGTCCGCCACCGCCCGCACCGCGTACGAGACGACCCGGCGCGGCGGCACCCTCTGCGTCGTCGGCGCGGGCGCCCTCGACGACTACCTCAAGATCAGCATGTTCGAGCTGTTCTTCGACGAGAAGCGGATCCTGCCGTCCATGTACGGCGGCGGGGACGTGCTCCGCTCGTACGAGAGGGCCATCGCGCTCTGGCGGGCGGGCCGCATCGACCTGGAGTCGCTCATCACCCACCGGGTGCCGCTCGCGGGCATCAACGAGGCCCTGGAGCAGATGCGTACGGGCGCCGCCCTCCGCACCTGCATCGAGATCTGAGACTTCCGAGATCCGAGGCTCGAACTCCGAGATCTGAGAGGACCCGACCCATGGCACTCCCTCTTGAGGGGCTGAGCGCGATCGTCACCGGCGCCGGGCGCGGTCTCGGCCGCGCCGAGGCCCTGGAACTCGCCCGGCTCGGCGCCGCCGTCGTCGTCAACGACTACGGACAGCCCGGCCGCGACGGCTCCGGCGCGGCCTCCGCCGGGCCCGCCGACGAGGTCGCGGCAGAGATCCGCGCGGCGGGCGGCCGCGCGGTCGCGCACCTCGGCGACGTCTCCGACTTCGAGACCGCCCGGGCCCTGGTCGACCTGGCCGTCGCCGAGTTCGGCAAACTGGACGTCCTGGTCAACAACGCGGGCATCCTGCGCGACCGGATGGTCTTCTCGATGAGCGAGGACGAGTGGGACTCGGTCGTACGGGTCCACCTCAAGGGCCACTTCAACACCACCCACTTCGCCGCCGTGCACTGGCGGGGCCGGGCCAAGGCAGGGGAGACCGGCGTCTACGGCCGGATCGTCAACACCTCGTCCGAGGCCTTCCTCGCCGGTTCGGCCGGTCAGCCCAACTACGCGGCGGCCAAGGGCGGCATCGTGGGCCTGACCACCTCGACGGCCCTCGCGCTCGCCCGGTACGGGGTGACCGCCAACGCGATCTGCCCGCGGGCCAGGACACGGATGACGGAGGACGTGTTCGCCGGCTTCGGCGAGCCGGGGGAGGGCGAGCTCGACCCGCTGTCCCCGGACCACGTGGCGCCGCTCGTCGGCTATCTCGCCTCCCCGGCCGCCTCCGTGGTCAACGGCCAACTGCTCGTCGTTCACGGCGGGATGGTGGCGGTCGTGGACCGGCCGCGGGTGTCGGCCAAGTTCGACACGGCCAAGGAGGCGTTCACGTACGAGGAGCTGGACGGCCTGCTCACCCCGCACTACGCCGCCCGCCCGGCGGGCGAGACCTTCGCGGCGGCGGAGGTGCTGGCCCTGAAGAAGGGCTGAGGGCGGCGGGGGGAAACCGAGGACCGGCCGTCGGGAGACGGTCAGCGGTGGGGAGGACGAAGGGCCCCGGGGGAGACCCCGGGGCCCTTCGTCTCACCGGCCTACGCGCAGGACGGCTCGGTCACTGCGCGTCGGGCTCGCGGCGGTGGCGGCCGTGCGGGGAGGACGCGGAGTCCTCCGTCGGCGCGGCCTCACCGCGGTGCTTGCCGGAACCGTTCGGCTCCTGCCCGTGCGTGCTGTTTTCCGACATGGTCGAACTCACCCCGTTGACATCGGTCTTGCTGTGCAGCCCGAGAGTCTAACCAGCGGGTTTACGGTCGGTGAGAGGTGCCTGCTGAAGCGGCACCGGACGGCACACCCGGGGCTCCTCGACGACCGCCGCCGCGACCGTGACCGGCACCGGCTCCGGCGGCGCCTCCAGGTCCGCGAGCCCGCAGGGCGCCCCGGGTGTCACGTACGGCAGCCGCAGTACGCCCCCGGCCGTCCACAGCCCCGCACCCGCCAGCCAGCCCATGGGCGCGGCCACATGGCCCATCCGCCGCGCCGAGGGCTGCCAGGTCCCGACCCAGCTCCCGCCCGCCGCGTCGATCCGCAGCGCCACCGCGCAGCTCTCCGGCATCAGCACCTGACCCGGCTGCACGGCGAACGGCGTCACCGCCGCGTCGTCGAGCCGCAGGCACTCCGGGAACCGCACCGGAAGCAGACTCCCGAGCACACCCCAGCCGAGCCGTTCGTGCCCCGGCGACGGCGCGTCGGAGCGGATCAGGAGCAGCCCGCTGTCCGGGTCCGCGAGGAGCAGCCGGTCGTGACTGTCCTCGGTGATCTGGAGCAGCGGCGTCACCTCCCCGCCCCGCTCCAGGTCGACGGCGACGGTCTTCACCGGCCCGTCGCCGAGCCGCCGGTCGAGCGCGAGCATCCGGCCCGTACGGTCGAGCCACACCCCGCCCGTGCAGCGGCCCTTGACCTCCGCCACCTGCTCCGGGCCGAAGGCGCCGCCCGCGACCAGCCACAGCGTGGTCGTGTCGGGGCCGACGCACATCGCGTACGCGCAGATGCCGTCCGGCGAGGGCGGGAGCAGCACCAGGCGCTCGGAGCCCCGGGCCTCCACGGAGCCGAGCGGGAGCTCGCCGGTGGCCGGCCCGGTGGGGTAGAGCAGCGAGAACGTGGTCCGCCGCCCGTCCACGCGGCGGGCGACGAGGACCCGGCCGTCCGCGAGGGGCCCCAGCTGCGTGCCCGGCTCCTCCGGCTGGTCGAGGGGGAGCGGCACGGCGTACGGCTCCGGGCCGTCGAGGGTCCACCGCTCCACGTACAAGGCGTCCCCGGCGCCCGCGAGCCTCGCCGCGTACGCGCCGTTCGCCGTGATCGTGAACCCCGTCGGCCAGGCGCCGCCGCCGCCGTCCTGCTTCCCGGCGTCGTCGTCCTCGGCCGTCGTTTCGATGGCACACGCTGTCATCGACTCGTCACCTCCGGCCACGAAGCTAGTTTTCGCACTTCCAGCCGAACAACACGAGCAGGGTCACTTCACACATAAGGGTGGTCGTGCGGCGATTCCGCTGAGGGGTGGGGGGCGGGTGTGCTGGAGTTGCCGGTGGTGAGTAAGGTAAGGCGAACCTAAACGGAGCCTGCGGCTCCGGACAGGCGCGCCCGTATCCCCGCCAGGACCCGTACAGGAGCCTTCTCATGTCCCTCCGCCGTCGCGGCACCGCCGCCGTCGTCGCCCTCGCCGCCTCGCTCTCGCTCGCGGCCTGCGGAGGAGGCGACGGAGGATCCGACGCCTCCGCGAAGGAGGACACGGGCAAGAAGAAGGACGTCGCCACCGGCGGCAAGGACTTCGGCGACGCGGCGGCCAAGACGGCGGCCATGGGCACGGACGCGAAGGCGGGCCAGTTCCCCCGCACCCTGACCCACGCCCTCGGCAAGACCGAGCTGAAGTCCGCGCCCAAGCGGGTCGTCGTCCTCGACGTCGGCGAGCTCGACAACGTCGTCTCCCTCGGCATCCAGCCCGTCGGCTACGCCCCCGCCGAGGGCGACGACGGCATCCCCGCCTACCTCAAGAAGGACGCCGGCGCCCCGAAGTCCGTCGGCACCATCAACAACCTCAACCTGGAGGCCATCGCCAACCTCCAGCCCGACCTGATCCTCGGCAGCCAGCTGCGCGCCGCCGACAAGTACGACGAACTGTCGAAGATCGCGCCGACCGTGTTCTCCATCCGCCCGGGCTTCACCTGGAAGGAGAACTACCTCCTCAACGCCGCCGCGCTCGACAAGACGGCCGAGGCGAAGGAGAAGCTCGGCGCGTACGAGACCAAGGCGAAGCAGCTGGGTACTGATATTGGCGCGGCCAGCGGCCCGAACAAGCCGACGATCTCCATGGTCCGCTACCTCCCCGGCAAGATCCGCCTCTACGCCAAGGCGTCCTTCATCGGCACCATCCTCGAGGACACCGGCCTGCCGCGGCCCAAGAACCAGCAGATCAACGACCTCGCGGCCGAGATCAGCCCGGAGAAGATCGACGAGGCCGACGCCGACTGGATCTTCACCGGCGTGTACGGCGACGCCAAGGCCACCAAGAAGGACACCGCCCAGGCCAACCCGCTCTGGAAGAACCTCAAGGCCGTCAAGGCCGGCCAGGCGAAGGACGTCCCGGACGAGACCTGGTACCTCGGCCTCGGCGTGACGGCCGCGAACAGCGTCCTCGACGACCTGCGCGCGGACCTCCTCAAGAAGTAGCGGCGACGCAGCGCTGGGGGCCGGGCGCCGCGGCGCCCGGCCGGCGGGCTGGGCAGCGGGCGGGACACCGGGCCGCACACCGGCCTGGACGTCGGCCTGGACACCGGGCCGGGCAGCGGGCGGGATACCCGGGCCGCACATCGGCCTGGACGTCGGCCCGCACCCCGGCCCGTACCCCGCCCGGACACCGGGCCGGACAGTGGGGCACGCAGGACAGGTAGCCTTTCCTCGTGCCCCGTCTGTCTGAAGTCATCGCCGCGCTCGACGCCCTCTGGCCACCCGAGCGGGCCGAGTCGTGGGACGCCGTCGGCACCGTCTGCGGCGACCCCGACGCCCAGATCACCCGCGTGCTCTTCGCCGTCGACCCCGTCCAGGAGATCGCCGACGAGGCGATCGCCCTCGGCGCCGACCTGATCGTCACCCACCACCCGCTCTATCTGCGCGGTACGACGACGGTCGCGGCCGGCCACTTCAAGGGCCGTGTCGTGCACGGTCTCATCAAGCACGACATCGCCCTCCACGTCGCGCACACCAACGCCGACACCGCGGACCCCGGCGTCTCCGACGCCCTCGCCGGCGCCCTCGACCTGCGGGTCACCGGCCCCCTCGTACCCGAGAACAACCTCGGCCGGATCTGCGAACTCGACCACCCCGAGACACTCGCCGAGTTCGCCGCGCGCGCCGCGAAGCGACTGCCCGCCACCGCGCAGGGCATCCGGGTGGCGGGCGACCCCGACATGACCGTGCGCCGCGTCGCCGTCAGCGGCGGCTCCGGCGACAGCCTCTTCGACGCCGTACGGGCCGCCGGCGTGGACGCCTTCCTCACCGCCGACCTGCGCCACCACCCCGTCTCCGAGGCCACCCAGCACTCACCGCTCGGCCTCGTCGACGCCGCCCACTGGGCCACCGAATGGCCCTGGTGCCAGCAGGCCGCCACCCAGCTCGACGAGATCTCCGACCGCCACGGCTGGGACCTCCGCGTCCACGTCTCGAAGACGGTCACCGACCCCTGGTCCTTCCACCACACCTCCCCTGGAGCCCCCAACTGAACGCCGCGCCCGCCGACCAGATCCGCCTCCTCGACGTCCAGTCGCTGGACGTCCGCCTCCAGCAGCTCGCCCACAAGCGCCAGTCGCTGCCCGAGCACGCCGAGATCGAGTCGCTGACCAAGGACCTCACCCAGCTGCGCGACCTGCTCGTCGCCGCGCAGACCGAGGAGAGCGACTGCGGCCGTGAGCAGACCAAGGCCGAGCAGGACGTCGACCAGGTCCGCCAGCGGGCCGCGCGCGACCAGCAGCGCCTCGACTCCGGTGCCGTGTCCTCCCCGAAGGACCTGGAGAACCTCCAGCGCGAGATCGTCTCCCTCGCCAAGCGCCAGGGCGACCTGGAGGAGATCGTCCTGGAGGTCATGGAGCGCCGCGAGTCGGTGCAGGAGCGCCTCGCCGAGCTGACCGAGCGGGTCTCCGCCGTCCAGGCCAAGACCGACGACGCCACCGCCCGGCGCGACGCCGCCGAGAGCGAGTTCGACGCCGAGGCCGCCTCCGTGGAGAAGGAGCGCGAGCTCATCGCGGGCTCCGTCCCCGCCGACCTCCTCAAGCTGTACGAGAAGCTGCGCGAGCAGCAGGGCGGCGTGGGCGCGGCCCGGCTGTACCAGCGCAAGTGCGAGGGCTGCCACATCGAGCTCAACATCACCGAGGTCAACGAGATCCGCGCCGCCGCCCGTGACGCGGTCGTACGCTGCGAGAACTGCCGCCGCATCCTCGTCCGCACCTCGGAGTCCGGCCTGTAATGTCCGCCCTTCCGTCTTCGCGAGAGCTGATCGTCGAGGCCGACGGGGGCTCCCGGGGCAACCCGGGTCCCGCCGGCTACGGGGCGGTCGTCCTGGACCCCGCCACGGGCGAGACGCTCGCGGAGGCGGCCGAGTACATCGGCGTGGCGACGAACAACGTCGCCGAGTACAAGGGCCTGGTGGCGGGCCTCAAGGTGGCCAGGGAACTCTTCCCCGACGCCACCGTCCACGTCCGCATGGACTCCAAGCTGGTCGTCGAGCAGATGTCCGGCCGCTGGAAGATCAAGCACCCGGACATGAAGCCGCTCGCCGCCGAGGCGGGCCGGGTCTTCCCGGCGGGCCAGGTCCGCTACGAGTGGATCCCGCGCGAGCGCAACAAGCACGCGGACCGGCTCGCGAACGAGGCGATGGACGCGGGCAAGCGGGGCCGCCAGTGGGAGCCGTCGGCCTCGACGGCCGCCCTGGACACCTCCGCCGCCCGCAACGCCGCCGCCCCGCCGCCCTCGGGCCCGCCCGGAGACGCGACGGCGGGCGCGGCCCGCGCGAGGGCGGCGCTCGGGTCACGGCAGGGCGGAGGGGACGCCTCCGCGTCCGTGACCGCATCCGGGACCGCGCCTGCGCCCGGGACCGCGCCCGCCTCCGCAGCGATCGCTACCGCCCCGGCCGGACCGGCAGACGACTTCACCCCCGCGCCCGCGCAGGCCGCTACTGCCTCCGCCTCCACCGCCGTCGAGGCGGCCGGTGACTTCGAGGTCGAGGCCGCCGTGATGCGGCCCGCGTCCGCCCTGCCGGCGCAGCCGCAGGCCGCCGCTGCCGCCCCCCGTCAGGGCTGGACGGGCGGGCCCGACCTGGGGGCACCCGCCACGTTCGTGCTGCTGCGGCACGGCGAGACCGCGCTCACGCCCGAGAAGCGGTTCTCGGGGAGCGGGGGCACCGACCCCGAGCTCTCGGCGGCCGGGCTGCGGCAGGCCCAGGCCGTCGCCGACGCGCTCGCCGCGCGCGGCACCATCCAGGAGATCATCAGCTCGCCGCTCACCCGCTGCCGGCAGACCGCCGCCGCCGTCGCCGCCCGCCTCGGGCTCGACGTGCGGATCGAACAGGGGCTGCGCGAGACCGACTTCGGCGCCTGGGAGGGGCTGACCTTCGGCGAGGTCCGCGAGCGCCACCCGGAGGACCTCGACGCCTGGCTCGCCTCCCCGAAGGCCGCGCCGACCGGCGGCGGCGAGAGCTTCGCGACCGTCGCCCGCCGTGTCGCCGCCACCCGGGACCGGCTGACCGCCGCCCACGCGGGCCGGACCGTGCTCCTCGTCACCCACGTCACGCCGATCAAGACCCTGGTCCGGCTCGCGCTCGGCGCCCCGCCGGAGTCGCTGTTCCGGATGGAGCTGTCGGCCGCGTCGATCTCCGCCGTGGCCTACTACGCGGACGGCAACGCCTCCGTACGACTCCTCAACGACACCTCGCACCTGAGGACCTGAGGACCTGAGGACCTGGCGAGGACCTGACCAGGACCGGGGTCGGCAAAGGGGTGGCGCGGTGCCGTCCCCCCGTACCACCATCCCGTCATGACCTGGCACTTCACCGAGGACGCCACCGCGTTCCGTACCGCCGCGGCGGAGCACCTCGCCGCCGAGCCCGCCCGTAACACCGCCGTACTGACCCTCATGGACCAGGCGGACCGGCTCGGCTGGTGGGCCGAGCCCGACGGACGCGTCACCGGCGTGTTCGCGGAGTCGCCGCCCCGCGTGCCCTCCTTCGGGGCGATGACCGTCGACGCGGCCCGCGCCCTCGCCTTCCCGGCGGGCGCGGAGCCGACGGAGCTGCGCGGCGAGACGGCCGCGGTCGAGGCGTACGCGGAGGCCTCGGGCCGCCCCTGGACGCCCACCGTCCGGATGCGGCTCTTCCGGCTCGGCGAGCTGACCCCGCCGGACCCCGCCCCCGAGGGCCGGGCCCGCGTCGCGGACGGGGTGGACATACCGCTCGTCGCCGCCTGGGCGCGCGGTTTCGCCCGGGACATCGGGGAGGACCCCGAGCAGGACTTCACGGGCCCGGTCACGGAGCGGATCTCGGAAGGCCGGCTGTGGCTCTGGGAGACCCCCGACGGCCGCCCGGTCTCGATGGCCGCGGTCTCCCGCACGATCGAGGGCCAGGCCCGGGTCCACCTCGTCTACACGCCGCCCGCCGACCGCGGCAGGGGCCACGCGGCGGGCGTCACCGCCGCCGTCAGCCGGGCCGCCCTGGACGCGGGCACCGGCCAGGTCCTGCTCTTCACGGACCTGGCCAACCCCACGAGCAACGCCCTGTACCAGCGCCTCGGCTACCGCCCGGTGACCGACCACCTGGGCGTGGAGTTCAGCGAACCGGCATCGGCGGCTCGCTGACGGACGCCCGCAGCCCCGGCCCCAGCCCCGCCGCCTCGCGCGCCAGCGTCTCCACCCGCGCCCAGTCGCCGGTGGCGAGGGCGTCGGGCGGCAGCATCCACGTACCGCCGACGCAGCCGACGTTCGGCAGGGACAGATACGCGGGGGCGGAGGCGAGGGAGACGCCACCGGTCGGGCAGAAACGGGCCTGGGGGAGCGGCCCCGCGAGCGACTTCAGGTACGGGACGCCGCCCGCCGCCTCGGCCGGGAAGAACTTCATGGCGTCCACGCCCTGTTCGAGCAGCGCCACGACCTCCGAGGCCGTCGAGACGCCCGGCAGGAACGGCACGCCCGACTCCCGCATCGCGCCGAGCAGCCGCTCGGTCCACCCGGGGCTGACGAGGAACCGGGCACCGGCGCCGACCGCGTCCGCGACCCCGGCCGCCGAGACGACCGTCCCCGCGCCGACGACCGCGTCCGGCACCTCGGCCGCGATCGCGCGGACGGCGTCGAGCGCGGCCGGGGTACGCAGGGTGACCTCGATCAGCGGCAGCCCACCGGCCACGAGGGCGCGCGCCAGGGGTACGGCGTCGGCGGCGTCGTCGATCACGACCACGGGGATGACGGGGACGGGCCCGGTGCCTGTGGGGGCGGGGGTCAGATCGAAGACGCTGGTCATCATGAGCGCCATCCTGCCGGGGGTGCGTACCCTCTGCAACGAACGTTGCAGAGGGTGCAACGGCGTCAGTGGATCTCGTCCACCAGCACGTCGAGCGCGCCCGCCTTCCCGCCCTCCTCCACCACGTACCCCAGGTCCCGCAGCGCCACCACCAGCTCCTCCGGCGACCGCGGAGCCGCGCCCGCCTCCAGGAGGCTCCGGACGATCCGCCCCTTCGTCGCCTTGTTGAAGTGGGAGACCACCTTCCGGGTCGGCGCGTGCAGCACCCGTACCGACGCCGTCCGCGCCGCCACCTCCCCCTTCGGCTTCCACGCCGACGCGTACGCCGACGACCGCAGGTCCAGGACCAGACCGTCCCCGGCCGCCTCGGGAAGTACGGACGCCATCGCGCCGCGCCAGTGCGCGCCGAGCGCGCCGAGCCCCGGCAGCTTGACCCCCATCGAGCAGCGGTACGACGGAATCCGGTCCGTCACCCGCACCGCGCCCCACAGCCCCGAGAACACGAGCAGCGACCGGCCCGCCCGCTTCCCGGCCGCCGCGTCCAGGGTCGCCAGACCCAGTGCGTCGTACAGGACGCCCGTGTAGATCTCGCCGGCCGGCCGCGCGCCCGCCGTCCGCAGCTCCACGTTCTTCGCGACCTCACCCCGCAGGCCCTCGCTCAGACCGAGGACCTCACGCGCCTTCTCCTCGTCGGCCGCGCACAGCTCGACCAGCTCGTCAAGGACCGCCGCCCGCGCCTCGGCGAGCCCCGGCAGGGACAGCGACTCCGGCTTGAGCGGCGCCCCGCGCCCCGAGGAGGCCTTGCCCTCGGAGGGCGGCAACAGCACGAGCACGGTGGTTCTCCTTCGTACGTACGGACCGGGGGTGCGGCCCCGGCAGCCCAGCCTACAAAGCGCGGGGCGGGTTCCCCGCCCGTGCCGCCCGCCGGGGAGCGGGGCCCCGCACGTGCCGCCCGCCGCGAGGCGGGTTCCCGGCCCGTGCCGCCCGCCGGGGGCGGGGTCCGCCTTGCTCGCCGTACGTCCTGTCAAGGTGTGGTGCCAGTCCGCCGCGCCCCTTCGAGCTCGCCAAGGTCCCAGCCCGCCGCGTCCCTCCGGGCCAGCCAAGATGCTGGCCCGCCGCGCCCCCGGGGTCGGCCAAGATGCCGCCCCCGCGCCCGTTTTCGCCCCCCTTGCCCCGCTCTACCACCGCCCCGACATGCCCCGCGCAGATCCCCGCCCTAGGCTCGGTCCATGCCCCGCCGCCACATTCACGTGACCGGCGCAGCCGAGGCTCCGCTGCGGGCCGCCCTGCGCGCACTCCGTACCGAGCTCGCGATCCCCGAGGACTTCCCGCCCGCCGTCCTCGCCGAGGCCGAGGCCGCCGCGAAGGCCCCCCGGCTTCCCGCGCACGACGCCACCGACCTGCCGTTCTTCACCGTCGACCCGCCCACCTCCACCGACCTCGACCAGGCCATGCACCTGGCCCGCAGGGCCGACGGCGGCTACCGCGTCCACTACGCCGTCGCCGACGTCGCCGCCTTCGTCACGCCGGGCTCCGCCCTCGACGCCGAGGCCCACCGGCGCGTCCTCACCCTCTACTTCCCCGACGGCAGGATCCCCCTCCACCCCGCCGTCCTCTCCGAGGGTGCCGCCAGCCTCCTCCCCGGCGAGCCCCGCCCCGCCCTGCTGTGGCGGATCGACCTCGACGCCGAAGGGCGCCGCGTCGCCACCGACGTCCGCCGCGCCCTCGTCCGCAGCCGCGCCAAACTGGACTACGCGGGCGTGCAGCGGCAGATCGACGCCGGCACGGCGGAGGAACCGCTGGCCCTCCTCCGTGAGATCGGCCGACTCCGCGAGGCCCTCGAAGTCGAACGCGGCGGGATCTCCCTCAACGTCCCCGAGCAGGAGATCGTCGAGCAGGACCCGCGCGGCCAACGCGCCTCGGACGACCCGCACGTCCCACCCGACCCCCACAACCCTCACCCCCCAACCGACCCCCGTGACCCCCACGCCCGCCACGTCCCGCCCGACCCCCACAACCGCACCTACTCCCTCGCCTACCGCGCACCGCTCCCCGCCGACGGCTGGAACGCCCAGATCTCCCTCCTCACGGGCATGGCCGCGGCCGACCTCATGACCGCCGCCGGCACCGGCATCCTGCGCACCCTCCCCACCGCCCCCGACGGCGCCGTCGCCCGCCTCCGCCGCTCCGCGCAGGCCCTCGGCGTCGACTGGCCCCACCACGTCTCGTACGCGGAGGTCGTCCGCGCCGCCGACCCCACGAACCCGCGCCACGCCGCCTTCCTCCAGGAATGCACCACCCTGCTGCGCGGCGCCGGGTACACCGTCTTCACCGACGGCCACGTCCCCGCCCCCGCCGTGCACGCCGCCGTCGCCGACGAGTACACCCACTGCACCGCGCCGCTGCGGCGGCTCGTCGACCGTTACGCGGGCGAGCTGTGCGTGGCGGCGGTCGCGGGCGACGAACCGCCCGAGTGGGTACGGGCCGCCCTGCCCGCCCTCCCCGACGAGATGGCCGCCGGCTCGCGCCGCGCCAACGCCGTCGAGCGCGAGAGCGTCGACATCGTCGAGGCGGCCCTGCTGAGGGAGCGGGTCGGTGAGGTCTTCGACGCGTACGTGATCGACGTGAAGGAGCGTGAGCCGTCCGTGGGCACCGTCCACCTGGACGACCCGGCGGTCGTCGCCCGGATCGCGGGCGGCGGGGCGGGGCTGCCGCTGGGGGAGTGGCTGCGGGTCAGACTGACGGAGGCGGACCCGGGGACGGCGAAGGTGCTGTTCGCACCCGCGTGAGCTGCCTGTGCAGGGCGCGCGGGTCGTCCGCGTGCATCCGGAAGACGCGTACGGGCCGATGGCCGCCGAGCAGCCGGGACACGTCCACGGGCTCGGTCAGCTCGATCGTGACGGAGGTCTGGGAGCCGACGGCGAGGTTCAGTTCGCCGTCGGTCTTCTCGTGCGTGAAACGCAGCTCGTGGCGGACGGTGGTGATCCGGTCGAGCGGGACGCGCACGTCGACGTGTGCGGCCTGCCGCAGCCGCAGGACGTCCCCGGTGAGGGTGTGCGGGCGGGTCACGGAGGCGGCGTGCAGCCCGAGGACGAAGAGCACGGTGTACACGTCCAGGACGAGGACGACGGCGTGGGCGAGGGGCCGGCCGGCGAGCAGGTATGACATGCCGACCGTCTCGACCAGGCACACGAACGCGAAGCCGTACATCAGCGCCGCCTGGTCACGCGCGTGCGGGAACACCGCGTCCGCGCCGTCCACCCCCTGCGGCCGCCGGGCCACCCACCGCACCAGACTGGCCATGATCCGCAGCTCGTGGCCCATGATCCGCAGCACGGGGACGGGCACGAGTTCGGCCACGGCGGCCCGCCGGGAGAGCCCGCGGCGGCGCAGCCGGAGATAGGCGAGACCTTCGGCGAGCAGGAGCACGACGGCGAGGAGCTCGGCGACGGCCCACACGGGCCCGGGTATCCGGACGCCGCCGACGAGCAGGACGGCGAGGACGACCTCGGCGGGGAGGGCGACGTAGGCGAGGAGACGGAGGAGGCGGAGGGGCCGGGTGCGGCGGATGGGGGTCCGGTCCACCCCCGCGGGGCGGCCACCGTCGATGCCCGTGGTCGTCGTCATCGGCTCTGCTCCCGTCGTTCTCCGACCAGGCGGATCGCCAGGCGGACGGCCGCGGACTGGGCCGGGGCGAGGTCCGCGAAGAAGGTGTCGGCGAGGGAGGCGTCGGGGGAACCGGCGCCAGGGCCTGGGATCTCGCCCCCCAGCTCGTCGGGCAGACAGTCGGCGAGCACCTGGGCGGCCTCCGTGACCCGGGGGTCGTCCGGCGCCGCCCCGGCGAGCGCGTCGAGGAGCGGGTACAGCACCGGCGCGTGCTCCGCCGTGTCCCGCATCAGGCCCATCAGCCGGGCCCGCTCCTCCTCCGGCACGACGACGTCGAGCAGCGCCAGGATCTCCCGGTCCTTCGCCGCCATGGGGGACTCGGGCAGCTCGCCGAGACCCGCGAGGAGTGCGGCGAGCTCCGGCGACACGGGCCCGTCGGCGGGCAGCCGCCCGGCCCGCGCCTCGGCCAGGAGCGGGGCGAGGCGCTCCCGGCGTACCCGGATCACCGCCTCCTGACGCGCCAGGTCCTCCGCCAGCTCCTCGAGCACCTCCACGAGCCCCCGCCCCTCGTCGTCCGCGAGCACGTCCCGCACCTCGTCGAGCCCGAGGCCCAGCTCGGTGAGCCGCCGGATCCGGGCGAGCAGGACGGCGTCCCGGACGCCGTACTCCCGATACCCGTTGGCCAGCCGCACGGGCTCGGGCAGCAGCCCCGACTGGTGGTAGTGCCGCACGGCCCGCGGGGTGACCCCGACCAGGGCGGCGATCTCGCCGATACGCATGCGCCCCAGTAGAAACCCTGACGCTGCGACAAGGTCAAGCGACGCTCAGGGGGCCGTTGCTCTCCAGGGCAGCCTTCCTCCGAGGCCGGCTCGCCCCGATTCGGCGGGTAGCATGGTCGGCACGGCAGACGAGCCGGGCGGGCGGCCGCGTGGAGATCCTCGGATCTTCCCGAGGAACGTCCGGGCTCCACAGAGCAGGGTGGTGGCTAACGGCCACCCGGGGTGACCCGCGGGACAGTGCCACAGAAAACAGACCGCCGGGGACCTCGGTCCTCGGTAAGGGTGAAACGGTGGTGTAAGAGACCACCAGCGCCTGAGGTGACTCAGGCGGCTAGGTAAACCCCACTCGGAGCAAGGTCAAGAGGGGACACCCCGGTGTCCCTGCGCGGATGTTCGAGGGCTGCTCGCCCGAGTCCGCGGGTAGACCGCACGAGGCCGGCGGCAACGCCGGCCCTAGATGGATGGCCGTCGCCCCGACGACCGCGAGGTCCCGGGGCACAGAACCCGGCGTACAGCCCGACTCGTCTGTCGGCCCGCGTGAGGGAAGGGCCCCTGACCAGGTTTTCACCTGGTCAGGGGCCTTCTTTCGTTGTCAGGGGCGCCTGACCTCGAAGTGGAAGCAGCCGTACTCGACCGCGCGGACGTGTACCACGGCCACCGTGGGGTCGGTGAAGGCGTCCGTGAGGGCCTGGTTCAGGGCCTCGTCGGGGGTCTCCGGGAGTTCCAGGAGGCGGCCTCCGGCGATGCGGCCCGCCGAGTCGTAGCGGCGGAGGGTGCGGAGCGCGCCGGAGCGGGTGAAGGGGTACGTCTCCGAGGGGGCGGGGCCGCCGCAGTCCTCGGCGTGGATGAAGACGGGGCCCTGCTCGTCGTACGCACCCGGTTCCGCCCCCGTCTCGGCTGCCCAGCGCCGCAGCGGCGCGTACGAGACGAGCGCGATCCGCTCGCCGGGCGCGGAGGGGCGCAGGCAGCAGCGGAGCGGGTCGCCGGCGTCGGTGGTGGTCGCGGTGTACGGCACGCAGGCGCGTCCGGCGTCGTCGGCGACGCGCAGCTCCGCGAGGGCAGAGGGAGAGATGGGGAGGGGTGTGTGGGTGGTCGTGTGGGTGCTCATGCCGTCAGGGTTACGTGGGGGGTGCCCGTATCGCTGGCGTTATTCGGACAGGGCGCTGGGGGCGCGGCCGTAGGCCCAGGGGGCGGGCCGGAGTTGCGTACGGCCTGGGGTCACGGGTCTCGGAGCCACCGGCCCGGCGCGGGCAGCCGCCTCACACCCGTTCGGCTCTGCTCATGTCATCACTCCGGCAGAGACGGCCGGCGCGGCGGAGATGCGGACCGTTTCTGACCGCATGGGGTGTCAGGGTGGGTTCAAGGACGCGTCACCCCGCTACGAACGGAGCAGTCCCATGAGCCGCCGGTTCCAGGTCACCTTCGACGCCCACGACCCCCGGGCCCTGTCGTCCTTCTGGCGCGACGCGCTCCGCTATGTCCACCCCGGCCCGCCCGGGGTCGACCTGCCCGAGGGAGCCGACCCGCTCGCCGCGTGGGACGACTTCCTCGCGCGGATCGGCGTACCGGAGGAGCAGCGCAACACGCGGTCCGCCATCGAGGACCCCGAGGGGACCGGTCCGCGCGTGTTCTTCCAGCAGGTGCCCGAGGACAAGGTCGCCAAGAACCGTGTACACCTCGACGTCCGCGCGGCCCCCGGCCTTGAGGGAGAGGAGCGGATGGCCGCGCTGGAAGCCGAGTGCGAGCGGCTTCTCGCGCTGGGAGCGAAGCGGCTGCGCCGCTTCGAGCCCGAGCCCCCCATGAGCACCGGCTTCATCGTCATGGCCGACCCCGAGGGCAATGAGTTCTGCCTGGACTGAGGCCTAGGTCGGTTGTCGCCGCTGATGGCGGCTTTCGCTGGTGCTTTCGTCGCCTCAGCGGCAGAACGCCTTGTCCACTACCTTCTCCACGCTCCTCGTGCCCGCGATGTCCGCCGGAATGCTCGTCACCGCGATGTTCGCGGCGCGGCCGTCGTCGGTCGCGCCGCCCCGGGTCTCGTAGCCCACGATGTCGCCGCCGTGGCCCCAGTAGACGCCGCCGCAGGACAGCTTCCTGCTCATGAGCCCGAGGCCGTAGTGGGCGCCGGTGTCCGCGACCGGGACGGTGGTGCGCATCTGGGCGAGCTGGGCGGCCGGGAGGAGTTCGCCGTCCAGGAGCGCGGTGAAGAAACGGTTGACGTCGGAGTTGGTGGAGATCATCTGGCCCGCCGCCCAGGCCGCCGACGGGTCGATCTCCGTGTAGTCGAGCGGCTGTCCGCCCTCCGTCATCCAGCGGTAGCCCTTCGGGTGGGGCTCCCTGATGGTCTTGTCACCGGGGGCGGGGAAGTAGGTGTGGCGCAGCCCGATGCGCTGGACGACGCGCCGGTCGATCTCCTCGGCCAGGGGGCGGCCGGTGACCTTCTGCACGATCAGACCGGCCACGATGTAGTTCGTGTTGCTGTACGACCACTTCTTCCCCGGCGCGAACACGGCCGGGTACGAGAGGGCGATGTCCACGAGGTCGCGGGGTTCGAAGTACCGGTGCGCCAGCTCGTCGTCGCCGACGTGCTCCCCGTACTCGGGCAGTCCGCTGGTGTGCTGGAGGAGCTGACGGACGGTGATGCGGCGCCCGTCGATGCCCTTCCCGCGCCCCTTCCCCCGTACGAGGCCCGGGAGGTAGGTGTCGACCGGGGCGTCGAGGGCGACCTTTCCCTCGCCGACCAGTTGCAGGACGACCACCGCGGTGAACGTCTTCGTGTTGCTGCCGATCCGCACCTGGCCGTCCGTCGGCACCTTCGCACCGGTGGCGAGGTCGCCGACGCCCGCGGTGTACGTACGGGTGCGGCCGTCGCGGTCCTGGACGGTCGCCAGGGCGGCGGGCTGGCCGTCCCGTACCAGCGCGTCCAGGCCCTGCTGCACGGTGTCCGGCCGCGCGGCGGCGGACGCCGCCGGCGGTGTCAGGGCGCCCGTCGTCATGACGGCGACGACCATCGCGGCGGCGGCCATGAGGGCCCCGCGCCGTCGGCCGGAGGGGGCGGGGGTGGGGGCGGCGGCGGGGGCGGCGTGGCTGGTCTGAGTGCGCATGAGTCAGCTCCGTGGGAGTCTCGGGGTACCCGTCGACCGGGCAGGCCACGATCATGGATTCCGGGGCTCCGGCGCGCATCGCGGGAAAGCGGGAGAAAGTACTCCCCCGATCGGGGGAGGCCCCGCGTGAGCCGCCCGTCCATACTGGCTGATCATGATCAAGGGACTTCGGCCGCTGCTGCGCCGCTCCACGTACTCGGGTGCGCTGTTCGCCTACGGCGCCGTTCTGGCGAGCCTTCCCCTGCTGTCCTTCGCGCTGCTGCCGGCGCTGGCCTGGCGGTCCGCTCCCGAGGGCGTGCAGGTTGTCGTGGTGTTGGTCGTCTGGGCCGCGCTGATCGGCTTCGTCGGTCTCGCCCGCACCACCCGGCGGGTGCTCGTCGTGTCCGCCCGTCGGCTGCTGAGCGTGGCGTTGCCCGACCCCGTCGCCGGTCCCGTCGCCGATCCCGATCCCGTCGCCGTACGGACGGCCGCGCGTGCGCCCGACGCCGGGCCGGGCCCCGCCGCGCGTGGCCCCGCCGCGCCACCCCCCGCCGCCCCCTCCCGGCGCGACCGCTGGCGGACCCCCCTCTGGCTGCTGCTGCACGTGGCGCTCGGCTGGACGGGCGCCCTGGCCAGCGGTGTGCTGCTCTTCGCGGCCCTGACCCTCCCCGGGGGCTGGCTCGACGCCGAGTTGGGCCTGAGCCTGTTCGGCCGGTCGGTCCGGGTCGACGGCGGCTGGCAGAGCTGGGTGGCCGCCCTCGGCTGTCTGCTCCTCGCCGCCGCCGTGTGCGCGGTGGTGACGAAGGCCCTGCGGTGGTCGGCGCCCCGGCTGCTTGGGCCGTCCGCGGCCGAGCGGCTCGCGCTGGCGGCCGAGCGGGAACTGCGGCTCGCCGAACGCAACCGGCTGGCCCACGAGTTGCACGACTCGATCGGGCACACACTCACGACGACCACCATCCAGGCCGCGGTGGCGGGCGAGGTGCTCTCCGCCGACCCGGTGGCGGCGCGGGCCGCCCTGCGCAGCATCGAGGAGTCGGCGCGGGCCGCGCTGGAGGACCTGGACTACGTGCTCGGCGTCCTGCGCGAACGGGAGGCCGAGACGGCGCCGACCCGTACCCTGGCCGACCTGCCCGAGCTGCTCGACCGGTTGCGGCACGCCGGCGCGGTCGTGGAGCCGGAGCTCTCGGGGGACCTGGCGCGGGTGCGCGGGACGCTGTCCCGGGCCGCGTACCGGATCCTCCAGGAAGGGCTGACGAACGCGATGCGGCACGGAGCGGACGGCCCGATCCAGGTCCGCGTGGCCGTCGCGCCGGACAGCCTGGAGCTCGGTGTGGTCAACCCGACCGGGGACGCGACCCGTACGCGCGGGGGACCGGGAGCCTTCCCCACGTCCGGGCACGGACTGCCCGGACTCGCCGAACGCGTACGGCTCCTGCACGGGGAGATCGACGCCGGGCCGGACGGGCCCGGGCACTGGCGCCTTGCGGTACGGCTCCCCGTACGGGTGTCGCCGTGACCGGCCCCGAAGCGGCCGCGGCCGCCCCCGTCACCCTCCTCGTCGCGGACGACGACGAGGTGACCCGCAGCGGCCTGCGCACGCTCCTCTCGGCCCAACCGGGGCTCGCGGTGATCGGCGAGGCCGCCGACGGCGTCGAGGCGGTCGAACAGGCGCGGCTGCTGCGGCCGGACGTCGTCCTGATGGATGTACGGATGCCTCGCCGCAACGGGATCGAGGCCACCCGGCACCTGCTCGCCGGGGACGCCGAACCGCCGAAGGTCGTGGTGATCACCACCTTCGAGAACGACGACTACGTGACGGCCGCGCTCAGCGCCGGGGCCAGCGGCTTCGTACTCAAGCGGCTTCCGGTCCCGCGGATCGCGGAGGCGGTGCGGGTGGTCGCGGCGGGCGAGGCGATCCTCTTCCCCGCGGCCCTGCGCCGGATGGTCGCCGCCCGCCCGCTGGACTCCGCCGAGGCCCTGCCGAGGGCCGCGCTGACCGGGCGGGAGGAGGAGGTCCTGCGGCTGATGGCCACCGGCCTGTCCAACCCGGAGATGGCGGAATCGCTCACGGTGAGCCTGGAGACGGTGAAGACGCACGTCGGGAACGTGCTGACCAAGCTCGGCGCCCAGAACCGGACCCATGCGGTGGTGATCGCGTACGAGTCCGGTCTGGTGGTGCCGGGGGTCGCCGGCTGAGGCTGCACCGTGCCTCACCCGGGGGTCGCCGGCTGAGCCGGCACCGCGCCCCGCCCCGGGGTGCCGGGTGGGGCGCGGTCTCATGACGTCAGTCCAGGACCTCGATCGTCCACTGGGGGTCGCGGTCGTCCGTACGGACGAAGACGCGCTTGGGGAGCGTGGACCGGTCCTCGAACAGGTCGCGGCCGAGGGCCAGGCCGTTCTGGTCGATCGCGTACGTGCCGTCCCGCAGGTCGGCCAGTGACGTGATCGTCGTGGCGCCGTCGCCGTCGACGCGCTGGAGACGCCAGAGGGAGGCGGGGGAGTCGTCGGCGCGGACGGCGACCGGGGCGCGCTCGGTGCCCTCCGACGCGACGGTCTCCTCCGTGCCCTTGGCGGTGAGACGGAAGCCGTCGGCCTCGTGGGTGACCAGCCACTCCGGCGCCCGGGCCCGGTCGGGCTCGGCGAGGAAGCCGACCAGGGCTCCGTCCTCGACCCCGACCGGGGCCCCCTTCACGTACAGCTTGACGACCTTGCCGTCGTTCGGCATCGATCCTCCTGGGTTGGATGCGGGAGTTACCCGGACCATGCCCCGGACGGCCCTCTTCCGGGCCAGTGAACACGCAGGTCATAGGCTGGGTGGAGCTGAGAAGTCGTCAGGGAGGTGACAGTTCCGCGCGCCCGGGCGGGGGTCCGCGCCGGCCCGGTGTACGGGTGGGGGCATGACGATTCCCCTGCATCAGCTCACCGACCCCGCCGTGCGTGCCTTCGTCACGGCCCTCAACGCCAACGACGAGGAGGCCTTCCGGGAGGCGCTCACACCCGGGGCGACCATGTCCGACGACGGGTCCGACCGTGACCTGGCCGCGTGGACGGAGAAGGAGGTCTTCTCCTCGCGCGGGCACATGGAGATCGAGTCGGAGAAGGGCGACGGGCGCGACCTCGTCGCCCGTTTCCGCAACGACACCTGGGGCGAGATGCGGACCCGCTGGCGCTTCACGGTCGAGGGCGGGAAGATCGCCCGCTTCGAGACCGGTCAGGCGTAGGGGGTGTTCATGGGGGTGGTGGGCCGTCGCGCCCGTCACCCCCTGCCGATGTACGGCATCCCCGTCGCCATCACCGTCGCGAACTGGACGTTCGCCTCCAGCGGCAGCGACGCCATGTGCACCACCGTCGCCGCCACGTCCGCCGCGTCCATCACCGGTTCCGCCGCCAGTTGGCCGTTGGCCTGGAGGATGCCGGTCTGCATGCGGGCCGTCATCTCGGTCGCCGCGTTGCCGATGTCGAGCTGGCCGCAGGCGATCCGGTACGGGCGGCCGTCGAGCGACAGGGACTTCGTCAGGCCCGTCATCGCGTGCTTCGTCGCCGTGTACGCGATCGAGTGCGGGCGCGGTACGTGGGCGGAGATCGAGCCGTTGTTGATGATCCGGCCGCCCTGCGGGTCCTGTTCCCTCATGGTCCGGAAGGCGGCCTGGGCGCAGAGGAACGCGCCCGTCAGGTTGACGTCGACGACCGACCGCCAGGTGGCCGGGTCCAGGTCCTCGACGGGGACGCCGCCGCCCGCGAACGTACCGGCGTTGTTGAAGAGCAGGTCGACGCGGCCGTAGCGGTCCCGTGCCGCCGCGAAGAGGGCCGCGACCTGCTCGGCCGAGGTGACGTCCGTCGGGACGCACAGCGTCTCCGCGGAGCCCGCGGCCGCGGCCGTCTCCTCCAGGGCCCCGGCCCTGCGCCCCGCCAGGGCCACCGACCAGCCGGCCGCCGCGAGGGCCAGTGCCACGCTCCGGCCGATGCCCGATCCCGCTCCCGTCACCACTGCGATGTTCATGGGCGCGCAGCGTACGCGAGACGCGTGCCCCATGAACTCATCGTTCCGACACGTGGATGTTCTGTACCCGACAACGTGAGGTCGTCGGGCCCCCCTCGAATGACGGACGGACAGCATCCGTCTGGGGAGGGGCACATGCATCACATATCGGGCCACAGCGAGGAACTTCGCGCCGCGGCGCGGCACTTCGGGCGCCGGCGGTTCCTCACCGTCACCGGCGCCGCCGCCGCGCTCGCCTTCGCCACCCAGCTGCCGACGGCCGGTGCCGCGGCGGCCGCCGAGCTCGACGGCCGGCGTGTCACCGAGGACCCGTTCACCCTGGGGGTGGCCTCCGGCGACCCCCAGCCCGGGTCCGTACTGCTCTGGACGCGGCTCGCGCCCCGCCCCTTCGAGCCGGGCGGCGGACTGCCGGCCGAGCGGGTCTCGGTCCACTGGGAGCTCGCCCGTGACGAGCGCTTCACCCGGACCGTGCGACGCGGCCGGGCCACCGCGCACCCGGAGTTCAGCCACACCGTCCACGTCGAGGTGGACCACCTCGACGCCGACCGGGCGTTCTTCTACCGCTTCCGCGTCGGCGACTGGATCAGCCCGGTCGGGCGCACCCGCACCGCGCCCGCCCCCTGGGCCAGCAACTCCGCGCTCAAGCTCGCCGCCGTCTCCTGTCAGGCGTACCACGACGGCTACTTCACGGCCTACCGCCACCTCGCGGAGGAGGACGTCGACGTCGTCTTCCACCTCGGCGACTACCTGTACGAGTACGCCGTGAACGCCACCGGCGGCGCCCGCGCCTACACCGACCGCACCCTCCCGGCCGTCTTCGCGCGCGAGACGATCACCCTGGAGGACTACCGGCTGCGCTACGGCCTCTACAAGTCGGACCCCGACCTGCGGGCCGCCCACGCCGCCCACCCCTTCGTCGTCACCTGGGACGACCACGAGACCGAGAACAACTACGCGGGCGGCACCCCCGAGAACGGCGTCCCGCCGGAGGAGTTCCTGCTCCGCCGCGCCGCCGCCTACCGCGCCTACTGGGAGCACCAGCCGCTGCGCGCGCCCCAGCGGCCCGAGGGCCCCGACATGCGGCTCTACCGGCGGCTGCGCTTCGGGAGCCTCGCCCAGTTCGACATCCTCGACACCCGCCAGTACCGCTCCGACCAGGCGTACGGGGACGGCTGGCAGGTCCCGGGGCCGGAGTCCGAGAACCCGGCGCGGACGATGACGGGCGCCGCCCAGGAGCGGTGGCTGCTCGACGGCTGGGGGGCCTCCCGCGCCCGCTGGAACGTCCTGCCGCAGCAGGTCGTGTTCGCCGAGCGCCGGGACCGCCCCACCGCCGACTTCAAGGTGTCCATGGACTCCTGGGACGGCTACGCGGCCTCCCGGCGGCGTCTCCTCGCGGGCGCGGAGGCCGCCGGGGTCGAGAACCTGATGGTGCTCACCGGCGACATCCACGTCGGGTACGGCCTCGACATCAAGGCCGACTTCCGCGACCCGGCCTCCCGGACCGTCGGCACCGAGATCGTCGCCACCTCGATCAGCAGCGGCAAGGACGGCGCCGACCGGCCCGCCAACTACGACAAGCTCACGCAGGCCAACCCGCACCTGAGGTTCTTCAACGGGCGGCGCGGTTACGTGACGGTCGCGCTCGGCGCCGAGGCCGCCCGGGCCGACTTCCGTACGGTGCCGTACGTGACGACCCCGGGCGCCCCCGTCACCACGGCCGCCTCCTTCGTCACGGAGGCGGGCGACCCGGGTCTCACACCGGCGTGACCAGCGCCTCCTGCGGATAGCGGACGCCGACGCGGTCCCGTACCGCGTCGAGCGTCCGCATCACCGCGAGCGAGCCGTCGAGAGGGACGAGCGGGGACTCGGTCGTGCCCGCGCGCAGGCAGCGCATGACCTCGGCGGCCTCGTGCCGCAGCGAGTGCGGATCGTCGTCGTTGACGAACTCCTCCGGGTCCCGGCCGTCGCGGTGCAGCGTGAACCGCTCGGCGAAGAAGAAGCCGCGCGGCAGGTCGATCCGGCCGAGCGTGCCCGTCACGGACGCGGTCAGCGGGGTGTCCGCGACGAGCGAGCAGGAGAGCAGCGCCGACGCGCCCGTGTCCCAGCCGAGCAGCATGCCGGTGTTGAGGTCGACGCCCTCCGGCGAGAGCAGCGCGTGCGCCTGGACGGTGTCCGGCTCGCCCAGGAACAGCTGCGCGAACGACACCGGGTACACGCCCAGGTCGAGCAGTGCCCCGCCGCCCACCGCCGGGTCCCGCAGCCGGTGGTCCGCGGCGAACGGGCCCGCGAGCCCGAAGTCCGCCTGTACGGTCCTGATCTCACCGATCGCCCCGCCGCGGACCAGCTCCACGAGCCGCCGGATCAGCGGGTTGCAGTACATCCACATGGCCTCCATGAGGAAGAGACCACGGTCCCGGGCGAGAGTGACCAACTCCTCGGCCTCGCGGGCGTTCAGTGTGAGAGCCTTCTCGCAGAGGACCGCCTTGCCCGCCTCCAGAGCGCGGCCGGCCGCCTCCCGGTGGGCGTGGTGCGGAGTCGCCACGTACACCACGTCGACGTCCTCGTCGGCGAAGAGGCCGTCCCATCCGCCGTACGCCCGCGGGATCCCGAACCGGTCGGCGAAGGCCTTCGCCGACGCCTCCGTCCGGGAGGCCACGGCGACGACCTCCGCGCCGTCGAGCGTCAGCAGGTCCGTCGTGAACCGTTCCGCTATGCCGCCCGTCGCCAGGATTCCCCAGCGCACCTTCTCGCTCATGTTCCCCACCCATTCCAGAGAGGTCTCGACCATGCCGGTCGAGCTGAGAGCATAGGCAAGGATTCAACGAAATGGAGCGGTTGATGCCGAAGAGCGGCCAGAAAGCAACAGAAGAAAACATAATGCAAACCGCTCCGGTCGAGGCCGCCCGGCGGACCGGGCTGCTCGTCACCCTCGTCCTGGGCGGCCTCACCGCTCTGCCGCCGCTCTCCATGGACATGTACCTCCCGGCCCTGCCCGAGGTCACCGGCGCGCTGAACGCCCCCGCCGCCACCGTCCAGCTCACCCTCACCGCCTGCCTCGCGGGCATGGCCCTCGGTCAGCTCGTCGTCGGCCCCATGAGCGACAAGTGGGGCCGCCGCCGCCCGCTGCTCATCGGCATGGTCGTGTACGTGCTCGCCACCGCGGTCTGCGCGCTCGCGCCCACCGCCGAACTCCTCATCGGCTTCCGGCTGCTCCAGGGCCTCGCGGGCGCCGCCGGCATCGTCATCGCCCGCGCCGTCGTCCGCGACCTCTACGACGGCGTGGAGATGGCCCGGTTCTTCTCCACCCTGATGCTGATCTCCGGCGTCGCCCCGATCATCGCGCCCCTCATCGGCGGCCAGATCCTGCGCCTCACCGACTGGCGGGGCGTCTTCCACGTCCTCACCGTGATCGGCTTCCTCCTCACCCTCGTCGTCTGGCGCTTCCTCGACGAGACGCTGCCCGCCGAGCGGCGGCACGAGGGCGGGGTCGGCCAGGCCCTGCGCACCATGAAGGGCCTCCTCGCCGACCGGGTCTTCACCGGCTACATGCTGACCGGCGGCCTCGCCTTCGCGGCCCTCTTCGCGTACATCTCGGCCTCGCCGTTCGTCGTCCAGGAGATCTACGGGGCCTCGCCGCAGACCTTCAGCCTGCTCTTCGGGCTCAACTCGATCGGGCTCGTCGCCGTCGGCCAGATCAACGGCAAGCTGCTCGTCGGCCGCGTCAGCCTCGACAAGGCGCTCGGCTGGGGCCTCGGGACCATCCTGCTCGCCTCGCTCGCGCTGCTCCTCATGACCAGCGGCGTCTTCGGCGAGGTCGGGCTCGTGCCGGTGGCCGCGGGACTGTTCGTCCTCATGTCCGCGATGGGCCTCGCCATGCCGAACACCAACGCCCAGGCCCTGATGCGCACCCCGCACGCCGCCGGATCGGCCTCCGCGCTCCTCGGCACCACGTCGTTCCTCGTCGGCGCGGTCGCCTCGCCGCTCGTCGGCATCGCGGGCGAACACACCGCCGTCCCGATGGCGGTCGTCCAGCTCACGTGCGCCGTCCTCGCCGTCGCCTGCTTCCTCGGCCTGTGCCGCCCGTGGCGGGCCGCGCCGGGAGCGGCGGGCACGCAGGACCCGGCCGCCTAGGGCCCGGCCGGGGAGCTGGTGGGGCCCGGGGCGGCTGCCCAGGGCCGGTCCGGGAGCTGGTGGGGCTCAGGAGGACGGCCGCCTAAACTGTCTCGGTGAACGCCTCCGCCCCCTCCGCCGACTCCCTGCGCGCCGCCCTCGCCGGGCTCCTCGACGGGCTGCCGCCCTCCCAGGCCGCCCGGTCCGTCGAGCGGCTGATCGTCAACTACCGGGGCACCACCCCGACGGACGCCCCCGTGCTGCGCGACCGCTCCGACGTCGCCGCGTACGCCGCCTACCGCATGCCGGCGACCTACGAGGCCGTACGGGGCGCCCTCGACGCCCTGCGCGAGGCCGCGCCCGACTGGGAGCCGCGTACCCACACGGACGTCGGCGGCGGTACGGGCGCGGCGAGCTGGGCCGTCGCCGAGGCCTGGGAGGACCGGCCGCCCCGCACCACCGTCCTCGACTGGGCCGAGCCCGCCCTCGCGCTCGGCCGCGAGCTCGCCGCCGGGACCCTGGACGCCGAGTGGCGCACGGCCAGGATCGGGGGCGCGCTGCGGCTCGCGGACACGGACCTCGTCACCGTCTCGTACGTCCTCAAGGAGCTGACCGAGAACGACCGGGCGGCGCTCGTGACCGAGGCGGCGCGGGCGGCGCGGACGGTGGTGATCGTCGAGCCCGGCACCCCCGACGGCTACGAGCGGATCATCGCGGCCCGCACCCTGCTGATCGACGCCGGCTTCACCGTCGCCGCGCCCTGCCCGCACAGCGGGGCCTGCCCGATCGAGCCGGGCACGGACTGGTGCCACTTCTCGGCGCGGGTCAGCCGCTCCTCGCTGCACCGGCAGGTGAAGGGCGGCTCGCTGCCGTACGAGGACGAGAAGTACAGCTACGTGGCGGCCACCAGGGACCCGGCGATCCCGACGGTCTCCCGAGTCACCCGCAGGCCCCAGATCCGCAAGGGCCTGGTCCTCCTCGAACTGTGCGGCCCCGAGGGACTCGCCCGCGAGACGGTCACCAAGCGCCACGGGCCCCTGTACAAGCAGGCCCGCGACGCCGAGTGGGGCGACTCCTGGCCGCCGGAGGGCACCGACTAGGGCCGCAGTTCCTGGGTGCAGCACTTCACGCTGCCGCCGCCCTTGAGGAGTTCGCCCAGGTCCATGCCGATCGGTTCGAAGCCGCGTCGGCGCAGCGGGTCGTAGAGGCCCACCGCGGCCTGCGGCAGCAGGACGTGGCGGCCGTCGCTCACCGCGTTCAGGCCGAGGGCCGCCGCGTCCTCCTCCGTCGCGATCAGGGCGTCCGGGAAGAGCCGGGCGAGGACCGCGCGGCTGCCGGGCGAGAAGGCGCCCGGGTAGTACATGACCTCGTCTCGGGCGTCGTCCAGGACGCACAGCGCGGTGTCCAGGTGGTAGTAGCGCGGGTCCACCAGTTCGAGGCCGATCACCGGGCGGCCGAAGAACTCCTGCGCCTCGTCGTGGGAGAGCGGGCTGGAGCGGAAGCCCCGCCCGGCGAGGATCCAGGAGGCGGTGACGGCGAAGTCGCCCTCGCCCTCGTTCACGTGCTCCGGGGCCCGTACGTCCTCGTCCGCCCAACCGTTTCCGCGGAACCAGGCCAGGTGCGCGTCGGCCTCGGCCGCGCGCTCCGCGTGGGCGAACTTCGCGCCGAGGACCCGGCCCTCGACGACGGTGGCGCCGTTCGCCGCGAAGACCATGTCCGGCAGCGCCGGGTCGGGGGCGAGGAGCTCGACGGTGTGGCCGAGCGCGCGGTAGCGGTCGCGCAGGTCCTCCCACTGGGCGAGGGCGAGCGGCAGGTCGACCGGTTTCGTGGGGTCCATCCAGGGGTTGATGGAGTACGTCACCGTGAAGTGCGTGGGTGGGCACATCAGATAACGGCGGGGCGAGGACGAGCGCGGAGTGGGGCGCAATGAGGGCTCCTCACGGACGGGTGGGCGGAAGAACCGCGGCACGGTGGACCCCATGGTCCGCCTTCGGCGCCCCGCACGCTGTGGACCGTTCGGGTGGTTCGGTGCCCACGGAGCGGGCCACCGGGCGGGAGCCCGCCACGGAGCGGGCCCCTGGCGGGGGACCTACGGAGTCGGCCCCCGGGGCGCGGGGCCCCCGGAGCGGGCCCCCGGCGGGAGCCCCCCGGAGCGGGCCCCGGTCCCCCTCAAGCGAGACGTGACGTCTCGCGGGCTGTTAGATTGGCCCCATGCCCGAGCCCAAGGCCCCCGACGCCTCCCGCCGCAGCGAACGCTCCCGCCGCGCCATCTTCGACGCCGCCCTCGCCCTCGTCACCGAGACCGGCTACGCGAAGACCACCATCGAGGGCATCGCAGCCCGCGCCGGCGTCGGCAAGCAGACCATCTACCGCTGGTGGCCCTCCAAGGCGGCCGTCCTCCTCGACGCCTTCCTCGACCTCCAGACCCGGGCCGCCGAGACCGCGGGCGGCGACGCCGACAGCGGGATCCCCGACACCGGCGACCTCGCCGCCGACCTCAAGCACGTCCTGCGCGCCACCGTCGACGAGCTGAACGACCCCACCGTCGACGGACCCACCCGCGCCCTCGCCGCCGAGGGCGTCGTCGACCCCGAGCTCGGCGCCCGCTTCACCGCGGCGCTCCTCGAACCCCAGCTCCAGCACTACGTCCGCCGCATCGAGGCCGCCCAGGCCGCCGGCGACGTCGACCCGGACGTCGACCCCCGCACCGCCCTCGAACTCCTGATCGGACCCCTCCACCACCGGTGGATCCACCGCACCCTGCCCCTCACCCACGCCTACGCCGACACCCTCGTCGACCTCGCGCTTCGCGGCCTCGCGCCGAGGATCTGAGGCCCGGAGGGGCACCCCGGTTCCGCACTCCGGTCACCCGAGGCGCAGGATGGTGGGACCATGGGCAGAGCCGAACGGGCGAGCATGAGGTGTGAGGGGATAGATGGGCGACGGCATCGGCCGCTACCGCGGCACGGAGAGCAAACTCGCACAGTGGCTGCGCAGGCGCCCGAAACGCACCGCGGCCGACGACGAGAACGACCGCGAGAAGCTGCTCCTGGCCGCCGCCGCAGCCGGGCTGCCCCTGGCCCCCGCCGCGTACCCCGTCGGCTACAGCTGTTCCTGTGAGCGGATCGGCTGCCCCACCCCCGCCCGGCACCCCGTCTCCTTCGCCTGGCAGACCCAGTCGACCACCGACCGCGCCCAGATCGAGCGCTGGGCCCGGAACGCGCCCGAGGCGAACTTCATCACCGCCACCGGCATGGTCCACGACGTCCTCGACGTACCGATGGCCGCCGGCCGCGCCGCCCTCGACCGTCTCCTCGCCGAGGGCGTGGAGGTCGGGCCGGTCGCCGAGTCCGCCGACGCCGACACCCCCGGCGGGCGGATGCTCTTCTTCACCGCCACCCGCGGCACCCCCGAGGACGAGGACGAGTGGTGGCCGTGTGAGCTCGACTGCCACCCCGAGACCATGGACGAGCACCCGGGGCTCCGCTGGCACTGCCGCGGCAGCTACGTCCTCGTACCGCCCGCCCGGCTCCCCGGGGACGAGAGCGCCCACCCGGTCGTCGCCTGGCTCCGCGGCCCCGAGCACCCCCTGCCCGACCCGCTGAACCTCCTGGAGACCCTCCAGGACGCCTGCGCGCGCCACGCGGCGGAGCGCCAGGCGGACGGGGACGGGGAGCACCCGGCCCACGAGATCGCCTGGCCCCTGACCCGCTGACGGGCTGACCCGCCGGCCGGTGAGGGCGGCCGGGTGACCCGCTGACGCGCTGGTCGGTCGACCGACGGAGGCTCTACGAGCCCTGTGCGCCCACCACGCCCTGGAGTCGGCCCGTGATCGTGACGCCGTCGCGGGCCGTGCCCGCCGGCCCCACCAGGGCCACCTGGTTCGACACCCACTCCTTGGTGACCGTGTTCTTGACCTGGCCGGTCAGCAGCGCCTTGACGCCCGCGTCGACCTTGGGCCGGTAGCCCGGCGCCGCCGTCTGCCGCTCGAAGAACCGGGTGGCGAAGAAGACGAACGCGCCGCCGTCCTTCGTCCGCAGCCCCAGCGGCGCGAAGTCGCCCTGGTTGGCGGTCCGGTCGAGGTACTGGGTGGCGAGCCCCGGCTTCTTGGCCGTCTTCAGCCGCTGCTTCCGCCACTGGGAGGTGTGCGACCCCGCCGCGAACGGCCCCGCCTCCCCGTCCTTCAGATACGAGACGTACCGCTCGCCGAGCTTCTCCGGCGCGACCGCGAGGGCTCCGGTGTCCGCGGCGACCGGCACCGCGTACCCGTCCTCCTCGGCGAACTCCGGCACCGCGGACGGGCTGAGGATCACCAGATGCGCGACCTCCCACAGCTGCTGCGGCCCGTTGCGTACGAAGACGAGGAGCCAGCGCTGGTCACCGGGGCCGGAGTCGGTGTCCCGGTTGGGGTCGGCGTCCGCGAGGAACCAGCGCGGCCAGCCCGCCTTCCGGGGCAGCACGAACCGCGCGTCCGTCAGTTCCAGGGGCCGGTGGTTCGCGTTGCCCCCGGGGGTGACGACCGCGCGCGCCCGCAGGCTCGCCTGGTTTATCTCCCCGAACGGTCCGGTGACCCGGCCCGCGTCCAGGGCCGGATCGTAGGTCTTGTCGGCCCGGTTGTAGGCGTTCGTGAAGTCCGCGAGGGCCTGCGCCGCCTCGGACTTCGTTGCCGGCGGCATCAGGGCGAGCTCCCCGTGCACCGTCACACAGCCGCTCGCCGCCAGCGCCAGGACGGTCGTCGCCGCCGTGGCCGCGAGCAGCCTCGCCGGCCGTGCCGACAGCCGCTCAAGCGGTCTCGGCGCTCGCCTCAGCCTCAGCCTTCTCATCGGTCGCCTTCTGCCTCTTCACCCGCACGGACGGACCCGACCCTATCGGGGCCAGGAACAGCGCGAGCGTCGGGACCAGATACAGCGCCCACACCGTGACCTGAAGCACCGTCGGGTCCGGCTGGAAGTTGAACACGCCCTTGAGGAGCGTGCCGTACCAGCTGTCCGGCGGGATCGTCGCCGAGACGTCGAAGGCCTTGTTCGCGAGGCCGTCGAGGAAGCGGGCCTCCTGGAGGTCGTGCACGCCGTACGCGAGGACGCCCGCCGCCACCACGACCAGCATCCCGCCGGTCCAGGTGAAGAACTTCGCCAGGTTGATCCTCAGGGCGCCCCGGTAGAACAGCCAGCCGAGGAGGACCGCCGTGAGGAGACCGAGCAGGACCCCGGTCAGCGGCGCGTACGTGCCGTCGGAGGACGCCCGTACCGACGCCCACACGAACAGCGCCGTCTCCAGGCCCTCCCGGCCCACCGCGAGGAAGGCGGTGGCGACGAGCGCGCCCGTCCCCACCTGGAGAGCCGCGTCCAGCCTGTCGTGCAGCTCGTCCTTCAGGTGCCGGGCCGTGCGCCGCATCCAGAAGACCATCCAGGTCACCAGGACCACCGCGACGATCGACAGCGAACCGCCCAGCAGCTCCTGCGCCTCGAAGGTCAGCTCCTGGGAGCCGAACTCGAGACCGGCGCCGAAGGCCAGGGCGACGCCGACGGCCACGCCGATGCCGATCCAGACCGGCTTCAGGGCGTCCCGCCGATCGGTCTTCACCAGGTACGCGATGAGGATGCAGACGACCAGACTGGCTTCGAGGCCCTCGCGCAGGCCGATCAGATAGTTACCGAACACGTCGGTTCTCCTCCTCGATCACGAGAACAGCGCCCTGCCCCACCAGTCGTCCTTGTCCCGGACGCCCGGCGGGATCGCGAACAGCGCCGAACCCACGTGCTGGATGTACTCGTTGAGGGCGTCGGCGCGGCCGAGCGAGGTCTGCACCGGGATGAAGCCGGTCCGGACGTCCTTCTGGTACGCCAGGAAGAACAGGCCCGCCTCAAGGCGCCCGAGGCCGTCCGTGCCGTCGGTGAAGGAGTACCCGCGCCGCAGGAGCGTCGCCCCGCCGTTGGTGTCGGGGTGGGCGAGCCGGACGTGCGAGTCCGGCTTCATCGCCTTCAGGAACGGCTCGTCGTGCTCCCTGGCCTTGCCGACGGGGGCGCCCTCGCGCTTGTCGCGGCCGAAGATGTCCTCCTGCTCGGCGAGCGACGTACGGTCCCAGGTCTCGATGTTCATCCGGATGCGGCGGGCGACGAGGTACGAGCCGCCGTCCATCCAGGCCGCGCCGCCCTCGGCGTCCCCGCCGGAGACCCACACGTGCTCGGCGAGCCGCTCGGTCTCGGTGCCCGCGATGTTGCGGGTGCCGTCCTTGAAGCCGAAGAGGTTGCGCGGGGTCTGGGCGTCGGGGGTCGTCGACGACGTCTTGCCGAAGCCCAGCTGCGACCAGCGCACCGCGACCGTGCCGAAGCCGATCCGCGCCAGGTTCCGGATGGCGTGCACGGCGACCTGCGGGTCGTCCGCGCAGGCCTGGACGCACAGGTCTCCGCCGCTGCGCGCCGGATCCAGGTTGTCGCCCGGGAACTTGGGCAGCTCCACCAAGGCCCCGGGACGCTTGTCCGTCAGCCCGAAACGCCCGTCGAAGAGTGTGGGGCCGAAGCCGATCGTGAGGGTGAGACGGGACGGCTTGAGGCCAAGCGCCTCGCCGGTGTCGTCGGGCGGCGCCTCCGGCAGTCCGCCGTACGCGCCCCCGCCGACCTCGGCGCCGGCCGTCATCCGCTCGGCTGCCCGTGTCCACTCCTTGAGGAGCTGGATCAGCTCGGCGCGGTCCTCGGTCGTCACGTCGAAGGCGGCGAAGTGCAGCCGGTCCTGGACGGCGGTGGCGATACCGGCCTGGTGCGGACCGTGGAACGGCACGGCCGCGCGGCTGTCGCCGACCGGCACCGGGGTGTCCCCGTCCCGGGCGACCAGGGCCGCGCCGCCGGCCGCCGCGGCACCGAGCGCGAGCCCGGCACCGCCCCAGCCGATGACCGTACGGCGGGAGGGCACGGCGGCGGTGGCCGACGGCTCCCGTATCTCCTCGGACATGCCCGTCCTCCGTTGTCGCCGCTGCTACTTGACGACGGCGGCGGCGAGCTTGGACAGCGGCTCGGCCAGCGCGTTGACGCCGTCCGACAGCTCCTTGCGCTCGGGGTCGCCGACCTTGTCGTACGAGGTGAAGACGTAGCTGTTCTTGTCCGTGCGGTAGGTGTCGAGCAGCGTGTTCAGGGCGGCGAACTGCTTGTCCAGTTCGGCGACGAGCTTCGGGTCGTTCTTCGAGGCGACCGGCTTCAGCAGGTCGAAGGACTTCTGCGCGCCCTCGACGTTCGCCTTGAAGTCGACGAGGTCGGTGTGCGAGTAGCGCTCCTCCTCGCCGGTGACCTTGCCGGTCGCGACCTCGTCCAGGAGTTCCTTGGCGCCGTTGGCCATGGAGGTCGGGGTGATCTCGGCCTTGCCGACCCGCTTCGCCCAGTCCGCGAGGTCCTTGTCCAGGGTGTCGGCGAGTGTCTTCTCGGCGGCGCCGATCTTCTTGTCCTTCCACAGCGCCTTCTCCAGGCGGTGCCAGCCGGTCCAGTCCGTGGCCGGGTCCTGGCCGGCCTCCAGACCGTCCTCGCGGACGTCGACCTTGGGGTCGATGTCGCCGAAGGACTCGGCGACCGGCTCGGTGCGCTCCCAGCCGACGCGGGACTCGGCGTACGCCTTCTTCGCGGCCTCGATGTCACCTGCGCGGACGGCGTCGGTGAAGACCTTCGCCTTGGGGAGGGTCGTGTCGGCCTGCGTCTGGACGTACTGGCGGTACGCGGCGACGGCGGCGTCCATCTCGGGGGAGCGCTTCGGGCCGGCGGCGGCGCCGGTGACCTCGACCTGCTGCCGTATGCCCTCGCCGGTCATGCCGGGCTTGCAGACGATCGCGTAGGCACCGGCCTTGATCTCGGCGGTGACGGTGGCCCTGGTGCTGGGGCCGATGTTCTCGCGCTCGGTGACGATCCGGTCGTCCGGGTAGAGCACGTAGACCTCGGTGACCTTGGAGCCGCGGTTCTCGACGTTCAGCTTCACGTGGCCGGCCGGGAACTGCTTCTTCGACACCTCGCAGGAGTCGTCCTTGGCGACGACGGTGATCGCGCCGTCCGCCCCCTCGGCGTCGCTCTTCTCGGTGCAGCCCGTGACGGCGGTCAGAGCGGCCGCGGTCGCGGCGGCGGTGACGACGGAGAGGCGGACGGCGCGCATGAGGACTCCAGGAACGGCGACGGGAACAGGGGCAACGCGGCTGAGGCGGACCTAACTTAACCGAGGCTTACCTCAGCCATACCCGCCCGTCCAGTGATCCGGCTCTCACATCCGGCGGACCGGACACAGCCGGGTCACGGGGACTCCACGGGGCTCTCATCACCTGGTCAAGGACCGGTCAAGGAGGGGGATTCGTCCCGAATCCGTCCTCGTACGGGTACGACGAGGGGGACCCCGGTCCGTGGATGCGGGAACACCTCCACCGGCTGCCGGTACACCCGGCCGAGCAGCTCCGCCCCGAGGACCTCCGCGGGCGGCCCGGCCACCGCGACCCGGCCGTCGTGCAGCACCCCGACCCGGTCCGCGTGGGCCGCCGCGAGCCCCAGGTCGTGCAGCACCACCACCACGGCGTCCCCGGCGGCCGCGCGCTCCCGGCAGACCCGCAGGACCAGTTCCTGGTGGCGCAGGTCCAGGGCCGCCGTCGGCTCGTCGAGCAGCAGCAGGCCGGTCCGCTGGGCGAGGACCCGGGCCAGCGCGACCCTGGCCCGCTCGCCGCCCGAGAGGCCGGAGAACGGGCGGGCGGCGAAGGCCCCGACCTCGGTGGCCGCCATCGCCTCCGCGACGGCCGCCTCGTCCTCGTCCTCCCGCTCGGTGCCCGCCCAGGGCGCCCGGCCCATCCGTACCACCTCGGCGACGGGGAACGGGAAGGACAGCGCGGCGTCCTGCGGCAGCACCGCCCGCCGCAGGGCGAGTTCACCGGGCGCCCAGTCGTCCGCCGGCCGTCCCCCGATCCGTACCTCCCCCGCGCTCGGGGCGAGATCGGCGGCGAGCGCGGCGAGCAGCGTCGACTTCCCGGCCCCGTTGGGCCCCACCAGGGCGAGGACCTCCCCGGCCCGCACCTCGATCCCGACCCCGTCGAGCACCACCCGGCGCCCCCGCGCGACCCGGACCCCGACGGCCTCGGCGACCACCTCGCCGAACGCGGCGGGGGAGGGCAGCGCGCGCGTGCGACGCCGGTTCGGGAGCGCCGGGAGCCGTCCTCGGAACAGTCCTCGCAGCCGTACGGATGTCATGCCCAGCCACCTTGCCTGCGACGGGTCCTGCGCAGCAGCCAGAAGAAGAACGGGCTGCCGAGGAGGGCGGTGAGGACGCCCAGGGGGAGTTCGGCCGGGGCCGCGACCGTACGGGCCGCGAGGTCGCCGGCAGTGAGGACCACCGCGCCGCCAAGCGCGCTGCCCGGCACCAGGAAGCGGTGGCCGGGGCCGTTCGCCATCCGCAGCAGATGCGGCACGAGCAGCCCGACGAACGTGATGATCCCGGCCACCGCGACCGCCGCCGCCGTGAGCAGCGCCACCACCAGGATCAGCGCGGTCCGCAACCGCTCCACGTCCACGCCCAGATGGCGCGCGGGCCGCTCGCCGAGCGCGAGCAGGTCGAGCCGGCGGGCGTAGCGGGGGGGCGACGGCGAGGCCGACGAGCGCGCACGGCAGCACGGCGAGGACCTTGGTCCAGGTGGCCTGGGCGAGCGAACCGAGCTGCCAGAAGGTGATCTGCGTGACCTGCGCGTTGTCGGCGAAGAAGAGGAAGAGCCCGATGAGCGCGCCCGCGAAGGCGTTCACCGCGATCCCGGTGAGGATCAGCGTCACCACCTCCGTACGGCCGCCCGAGCGGGACATCGCGTACACGAGGAGCACGGTCGCGAGCCCGGCGACGAAGGCGCAGAAGGACACCGTCCAGTTGCCGAGGAAGGTGAGGCCGAGCACGATCGCGCCGACCGCGCCGACGGCGGCGCCCGCCGAGATGCCGATGACGCCCGGCTCGGCGAGCGGGTTGCCGAACACGCCCTGCATCAGGGCGCCCGCGCAGCCGAGCGAGGCGCCGACGAGGACGGCGAGGACGACCCGGGGGAGCCGGATGTTCCACAGGACGCTCTCGGCGGTGCGGTCGAGCGCGTGGCCGCCGAGCCCGGTCCGGTGCAGGCCGGAGGCGAGGACGTCACCGAGCGGGATCTCGTACGCCCCGATTCCGGCGGAGAGCAGGGCGAGCAGGAGCAGGACGCCGAGCAGACCGAGGGTGAGGAGGGGAGCGGCGGTACGGGGCCGGGGGGGCGGCTTCGGCGTCGCCGCGTGCGTCGCTCATGCCGGGAACGGCCGTCGGCCCGCTCTCCGGTGGGGCCTTCCGGAGCGCCGTCACGCGCCCTCCTCCCCGTACAACTGGCCGACCAGGGACGTCAGTACCTGGTCGGTGCGCGGGCCGTAGTTGAGGAGGACGCCGTCGTCGACGGTCACGACCCGGCGGTCGGCGCCCGCCGGGGTCTCGGCGACGCCCGGGACCTTCACCAGGCCGTCGATCCCGCCGACCGAGGCGAGTCCCTTGCTCATGACGAGGATCGCGTCGGGCGCTGCCTTCGCCAGGGCCTCGCTGGTGATCGGGGTGAAGTCCTCGGTGAGTCCCGACTCCTTGCCCGCGTCGACCGCTCCGGCCGCTTCGAGCAGGGAGCTCGCGCCGGACTCGGCCCCGCCGAGCAGATAGACGGCGGCCGAGCCCCGGACGTACAGGAACGCCACCCGCGGTTTCTCCTCGCGCGCCGGGATCCCCTTCCGTACGGCGTCGATCCGCTCCTCGGTGCGCTTTCCGAGCGCGCTGCCGGCGTCCGGTACGCCGAGGGCGGCGGCGACGGCGTCGATGCGGGTGCCGACGTCGGCGAGTGCCCCGGCGGGTTCCACGACGACGAGCGGGACGCCCGCGTCCCGGATCTGGGCGACGGCCTCGGCGGGTCCCGTGGTGCTCTCGGCGAGGACGAGGGTCGGCCGGAGGGAGAGCACGCCCTCGGCGGAGACGTCGTGGGCTCGGGTCACCACCGGTAGGTCCGCGGCCTGTTCGAAGGTGGCGGTGATGTCGCGGGCGACGACGCGCTCGCCGAGACCGAGGGTGAAGACGATCTCGCTGAGGGAGCCGCTGAGCGGCACGATCCGTTCGGCGGAGGTGACGGTGACCGTGCGTCCGTCGGCGGAGGGGACGGTGACGGGCAGTCGGGGCGCGGCCGAGGCGGCGAGCGGCTCGACCCGGTCGGGGGCGGCGGATTGGGCGGCGCCGCCCGGACTCGTCACACTGCTGCCGCCGCTCCCCTCCCCGCTGCCGCTGCCGCTGCCGCAGCCGGTCGCCGTGAGGGCGAGGGCGAGCACTGCTGTCAGCGCTCCCGCGAGGCGAGTTCTGCGCACCGGACACCGTCCTGTCGTTCGTTCTCTTGCTGTGTTCAGCTCGATGCAGTTTAGGTTAGCCTTACCTAACTAGCTAGCCCTCGGAGGGGTTCCATGCCGCTGTCCAGACCCGCCCGCGCGCTCGCCGTGACCCTGTTCGCGGCCCTGTTCGCGGCCCTCGTCCCGGCCGGCGCCGCCCACGCGGAGAGCCGTACAGTGCAGGGCGGACGGCTCGACTGGGGCATCAAGTCCTCCTTCCAGAGCTACGTCACCGGGCCCATCGCGCAAGGGAGTTACGGCCTCACCGGCGGAGCCGCCACCGTCGGCGGCGGCCAGTTCCGCTTCCACTCCGCGCAGGGCTCGTACGACCCCGCGAGCGGCGCCTTCGAAGCGGCCTTCGGCGGCGGCGTCCGGTTCACCGGCCACCGCAAGGCGGATGGTACGAACGAGCTGGACCTCACCGTCAGCAGCCCCCGGATCCGCGTCCAGGGTGGACACGGCACCCTCTACGCCGACATGGCGAGCAGGTCCAAGGGCTCCGGGCGGGTGACCGTGACCTCCCGGGTGCCACTCGCCACCCTGGACCTCGGCTCCCTCGACATGCGCGGCGCGGGCAGCCCCCTCTCGCTCTCCGGCGTGCCCGCCACCCTCACCGCACAGGGCGCCACCGCCTTCGCCGGCTACTACCCGGCAGGCACCCCGCTCGACCCCGTCAGCCTCACGGTCGACGTCCTGGCGCCGAAGAGAACCATCACCGCGACCGCCCGGCCGACCGCACAGCCCCCCACGGGCTCGTCGCCCACGGCGCGTCACTCCGGGGAGCGCTCGCGCACCTTGAGGGCCGCCACCGTCGACTGGGGCGTCCGCCGCACCTTCCGCGAGTACGTCAGCGGGGCCGTCTCCCAAGGGAAGTGGACCCTCGCCGGGGGCGCCCAGGACGGCGGCGCGCTCTTCCGCTTCCCGGGCGGCACGGGCACGTACGACCCGGGGAGCGGGACCCTCGACGCCCTCTTCGCGGGCAGCGTCCGCTTCACCGGCGCCCACCTCGACCTCACGCTCGACCGGGTCACCGTGAAGGTGAGCGGCGGCACCGGGACCCTCGGCGCCGACGTCACCAGCGCGGGGACGACCACGAAGGCCGTCCCGCTCGTCACCTTCACGGCCCGGGACCTCACCCCGAGGAACGGCCTGGCTGTCGTCACCGAGGCCCCCGCCACCCTCACCGAAGGCGGCGCCAAGGCCTTCGGCGGGATGTACCGGGCCGGGACCACGATGGACCCGGTGTCCCTGGCCGTCGCCGTGGAGACCGGAGTCCGGCTGCCCGCGCTGCCGGACCTTGGCAGCGAGGCCACGGCGTCCGCTGCCGCGACCGGGAAGGCCGCCCCGCCCGCTTCTTCCGCCCCGCCAGCCTCTTCCGCCCCGCCCGCTTCTTCCGCCCGGCCCGCCGCCGCGGCCTCCGACTCCTCCACCGGCACGTATCTCGCGATCGGCGCGGGCGTGCTCGTCGTCGCCGCGCTCGCGGTCCTCACCGCCGTACGCCGTCGCCGTACCACCACCCCCACGCACTGAACGACTTTCCGGCCCCCCGCGTCCCACCTAGGAGAACCCCGTCATGGCCACCCCCTTGCGCCGTTCCGTCACCCTGGCCGCCGCCGTCGCCACGGCGGCCGCCCTCGGCACGGGCGCCGTCGCCCTCGCCCTGCCCGCCGCCCGACGACGCTGAGCGACGGCACGCTCGACTGGGGCATCAAGGAGACCTTCCGTTCGTACCTGGCCAAGCCCTTCGCCCAGGGGAGGACCACGGTCGAGGGCGGCGCCACACAGGCCGCGGACCACGGGGTCTTCACCTTCGTCGACGGCACCGGCACCTACGACACGACCACCCACGCCACCGCCAACTCCTTCAAGGGAGGCGTCCACTTCGAGGCCCACAGGGGCGCGCTCGACATCCGTATCTCGGACGTCCGGCTGTCGACGCGGGGCACGGCCGCGCCGACCGGCGAGATCACCGCCGACGTCGTCACCAAGGAGAAGGACGGTTCCGTCAGCACCCGCCAGGACATCGCCTTCGCCGCGCTCGACATGACCGGCGTCCGGCCGGCCCAGGGGGCGGGCGGCGCCATGGTGTTCAAGGACATACCGGCGAAACTGACGAAGGACGGCGCGGCGGCGTTCGCGGGCTTCTACAAGGAGGGTGACGCGCTCGACGCGGCCACGCTCACGGTGAAGGCGGGCAGCAGGCCGACCACGGCGCCCCCGACGACGACCCCGCCTCCCACGACCCCGCCTCCGACGACCCAGGCCCCGACCACGACGGCCCCCACGACGACCGCGCCGACCACCTCCGCGCCGACCACGACCGCGCCCACCACCACCGCCCCCACGACCTCCGCGCCCACGACAGCCCCCTCCGCTGTCCTCGACGGCAGGCTGAGCTGGGGCGTGAAGCAGAGCTGGCAGAGGTACGTCGGTGACAACTGCGGCGGCACGGTCACCCCCTCCGGCGGCGCGAAGAAGAACGGCTCGTCGTACGACTTCGCCTTCGTCAAGGCCGACCTCGACGCCGACGCCCGCAAGGTGGAGGCCGGCTTCACCGGCGAACTCGCCTTCGTCTGCGCCGCGCACGGCATCGACTGGAGCATCGGCGACGTCAAGGTGCGGGCGACGGGCGCCACCGGCACGCTGACCGCCGACGTCACCACCGCGACCAGCGCCCGGAACGACGTGGCCTTCGCCGACCTGGACCTCTCGAAGGCCGACTGGACGGCGCACGAGGGGGTCGTCACCCTCGCGAACGTCCCGGCGAAGCTGACGGAGGCCGGCTCCGCCACCTTCGCCTCCCCGGGCGGCCAGGGCGGCTACGACCCCGGCACCCTCATGGACCCGGTGACCGTCACCCTCGCGGCCGGCGAGGGCGCCTCGCTGCCCGCGGCGGCCTCCGGTGACTCGTCCACGACGGGCGGCTCCGGCACCACCGGCTCCGGTACGGCCGGCGGTTCGTCCACCACGGGCGGCGCCGGAACCGCCGGCGGCGCGGGCACGGTAGGCGGTGCGGGCACGATCGGTGGCTCCGCCACGACCGGCGGGTCCGGTTCGGTCGGCGGCTCCGCCTCCCTCGCCGCGACCGGCTCGGGCGCCCCGACCGGTCTCCTGCTCGGCGCCTCCGGCCTGCTCGCCGCCGCGGGCGCCGGTGTCGTCATCGCCGTGCGCCGCCGCGCCATGGAGTCCTGAGCCTCCCTCCCCGAGGGGCGGGGCCGTACCCGATCGGCGGGTGCGGCCCTGCCGCCAGGTCGCGGAATGGTTCAATTTCCGCCATGAACACGACCGCCACTGACATCGACGTCCTCCGGGTCTTCTGCGCGGGCGACGGCCGGTACGGCAACGCGCTCGGAGTCGTACGGGACGCCCGTACCCACCCCGACGAGTCCTCCCGGCAGGCGCTCGCCAAGGAACTCGGCTTCAGCGAGACGGTGTTCGTGGACGACCCGGAGCGCGGCATCGTCGACATCTACACCCCGGGCCTGCGGCTGCCGTTCGCCGGGCACCCGCTCGTCGGCGCCGCCTGGCTGCTCGACCTGGAGGTCGTCCACCCGCCCGCAGGCGAGGTGTGGGTGCGCGGCGACGGCGAGTTCACCTGGATCGAGGCGCGCGCCGAGTGGGCGCCGCCGCGGACCCTCCGCCAGTACGGCTCCGCGGCGGAGGTGCACGCTCTGGAGATCCCCGAACCCGGGGAGTGGATCTACGCCTGGGCCTGGGAGGAGGAGGCCGCGGGCCGGATCAGGGCGCGGGCGTTCCCGGGGCGCGGCGACGGCATCGACGAGGACGAGGCGACCGGCGCGGCGGCGCTGCTGCTCACGGCGGAACTCGGCCGGGCCCTGAACATCACGCAGGGCCGGGGTTCGCAGCTGCTCACCGCCCCCGGCCCTGACGGCATCGTGGAGTTGGGCGGAAGGGTCCGCCTGGAGGGAACGCTCACGCGCTGACCGGCTGGTGCCGGACGTGCTGATGTCAGTCCCAGAGGAACGTCCATGTCCCGGAACGGGTCCAGCGGTTCGCCCAGGAAGCGGTGTCGTTGCCGTCCGGGCAGTACGCGTACTGCTCGATCGCGGTTTCAGCCACTGCCAGTGGTTCCTGCGGCGGTGAGGCCACATCGAGCGCCAGCACCCGGTCGGCCACGTACATGAGTTCGGCTCCGAACCGGTCGTGCCAGGTGTGGAGGAAGGCCGCGTGGTCCGAGTCGAACATCGGTCGGCCTTCCGGCCCGTGGGACCAGGCGGGCGCGTACGGATACCCGGGCAGGATCCCCGGGACGGCCCAGCCGTCCCGGGTTTCCACCAGGCACAGCCAGCCCGGTCGGAAGTCGGTGACGCGAGCGGTCTCGGCCACGGGGGAGATCTGCTCGGCGAGCAGTTCCGCGTCGAAGTCCGCCCGCCACTCTTCCTCTCCCGCCTCGTCCTCCGCGTAGGACAGGCAGTCCTCAAGGGCCGCCGCCGTGATCTCGGCGACGATCTCGCGGGGTGCCGTCACGGCCCGGTCGTCGAAGACGTCCGGCTCGGCGGGTTCCCCCGCCACCAGCTCTGCGGGGGACAGCGGGGAGAGCAGCGGGTGGAACCCCGTGCTCTCCCGCGCCGCCAACAGCTCCCGCCACACGGACTCGGCACCGCTCTCGGTGATCCTGCGGCCCAGGACACGGGCTCCGGAACGCGAGCGGGCCTCTTCCACGCCCTCCCGAGGGGCGGTGAATCCGGCCGTTCGGAGGATTTCGATGATGTGGTCTGTGTCCATGGGGCGGGTCTCTGTCTTCCAGCTGGTGCTAGCGGAGGTTCTCGGTGATGTCGAAGTCGTCACCGATGATGCGGATACTGGTGAGGCCGACGGGCTTCTGGGTCGAAACCCGCACCGAGTTGATCGCGGATCTCGCCATTTCCTCGTCGTGGTCACGAAGGCGGACGATCACGGCGTCAGCACCCTGCTTCCAGCCGCTCTGGATCTCCTTGGCAATGGAGTTGCGCGCGTTCTTGCCCTGCGGCGAAAGGTCCTTGAACTCGGTACGGATCCCGTCGACCCAGGCGTCGAACGACCCGGCCGCGCCGGGTGCCCAGCGCGACTTGCTGCGGCCCTCGCCCCGGGCGACCACGTTGTGGCCCTCCTTGGCGAGTTTCCACGCGACTTCGAACTCCTTGTCCGAGAACTTGAGAGGGACGTCCTTGTTCTTGAGGTTGGGCTGACTCTCGTCGGCAAAGATCCAGGACTCGTCGATCCGGCTCAGGACCTCCTTGACGTGGTCGTCCCATCCGTCTGTCAGCTCGTAGCCGAAGAACTCGATGCCGTTCTCCTGGGTGTAGCTGTTCCACTTGCAGCCTATTCTCTCCCGGCCCGCGCCCCGGCAGCCCAACTCCATCGCGTCGCGGTACTTGTCCAGGACCTCGCCGTACTCGTGCTTCTCCAGCACCCAGATCTCGAAGAAGCGCTTCTCACGCTGCTTGTGCGCGAGCTTCTTGTTGGTTCGGGCCTTCCGGTCCGCCTGGTCCTCGGTGGCGTGGGTGAGCGTCTTCTCGTACGGATCGTCCGTGAAGTCCTGACCACCGACGTCCCAGCCGGTCGTGGTGCTGAACCGGCACGTCACCCCGAATTCGACACACTCGGCCGGCTTGCGGCCGCTCGGGTCCGACAGGTTGACGGGGTTGTTGTTGGAGTAGGTGTATCCGTGGGTCTGCTGCGGGTCCGCCAGGTCCATGACGGGGTCGACGGAGACGAAGCGGCCGATGGCCGGGTCGTACTCGCGGGCGCCGAGGTGGGTCAGGCCGGTGTCGGCGTCCTTGGTGCCGCCGACGAAGCCCTTGTCACCGCGCCAGGCGGCTGGCTGGGCGCCGCGGGTCTCGCCGAAGATGCCCGTCTTGCGCCGGACCACCGTCTGGACGGCGTCGCCGGTGACCTGGGTGGAGCCGGTGCCGTGGTGGTCGTTGAAGACGAACGTCAGCTTGCCGCCGGAGCGCATGGCGACGACCTGGCCGCCCACGTTGTAGTAGCGGGTGCCGGTGACCGTGCCGGTCGCCTTGTCGAGCTTGAGCTCGTTGCCGCCGGGCAGGTAGAGCGTGGTGCCGGTCGAGTCCGTGCGCAGGAGCCGGGCGCCCTCGGCGTCGTAGACGTAGCTGCTGGTCTTGGTGCCCTGGACGACCGTCGCGAGGCGGCCCTCGTCGTTCCACGTGAGGGTCTGCTGGGCGGCGGCGCCGATCTTGCGGGTCGCGGTGTTGCCCGAGGCGTCGTAGGTGAAGGTCTCCTCGTGGGGGTCGGTGCCGGTCTGGGTGACCTTGGGCAGGTTGTGCTTGCCGGCGGCCGGGGCCGCGTAGGTGCGCAGGGTGTCCGCGGTCGGGCCGGAGGCCGTCTTGTGGTCGGTCTCGGTCTTGCGGTTGCCGACGGCGTCGTAGGTGTACGACGTCCAGTAGGCGTCGGGGCCGCCCACGACCGAGGTCGAGGGCGCCGCGGCGCAGGTCTCACCGGTGTTGGTCCAGGCCTCGGTGACCCGGCGCAGGGCGTCCGTCTGGAAGCACTGGGTGTCGGTGGTGCGTGCGGCGTCCTGGCCGAAGGCCGAGGCGATGGAGGTGATGGCGCCGGAGGGGGCGTAGGAGTACTTGACGTCCTCGACGCGCTGCGGTGCCACCTCCCGGTCCAGGTAGGAGCGGGTGATCTGGCCGGTGTGCTCGTCGAACTGCTTCGAGGCCCAGAGGTGCTGGCCGAAGGCCCCGTACTCCTGCTTGATGTTGCGGCCGTAGTGGTCGTACGTGTTCGCGGAGATGATCGGGTCGGTGCCGGCACCGACGGTGTTCAGCAGTCCGGCGCCCGCCGTGTAGGTGTTGGCCAGCTTCTCCGAGGGCAGCCCACCGGCGGCGGGCTGCATCACCCACATCACCTGGCCGGTGTTGGCGTTGTAGGAGTTCGTCCACTTGTACGTGCCCGCCAGCGCCGTCTGGCCCGTGACGGACGGGATGGTCACCTGCTGGAGGACCGGCTGGTAGAAGGCGTTGTACGACGTGGTGGCCGACTCGTACGCCTGGCCGTTCACCCAGCGGACCGACTTGGCGGGCCGGCCCTTGCCGTTGGTGGCCGTGTCGTAGGCCCACTCGGCGAGGAGGGTCGTGCCCTTCTTGAGGGCGGTCGGGCGACCGAGCTCGTCGTACGTGGTGTTCAGGGTGATCAGACGGCCGTCGGTGATGGTCGTCACCTGGTCGCCCTGGTCGTAGGTGTACTTCGAGGTGCCCTTGTCCGGGTCGTCGAGCTGGCTCAGCCGCCCCCGGACGTCGTAGGTGTACGTCCACGTCGAACCCGACGGGTCGGCTGTCGTGGCGACGCGGCCACGCTTGTCGTAGGTGTACGAGGAGGTCTGCCCGGCCGACAGGTCCGCGGCCGTGTACTGCTTGTGCGTGACGGTGCGTCCGAGGGCGTCGACCTCGGTCGTCGTGGCGGTGCCGCCTCGGGGCGGGACCACGGTGGTGGTGTCACCCGTGTACGAGGTGGTGGTGCGCGTGGTCTCGTCGCCGAACCGCTTCGAGATCACGGCGGTGACCCGGCCCGTGCCGTCGTACTCGGTGTCCGTGGAAGCCGGGTAGTTCAGCGCCTCACCCGTGGCCAGTAGCGGCTCCGCGGCGCCGGTCGCGAAGAACCGGCCGGAGGAACGCCAGGCAAACCCGCGCGTGTCGTAGTAGGTCTCCGTCATCAGCCGTCCGGCGCCGTCGGGCGACGGCTCCTGCGTCTGCCGGGGCCGCAGCAGGCCGTCCGAGAAGGCGTAGGCCGTCCGGTAGGTGGAGTCGTGGCCGAGGGTCTTCGTGGCCGTGATGACGGGGCCGTCCTTGCGGACCGTGTACTCGAACGCGTGATTCGGGGAGTCCGGGTAGGTCGCGGCCGAACGGGTCGGCAGCCAGACCCCGGTCACCCGGCCGAGGGCGTCGTACGCGGTGGACGTCACCCTGTTGTTGGCGTCGGTGACCTGCGTGGGCTGACCTCGCAGCGGGTCCATCACCGAGGTTTCGGTGTGGCCCTTGGGGTTGGTGATGGTCACCGTGGTCGCCAGGCCGCCCGAGGCGGGCACGTAGGCGGTCCGGGTCACCTTCCCGTAGGCGTCGGCGGCGGCGGTCTGCCGGCCGTGGACGTCGTAGCAGAGCTGCAGACCGTCCGTTCCGCAGATGCTCGGGACACTGCTGACGACGTCGTAGCCGTCGCCCTTGCCGTTGATCCTGTCCGTCTTCGTGATCAGGCCGGTACCCGGCAGGGTGCCGAGGGTTCCGCCGTCGTAATAGGTCCGGACGTCGTTGATGATGTCGCCGGGCCGGGAGACGGTCGCCCCACAGAGGACGGCGACGGTCTCGACCCGGCTGACCCGGTCCAGGATGCCGCTCCCGGTGTTCCGGGCGTAGCTCTTGGTGGTGCACTGTTCGTCGCCGGGGTTGGCCTTGTCACCGGTGAACGACTCGGTGGCGATCATGCCGTAGCCGTCGAAGGTGCGCGTCAGCTCGGTGGTACGGGTGCCGCCCGTGACGGTCGTCCGGGCGGTCTCGCTCTCGACGCCCGTCTTGTACGACACCAGCGCCGGCAGACCGGCCCGGACGCGGGTGGCCACCGCGGCAGAGCGCCACGGGGTGTACGAGGTCGACGTCACCAGCTTCGACGTGTCGTCGCCGTTGTACGTCAGGTTCTCGCGGGCCATGCCCGCGAACTCGGGGCGGTCGGTGACCCCGACGCCCCGGGAGTCCTTGACCGTCGCGCCGTCGATACCGCGGAAGTAACGGGCCTCGGTCAGGGTGCGGGGGTCGTCGGCCGCGCCTGTACGGGTCTGGACGCGTTCGTATCCGCGGGATACGGAGTAGGTCCGGTCCTCGGGCTTCGTGAACTCGCTGTCGCTCTTGGCCCAGGCGGCCCCGTCGAGATAGGAGTACGTGGTGACCTTGTCAGGGGACTCGGCCAGGTTGTCGCCCTCGACGACCTGCGTGACCACGTAGCTGTTGAACCAGTCCAGCTCGGCCGTCTCACCTTCGAAGGCCCACTTCACCGGATAGCACCGGGTGGTGTTCGTGCCGTCCGCCGGAGGCAGTGCCGTGGGGCTGCAGCCCTGGGGGGAGTAGTAGACCCCGGTCGTGCCACCGGTCTCCGTGGTGACCTGCGACATGCGCAGCCGGATGAACGGTGCGAGCCCGTCGCCGGTCTTGTCGACGCGGTTGGCCAGCTGCTCGCCCGCGAAGGTGACGGCCGGAAGCGTGAGGGTGTCGCCCGCCTTGCCGGTGTGCTGGATGGACTTCAGCCACATCGGGGTGGAGATGCCGTCACCCGAGGGCGGGAAGTTCTGGTCCAGGGTCCAGCTGTCGACCTCCTTGTGACCGGTGGCGGTGAGCACCTTGGTGGTGATGCCGGTCAGGCGCTTGCGGGTCCAGAAGCTCGGCGAGAACTGGCTCTTGCACTCGGTCACCCCGTCCTTGCAGTACAGGTCGTAGGGGGTGTCGGGCCAGTTCTTGGCGTTGGTCTCGTCGAAGGTGCCGCAGGTGGTGAGGCACCGCTCGGCGACGGAGAACTGGACCTGGCCCATGGGCTTGCCGGTGTAGACGGCGTCGTCGCGCAGGCCGTAATCGATGTGGTCCAGCCAGCCGCCCCGGATGTAGGGGGTGACGGTGGCCTTGCCGTCCTGTGAGACGTTGCGACCGTAGTTGTTGGCCTCGGTGTTCCAGTAGTAGGCCATCGCCGCGCCGTGCGGGTCGACCACGTAGTCGAGCTGCCAGCGCCACGCCTGCTTGCACCAGGCGTCGGCGAACGTGGCGTCGTAGCAGGGCTCGCCCGAGTGGTTGCCGAAGACCGGGACCGTCCAGGCGGAGTTGGTGACCGGGCTGTCGTCTCCGGGATTGACGTTGCCGCTGTCGGTCCAGCCGGGCAGCTGGTTCAGGCCGAAGAAGTACTGGGTCCCGTCGGTGCCGGTGACCTTCCAGTGCTCGCCCTTGCCGTCGTCGCCGTCCGTGCCCCCGTCACCGTTGACGGCGCCGGTCAGTTTCTCGACCTTCTCGCCGCTGTCGGAGGCGGGGTGCCAGCCCTTGCCCGACTCGTATACCAGTTCGGTGCTCTTGCCGCCGAGATTCAGTGTGGCGTTGTCGTTGAACCAGCACAGGTCGCCCACCTTGGTGGTGTTCGTCCCGCCGGTCTTGTCGTCCTCACACGACTTGTACTTGCGCTCGATGAAGCCCGGTTCCCAGGACCAGCCGTCACCTATCCACGAGGGCTGGGTGTTGGAGGCCGCGGTCAGGCCGTCCACCGCCTGTGAGCTGTAGCCGAGAGAGATCGAGGGCTGTGGGCCGCCCGGCACCTGAGGCACCTGGATCGGGTAGGACCAGTTGAAGGATCCGGTGGAGCCGCCGGCGCTCCAGCTGCCCGACGGCTGCAAGGACGTGGCCTTGAAGTCGCCGGTGGGACCTCCGGCCTCGGCGGTCGCCGCGAGGACCATCGCGGTGGAGCCCAGAGCGGTCCGGGTGGAGAGCTTTCCGCCCTGGACGTCGTTGTCGGTCTCCAGGGGCTTCTGGGTGCGGCACACCGGACGGTCCGGGGTGGTCAGCGCACAGGCCGGAAGCTGGACCAGTCGCAGTCGTCCTGCCCAGTCGCCACCGTACGCGTGACGGAAGGAGTCGTAGTCCACCTCGACCGTGGCCGGAGTGCGGGGAGCCGCCGCCCCTTCGAGGCGCTGGACCGAGAGGACCAGGCCGTCGACCCCGGCCCTGAGGGCCGCCTGTCTGTCGGTGACGGAGACTTCGACTTCGCTGTCCGCGGCCGGTGCCGCATGGGCGCCGGCCGTCTTCGGACGCGCCGCCGGCTCCGGGAACACGGACACCGGCAGTTCGCCCGCCCGACCGCCCCGGCCTGAGGGGACCCGGACGGTGTCCGCCGCGGGCCACGCGGACTTCGGCTTCACCGTGCGCGAGGCGGCGTCGGGCCGTACGGTGCCCCCCACCCGCATGCCGGACACCGGAACGGCCTTCGGCTGCTTCAACTCCGGTAGCCGCAAACGGCTTTCGCCCCCCGCCGCCACTGCTGCGGTCGGCAGCACACCAGCGAATATCGCGGTGGCCAATGCCAACGAAAGCCCTCTCTTGCGCGTTCGCTCGCTAAAGCGTCTCACGCCCCACCCCTCATGAATCAGCGAAAAAAATTCAGGCGCAGGTTAACAGTTGCTCGATGTGATTCCCGGTGGCTCGGATCGAGCAAATGTGGCCGAATGGGAGCCGATCGTGATCTTGACGAAAAAGCAGGGTATGAGGGTTCAGGTCGACATAAGACCGCAGGTGGGGGGGGTGTTTCAGGAGTGAGGGCATGCCCCTGGGTTTCTGTCCATCGGATTATGGGTGCGAGGGGAGGGGATTCGCGCGCGTGATTCCGGGCGGGGCGCGTGCACACGCGAAAAGGGCAGCGGAAGGCTGCCCTTTTCGGTGTGCGGCGGTGGCTCTCGGCTCAGGCGCTCAGTGGGAACTCGCCCCCCAGCTGATGGAAGACCGCGCTGTTGAAGGCGAAGGCGCGCTTGCACTCGTCGACGATCCGCTGCTTCTCCAGGTCGTCGGCGTTCACCCCGTCGAGCAGCTCCCGGTACGCCCGCTTGAACGCGGCCGGGTTGGCGATCTCCTCGAAGACGTAGAAGCGGACACCGTCGCCCTTGCGCGAGAAGCCCCAGGTGCGCTCCGCCTTGTCGCGGATGATCTGACCGCCCGACAGATCGCCCAGGTAGCGCGTGTAGTGATGGGCCACGTACCCCGCGGGCCAGTCGCGGGCGCACTCCGCGACCCGCTCGGCGTACGCGACGGTGGCGGGCAGCGGGGAGGCCTCGACGCGCCAGCCGGGGCCGCGCAGATGGGCGAGGTCCTGCTCCAGGGCGACCGTGCGGAACAGCTCGGGCTGTATGAACGGCCCGGCGACCGGGTCGGCGCGCAGCGCCTCCGCGCCCTCCTCCAGGGCCCGGTACACGAACCAGAGCTGCTCCGTGTAGCGCGCGTAGGCGTCGACGCCCAGGCGCCCGCCCAGGAGGTCGCCCATGAAGGACGAGGTCTCCGCCTCGGTGTGCTGCTCGTGCGAGGCCGTGCGGATGAGCGTCGAGAAGGGCGTGTCCAAGGTAGGCCTCCGGGACCGATGGGACGGGAACCAGTGACGATCCTGCCAAGTTAGGCATACCTAAGTCAACTGGTTCCCGACGTCCTGTCGGTAAGACGGTACCCATCCTGGGGGTCAGGGCAACGTGAGGATTTCGGCCCCGTTCTCGGTCACGACGAGCGTGTGCTCGAACTGCGCGGTCCGCTTCCGGTCCTTGGTGACGACCGTCCAGCCGTCGTCCCACATGTCGTAGTCGTGCGTTCCGAGCGTCAGCATCGGCTCGATGGTGAAGGTCATGCCGGTCTTGATCTCGGTGGTGTGGTGGGGCGAGTCGTAGTGCGGGACGATCAGACCCGAGTGGAAGGACGAGTTGATTCCGTGCCCGGTGAAGTCACGGACGACGCCGTAGCCGAAGCGCTTGGCGTACGACTCGATGACCCGCCCGATGATGTTGATCTGACGGCCCGGCTTCACCGCCTTGATGGCCCGGTTCAGGGACTCCCGGGTCCGCTCCACGAGCAGCCGCGACTCCTCGTCGACGTCACCGCAGAGGTAGGTGGCGTTGTTGTCGCCGTGGACGCCGTCGATGTACGCCGTGACGTCCAGGTTCACGATGTCGCCGTCCTGGAGGACGGTGGAGTCAGGGATGCCGTGGCAGATGACCTCGTTGACCGAGGCGCACAGCGACTTCGGGAACCCGCGGTAGCCGAGGGTGGAGGGGTAGGCGCCGTGGTCGCACATGAACTCGTGCGCGACCCGGTCGAGCTCGTCGGTGGTGACGCCGGGGGCGATGTGCTTGGCGGCCTCCTCCATCGCCTGAGCGGCGATGCGGCCGGCGATCCGCATGCGTTCGACGGTGTCGGAATCCTGCACCTCGGGCCCGGTGTACGGGGCCGGGGCGGGCTTCCCGACGTACTCGGGGCGGCGGATGGAGCCCGGGACGGAACGATGGGGGGAGAGCTCCCCCGGTACGAGAAGCGACTGGCCAGACATGACAGCGAGTCTAACGACCGGGTCTGGGGCAGCATGGTCCCAGAGGAAGGAGCCGACGACGATGGCCCTGTTCAAGAAGCGCACGGTGGGCAAACCGGGCGAGTGGTACTACTGCCTGGAGCACAAGAAGGTCGAAGAGGGCCCCGAGTGCCCCGCGAAGAACCGCTTCGGCCCGTACACCAGCCGCGAGGAGGCCAACCGCGCCATGGAGACCGCTCGCGAGCGGAACCAGGAGTGGGAGACCGACCCGCGATGGCACGACCAAGGCCGGACGCAGGAGCCGCCGGACTAGGGCGCGGCCGTCGGATCATGGCCGGGATCGTTCAGACGGTCCCGGCCGTGGTCCGCCCGTCCGGATCCCGCCCGTCCGATTCCCGCCCGTCCGATTCCCGCCCGGCCTCCTGCTGGGCCTTGCGTCGCAGCGAGTCCTCGTCGGTCTCGGAGTCGTACGTGAGGAGCTTCGGCAGCGCCAGGCAGAGCAGCCCCACCGAGGCGACACAGGCCACGCCGCCCGTCCAGACCGCCGACCGGGTGCCGGTCCAGCCGGCCATCACGCCCGCGCGGACCTGGCCCAGCTGCGGGCCGACGCTGTAGGAGAGCACCTCGATGCCGGCGAGCCGCCCGCGCAGCTCCTCGGGGATCGTCTGGTTCCAGATCGTGGCGCGGCCGAGCCCGCTCAGCATGTCGCCCGCGCCCGCGAAGGCCAGGCAGAGCAGCACCAGCCAGACGTTCCCGAACCACCCCGCCGCCGCGATGGCGAGACCCCAGCCGGCCGCGCCCCCGACCACGAGCAGCCCGTGCCGCCGCACCTTCGACGTCCAGCCGCTGGTCAGCCCGAGCACCAGGGAGCCGACCGAGCCCGCCGCGTACATCAGGCCCAGCGACCAGTCCGCGTCCAGCTCGTCCGCGAGGAACGGGAAGATCGTGTTCGGGAAGGCGAAGAACATCGCCGCGAGGTCGATCGCGTACGTGCCGAGCAGCACCGGCCGCGACCAGGCGTACCGCGCGCCCTCCGCGATGCCCCGCAGCGAGGGCTTCTCCGCGTCGTGCGCGGCCGGCGCCGGGGAGAGCCGGCGGCACAGCAGCGCCGAGACCGCGAAACCGGCGATCGTCACCCCGTACGCGGGCGCGTGACCCGCGTACGCCACGACCAGACCCGCGAGGGCCGGGCCCGCGATCGAGCCCATCTGCCAGCGCAGTGAGTTCAGCGCGGCCGCAGCGGTCTGCTGCTCGTGCGGCACGATCCGGGCGAGCAGCGAGTCCAGGGCCGGACGCTGGAGCCCCGCGAGCGCCGCGGCGCCGGCCGCGACCACGTACAGCGGCCAGAGCGTCGGCTCCGGCAGCAGTGCGTTGACCAGCAGGATCAGGGCGAGGACCCCGAGGCCCGCCTCGGTCGCGAGGATCACCTTCCGCCGGTCGACGGCGTCGGCGAGCGCCCCGCCGTACAGGCCGAACACCACGAGCGGCACCAGCTCGACCGCGCCCATCGCACCGACCGCGAGCGGCGAACCCGTCAGCTCCTTGATCTGCAACGGCAGGGCGATCATCGCCATCGCGCTGCTGAAGTAGGTGACGAGCCCCTGGATCCACAGCAGCCGGAAGTCGGAGGACGAGCGCCACGGCGCCAGATCGGGGAACAGCGCGGAGATCTTCGCGAGGGGGGAGGACACGAGGGGCCATGCTCCGACGGGTCAGTGCCGGGGGCAACCGAATTTGTGGGGCGCGTGGGCCCGCTGCCCTACCCTCTACCAGCGCGGCGGTGGCGGGGCCGTCAGGCGGTCGGCGAGGTCGGCGAGACGGTCCCGGAGCCGGCGGTTCCCGCGCGGGGACGGCAGGCTGTTCTCCCCGGCCGCCGCGCTCACCAGGTGCTGCACCGTGTCCAGGTCCACCTCCGCCCCCTCCGCCACCGTGAGCGTCTCGTGCGCGAGCCCCCGCACCTCCTCGTCGCCCCCGTCGAGCGAGAGCACCGTCGCCCCCGCCCGCCGGGCGTCGTGCACCCGCTGGAGCAGCTGCGCGTCCGGCCGCCCCGGCGCCACCATCAGCAGCGTCGCCCCGCGCCCCGCCGCCTCGAGGCGGCCGAGGCCCACCGCCAGATGCGCCGGATCGCCCGGCCGCACCCGGTGCCGTACCAGGGTCGGCGCCAGCTCCGGCAGCCCCGACCAGGCGGACTCGTCGACCAGGTGCGCCGCCAGGTGCCAGGGCTCGTACTCCTCCGTGCCCACCAGGAGCAGTCCGTCCCGGTGCCGGACCACCGAGGACCGGAGCGCGCCCGCGAACCGGCGGGCCGCCGTCGGCCACTCCGTCCCGGCGAGCACTTCCCGCAGCAACGCGACCCGTACGGCATCCATGAGCCCGCATCATGCACCAGCCCGTGGCCCGCGCGCGGGCGGTCGTGACGGATCCACCCGTACGGGAGTCCCGGCGCCGCGACCGCTCGGTAATGTCGGGGCCATGACTTCCCCCAGCGACTCCACCGACTCCACCGCCGCACCCGCCACCCCCGCCGCGTCGAAGCCCGCGGCCAAGGACCCGTGGGACCTTCCCGACGTCTCCGGCCTCGTCGTCGGCGTCCTCGGCGGCACCGGCGAGCAGGGCCGCGGCCTCGCCTACCGGCTCGCCAAGGCCGGCCAGAAGGTGATCATCGGCTCCCGCGCCGCCGACCGCGCGCGCGACGTCGCCGCGGAGATCGGCCACGGCGTCGAGGGCGCCGACAACGCCGAGTGCGCCCGCCGCAGCGACATCGTGATCGTCGCCGTGCCGTGGGACGCTCACGCCAAGACCCTGGAGTCCCTCCGCGAGGAACTCGCCGGCAAGCTCGTCGTGGACTGCGTCAACCCGCTGGGCTTCGACAAGAAGGGCGCCTACGCCCTCAAGCCCGAGGAGGGCTCCGCCGCCGAGCAGGCCGCCGCGCTGCTCCCTGACTCCCGGGTCGCCGCCGCCTTCCACCACCTCTCCGCCGTCCTCCTCCAGGACACCTCCCTGGAGGAGATCGACACGGACGTGATGGTCCTCGGCGAGGAGCGCGCCGACGTCGAGCTCGTGCAGGCCCTCGCCGGCCGCATCCCCGGCATGCGGGGCGTCTTCGCCGGCCGGCTGCGCAACGCCCACCAGGTCGAGTCGCTCGTCGCCAACCTGATCTCGGTCAACCGCCGCTACAAGGCCCACGCCGGGCTCCGCGTCACCGACATCTGAGCCGACCCCGGCCGGACGTACCCGGCCGGACGCACCCGCCGGACGCGCCCGGCCTGCCGCACGGCAGAGCCGGGGACCGGACGCTTCCGGGCATGGGGGACACTGGACGGGCACCAGCAGCCGTACCCGGACAGGAGCCGACCCCCATGCCCCGCCTCGCCCTCTACGCCCTCGCGGTCTGCGCACTGGCCGTCACCGCGGCCGTCGTCTCCTTCGTCGAGGGCAGCTTCCTCGGCATCGTCTGGGTCCTGCTCGCCGGCCTCTCCTCCAACATGGCCTGGTACTACCTCCGCCGCGCGAAGGTCGAGAAGGCCGCCGCCGCCCAGGGCTAGACCTGGCAGAACTCCGGCGTGTCCTGCCAGAACCGGAACAGCTGCGAACCGCAGTAGCGGAAGGCGTCCGGCACCCCGAGCGACCGCATCAGCGCGTCGATCGCGTCGAAGAAGGCCCCGTTGATCGCGGGCACGAACAGCAGCGCGATCACGATGAAGAAGCCGTACGGCGCGTACGGCTCGATCTGCCGCTTCACCTTGTACGACAGCCAGGGCTCCACGACCCCGTACCCGTCGAGCCCCGGCACCGGCAGGAAGTTCAGGAGCGCGGCCGTCACCTGGAGGAACGCCAGGAACGCCAGCGCGAACCGGAACGTGGGCGGCACGCCGTCCAGCGCGTCCAGCCAGAACGGGGCCGTGCAGACCAGCGCGAACAGCACGTTCGCCAGCGGGCCCGCCGCCGAGACCAGACTGTGCTTCCAGCGGCCCTTGATCCGGCCCTGCTCGATGAAGACCGCGCCGCCCGGCAGACCGATCCCGCCCATGATCACGAAGAGGACCGGCAGCACGATGCTCAGGACGGCATGGGTGTACGCGAGCGGGTTCAGGGTCAGATAGCCCTTCGCGCCGACCGTGATGTCCCCGCCGTGCAGGGCGGTGCGGGCGTGCGCGTACTCGTGGAGGCAGAGCGACACCACCCACGCCGAGGTCACGAAGAGGAAGACCGCCAGGCCGGGCGAGGCGGCGAAGTCCGTCCACACCGCCCAGCCGGTGACGGCCATGACGGCGAGGATCGCCAGGAAGACGGGGCTGATCCGCCGTTCGTGGCGCCGGGTGGTGGCCGTGGTCATCGCGGGAGCTCCCAGGGGACGGGGACAAGGACGTGGACGGAGGGGCGGCGGATGTGTCAGACGTGTCCGACGTGTCCGACGTGTCCGGCGGACGAGTCCGACCTGTTCGGCAGACGTGTCCGAGTGGGTCTTGCCGGTCCCGATGTGCGGGAAACGTACCGGAGGACGGGGCGAGTTCCGGAGTCCGGGGCCTTCTCACGGAGAATGGGCCCGTGCGCTACTCCGTCCTCGGACCCACCCTCGCCCACACGCCCGACGGCGCCGACGTGCCCGTCGGCGGCCCGCGGGTCCGTGCGCTGCTGACCGTCCTCGCCCTCCGGGCCGGCCGGACCGTGCCCGTGCCCGACCTGGTCGACGAGGTCTGGCACGGCGACCAGCCGCCCGCCGACGCCGTCGCCGCGCTCCAGGCCCTCGTCGGACGGCTCCGCAAGGCCGTCGGCCGGGACCGGGTGATCTCCGCCGAGGGCGGCTACCGGCTCGACGCCGAGCCCGGGGACGTGGACGCCCGCCGCTTCGAGCGCCTCGCCGCCGAGGGCGCGGCCGCGCTCGGCGCCGGAGACCCGGCACGGGCCGCCGCCCTCCTCGACGAGGCCCTCGGGCTCTGGCGCGGCCCCGCCCTCGCCGATCTGCCGGACCGGGACGCCGAGGCCGCCCGTTGGGAGGCCCGGCGCCTCGACGCCCGGCGGGCCAGGCTCGACGCGGCCCTCGCGCTCGGTGGGGCGTCCACGGCGCTCCCCGAACTGACCGCCCTCTGCGCGGCCCACCCCCTCGACGAGCCCCTCCAGGCCCTGCGGATCCGCGCCCTGCGGGACACCGGGCGCGCGGCCGAGGCCCTCGCCGCGTACGAGACGGTCCGCCGTGCCTTCGCCAACCGCCTCGGCACGGACCCCTCACCGGCCCTGCGGGCCCTGCACGCGGAGCTGCTGTCCCCGGCGCCCGCGACGAAGGGACCCGCGCTCGCGCCGAAGCCGGCGTCCGGGTCGGCCCCCGAGCGGGCGCAGCCCGGACCGGCGTCCGGGGCCGCTCCCGCTGCTGCTGCCCAGCCGGTGCCGATCCCGGGCAACCTGCGGGCCCGGCTCACCAGCTTCGTCGGCCGCGACAAGGAGATCGCCGCCCTCCAGGAGGACCTGCGGACGGCCCGGCTCGTCACCCTCCTCGGGCCCGGGGGAGCGGGCAAGACCCGGCTCTCGCAGGAGGCCGCCGAGCGCGGGGCCGAGGCCTGGCCGGACGGGGTCTGGGTCGCCGAGCTCGCCCCCGTCACGGACCCGGAGGCCGTCCCCGAGGCCGTGCTCGCCGCCGTCGGCGCCCGCGAGACCGTCCTGCGCGGCGCCGGGGCCGAGGAGTTGCGGGCCGGCACCGACCCGCTCGACCGGCTCGTCGAGCACTGCGCGGGGCGCTGGATGCTGCTGCTCCTCGACAACTGCGAGCACCTCGTGGCCGCCGCCGCCGAACTCGCCGAGACCCTCCTCGCCCGCTGTCCGGGCCTTCGGGTCCTGGCGACGAGCCGGGAGCCGCTGGGGGTGCCGGGGGAGGTGGTGCGGCCGGTGGGCCCGCTGCTCACGGCGACGGCCCTGCGACTGCTCGGCGAGCGCGGCGCGGCGGTCCGGCCCGGGTTCCGCGTCGAGGAGGACCCGGAGGCGGCGGCCGAGATCGTACGCCGCCTGGACGGGCTGCCCCTGGCGATCGAGCTGGCGGCGGCGAGGCTGCGGATGCTGACCCTGCGCCAGATCGCGGAGCGGCTCGACGACCGCTTCCGGCTGCTGACGTCGGGCGCGCGGACGGTACTGCCCCGCCAGCAGACCCTCCGCGCGGTCGTCGACTGGTCCTGGGACCTCCTCGACGACGCCGAACGCGCCGTCCTGCGCCGCCTCTCGGTATTCACCGGCGGCACCGCCCTGGAGGCGGCGGAAGCGGTCTGCGCCGACCCGGCGGGGGCGGGGGCGGGATCGGGAGCCGGAGCAGCCGCCGTTGCCGGAGCAGCCGCCGTCGCCGGAGCGGGCGCCGTCGCCCGGGCGGGCACCGCCCCCGGCGACGTCCTCGACCTGCTCGGCTCCCTCGTCGACAAGTCGCTCGTCGTGGCCGTGCCCGGTGAGGGCGGGATGCGGTACCGGCTGCTCGAGACCGTCGCCGAGTACGCGGGGGAGCGGCTCGACAAGGCCGGGGAGCGGGCCGTGGTCGAGCGGCGTCATCTCGCGTACTACCGGGAACTGGCCCGCCGCACCGATCCCGAGCTGCGCGGATCGAAGCAGGTCGCCGCCCTCGCCCGGTTCGGGACCGAGTACGGCAATCTCCGCACCGCCCTGCGCCGGGCCGTCGACGCCCGTGACGAGGACGAGGCGCTCGTCCTCGTCCACTCCCTGCTCTGGTACTGGCAGATGCTCGACCTGCGTGCCGACGCCCTGCACTGGGCCCGGGCCGCCGCCGCCCTCGGACCCGACCCGTTCGGGCCGGCCGCCGCCCCCGTCGTACCCCTGCACGAGCCGTGCACGGCCGCCCCGCCGCCGCTCGAAGAGGAGCAGCGCTGGGAGGCGAGGCGCGGGGTGCGTCTCGTCGAACTGATCAACATGAACCACGAGACCAGTCGCTGGACCAGCCCCCAGGGCATGCGGCGGCTCCGCGAGATGACCGCAGGCTACGACCCCGGCCTGCCCCAGACCTGCCGGCTGCCCGGCTCCTACGCCTTCTTCGCGGTCCTCCTCATCGGGGAGGCCGGCCGGCTCCAGGAGCTCCTCGACACGACCGTCGAGGCCTGCCGCCGGTACGGCTACGACTGGGACCTCGCCAACGCCCTCCAGCTGCGCGCCAACATGCTCGCCAACCGGGGCGACCTGGCCGGGGTGGCGATCCGTGACGCCGACGAGAGCCTGGAGATCTTCCGCCGGCTCGGGGACGCCTGGGGCGCGGCCGAGGCGCTCTCCTCCCGCGCGGAGGCCCGGGAACGGCGGCTCGAGTTCGAGGAGTCGGCCGCCGACTACGCCGCCGCCATCGGCTACGCCGAACAGATCGGCGCCCAGGCGCAGATGGCGCTCCTGCGGGCCCGGTACGCCGGCACGCTCGTCGAGACCGGACGGCTCGCGGAGGGCGAGGCGATCCTGCGCGAGATCCTGGACGGCGCCCACGGCCGGAGCCCCGAACCCCAGCTCGGCACCCGCATGTTCCTCGGCATGGCGCTCGGCCGCAGCGGACGCACCGCCGAGGCCCGCGAGCACTTCCTCGCGCTGCGGCGGGACTTCGACTCCGAGACGCTCTCCCTCTTCGAGGGCTTCACCCTCGGCATCCTCGGCTGGCTGGACGACCTGGACGGCCGCTACGCCTCCGCGCTCGCCCTCGCCACGGAGGCGTACGAGCGCTCCCTGGGCTCGCTGTCGATGACGGTCGCCCCGCAGATGCCCGCGGTCCACGCGGTCACCGCCGCCTGGGCACTCGCCGGGCTCGGCGGCCCGCAGGCGCGGACCGGCGCGGTGTTGCTCGGCGCCAGGGACGGACTGCTCCCGCCGGGTCACCTGTCGCCGCCGATGGAGCGGGAGAACCTGGAGCGGGCCACCGAACTGACCCGTTCCGTCCTCGGCGAGGACGCGTTCGCGGCGGCGTACGCCGAAGGCGACGGTCTCTCCTTGGAAGAGACCGCCGCCCTGCTCGGCCGCGCCGCCGACGCGATCAGTGAGCGCGCCGAGTCCTGACCCTCGTCCCGGTACCCCGTACCGGACTCAGGTCTTGTTGCGGAACTTCGTCACCGCGAGCGGCGCCGTGACGACCGTGATGGCGAGGGCCCAGCCGAGGGTCATCCACACGGAGTCGGCGACCGGGCCGCCGTTGATCAGGTTCCGAGCGGCGTCGGCGAGGTTCGACAGCGGGTTGTAGTCGGTGAAGGCCTTCAGCCAGCCCGGCATCGACGTCGGCGGGGCGAAGATCGACGAGCCGAACTGCAGCGGCATCAGGACGAGCATGGCCATGCCCTGGACCGCCTGTGCGGTCTTCAGGGTGAGACCGAGCAGGATGAAGATCCACATCAGCGACGCTCCGAAGACCATCGACAGGCCGATGGCGGCGAGGAGGTGGAAGACCGAGGTGTGGATCTCCATGCCGAGCAGGAAGCCCATGCCGAGCAGGATCGCGGTGGCGATCAGCATCCGGCCGACCTCGACGACGATCTTCGCGATCAGGACGGAGGACCGGGCGATCGGCATCGTCCGGAATCGGTCCATGACCCCCTTCTTGAAGTCGTCGTTGATGCCCACGCCGACGGCCATCGCGATGTTCATGCCCATCATCGCCATCAGGCCCGGGGTCACGTAGTTGACGTAGGCCTCGTTGTTGCCCTTGCCGGCGATGGCGCCGCCGAAGACGTACACGAACAGCAGGATGAAGATGATCGGCATCAGGACGGCGTCGAACATCGACTCCGGGTCCTGCTTGATCTGGAGCGCGTTGCGCCGGGCCAGGGCGCCGATGTGGCGCAGATTGCCCCGGAGGCCGATCCGGCCCTCGTCGACGGGCGCGCGCCGCGCCGAGGCCGCATCCGGACCGGGGGCGCCGACGGGGGACTTGGTGACCGTGGTCGTGCTCATGCGGCGACCTCCTCGTTGATCGCGTCGGACAGGTCGGAATCGGCGGTCTTCTGGCCGGTGATCGCCAGGAACACCTCGTCCAGGCTGGGCAGATGGGTGCCGATGTGGGCCAGGCCGAAACCGCGCGCCCCCAGCAGGGCCACGACGGCCGTCAGCTGCTGGTCGGTGAGGATCGGCACGTACAGCGCGCCGTCGTCGGGCACGACCGTCGCGCCGGCGACACCGTCGAGCCCCGTCTCACGGAGCGCGGCGGCCATCGCCGACAGCTGCCCCGGGTCCACCGGGCGGACCTTCAGGGTCCGGCCGCCGACCTTGGCCTTCAGCTCGTCGACCCCGCCCTTGGCGATGACCTTGCCCCGGTCGATGACGGTCAGCTCGCTCGCGAGCTGCTCCGCCTCCTCCATGTACTGGGTGGTGAGGAGGACGGTGACGCCCTCGGAGACCATCCGCTGGACCTCGTCCCACACCTCGTTGCGGGTGCGGGGGTCGAGACCGGTGGTCGGCTCGTCCAGGTAGAGGACGGCCGGCTGCCCGATCATCGAGGCGGCGAGGTCGAGACGGCGCCGCATGCCGCCGGAGTAGGTCATCGCGGGCCGCTTGGCGGCGTCCGTGAGGGAGAACCGCTCCAGCATCTCGTCGGCCCGGCGGCGGGCGTCGGCACGGGAGAGATCGAGCAGCCGCCCGATCATGTACAGGTTCTCCCAGCCGGACAGCTTCTCGTCGACCGAGGCGTACTGCCCGGTGAGCCCTATGGTGCGGCGCAGCTGGCGGGGGTGCTTCACCACGTCGTACCCGGCGACGACGGCGGTCCCGGAGTCCGGGACGAGAAGGGTGGACAGGCAGCGGACGAGGGTGGTCTTCCCGGCGCCGTTGGGGCCGAGCACCCCGAGGACCGTGCCCTCCCGTACGTCGAGGTCGACCCCGTCGAGGGCCTTGGTGGCGCCGAAGTGCTTCACGAGGCCCCGGACCTCGACGGCGTTGGTGTGTGATCGCGTCATGACCACCACTAGACCAGGTGCCACCGACAATCCCCCTACAGACGACCGACAGCCCGCCGATGGGGGATGTCGGCGGGCTGTCGGCCTCATGGTGGAACCGCGGTGGACCAGGGCGTACCGGCGGATCAGGGCCTAGTGGAAGGTGTGCTCCTCGGCGGGGAACGCCCCGCCGCCGACGTCCTCCGCGAAGGCGCGCGCGGCGTCGCCGAGCGTCTCGCGGAGGTTGGCGTACTGCTTGGTGAAGCGCGGGACCTTGCCGCCGGTCAGACCGGCCATGTCGGTCCAGACGAGGACCTGCGCGTCGGTGCCGGCGCCCGCCCCGATGCCGATGGTCGGGATGTGCAGCGAGCGGGTGACCTCGGCGGCCAGCTCGGCCGGTACGAGCTCCAGGACGACCGCGAACGCGCCCGCGTCCTGCGCCGCCTTCGCGTCGCGGAGCAGCTTGTGCGCGGCCTCGTCGGAGCGGCCCTGCACCCGGTAGCCCATGGTGTTCACGGACTGCGGGGTCAGACCCAGGTGGGACATGACGGGGATGCCGGCCTGGACGAGCAGCTCGGTCTGCGGCAGCGAGCGCTCGCCGCCCTCCAGCTTGATCGCGCCGACACCCGCGTCCTTGACCAGCCGGGTGGCGTTGCGCAGGGCCTGGACGGGCCCCTCCTGGTACGAGCCGAACGGCAGGTCGCCGACGACGAGGGCGCGCTTCGTGCCCCGGACGACGGCGGCGGACAGCAGCGTCATCTCGTCCATCGTGACGGGCACGGTGGTCTCGTAGCCGAGGTGACAGTTGCCCATGGAGTCGCCGACGAGGATCACCGGGATGCCGGCCTCGTCGAAGACGGAGGCGGTCATCGCGTCGTAGGCGGTGAGCATGGGCCACTTCTCGCCGCGGGTCTTGGCGGCGGCGATGTCGTGGACGGTGATGCGGCGTGTGCCCTTGCCGCCGTACAGCGCCTTGCTGCTGTCGGCGGTCGGCTTCTGGGCAGCCTGAAGCGTCATCGTGAAGCTCCTTTGTCATCTCGAGGCGCCCTGACGGCGTCCCCGGACCACATCCATGGTGGCACTTCGCCGGGCGGAGGGGGAAGTGGGCCGCAGTGGCGCTGTTCACACCGGCGCGTCGAATGTGCGCGTTCTGTCACAGCCCGCCCGCAGGCGCCACCCGCAGGAACCCGCCACGCCGCCGGTGTCGTCCTTCGGGGCGTACGGCGGACCCGTCATCCCCTAGTGTCGACGTCGGGTCACGGAGCAAGACGGCACGGCAGCAAGGCAGTGAGGACAGACGATGGCGCGGGTGGACATGACGGAGACCGAGCAGGGCGGCCGGGGGAACGAAAGCTCCGGCTCACGCTTCCGGACCACCCTCGACCGCCTCCGCCACGACCGCGGGATCTGGCGCCGCGGCATCCTGCTCGCCCTGTGCGCGGTGGCCCTCACCCTGCTGATGGTCCTCCACGCCGACATCCCCAACCGGATCGGCAACCTGGGCAGCCTGACCGAGACGTTCCTGCCCTGGATCGGCCTCTTCGTGCCCCTCCTTCTCGTCCTCGCCCTGCTGCGGCGCTCCGCCACCGCGCTGATCGCCCTGCTGCTGCCGGCCGTGGTGTGGCTCAACCTCTTCGGCGGGCTCGTCGCCGACAAGTCCGCCGCGGGCGGTGACCTGACCGTCGCCACCCACAACGTGAACGCCGACAACCCGGACCCCGAGGGAACGGCCCGGCTGCTCGCCGCGTCCGGCGCCGACGTGCTGGCCCTGGAGGAACTGAAGGGCGACGTGGTCCCGGCGTACGAGCGCGGTCTGGCGGAGACGTACCCGTACCACTCCGTCCAGGGCACGGTGGGCCTGTGGAGCAAGCTGCCGCTGCGCGCCGCGCAGCCCGTCGACATCCGGATGGGCTGGACCCGGGCGATGCGGGCCACCGTCGTCACCCCGCAGGGCGAGGTGGCCGTGTACGTCGCCCACCTGCCGTCCGTACGGGTCAAGCTGAACGCCGGCTTCACCGCCAACCAGCGTGACGTCAGCGCCAACGCCCTCGGCGAGGCCATCTCCGACGACCCGCACAAGCGGCTCGTCCTCCTCGGCGACCTCAACGGCACCATGAACGACCGGGCGCTCAACGCCGTCACCTCGCAGCTCCGCTCCACCCAGGGCGCGGCGGGCGACGGCTTCGGCTTCAGCTGGCCGGCCTCGTTCCCGATGGCCCGGATCGACCAGATCATGGTCAAGGGCATCGAGCCGATGTCGTCCTGGGCCCTCCCGGAGACGAAGAGCGACCACCTCCCGGTCGCCGCCCGCGTGAAGCTCGACACCACGGCGTCGTAGCGCACGCGGCTTCGGCCCGCTCGCGGCTTCGTGGCGCACGCGGGCCGAAACCTCCCCTTCATCCCCCGGAAGTCGCGGGGAAGAAAACACCTGAGAGTCTTTGTTCCGACGAAGAACTAACTTCCGGAAAGGCTCTCCCCCCATGCCCCTGGCCCTGCTGGCCCTGGCTGTCTCCGCCTTCGGCATAGGCACCACCGAATTCGTCATGATGGGCCTGCTCCCGCAGGTCGCCGACGACCTCGGCACCTCCGTCCCCACCGCCGGGTACCTCGTCTCGGCGTACGCGATCGGCGTCGTCCTCGGCGCGCCGCTGCTCACCGCCCTCGGCTCCCGCGTCCCGCGCAAGCGGATGCTGCTCCTCCTGATGGCCCTGTTCACGGTCGGCAACCTCGCCTCCGCGTTCGCCCCCGACTTCGGCTGGCTGGTCGCGGGACGGGTCCTCGCAGGGCTCCCGCACGGGGCGTTCTTCGGCCTCGGCGCGGTCGTCGCCGCACGGCTCGTGCGCGAGGACCGGCAGGCGCGGGCGGTGGCCACCATGTTCCTCGGCCTCACCGTCGCCAACATCCTCGGCGTACCGGCCGCGACCCTGCTCGGGCAGCACCTCGGCTGGCGGGCCACCTTCCTCGTCGTCTCCGTCATCGGCCTGGTCGCCATCGCCGCGCTCGCCCGTCTCGTGCCGTACGTCCCCGTGGACGGGCGGCAGGGCCTGGGCCGCGAGGTGCGTGCCCTCGGCCGTCCGCAGGTGCTGCTGGGGCTCCTCACCGCCGTCTTCGGGTTCGCGGGCGTGTTCGCCGTCTACTCGTACCTGGCCTCGATGACCACCGAGGTGATGGGCTTCGGCGACTCCACCGTGACGATCGTCCTCGCCCTCTTCGGCCTCGGCATGACCGGTGGGGCGCTCGCCGCGGGGCCGCTGACCGACCGGGCGCTGCGCCCGACGCTGTACGGCTCGCTCGCCGCCCTCGTCCTGGCCCTGGTCGCCTTCCGCTTCACCGTCCACGTGCCCTGGCTGGCCCTGGTCACGGTCGTGGTGCTCGGCGCGGTCGGCTTCATGACGACCACCCCGCTCCAGATGCTGGTCATGAACAAGGCCAAGGACGCGCCCACGCTCGCCTCCGCCTCCAACCACTCCGCCTTCAACCTGGCCAACGCGGGCGGCGCCTGGGCGGGCGGGGCCGCCGTCGCCGCCGGCTGGGGCTGGACCTCGCCGGCGCTCGTCGGCGCGGGACTCACGGTGGTGGGCCTCGCGGTCGCCGTCGTGGCGGGCCTGCTCGACCGCCGTACGCCGGAGGGGACCTCCCGCGTCGTCGCGGGAAGCCCCCTCAAGGCGGCCGGGGCGGCCGGGGCATCCGGGGCGGAGGTCAGCCCGTCGTCGGCGTCTCCCGCCAGCGGTTCGTGATCGGCAGGCGGCGGTCCTTGCCGAAGCCCTTCGCCGAGATCTTGGTGCCCGGCGGGTACTGGCGCCGCTTGTACTCCGCCGTGTCCACCATCCGCAGCGTCCGCGTCACGAGCTCCTCGTCGAACCCGGCGGCCACGATCGCGTCCCTGCCCTGGTCCTGGTCCACGTACAGGGAGAGGATCGCGTCCAGGACGTCGTAGTCCGGCAGCGAGTCCGTGTCGACCTGGCCAGGGCGCAGCTCCGCGCTGGGCGGCTTGGTGATCGAGCTCTCCGGGATCGGCGGGGTCTGGCCGCGCTCCTCGGCCGCCCGGTTCCGCCAGCGCGCGAGCCGGAACACGGTCGACTTGTACACGTCCTTGATGGGCCCGTACGCGCCGACGGAGTCGCCGTACAGCGTCGAATAGCCCACCGCCAGCTCGGACTTGTTGCCCGGAGCGAGGACGATGTGGCCCTCCTGGTTGGAGATCGCCATCAGCGTCGTGCCCCGCAGCCGCGACTGGAGGTTCTCCTCCGCGAGGCCGGTGAGACCGAGCGAGCCCATGTACGCGTCGAACATCGGCTCGATCGACACGGTGCGGAAGTTGAGCCCGGTGCGGCGGGCGAGCTCGTCCGCGTCGCCGCGCGAGTGCTCGGAGGAGTACTTCGAGGGCATCGACACCCCGTACACGTTCGCCGCGCCGAGCGCGTCGCAGGCGATGGCCGCGACGAGCGCCGAGTCGATGCCACCGGAGAGACCGACGAGCACCGAGCGGAAACCGTTCTTCGCGACATACGCCCGCACCCCGATCACCAGCGCGGAGTACACCTCCTCGTCGTCGTCGAGCCGGTGCGCGTACCCGCCCGTCAGCTCCGGCTCGTACGCGGGCAGCGGCTTGTCGGAGAGCACCACGCGGTCGATCCGCAGCCCGTCGTCGACCACACCCTCGGGGGCGTCGGCGTCGGCCGCCGGAAGGTCGAGATCCAGGATCACGCTGCCCTCCACGAACTGCGGGGCCCGCGCGATCACCTCGCCGTCCGCGTCCACGACGATCGAGTCCCCGTCGAAGACCAGCTCGTCCTGACCGCCCGTCATCGCCAGGTAGGCCGTGACGCAGCCCGCCTCCCGGGCCCGCGCGCTGACCAGTTCGAGCCGGGTGTCGTCCTTGTCCCGCTCGTACGGCGAGGCGTTGACCGACAGGAGCAGCCCGGCCGCCGCGCTGCGCGCCGCAGGCACCCGGCCGCCGTCCTGCCACAGGTCCTCGCAGATCGCCAGGGCCACATCGACGCCGTGGACCCGGACGACCGGCAGGGTGTCGCCCGGCACGAAGTAGCGGTACTCGTCGAAGACGCCGTAGTTGGGGAGATGGTGCTTGGCGAAGCGCAGCACGACCTCACCGCGGTGCAGCACGGCGGCGGCGTTCTCGGGGGAACCGGCGGGCCTGCCGAGCCTCGGCACGGCCTGCTCGGAGCGGTCCAGGTAGCCGACGACGACCGGCAGCTCCCCGAAGCCCTCGTCCGCGAGCCGGCGGGCGAGACCGCGCAGGGCCGCCCGGGACGCCTCGACGAAGGACGAGCGCAGCGCGAGGTCCTCGACGGGGTATCCGGTCAGCGCCATCTCGGGGAACGCGACGAGATGCGCGCCCTGCCCGGCGGCGTGCCGGGTCCAGTGCACGATCGCCTCGGCGTTCCCGGCGATGTCTCCGACGGTCGAGTCGATCTGATTGAGGGCGAGGCGTAGTTGAGGCACCCGCCCAGTGTAATCGTCAGACCGACGCTATGTCCTGGGATACGCGACCTGAGTCCTGGATCCCGGTCCGGGGGTCCCGGATCCCGACGCGGGAAGTCTCGGGCCCCGACGCGCGGAGTCTCAGGCCCCCGACCCGCCGAGTCGCGGATCTCGACACGCGGGGCGCCCCGGCCCCCGGCCTGCGGGCCGCCCCGACATGCAGGGCGGTCGCGCCCCGCTGATCATGTCCCCATGACGACCCCGCCCGCATCCGTCGCCTGCCGCCGCCTCCCCTGTACCGCGCGCCCCGCCGGATCCACCCCGACCACCGGCAACCCTCCTGCACGCCGTAACGTCTGACCCACTATGCCCCGAACGGTGACGCGAGCCCCGGCCGTCCTGCTGGCCCTCGGCGCGGTCGCGTACACCGCCTGGGTGCTCGAACTCGTCCTCGGGACAGGGCTCGACCCGGTCCGGGCATACGTCTCCGAACTCGCGGCGGCCGACCAGCCGTTCGGCGGCCTGTTCCGGGCGACGGACCTCGCGGCGGGGCTGCTCGTCCTGGCGGGGGCTGTCACCGGCCTGACGGTGACGCGCCGGCACGGGGACGCGCGCCGGGCGGGCGGTGCCCGCCCCCGGGAACCCTGGACCGTCGTCGGCTGGATCGCGCTCGCCGTCTTCGGCGCGGCCACCGCCGTCGACTCGCGCCTGCCGCTCAGCTGCGCCCCGACCGACGACCCCGCCTGCGCGGCGCGGGAGGCCGCCGGACTCGTGCCCGCCACCCATACGGCCCACGCCGTCAGTTCCGGCCTCGCCATGACCGGAGCCCTCGCCGCCCTGATCGCCCTGACCGTGGCCGCCCGCCGCCACGGCCGGTGGCGGCCCCTCGCCCGTACCGGCCCGGTCCTCTTCGCCCTGGAGCTGGCCGCCACCGTCTGGACCCTGGCCGCCGTCGCCGCCATCGAGGCCGGGAAGGGCACCTGGGCGCTCGGCGCGGGCCAGCGGTCGCAGGTACTCCTGGTGGCGGTGTGGCTCGCGGTCCTCGCGTACTCCCTGGCCACCGACCCGCCCACCGACCCGCTCACCGGCCCGCCCACCGGCCCGCCCACCGACCTGCCCACCGACCCGGCTGCCACCGAGGAGACGGAGAAGCGATGACCTTCGTACGGATCGGGGGAGTGGCCCACCACGTCACCGTCGAGGGCTCGGGGCCCGTCTGCGTCCTGAGCGCGGGACTCGCCCTGAGCTGGTTCGACTGGGACCCGGTCGTCCCGCTCCTCGCCCCGCACCGTACGGTCGTCCGCTTCGACCGCCCCGGACACGGCCTCTCCGCCCCCGCCGCCGTCCCGCCCACCGCCGCGGGCGAGGCCGACCGGATCGCCGGCGTCCTCGACGCGCTCGGGCTCCCCGACCCCGTCACCGTCGTCGGGCACTCCCTCGCCGGGTTCCACGCGGAGGCCTTCGCCCGGCTCCACCCGGCCAGGACCGCCGCACTCGTCCTCGTCGACTCCTCGGTGGAGGAGCGCCCCCGGCCCGGCCGTACGACCGCCGCTTCCCGGGCCCTCGGCACCGCTCTCTGCGCCGCCGGGGTGCCGGCCGCCCTCGGCCCGTTGGTCCGCCGCGCGGCCGTACGCCACGACCGGGCCCCCGCCGACCTCGTCCGCCGCGTCTACCGCACCTCACGCGTGCTGCGCGGCGCCCTCCTGGAGAACGCCCACTACGGAGCCGTCGCCGCCGAACTCCTCGCCCTGCGCGACCGCCACCCGCTCCCGCCGGGCCTCCCCGTCACCGTGCTCGCCGCCCCCGACGGCTCCGCCCGCTGGGAACGGCGCCAACGCGCCCTGGCCCGGCGGCTCGGCGCCCACTACGAGGCGGCCGTGCCGTCGGGCCATCTGGTCATGCGCGACCGCCCGGACGCGGTGGCCCGGGCGGTCCTGAGCCCCGGGCGGTCCTGAGCCCTGGGCCGTCCTGAGCCCCGGGCGTCCCCGTCCCGGTCAGGAAGCGGCGTAGACGCTCGTACAGAACGCCTTGATCTGCTCGTCCGACAGGTGCTGCGCCAGATCGGCCTCGCTGATCATGCCGACGAGCCGCTTGCCCTCGATGACGGGGAGGCGCCGGATCTGATGGCTCTGCATCTCCTCCAGGACGGCGCCGACGTCCGCGCCCGCCTCGACCCAGCGCGGGGTGCCCTTCGCCATCTCGCCGCAGGTGATCCTGGCCGGGTCGTGGCCCATGGCCACACAGCCGATCACGATGTCACGGTCCGTGAGGATGCCGCAGAGCCGCTCGTTCTCGTCGGCGATGGGCAGCGCGCCCACGTTCAGGTCGCGCATCATCTGCGCGGCGCGGTCGAGCGTCTCGTGGGCCGGGATCCAGCGGGCCCCGGGGTGCATGATGTCCTTCGCCGTGGTCATGGGGTGGGTACCTTTCGTCGAACGCGGTCACCGTTACGTCCCCGAGCAGACCCATTCTCGGCGCACGGCAGGGCCCCCGCGACCGCAACGGGTCACGAGGGCCTGTCCGAACCTCCGCTCAGCCGCTCAGGCGGTGACGCCACGCTTCCCGAGCATGTCCGCCATCAGCAGGATCTCGGACTCCTGCGCGTCGACCATGCCCTGCGCGAGGTCGCGCTCGACGTCCACCGAGCACCTCTGGACACAGCCCTCGGCCATGTGGACCCCGCCCTTGTGGTGCGCGGTCATGAGCTTCAGGTACAGGATCTCGGCCTCACGGCCACTGGCCTTCCGCAGCTGGTCCAGCTGCGCGCCGGTCGCCATGCCGGGCATGAGGGCACCGTCGAGCGGACCGGTGTCGCCGGAGCCGCCCATGCCCATCCAGGTCATCGGCTCGACGCCGGACTCGACCTTGGGCAGCTCCCACAGGTCGAGCCAGCCGAGCATCATGCCCCGCTGGTTGGCCTGGGTGTTGGCGATGTCGTACGCGAGGCGGCGTACCTCCTCGTCCTGGGTGCGGTCCCGGACGATGAACGACATCTCGACGGCCTGCTGGTGGTGGACGGACATGTCCCGGGCGAAGCCGGCGTCCGCAGAGGCGGTGGAGGGCGTACGCGGCGCCTCCTCACGCTCGGCGGAGGCGACGGTCACGGCGCCGCCGGCGAACAGCAGGGCGAGCGCGACGGCGGTGATCGCCGCCCACTGCGTCCGGTTCGGCCGCCGGGCCGGGGGAGGCGTCGTCAGGTCGTCCTCGTCCCCGCTCACTGGTCGAGCCCGCCGGTGCAGGCCGCGCCGGGCTCGGGGGTCTGCTTGCCCTGGACGTACTTCGTGAAGAAGGCGTCGATCCGGGGGTCGGAGGCGTTGTCCACGGTCACCTGCTTGCCCCAGGCGGACAGCATGATGGCGCCGGCCTGGTCGTCGACCGGGCTCATCAGCGTGTACTGCGTCTTGCCGACCTTGGCTTCCAGCTTCTTCACGTCGTCGGCGGCGGCCTGCTTGCTGTACGTCACCCAGACGGCGCCGTGCTCGAGCGAGTGCACGGCGTTCACCTCGGGGATGGCCTTCTTGTAGACCACGCCGTCGCAGTTCATCCAGACCGGGTTGTGGTCGCCGCCGACCGGCGGCTTCATGTCGTACTTCACGGCCGTCTCGACGTGGTTGCGGCCGAGCTTGGCGGCGTCCCAGGACTTCTCGGCGGTGATGGGGGCCTTCGCGGCGGCCTCCTTCTTGTCCTGCTCGTCGGACTTCTTCATCAGCACGAAGGTGCCGAAGCCGACGAGGCCGAGGACGACGACCCCGGAGACGCCGATGGTGACGAGACGGTTGCGGCGCTCACGGGCCTGCTCGGCGCGGCGCATCTCCTCTATTCGGGCGCGGCGGTCGGCGTTGGCGGAGCGGTTGGCGGCCATGGTGGTGTCGTCCTTCTTCAGGGGTGGGGTGGAGTTCGGGGGTGGACGTGCGGGGGCGGGACGCCCGCCGCCGCTACGTCCGGAGAACTTGAAGGACGTGCAGGTCCGGCGCGCGCGGCTGGGCGCCGGAGCGGCGCGCAGGACCGTCACCGGACGGCGGGTCGAGACGCGGCGGCCCGCCCGCCGTGTGCAGCGGCGGGTCGAGCGGGGGCGCGCTGAGCACCGCGGGGGAGAGGGACGGGAAGAGGGAGCAGCCGCCGCGGTCGTACGGGCAGACGTACTCGCGCACGGCCGGACCGGAATTGCTCGCGGCGGCAGCGCTCCCGGCAGTGCCGCCTCCGGCGAGGGTCACCGCCCGCGTGCCCGGCTGCGCACCGGCCTTGGCCTCGGCCTCGTGATGCCCGTCGGGCTCGGCGCCCAGACAGAAGAAGAGCGCGGCGAGGAGCGTCGCCACGGCACTCACCAGTGCCATGGGACGCGCGTGCCGGGACGGGCGTACGAGCCGTGGGGCCCCCATGGGCGCAGATCGTAGTGTGCGCGGGGCCTCCGTGGGCCGAACGGGGTACCACTCGGTACCGACGGGGAGGGACCCGCCGGGGGAACGGACACCGGATCCGGCCGTTGCCGCGTTACCTGAGTCACACCAGGGCAGGCAGTATGGGTGTGCAACGTGCGCGAAACCATGTGGTGGGATGCTCAGGTGCCCCCCGATGTGCCGAGGCGGTGGGAGCAGGCGGCCTGACCAGCGAGGATGGGTGTGGAAATGGACAAGCAGCAGGAATTTGTGCTCCGTACGCTCGAGGAGCGCGACATCCGCTTCGTACGTCTGTGGTTCACCGACGTGCTCGGCTTCCTCAAGTCGGTGGCCGTGGCGCCCGCCGAACTGGAGCAGGCCTTCGACGAGGGCATCGGGTTCGACGGCTCCGCGATCGAGGGCTTCGCCCGCGTCTACGAATCGGACATGATCGCCAAGCCGGACCCGGGAACCTTCCAGATCCTGCCGTGGCGCGCCGAGGCCCCGGGCACGGCGCGGATGTTCTGCGACATCCTGATGCCGGACGGCTCGCCGTCCTTCGCGGACCCGCGGTACGTCCTGAAGCGGGCCCTGGCCAAGACCTCGGACCTGGGCTTCACCTTCTACACGCACCCCGAGATCGAGTTCTTCCTGCTGAAGGACAAGCCGCTCGACGGCACCCGGCCGACTCCGGCCGACAACTCGGGCTACTTCGACCACACCCCGCAGAACGTGGGCATGGACTTCCGCCGGCAGGCGATCACCATGCTCGAATCGATGGGCATCTCAGTGGAGTTCAGCCACCACGAGGGCGCCCCGGGCCAGCAGGAGATCGACCTCCGTTACGCGGACGCGCTCTCCACGGCCGACAACATCATGACGTTCCGCCTGGTGATGAAGCAGGTCGCGCTGGAGCAGGGCGTCCAGGCGACCTTCATGCCGAAGCCGTTCTCGGACTACCCGGGCTCGGGCATGCACACCCACCTGTCGCTCTTCGAGGGCGACCGGAACGCGTTCTACGAGTCGGGCGCCGAGTACCAGCTCTCGAAGGTCGGCCGCTCCTTCATCGCGGGCCTCCTGAAGCACGCGGGCGAGATCTCGGCCGTCACCAACCAGTGGGTCAACTCGTACAAGCGCATCTGGGGCGGCTCCTCCCGCACGGCAGGCTCGGGCGGCGAGGCCCCCTCGTACATCTGCTGGGGCCACAACAACCGCTCCGCCCTCATCCGCGTCCCCATGTACAAGCCGGGCAAGACGGGCTCCTCCCGCGTCGAGGTCCGCTCCATCGACTCGGGCGCCAACCCCTACCTGACGTACGCGGTCCTCCTCGCGGCCGGCCTCAAGGGCATCGAGGAGGGCTACGAACTCCCGGCCGGCGCCGACGACGACGTCTGGGCCCTCTCGGACTCGGAGCGCCGCGCGATGGGCATCGAACCCCTCCCGCAGAACCTGGGCGAGGCGATCGCCCTGATGGAGAAGAGCGAACTGGTCGCGGAGACCCTCGGCGAGCACGTCTTCGACTTCTTCCTCCGCAACAAGAAGCAGGAGTGGGAGGAGTACCGCTCCGAGGTCACCGCCTTCGAACTGCGCAAGAACCTGCCGGTCTTGTAGCCGCAGGTCACGCCGGGTAGAGTCCCGAATCAGCACTCAGGGCCGACGTTCGCAAACCGTCGGCCCTGAGTCATTTCACTCGCCCTGGGCCGTCCCTGGGCCGTCAGGCGTCGAACCGGGCCCCTCGTAGAGCCCGTCCACGGCCCGGCGGGCCCGTCCGTCGCTGCTCGGCATCAGGTGCGTGTAGACGCGGAGCGTGAACCCGGGGTCGCCGTGACCGAGGTACGAGCTGAGCGCCTTGATGTTCTCCCCGGCGTCGAGGAGCACGGACGCGTAGAAGTGCCGCAGCGCGTGCATTCCGTGCTCGCGGGCTGCCTGGTGTCGCTCGCCCTCCTTGGGCTCCGGAATGACGCCGGCCTGGACGAGGGCGAGCTTCCACACGCGAGTGTTGAAGTCGGTCCGCCGCACGGCGCCGCCGCCCGTAAGCGAGAAGAACAGCCGCTTGGTGATGAGCGGCCCGTCCGGCTTCAGCCACGGCAGGGAGACGTCGGCGGGCGGGAATTCCTCAGCGTGCTCGCGGAGGACGCGGGCGACGTGGCGGGGGAGCGGGACGTCCCGCTCCTTTCCGCGCTTGGGCGGGCCGAACACGAGATGCCCGTTCACGACCTTCACCTGATTCGCGACGTGCAGCCATCCAGTGTCGAACCTGACGTGCTCCTCGCCCAGGCCGAAGATCTCGCCCTGGCGGAGACCACAGCCGCCGCCGATGTCGACCATCGCCTGATAGCGCTTCGGGAGCGCCGAGCGAACGGCGAACACTCGGTTCGCCGTCCACGGCCTCACCCGCGGTTCGGCTGGCGCTGGCGCCCGGACCGAACGGGACTTGCACGGGTTCTTGGCGAGCAGCTCGTCGTCCACGGCCGCAGCGAGCACGGCCGAGACGCTGGCGAAGATGACCCGGCGGTACGAAGAGACGGGCAGGGGCTTCGCCAGTGCCGCGAGCCACTCGCGGATGTGCTCGGGACGGAACGAGTCGATCGGCCGCGTCCCGAGGTACGGGAACGCGTGCAGCCGGAGGTGGACGCCCACCGTCGTACGCGTCGTCGGGTCCGTGGTCTGGGAGGCGAGCCACTTCTCGCCGTACTGCCGGAACGTGATCCGCCCGGCGGTGGGGTCGACGTACTGCCCCCGGGACATGTCGGCCTCGGTGGTGGAGAGCCACTTCTCCGCGAGCCGCTTCTGCTTGTCGGGGAAGCTCTTGGACTTCTCGGTGCCGTCGGGGCCGATGTAGCGGGCCCGGTAACGCATGCCGATGCCGTAGCGGTCGGTCCTGACCCGGCGCTCCTTGCCCTCGGCGTCGGTCTCGGTCTTGTACCAGCGGTCCTGGACGTGGCCGGCCATGGGTGGCTGTAGTTCCTTTCGGTGCACGAGAGAGGCCCGTGCCGCCCCCGACGGGGGGCAGCACGGGCCAGTGAGGGAGACGGGTCAGGCGGCGGCGTCGAGCTCGCTCTGCTCAGCGACCCACGCCTGGACGGCGACGGGGTCGTAGCGGACGTGGCGACCGACACGGAACCCGGGCGGGCCGGTGCGCTGCTTCCGCCAGTGGTAGACGGTCTCCAGGGGGACCTCGAAGAGGGCGGCGATGTCGTCCGGGGTGAGGTACCGGGCGGGGAGGTCGGTGACGGGCTGGGGCGTCTTGGCGGTGGCCATCGGGCTCCTTCAGCTCGGTCCGGGGTGCCAGAACCCCGGAAAGTGCTGACAGAACTGACAGAACCTCGCCATGTGGCCTTTGACCTGCGGGTTTGGTCGTTTCCAGCGTCGTGACAAAACCTCAAAAAACTCTGACAGAACCTCCGGGCGGGGGTTCTGTCAGCGCGGCGTCGTTGGGAGGGTCGAGGTTTTGTCAGAGTTTTCGGAGGTTTTGTCAGAGCTCCGAAAATGGTTGTTTCCGCAGGTCAGGGGGTAGGTCGGGAGGTTCTGTCAGTTCTGTCAGCGGGTTGGGGGGTTTTCAGGCGCCGGGGGTGGTGCGGGGGTGGGTCTCGTAGCGGGGGGAGGGCGGCCGGCCGCCGCGTCCGGTGCGGGGCGGCGGGGGCTGCTGGCGGACCCAGCCGTGTTCCTCCAGGAGGGCGAGCGCGGGGTCGAGGTCGCTCATGGCGGGGAAGTCGCCGCGGGCGAGGCCTCGGAACAGCTCGCGCTTGGTGAAGGTGGCGGTGCGGGTCTCGCGCAGGTGGGTCAGGAGGGTGTGGGCGGTCTCCTGGGCGGGGTCGGCGCCCATGGCGTCGAACACGTCGAGGGCGTGGGCGGTGAAATAGTCCCCGAGCCGGGTGGCGGCGGCCATCGTCTCGGCGGCGATCGGCCGCGTCCACGCGTCGGCCGGGTGGGCGGCGAGGTGGAGGAGCCCGGCGATCCGAGCTACGGCTCCGTCCCGCTTGCTGGACCACTTGATGATGGGGCGCAGTGAACCGCCCTTGTCCTGGCGGGACTCGGTGACGCGCTGGTAGGCGAGGAGGACGGCGTCGGCCTCGGGCGTGAGGGTGAGCTCGGCGGGCTCGGTCCAGGCCGCGAGGGTCAGGGCGAGGTGCCCGAGCTTCTGGGCGTAGGCGGCGGCCGTATCGGCGGACAGGAGAGCCGGGGTGAGGTTGCGGCGGCCGACGAGGGACTCGGGCTTGGAGTAGAGGAACCGGGCGAGCAGGCCCCGGCCGTCGGCGCCCTTGATCTGCCCGATGGAGTCGAGGACTTCCGGCTGCACGGCCAGCCCCATGGTGATGGCGGGGCGCTCGATGTGCTGGGCGTCGCGGCCCATGCGGTTGACCCGGACCATGTCGCCGGCGTGTCCCTTGAGGAAGATCCCCATGTTCGGGGCGCCGGAGTACCGTCCGGCGATGATCTCGAAGATCTCGCCCTCGGGAGACAGGATGCCGATGCGGCCGTCCTGCTGGGCGAGAGTGGTGGTCAGGCTCTCGGCGGTGATGTCGTCGGCGACGAGCTGCGGCTCGGCGGGGATAACGGCCTGGTCGGCCGCCTGGGAGAGCGAGACAGCCTCGGCGGTCAGCTCGGCCCGTTTGTCGGCCTCGGCGTTCGCGGCCTTCGCCGCGGCCTTCTCAGCGGCGACCTTCGTCATCCGCGCGGATGCGGCAGCCTCGGCCCGCTGCGGGGCGGTCAGCTCGACGAGGGCCTTCTCGGCCGCCAGGAGCGGCTGCGTCATGAGAGAGAACACGGCGCTCTTGCGGTTGCCGGGCGGCAGCGCGACGGCGGTGTAGAGGTTGACCGGCTCGCGCCACTGGCCCCGGACGTGGACGATGACCCGTCCGCCGGCGGCCGTGCCGAGGACGGCGAGGGCAAGACATCCGGCGAGGTCGACGGGGGTCTGAGACTCCTCGGCGACCTCGGCGGCCATCGCGCCGAGCCAGTCGGGCAGCGCGTCCACGGGAAAGACGGGAAGCTGACCGCGCGGGTTGAGCGGTACCGGCTCGTCCCAGACGGGCCCGGCGACGTCCTCGGCTGTCATCGCGTCGAATCCGGCCCACAGCTCGGAGTCGTGCGGACTCATGCGGCTTCCTTCCCTCGGGTGAGCAGCGGGCACTGGTTGCGGTGTCGGGTGTGGTCGTCGGTGAGCCGGGCGATCTGCTGATGGCCGAACGCCTTCAGGTCCCGGCCACAGGAGCACCACGAGTGCGCGGTGGGCACCGCGTTCCGGCCGGGCGCGCCGATGTGGAGCATCGCGAGGACCCTCGGCCCGTCGGCCGGGTGCGGGTCAGAACCAGAAGGGACGCCTTCGGCGACGGCCTTTCGGGCGCCCACGGCCCGCCGTGCTACCGGCTGCTCGGCGACGGCCGGCCGGGGGGTCGTCGCACGGCATTCCAAGGGGGAGGGATTCTGGGGGCTCATGCCGCCTCCCGAGACCGGGCCTTGCGGAGGGAGCTGTCCAGGGCGCTGCGGATCGTGGCGCGGCACTCGGCCGCGGTGAGTCCCCGCGATTCCCCCGCCCCTTGGAATGCCTCCTCCACCACGTGCCGGTCGAGGTCGCCCCACGCGACGAAGCGCCCCACGAGGAACGCGGACCGGTTGAGCGTGTTGTTGGCTTGCTTCGCCGGTGCGGCCTGGACGTTGCGGCACTCCCGCTCCAGCGCCGCACGGGCCGCGCGACTGCCACTGACCGCCGGTGCAGCCAGAATCCCTCCACGGGACCGTGAGGGCTCCTGGCGGGCCGTGAGGGACTCCAGGAGCCAGCCGGGCAGAGGAAGGACGGGAGCGTCGTCCAGGACCGCGTACGCCCCGCTAGGGGTGACGCTGCCGGGCGCGACGACGTACCCACCCCAGGCGCGCGTGTCCACCAACTGCCCAAGCAGCCCTGCAGAGTTGCCGAGCCGGACGCTGTCCGGGGCGGCGAAGTAGAGGTGCTCGCCACCGGACGCGGTGCCTGCTCGGAAGGTCACCGGCAGCGGCTGGCCGGCGCGCTCGCACAGGGCCGCGAACACCTCCGCGCCGCTGGGTCCGGCGGCACCCTCCTTGGGCACGTCGAGGTCGACGACGACGAGCCCCGACGGGCCAGTGGCCAGACCGATGTTGAACGGGCCCTGCCCCCACGCGCGGACGATCCGCTCGCGGTCGGTGGTGGCCCGGTCCTCCCACTTCACGTGGTCTCCCGAGCATGCCCCGGTGCGGGGGCAGCGGTTCTCGCCGTGCAGGGCGGGCCGCTTCGTACCAGGGCGGAGCGGGAAGACGTGCCAGCCGCGTTCGGCGGCCTGGAGGGCGGTGGCCAGTGTGGGCGGGGGGCCGCCTGCTCGCCGGATGGGGATCGGATGGGTCATGCTGGGTGTCTCCAGTTCTGTGAGATGTGCTGGTAGACGAGGGCGGCCCCGGACTTTGGCGAGACGGGGGCCGCCCTCGGCGTAGCTACTGGTCGGTGGTGTGGCGGGCGTACTGCTGGCGGACGTAGTGGCGCGGGTCGCAGATCACGGCCGCGCTGTCGCGTTCCATGAGCCGCCGGGCGGTCCGGTCGGCGTCCTCGGTGGCGTCACTGATGGGCGGGGCCTTGTCGTCGCCGAGGGCGATGCGGTCGAGGAGGGCGGCCTTGCGGAGCCAGAACTCGCGGCTCGTCTCGGTGCCGAACGGCCGGTCGGCGGCGGTGCGGGCGACCCAGCCGATCTCGCTGATGATGCTCGGGGCGGTGGCGTAGGCCTGCTCCGGCGTCGGCCACTCCTGCGTGACGGCGGGGCGGTGGTCGGCGGACAGGTAGACGCGGGTGCGGTCGCCGTCGCGGGTGGCCACGCGGTGGGCGGACCAGGTGGTGAAGGTGCTGCCGAGGGTGTCGATGACGCGGTCGGTGTCGTCGGGGTCGCAGATGACGCGAATCTCGAACACGTTGGGCTCCTCAGAGGGTGGACAGGGCGTCGATGACGCTGTGGGCGAGCTGATTGATGGGGGTGGCGGCGCCGGTGGAGGCGAGGAAGAAGCCGAACCCGGCGGCGACGAGCGCGGAGCCGTAGCCGAGGTTTCCGGCGCGGAGGAGGAAGTACAGGACGAGTCCGAAGAGGGCGACGAGCGAGACGGTTATGGCCATGCGGGGCCTCCCTGGTGGCCGGGGGGTGGGGTGGGTCAGGCGGTGGCGCAGTCGGGGCAGGTGCCGAGCGAGGTGGGGATGCAGTAGCCGCGGTCGAGGCGGCAGGCGGGGCAAGTGCGGCGGGCGCGCATCATCGCCTCGTGTGAGCGCCAGCGTCCCGGCGTCATCGGCCTTACCGGCCGGGCGCGTTGGGTGTCGTAGAGGTAGGCGTAGCGCCAGCCGTGGCGCCAGTAGCGGATCTGGGCGACCGGGTCGTGGCCGCCGGGACGGAGACCGGCGGCGCGGAGCTGGCGGCGGGTCATGAGCCCGGCCGGGGCGAGGTTCTTGCGGTAGGTCGTCACCGGTCCTCCTGCCGGGCGTTCGCAGCGGCGGTGCGGACGAGGGCGAGGACTTCGGTGCGGGTGCGGCCGGTGGCGTCGTTCCATCGGTGGTAGGGCTCGCTGATCCCCCGTGCGGCGAGGACGGCCTGGAGGCGATGGCCGGCGGCCCGCGCGGTGGTCTCGTCGCCGTAGCCGAGGCGGAACAGCACGGCCTGGGCGCCGAGGATGCAGCGGCGGCCCGACGTCGAGCGCAGCGCGCCGCGGTGCCATCCGTAGCGCTCGATGACCAGAGCGATGAGCTCCAGGTGCTCGGCGACGCTGATCTGCCGTCCGCCGCCGTGGAGCTGCCGGAGCAGCGGGAAGTTGAGCACCCAGTCGGGCAGGATCCGCAGCGCGCGGGCCGGGACCGCGAGGACCGGCGCGGCCGCCGCCGGGGGCGGGTTGCCGAGGGCTTCGGCGATGAGTTCGGCGGTGGTCTTGGTGACGAGCGGGTGGGCGGTCGTGCGGACGCGGGCGGTGAGGTACTGCTCGATCTCGCGGACCAGCAGCGCCGCCTCGTTGGCGAGTTCGGGGGCCGGAATGGTGGGGGCGGTGAGGGTCGGGACGGTCACGATGCCTGACTCCTTATGTACCGGTTTGGGCTAGGACGAAGACCCGGATACAGCCCGGACGGCTCCGCATCTGCGCAGGTAGAGCGGCGGACGACCCGGACGGATCCGGGCCCGACCCGGACGCGGATGTTCGGGTTGGGCCCTCCGGCGTCCGGGTCCAGACCCGGTCCGCCAGCGGGTATTCCGGGTCAATCCGGGCACATGCCCGGGCGGCGGCCGGGTTGGAATCAGGCGGTGAGCCCGAATCGTCCGGTGGCGGCGGCCTCGACGCGGGCGCGCGGGTAGCCGGTGACGCGGGTCTTCTTCTCGCCCCACGGCCGCTTGGCCTTCTCCTCGTCCGTGCGCACGATCAGGGCGCCGAGCTTCTCGGCGGTGACCAAGTGGCCGGCCGCCTTGAGCTTGTCGACGAGGAGCTGGCCGGGCAGCCACTCGGCCGGGGCGTCCTCGGTGGCGTGGGCGGTGAAGATGTCGAGGACGGCCGCGAGGAGCAGCGCGTCGTCGTCGCCCTGGGCGCGCAGCTGGTCGACGAGCGGGACCGGCCCGTGGGGCAGGGTTCCGGCCGTGCGCCGCCACTCGGTCGCGCGGGCGAGGAGCTGCTCGACCTGCTCGTCGGTGTAGTAGTCGGCGCGGACCATGGTGGGGTTGGTGCCCTCGGCCCACAGCAGGCCGGCGCCCCGCATCTCGGACTGGATCGTCTTGGCCGAGTAGCCGGAGGCGGCGGCGCCCTTGCCCAGGATCGTGTCGGAGGCCTCGGGGGTGGTGCAGCGCAGGGCCCACCGGATGGACAGCAGGTCCCGAAGGCTGGTGTCGACGACGTCGGAGCCGGGCTTCTGGGTCGCACAGAAGGTGATGATCCCGGCCGCCCGGCCCCGGGAGACGAGGTTGCGGAGGAGCTTGGTGATCTTTTTTCCGTACTCCTCGTCGGTGGTGTAGAACATGAGCTCGTCGACCCAGATGAGCTTCTGCCGCAGCTCGGGGTACTTGGCCGCGAGTTCCTCGGTGACCTTCCGCTTGCCCAGCTTCTTCAGCAGCGCGTAGCGGCGCTTCATGTCCTCGACCTGCTCCTTCAGCAGCTCGTAGAAGGCCTCGGGGTCGGCGTCGCCCTCGAAGCACTCGCAGAGGTGCTCGAACGGCTCCAGGTCGCCGCCGCCCTTGCCGTCCGCGAGGACGAGGATGACGCGCGGGTCGAGCGCGGCCGCGAGCAGGATCGTGTTGCCGGACGCCGACTTGCCCGCGCCGGGCTCGCCGCCGATCAGGCCGGAGCGCTCCACGACGCTGATGGAGATGGGCAGTCCGCGCACGTCGGGGCCGATCGAGATCGGTCCCCAGAAGTTCGCGGCCGCCTCCAGGGCGAGCAGCGGGCCGGGCTTGGCCTTGTCGGTGAACGGCAGGTCGCGCGCGACGTAGAGCTCGATGCGCCCGGAGCGTCCCCGCTTGGCGATGGACACCTGCGCTTCCTCCACGCCGAACGCGGCGGCCAGTTCATCGGTGGCGCGGATCGCGCGCTTGGCCGGGATGCCGGGTGGCAGGTCGAGGATGGCCGTCCAGGCGCCGCGGGTGTCGAGCATCGGCATCTGCACGACCCGCAGCGACTCCTCGGAGCCGATGACCTTCGCCGCGCGGAACGCCTGGTCGAGCATCGGGGCGGTCATCCGGTCGCCGTCCCCGAGCGAGCGCCACTCGGTCGACCAGTCGGCGTCCTCGTCGTACGGGGTGCGGCCGACAAACACGCCACCGGCGAACGTCGAGAGCAGGCCGGCGGCCAGACCCAGGCCGCCGCCCATGGCGTAGCCGGTGCCGATTGCGGTGAGCGGCGGGCCGTAGACGACGCCCGCGCGGAGGTTGCGGGCGCGGTTGCGGTCCTTCTTCGCCTTCTTGTGCAGCAGGACGGCTTCCTCGGCGGCCTTGGTCGCGCGCTCGGCCGCCTTCATCGCCAGCTCCTTCTTCGTCCCGAGGATGCGGGGGGTGAAGCGGGCGTGGCGGGCGGCGAGCCGGGCCTCGCGGGTCAGGACGTGTGCGGTGTGTGAGGCGGACTGGACCCGCACGCCCTCGAAGCCGACGACCCATTCGTGCGAGCGCCGCACGCCGCGGCCGAACTGGCGGACGTGACCCTTCTGGGTGGGCTGGCGGCGGACCCAGCGGCGGAAGTCCCGGCGCCGGGCCCGGGCGAAGACTCCCGCCCACGCGGCCCAGCCCTCGGCCGAGTGCATCCACGCGGGGATCAGCGGGCGGTCGTCGAAGTCGTCCAGGTCGACCTTCTCCACCTTCCCCGGGACCGGGGCGGGGGTGGTGGTCTTGCCCAGGATGACGCGGGCGGTGTCGAGGACGACCGTGCGGTCGTCCGGGCCGACGGGCGCCGGCGCTGTGGTCGGCATGGGCGGGACGACGATGGGGGCGGGGCCGCTGTCGTCGGGCATGTCCGACCACAAGTCGCCGGCCGGGATCGAGGGCGGGGTGGGGATGGTGGGGCGGAGGAAGGTGACGGTCGCGATCGTCGGCTCGACGGGCGGGGTCGGGGTGGCGGGGGCGTGCGGTTCGGCATGGTTGTCGGTCATGCTTGCGGTGCCTCCTGGTGAGGTAGCGGGGCCCGGCCGGTGCTGCCAGGCGAGGGCCGGGCCCCGCGTACTGGGGTGTGGGTCAGGAGCAGAGGTGGGGGCCCGCCACGTGGCGGGCGCCGGCGGCGTCGATGAGCCAGACCTCGGGGGCGGTCTCGAAGCGGACGCGGTAGCCGCGGGTCGTGGTCCGCTCGATGCCCCGCCGGTCGCGCAGCGCGCGGCCGATGGCGTCCTGGGGCGAGCGGGCACCCTCGACGAGGACGGTGCGGATGCCGGACGGGGCGACCGGCCAGGTGACCGTGTGCGCGGGGACCGCGCGGGTGACGGTCGGGTCGGCCTTGTCGGCGGCGGCGACGTTCTCGGTGACGAACTGCGGGTCGCGCGGCTTGCGGCTGAACAGACCCATGACGGGCCCTCCCTCGAATCGGTGGGGTGGGTCAGGCGACGTGCAGGCGGCGCTGTTCGATGACGCGGTCACGGAGCTTGAGGGCGTCCTCGCGGCGGATCTGGAGCTTCTTCGCGAGGCCGGTTGCGGAGATCTGCTTGCCCTCGGCGACGAGGTCGGCGGCGGCCGTCAGGGCGTCCGGCAGAAGCGCGTCCAGCTCCTCGTCGGACCGTCCCCGTGGCCCGTTCTCGCGAGGCTTCTCGGCGGGCGTTTCATCCGTGTTCGACCCAATTCCCGCTTGGGATCCGGGCACCTGGGTCAGCTCGATGAAGGGGTTGAGGCGGGCGGCCTTGAAGCCGGTCTCCAGCAGCTCGTCGCGGACGTTGTCCCCGAGCTCGAACGCCGCGCCGAGAGACAGCACAGCGTTGGTCGCGGTGGCGTAGAGCTCGGCCGACAGACCGGGCTCGGCGCCGGTGTGGATCCGCCACGCGGCGGCGAACGCCGACTCGTCGTCGAGGACGCCGTACGGCAGGGCGGTCTGGAGCTTGACCGCCTGCTGCACGATCTCCGGGTGGTGCTTGCGGCGTGCGGAGAGGTGAGCACGGCGGGCCTTATCGGCCTGCTTCTGCTCCTTGGTCTTGCCGTGGGAGCCGTGGGTCTTCAGGTCCCAGATGTAGATCGCGAACAGCGAGGATGCGCCGAGGACGAACGCGACCCACGGGTGTTCGCCGTACTGCTCCCAGCCGTGCCAGAAGTTCACCGCAGCCGCCACGGTGGCAACGGCCCAGGTGCCGATCCGGTACTTCCGGGGTTCACGGCCCGCGTCCTCGGCCTGCTTGCCCATGAACGTGATGGCCCAGGCACCGCCTTCGAGCATCGCGGCGAGCAGGCCGGCCATCGGCGCCGCCACGGTCGCGCCGGTGAGTGCGCCGATCTGGGAGAGGATCGCGGGCACGATCGAGGCGACCATCACGAAGCCGACGAAGAGGGTCGCCGGATTCGCCTTCAGCCACCGCACCGCCTTGGCGCGCTTCGCGGCGGCGGCCGCCTTCTTCGCCTGCTGCTCGGCAGCCTTCGCCTTCTTCTCGGCCTGCTCCTGGCGGCGCTTGGCCTCGGAGTCCTTGCGCTTCTCCTCGGCTCGGGCGGCCTCGCGCTGCTGGGCGGCTTCGAGCTCCAGGCGCCGGTCCTCGCGGTCCTGGGCGCGCTCGGCGGCCTTGTCGGCGCGGCGGTCTTCGCGGTACGTGTTCATCGGGTACCTCCGGCGGGGGTCGCGATCCCGTACAGGACGTCGGCGAGCTCCTGGCGGAGCTTCGGGGAGACCCGGTCCAGCCGGAACCGGCGGGCGAACGCCTCGTCGAGTCCGGCGACCGCGCGGGCGATCGTTTCGGTGATCAGGCTCAGGAGCGCTACCGTCCCGGCCAGCAGGCCGAGCGCGAGCTCCAGGACCGTCAGCACGAACAGCACGGTCTGGGCAAGGCTCTTCACCGCTCCTCACCCGCCTCGACGAACTCCTCGTACCGGTCGGCGCGGAGCAGGAGGCGGTCGACGCCGATCACGCCGAGGGCGGCGATGGCCCCGACGTAGGTGAGGTCCTGGACGCCGATGATCTGGCCCCAGATCTCGACGGCGACGCACAAGATCAGCAGGAGGTGGTAGGCGAGGGTGTTCACGCGACACCCCGCTCGAAGCCGAGGCCGAAGCTGCGGGGGAAGGCCAGGACCCGGGCGCCGAGCAGGCCCCGGTAGTACTCGACGTCCTCGGCGTCCACGTCGGTGGCGGCCTCGGCCTCCAGGACGCTGACGATGTCGCGCAGCGCGTCCTGGCCGGCGGCGGAGTCGAACTCCAGCGGCTCGACCGGGTCGGCTCCGAAGCCGAGCGCGGCCTCGATCAGCTCGGTCCGCGTAACGATCCGCTGACCAGCAACGATCACGTTCATGGGTCGTACTTCCTCTCAGGGTGGGACGGCCCGAACCGAGGCCCCGGGTCTAGCCACCCGGGGCCTCTCGCCGTCAGAACCAGGAATCTCCGGCTCCCCTCGACCCCGCCCGTACGAGACGGGCGGAGGAGGCAACCGGCCGCAGCGAGGGCTGCGGAAGTCGTGGGTACTGCGTCGGACCTCCGACTCGCGTGGTGCCACTGACTCCGGGGAGGTCCGGCTCCCGGAGCGCGTTGCGGCGTCAATGTCGGCCACGCGGTTCTTTAGAGCCGACTGCGTGTCCCCCTACGGGGTGTGGGGCCCGGTTGTGACGCGGGCCCGGTCTCGGTCGGCTGGTCTCCACTCGCCGCCGGCCAGAGCTGTCGCGGCCGTCGTGCTGCGGTGGATCACGCTGTTGAGTTGGGACGCACCGAACCCGAACCTTGCGGTCCATCTGGTGCGCACCAACAGATTGGCATCTGGTGCGCACCAGATGCAACCCCTCCTTCGGTTTGCGTGTCGGTGTGCGACTCCAGAGAACGGCCCAAGTCGGGTGCTTCGGTAGCCAACTGGGGTTAACCTCAGGGGTGTTAACCAGCTCTCACCTGGGGCTTTACGGGAGGCCGCGTGGCTACGGGGTTAAAGGCAGTCAGGACCGCGCGAGGGTGGTCGCAGGACCGACTGATCTACGAGATGCGACGGTTCGCGGAGCAACGGCTGCTCGACATCGCCTCGGCGGCGAGTCTTAAGACCTACATCTCAGAGTGGGAAAATGGCCGGCGCAGCATCACGGACCGGTACGCCGCGATCCTCCGGCCGCTCCTGGGCATCACGGACGACGAACTACGCGGCACGGCCGACGTACAGGAGTCGCAGGCAGACGGTTACGCGGACTTGCTGAGCCGGATCGATGCGGCGGGCAGCCTGAGTGAATCCATGGTCCCGTCGTTCCTGGCCCAGACGGAGCTACTCCGCACAATGGACCGTCAGATGGGCGCCACCGGCTTGGTCGACCAGATGAACGGCCACCTAACGGCCATGGAAGAGGCGCTCACCTTCGCCGTACTGCCGGGGATGAGGAAGCCCATCGCGACCGCGCTCGCGGGAGCGTCCACCCTTGCTGCATGGCAGGCGCTGGACGCCGGCGCCGTGGACAGGGCATGGCGGAGGTACGAGCTCGCAAAGAAGGCCGCGCAGGATGCCGAGTCCCCGCTCTACCTTGCGCACGCCATGGGGGAGCAGGCGTACGTACTCGCGGATGCCGGCCGACCTCAGCTCGCAATCGAGCTGGTGCGCGACGCGCAGCGCGTCCAGCCTGAGCGTCAGTCGCCACGGCTTCGAGCTTGGCTTGCGGCCGCCGAGGCCGAGCTGTGCGCCGCGGCCGGGGAGGGAAGACAGTCGGAGGCGCAGGTGGCGCTTGAACGAGCGGCATCCCTGCTACCCGACGACGGGGAGGTGCGTGATGCCGACATGCTGAGCATCTTTCTCAACACGGATCATCTGGCGAGGTGGCGTGGGAACGTCCTCGCCAAGCTCGGAGACGCCTCGGCGATGGATGAGCTGTACGCCTCCTTGGACAGCGCGGACGCGTCCTTCGTGCGCGCGAGATCCGGGTTGCACTGCGATCTCACGCAGGCGCATCTGGCCCGGGGAGAGCTGGACGACGCCCGGTCACACCTGCAAAAGGCCCGGTTGCTGGCGAACCGCACGGGGTCCGTGCGGTATCGCCGTCGCGTGGAGCTGCTTACCGGTCGCCTCTAGTACGGGACGCCAGGATGTGAAGGAGGGCCACGAGCGTGCCCGATCCCATCAGCTTGCCCTCGGACATGAGCTTGGGGATGTCGTCGAGGGGAATCCACGCGACCTCGCCGGCCTCCTCAGCGTCCGTGGGCTCACCGACCTTCTCGGCCCCTCGGGCCACGAAGATTTCGTGCGGTGAGTCGACCATGCCGATCATCGGCTGGTAGCTGACGACGTGCTGCACGGGGCCTGGGCGCCAACCGGTTTCTTCCTCGGTTTCACGCGCGGCCGTGGCCGCGGCGTCCTCGCCTTCGTCGACGATGCCCCCGGGCAGCTCCCACCCCCATTGCTCTGGCACGAAGCGGTATCGCCACAGCATGAGCACGCGGTCCTGGTCGTCGACTACCGCGGTTACTGCCACACGGAAGAGCCGCACCACGTGATGCTCAAATCGCTTGACGCCGGGAGGCTCCACGTCGACCAGTTCGAGGTTGACCCAGCGGTTCTCATAGACGGGGCGGGAACCGTGGATCTTCCATGGGTCCCGCTCTGCCGGAGTCGGGACGCCATTACTGCCGAGGACGCGGTACGAGCTGCGGTCTTGGGCCCTAATGAAGTGCTCGCTCACTAGACGTGCGAGTGCCTGGCGTAGTGCGGTACGGCCGATGTCAAGCTCGACGCTCAGCGTTCGCTCGGACGGCAGCTTGTCGCCAGGGCCGTACCGTCCCGACTCGATCCAGGACAGGATCGTCTCGTAGACCCTCTGAGTCTTGGGTCCCATTCTTGGCGCACACTCCCCGCTCGTTGGTGTTGATTGCCAGATTATCGGCGCGTCCTGCTCAAACCTTAGGCGTATTGGCCTTCGGTGAGCGTTGCGCTCCGGGTGCAGCCCTAGGTGCTCCATCAAGCCAGTCAGCCATCGGGGTCTCTCGCTCCATTAGGACCGCACTGGCCTTGAACCATTTGCTTCCCGGGGAGGGCACTAGCGTTACGCCTGCCACGCTACACGTAATAGGCCTTCCGTCCTGATTTGCAACGTCGCTCAGGTTTATTTCGGCTACGTATTCACTAAACTTCTCTTCCCAATATTCGTGTTCCGCTGGCTTCAGTGCTCGCTTCATTATGTTGAGGACTGGTTCGAGGTAGAACCAACGGATGCGCCCATTCGGGTACAGCGCCATTATGGCGATCGGGGGTGGAGGGGGAGTGGCAGGCCATAGATCTCGGTCAATGGCGTGAAGTGACCTCCTGTAGGTAGGCCAGAAGGCGATGAGATGATCGAGTGAAATAATTAGCGAGGTGGTGTCAATTAGGTCATTCTTTCCCACTTCGCTCACAAAGTGGCGAAAGAATCTGAGTCCTTCGAGATATGCGAATATTGCAAGATCGAGCGACGGGCCGATTCGGTGTACGGTAAACCCCTGGATGAGCGAATGTGTGCCGAGTATGCCACCACTGCTTCCGTGGGTAACTTGGGAGAGTAGTTTGTAAGTGTCGTAGTGGTGCTCGTACCCGTGTGCACGTGCTCTATCTCTAAGGTTGCGTTCCGACCAATCTGCATGGAATCGAGAGCCGAAGCTGGCTATCGATTGAGCGGCAGAGATGGAATTGTCTCTCTGGAGCTTCTTGATTCTGTTCTTCTCTCTCTTTAGTTCAAGCCCTTTCAGTTGCGAGGTTCCGTGGGAAATCCTGGCCAAAGTGATCGCGGTTATCGATCGGTGGGCAATGTAGCGTTGCTGGGCGATGTCTGATGTCGTGACCTCGCAGTAGTTGATTAGGTGTTCGTAGAGAGATCTGCAAGCGTGAGCAGCATCTCTTCCGTTGCCTGATACAAGCGAGTCGATCAGTGAATCGAAGTCGTTTAGTGCATGATTTCCTATCGTGCCTGCTGCCTGGTTTTCGATTCCCGTAAAAAAGGCGCGCTGCAGGAGGACTACCTCTTCGATTGTTGTGTCGAGCATTTCGTAGAGGTCGGGCATTGAGTCCTTGATTGCGTTCCGTACCTCCTCCTTTTGGGCAACCCCGTAGCGCTGGGAAGGTGGCCCTGTGAAGTCGACTCCCTGGTATCTGTGCACGATCCCCTCCCGTCTTCCGCGCCGCCTCCGACGCCGTCCCGGCACAGAGTCTGGCACCTATGCGCTCAGAAGCGGAGGTGGGCAGGATTAGCTGACGGTTCGTAAGTTGCTGGGCCGTCGCTGGGCCGTGCGACGCTCGCCAAGGCGCACTGAGAGCCACCGACAACCACCGTCGATGAGGCCACCTCGGCTGGTCCCTCGACCAGCCGAGGTGATCAGGGGTGTTGCTCGCCACTTCCTCCGCAACAAGAAGCAGGAGTGGGAGGAGTACCGCTCCGAGGTCACCGCCTTCGAGCTGCGGAAGAACCTGCCGGTGCTGTAACCCCCGGGTCAGTAGCAGGGTGCGCCTGCGGCCGTTTCCCGTCTGTCCCGGGGACTGTCAGACGTCGGTGGCACACTGCGCCGCATGAACAACTGGGTCTGGGACGCCGTACCCCGGTGGCACGCGGATGCCGCAGCAGGCCGACGTCTCCGTTCCGGCGGGCCGGTGGCGGGTCGGCGCGTGTCAGTCGAGTGGCGGGGCAGCCTCGGTCGGAGTGGTGCGGCTCCTGGCCGAGGGAAATACGTTGCCCGGCAGCGGTGGGCCGTTCAGACTGCCCCGGTGAAGATCGCTTCCGCCGCCACCGCGCGGCTTCTGTTGCATCCGTTGAGCGTGGACGAGGCCGAGCGGGTCGTCGCCCGGGAGCCCGGGGCCGGTGACCGGTGGGCCGAGGGGTATCCGCAGGACGGGGACGTCCGTGGGGTCACCGGGTTTCTGCGGGGGGTCGCCGAGCGCGGCGATCCGGGGGTGTTCCGGGCGTACGAGATACGGCTCCCGGAGAGTGGGGTCGTCGTCGGCGGGATCGGGTTCCACGGGCCGCCGGACGACCTCGGGGTCGTGACCGTCGGGTACGGGGTCGTGCCGGGGGAGCGGGGCAAGGGGTACGCCTCCGAGGCACTGCGGGCCCTCGTCGAGATCGCCCGGGTCGCCGGCGCCGCCGGGGTGAAGGGCGACGCCGACCTGGACAACCCGGCCTCGCACAAGGTCATGGAGGCCGCCGGGATGCCGTGCGTGGCGGAGGACGAGACGCTCCGCCACTTCTATCTCGGGTTCTGAGCCACCTGGGCTGCTAGCCGTCGGCCGCCGCCCCCGTCGCCCGCTCCCGGCCCGCCGCCCGGCCTCAGCGCTCCGACAGTTCCGACGGGGCCTCCTGGACGACCCAGCCGTTGCCGTCCGGGTCGTCGAAGGCCATGAACGAGTTCCAGGTGTCGCCCTTGCCGTCCTCCCAGCCCGTCGCGCCGACGTGCTGGACCGGGGTGACGTCGACGCCCCGCTCGACCAGTTCCCTGCGCGCGGCCTCGATGTCCGTGACGCAGATCTGGAGGCCCTGGAGGGTGCCCGGCGCCATCTCCTTCGTGCCCGGCATCGGCGGCATCCCGCTCAGCAGCGCGATCGAACAGCGGGAGCCCGGCGGGGTCGCCTGGACGATGCGCACGCCCGGCGCCACCTCGTCGTCCAGGTCGATCTTGAAGCCGCACTTGTCGCCGTAGAACTCCTTCGCCCGGTCGATGTCGGTGACGGGTACGGGGATGACTTCCAGGGTCCAGTTCATGGGGGTTCTCCTCAGAAACGCCAGCGGGTCTGACCGAAGGGGTCGCCCTTGGCGAAGCCGAAGACCGTGCGGGGCGCGACCGCGAACACCAGGGCCGTACCACCGTCGCCCACGAACGCTCCCTCACGCACCTCGAACCGCCAATCCGGCCCGTACTTCTCCACGTACGCCTCCGCGAGCCCCGCGAGCCGGCCCTCGTCCGTCACCCGGACAGCCTCGCCCTCGACCACCAGGTCGAAGCCCTCGCCGAGCGTCGGCGTGCCCGTCGTGAGGACCACCGACGGGTTGTCCGCCAGGTTGCGGGCCTTGCGCTCGTCGGGGCCGGTGCAGAAGTGGAGCGCGCCCTCCGACCACACCGCGATCAGCGGGGTGACGTGGGGGCGGCCGTCCGGGCGTACGGTCGTCAGCCAGAAGACCTCGGCCGCCGCGAGCCGGGCGGCGGCGTCGGGCCAGGACGCCGGGGCCGCCTTCGGGTCGCTGAATCGGGGATCGAGGGAAGTCCGCGGGTTCATCGCCGTTCCTTTCGCCGTACCGGTACGCCTCTCAGTACGGACCGGCCGGCGCCTCGGAACTCATCGGCCCGCGGGCGTCCAGTGCAGCCTGCCGTCCAGGCCGATAGCCGCCACCCCGTCCGTCCCCGCGTCCGGCGCCCCCGAGAACAGGAACCGCTCCAGCCTCCACACCGGCCGCGCCCCCGCCCTGCCGTGCGGCGCCGTCGCCAGGAAACCGGTCCGCGACCGGACCGCGAGCAGGCCGTCGCCGCCGCTCACCGGGCCGAAGCCGGCGACTCCGGCGCCCGCCAGCTCGGTGATCGGGGAGACCGGGCCCGTCCCCGAGAAGTCGGCGCTCCGCAGGTCGCCGGAGGCCGGCTTGCGGAACCAGAGCCGTACGCCGTCGCCGTCCGGCGCCGCGCTCGCGCTCAGCGCCAGCGTCGTCGGTGGAAGCCCGGTCGGCGCCGGCCCGGTGAACGGTCCGCCGGGACGCCGCTGCGCCCAGGTCAGGACCGTGCTCGGGGTGCTCGCGAAGACGTAGCCGCGCCCGGCCCCGTCCGTCGCCGAGACGGGGTCGCCGTACACGTCCACGCCGCCGAGCGTCCGCCACGGGCCCCAGTCGCCGTCCGGGCGCTGCTCACGGGCCGTCAGACGGTGGCCGCTGTCCCGCAGGACGACGGTCGCACGCCCGTCGGCGGCGACGGTCACGGCTGGCGCGCTGATGTCGGAGGTGCCCCCGGCGTCGTCCCGCTCGGGCGTGCCGAGCGAGGTCCACGGGCCGAAGTCGCCGCCCGGCGCCCCCTGCGCGGCGGTCACCACCTCGCGGTGGTAGCCGGCGGGGCCGCCCGCGAGCACCGTCCGGGTGCCGAAGACGGCGATACGCCCGTCGGGCAGCGTCACGGAGGTGATGCCGCTGTCCAGGCCGCCGCCGGGCAGCAGTGTCGGGCCGTGCCAGGGGGTGCCGGTCGCCGGCTTCCGCCAGGCGGCGAGCTGTCCGTCGAGTACGGAGAAGGCGTGGAGCTCGCCGTCCGGGCCCCGCTGCACCCAGGAGGTGGAGGTGCCCCGGGCGTACCGGATGGTCTGGGTCCAGCCCCGTCCGGCGGGCCGCGCCGCCACCTTCAGGTCACCGCAGCCGGCGGCGGTCCCGCAGTCGTTGACGCCGTCCAGCCACGCGTACGTCTTCAGGGTCTTCAGCTTCGCGCCCGCGGTCTCGGGGTCGAGGGTGTGCGGCAGGACGCTGGTGGGGTAGCCGAGGTAGTTCTGCACGCCGACGTGCGGATGCCCGGGGACGTCCGCGTAGCGGGCGAGCGCGGCCTGGGTGAACCTCGCCCCGTACAGGTGGTCCTGGTGGTCCCTGAGCTTCCCGCTCGCCGGGTCCTTGCCGGGGCTCGGGTCCTGCATCCGTACGAACGTCGGCCGGAAGCGGTCGAGCAGCCCCGCGATCGTGGCGACGACCTGGTCCTTCGTGTACGTGAAGTCGGCGCCGACCGGGGTGCCGGAGGAGCGCTGGGACTCCAGGGTGGTGATCCGGCCGTTCCAGAGGCCGTTGAGGCTGTGCGGGCGGTCGCCGGTGGTCGAACCGGCCTCGCGTATCTGTAGCCACACCAACTTGACCTGCGGCTGCGCGCGCAGCGTGTCCATCTCCGCCGTCGCGCCGCCGGCCGTGGGTATCGCGACCCGCTCCCAGGGGCTGGTGCGGCTGCCGGTCGCCATCTCGGCGTACGCGGCGCGGATGCCGTTCTGCCGGGCCTCGGCGTAGTCCGCCTTGTCGGCGTCGGCCCCGGCGGCCTCGTGCGGGCGGGCGTTGACACCGTCCGACTCGCCGGCCGTGAGGTAGACCGAGGTCAGGGGATGGCCGGAGCGTATGGACTGGGATATGTCCGGGTTCATGAAGAACAGGTCGTCGTCCGGGTGCGCCACGACCTGCACCACGGAGGTCGGCTCCTTTGCGGACCGTACGGGCTCCGCCCGCGCCCCGACCACGTGGGCGGGGGGCGGTGTCTTCGGCGCCCTCGGCTTCGGGTGCGCGGCCCGCAGGGCGGTCGCCGCCGGCTTCGGGTCCGCCGCGTGAGCCGTCGGCGCCGGTGCTCCCGTCACCGAGAGCACTCCGGCGAAGGTGCCCCCCAGCAGGACGGCCGTCACCGTCGTGGAGACGGTCACGCGGCGGGAGGGGAGGAGACGGCGGCGGGGGCGGACGGGCATGTTCGGCGGCGCGCTTTCGACAGGGGGGAGCGGAGGGAGGCGGTGAGCGGAGGGGTCCGGCAGGGAGGCGGACAGGCGGACGGGGGTCCGCACCCGGTGGGGGGACCTTCGAGAAGCAAGACGGACTTTCAAGAAATACGGTTCATCCGGCTCGAAAAGCGATCAATGTGCGAGAGATCACGTGTGATCCGCTGCGAACCGAAGGCCTCGACGCCCCCGCCCACCACTCCGGATAGGCTCGATCCGCCCGGGCCCGACCCCTGGGCGGACCTGCTCGGAGGGAGCGGCGGAATGACGGTGCCCGGACGTAGAAGCAGCACCTTCTCACGTCTGCTGCGGCACGGATTCACCGACCCCTCCGGCGCCGAGCGGCTCCTGGACGTGCCCGAGCTGTCCGCCCTGCGCGGCGACTCCGTCCTCCTCGACGCCCTCGGCGCCACCGCCGACCCCGATCTCGCCCTGCGCGGCCTGGTACGCCTGGTCGAGGCGCAGCCCGAGACCGAGCGGCAGACCTTCACGACCACGCTGCTCTCGGCGAAGCCGTTCCGGGACCGGCTCCTCGGGGTGCTCGGCGCGTCCGAGGCGCTCGCCGACCACCTGGCCCGTCACCCGCGCGACTGGGAGTCCCTCGTCACGTACGAGGCCGTGGACCTGCACCCGGGGGTCGAGGAGTTCGAGCGGGGGCTCGCCGGCGCCGTCGACGCGGTCTCGCTGCGGGTCGCCTACCGCCGCTGCCTCCTCGCCATCGCGGCCCGTGACGTGTGCGGCACCATCGACGTCGCCGAGACCGCCGCCGAGCTCGCGGACCTGGCGACGGCGACCCTGCGGGCCGCGCTCACCATCGCCCGGACGGCCGATCCCGCCGACGCCGCCATGTGTCGGCTCGCGGTGATCGCGATGGGGAAGTGCGGCGGTCATGAGCTGAACTACGTCTCGGACGTGGACGTGATCTTCGTGGGGGAGCCCGTCGAGGGCGCCGACGAGGGGAAGGCCATGCAGGCCGCGGCCCGGCTGGCCTCGCACCTGATGCGGATCTGCTCGGAGACCACCGTCGAGGGCACCATCTGGCCGGTCGACGCCAACCTGCGCCCCGAGGGCCGCAACGGCCCCCTCGTCCGTACCCTCTCCTCCCATCTCGCCTACTACCAGCGCTGGGCGAAGACCTGGGAGTTCCAGGCACTGCTCAAGGCGCGCGCCGTCGCGGGCGACCCGGAGCTCGGCGCCCAGTACATCGAGGCCGTCTCCCCGCTCGTCTGGCAGGCCACCGAGCGGGAGAACTTCGTCCCCGACGTGCAGAAGATGCGCCGCCGGGTCGTCGACAACATCCCCGCCGCCCAGGTCGACCGCGAGCTGAAGCTCGGCCCCGGCGGGCTCCGGGACGTCGAGTTCGCCGTCCAGCTCCTCCAGCTCGTGCACGGCCGCAGCGACGCGGGACTGCGCAGCGGCACCACCCTCGACGCGCTCGCCGCGCTCGCCGCCGGCGGCTACGTCGGCCGGGCCGACGCGTCCCAGCTCGACGAGGCGTACCGCTTCCTGCGGGCCATGGAGCACCGCATCCAGCTGTACCGGCTGCGCCGCACCCACCTCGTCCCCGAGGACGAGGCCGACCTGCGCCGCCTCGGCCGCTCGCTCGGCCTGCGCACCGACCCGGTCGCCGACCTGAACAAGGAGTGGAAGCGGCACGCGGCCGTCGTCCGCCGCCTGCACGAGAAGATCTTCTACCGGCCGCTGCTCGACGCGGTGGCCCAGCTCGCCCCCGGCGAGATCCGGCTCAGCCCGAAGGCGGCCGGACAGCGGCTCGAAGCCCTGGGGTACGAGGACCCCGCCGCCGCCCTGCGGCACCTGGAGGCGCTGGCCTCCGGGGTCAGCCGGAAGGCCGCGATCCAGCGGACGCTGCTTCCGGTGCTGCTCGGCTGGTTCGCGGACTCGGCCGACCCGGACGCCGGCCTGCTCGGCTTCCGCAAGGTGTCGGACGCCCTCGGCAAGACCCCCTGGTACCTGCGGCTGCTCCGGGACGAGGGCGCCGCGGCCGAGAACCTCGCCCGGGTGCTCTCCGCCGGGCGGCTCGCCCCCGACCTGCTGCTCCGCGCCCCCGAGGCGGTCGCGCTCCTCGGCGACCCGGAGGGGCTGAAGCCGCGCGGCCGTGACCATCTGGAGCAGGAGGTCCTGGCGGCGGTGGGCCGCGCGAGCGACGCCGAACAGGCCGTGGCCGCGGCCCGCGGGGTGCGGCGCAGGGAGCTGTTCCGTACCACCGCGGCCGACCTCATCGGCTCGTACGGCACCGAGGACAGCCCCCGCGAGCCCGATCCGGGGTCGCTGGTCGACCGGGTCGGGGAGTCCGTCACCGACCTCAACGCGGTGACGATCGCGGGCGCCCTGCGGGCGGCCGTGCGCGCCGAGTGGGGCGAGGAGCTGCCGACCCGGTTCGCGGTCATCGGCATGGGCCGCTTCGGAGGGCACGAGCTGGGGTACGGCTCCGACGCCGACGTCCTGTTCGTGCACGAGCCGCGTGAGGGCGTCGACGAGCAGGAGGCCGCGCGGGCCGCGAACCGGGTGGTCACGGAGATGCGCCGACTCCTCCAACTTCCCACCGCCGACCCGCCGTTGCTGATCGACGCCGACCTCAGGCCGGAGGGCAAGAGCGGGCCCATGGTCCGCACCCTGAAGTCGTACGCGGCCTACTACCACCGCTGGTCGCTCGTCTGGGAGAGTCAGGCGCTGCTGCGCGCCGAACCCATGGCGGGCGACCGGGAGTTGGCGGAGCGGTTCATCGAGCTCGTCGACCCGCTGCGCTATCCGGCCGAGGGCCTCGGTGAGGACGCGATCCGCGAGATCCGCCGCCTCAAGGCCCGGATGGAGTCCGAGCGGCTGCCGCGCGGCGCCGACCCGACGCTCCACGCGAAGCTGGGGCGCGGCGGCCTGAGCGACGTCGAGTGGACGGTCCAGCTGTTCCAGATGCGGCACGGCTGGGCGGAGCCGGGGCTGCGGACCCCCCGTACCCGCGAGGCGCTCCGGGCGGCGCACGCGGCCGGACTGATCCCGACGGAGGAGGCGCAGACCCTGGACGAGGCATGGGTCCTGGCCACCCGTGTCCGCAACGCGGTCATGCTGGTACGCGGCCGGCCCGGCGACACCTTCCCCTCCGACCCGCGCGAACTCGCGGCGGTGGGGCGCTACCTGGGGTACGGGCCGGGGCACGTCGGCGAGATGGTCGACGACTACCGGCGGATCACCCGCCGGGCCAGGGCGGTCGTCGAGGAGCTGTTCTACGGGGCGTGAGCCCGGTGGCCCGGCCGCTGCGGACCGTGGCCCGCGCCTACGCCCCGTCCGGCAGGCCCCGACCGTCCGGCAGACCCGGACCGTCCGGCAGGCCCCGACCGTCCGGCAGGCCCCGACCGTCCGGCAGTCCCCGGCCGTCCGGCAGTCCCCGGATGTGTGCCAGGTAGCCGGCCAGGGCCAGTTCGAAGGCGGTGTCGGTGCGGCCGCCCTCGGGGAAGGCGGCCAGGGCGCGCGCGAGGCGCGGGGTGGCCGTGTCGTCGGCCAGCTCCCACATCGCCTCCGGGGCGGCCATGTCGAGGGCCGAGCCCAGGACCAGGTTCTCCAGGGCGATGATCACCGGCATGACGTCCGGGAGGGCGAAGCCCGCGTCGAGGAGGAGGGCGACCGCCTGCTCGTACTGATCGAGGACCCTCGGGGCGCGCACCGGTGAGCCGGTGAGCAGCGGGATCGCCTTCGGATGGGCGGCGAAGGCGGCCCGGTAGGAGCGCGCCCAGGCGGCGAAGGCCGCGTCCCAGGGCTGCCCGTCGAGCGTGCCGCCGTCGATGGCGGAGCAGACCCGCTCCCGCAGCAGCTCCACGATGCCGTCCCTGCCGTCCACATGGTGGTACACCGACGCCGTCTGCACCCCGAGCCGTCGCGCGATCTGCGGGACGCTGAAGTCGCCCTGCTCGTCGACGAGTTCGAGCGCCGTGGTGGTGATGCGCGCCCGGTCGAGGAGGGGCTTGTGCGGCCGGCCCATGGACGTTCTCCCGCTGTTCAGGTCTTCCCCAGTCGTTGGACATGAGGCTACATTGCGCCAACCGAAAGCCTTTAGGTTTACGAGAAGGGCTTCTCCCGCATGTCCTCCAGCGCCTCCGACAAGCCGCCCGGTCTGCGCACCGGCACCCTCACGACCGCCGACATCACCTTCTTCGTCGTGTCCGCGGCCGCACCGCTGACCGTGATGGCCGGCGTCGCCCCCATCGCCCTCGTCCTCGGCGGCATCGGCGCCCCGGCCGGCTACCTCATCGCCGGCATCACCCTGGCGATCTTCGCCATCGGCTTCACCACCATGAGCCGTCACGTCCGCAGCGGCGGCGCCTTCTACGCGTACATCGCCCAAGGGCTCGGCAAACCGCTCGGCATCGCCGCCGCCCTGGTCGCCATGGTCGGCTACAACGGCATGGAGATCGGCGTCTACGGACTCCTCGGCTCCGCCACCGCCGACACCGCCCACGCCCTGTGGGGCGTCGACCTGCCCTGGCTCCCGATCGCCCTCGCCGGCCTGCTGCTCATCTGGTACGGCGGCTACCGCTCCATCGACTTCGGCGCCAAGCTCCTCGGCATCCTGCTCGTCGCGGAGACCGGGATACTCGTCCTCCTCGCCGGCGGCGTGCTCCTCGACGGCGGCGCCGACGGGCTCTCCCTCGCCTCGTTCGCCCCCGGCAACGTCCTCGTACCCGGCACGGCGGCCGTACTGGCCTTCGCCTTCTCGGCCTTCACCGGCTTCGAGTCCACCGTGATCTACCGCCGCGAGGCCCGCGACCCCGCCCGCACCATCCCCCGCGCCACCTACATCGCGGTCGGCTTCCTCGGCCTCTTCTACGCCTTCGTCGTCTGGACCGTGATCCAGGCCTTCGGCGACGACCGGGTCGTCGCCGCCGCCGCGGGCGACCCCGGCGGACTGTTCTTCGCCGCCATCACCACCTACGTGGGGCCCTGGGCCGCCGACCTGATGCACGTCTTCATCGTGACCAGCATCATCGCCTCGCTGCTCGCCTTCCACAACGCGATCAACCGCTACGGCCTCGCCCTCGCCGAGGAGGGCGTCCTGCCCGCCGCCCTCGGCCGGATCCACCCCCGCCACCGCTCCCCGTACGTCGCCGGCGTCGCGCAGACCGTGCTCGGCGCGGGCGTCGTCCTCGGCTTCGCGGCCGCCGGCGCCGACCCGTACACCCAGCTGCTGCTCTGGGTGAACACCCCCGGGATGCTCGGGCTCATGGCGCTGATGCTGCTCGCCGCCCTCGCCGTCGTGCGCTACTTCCGGCGCGTCCCGCACCAGGAGGGCGCCCTGCGCACCCTCGTCGCCCCCGTCACCGCCGCCGCCCTGCTCGCCGTGGCGATCTGGCTGGTCGCCTCCAAGGTCGCGCTCTTCACCGGCGCGTCCCCGACCGTCAACGCGGTCCTCGTCGCCGTCGTCCCCACAATCCTCGCCCTCGGGCTCCTCCTCGCGTACCGGCTGCGCCGCACGCGCCCCGAGGTCTACGCCCGCTTCGCCGAGGAACCGGCCACCGAGCAGCCCACCGACCCGCACGCCGACCCGCACGCCGCCCCGCACACCGAAGGAGCCGACCCCTCGTGTCCGCAGCCCCCGACCTCGTCCTCGTCAACGCCCGCGTCCGCGACCCCGAGCTCACCGGGCACACCGCTGTCGCCGTCCGCGACGGACTGATCACCGCCCTCGGGGGCGACACCGAGGCCCGCGCCTGGGCCGGAGCGGGCACCGAGACCGTCGACCTCGCCGGAGCCACCCTCACCCCCGGCCTCACCGACGCCCACAGCCACCCCGTATGGGGTCTCGAGATGTTCACCGGCACCGACCTCTCCGGCGTCAGGGACCTCGAAGGACTGCGCGCCGCCCTCCGCGGCGCCGAGCGCCGGAGCGGCTGGATCCTCGGCTTCGGCCTCGACCACAACGTCTTCGGCGGCCGCCCCCTCCACCACGACCTCGTCGAGGACGTCCTCGACGGCGCCCCCGCCCACCTCCGCCTCTACGACGGACACTCCGTCCTCGCCAGCGCGAGCGCGCTCAAGGCCGCCGGCATCGAAGGCCCCCGCGCCTTCGCCCAGCACTCCGAGATCGTCTGCGACGCCGGAGGCCGCCCCACCGGCCATCTCGTCGAACACGCCGCCATGGACCTGATGACCCCGGTCCTGCCCGCCCAGCCGTACGCCGAGCGCCGCACCCGGCTCGTCGACCTGCTCACCGCCATGGCCGCCACCGGCCTCACCTCCGCCCACGTCATGGACCTCGGCGGACACGACGTCCCCGGCCTGCTCACCGCCCTGGAGGAGGACGGCGACCTGCCGCTACGCCTTCGCCTCGCCCCCTGGTGCATGCCCGGCGCCACCGAGGAGGAGCTGGACGCGTTCGTACGGCTCCAGGAGCGGGCCGGACGGCTCTGGGCGGTCGGCGGCGTCAAGTTCTTCATGGACGGCACCGTCGAGGGCGGCACCGCCTGGTTGGAGCACGCCGACTGCCACGGCCGCGGCACCGACGCCTTCTGGCCCGACCCGGCCGCGTACTCCGCCGCCGTACGCCACCTCCACCGCGCCGGGGTCGGCACCGCCACCCACGCCATCGGCGACGCCGCCGTACGGCACGTCCTCGACACCGTCGAAACCCTGGGCGGGGGCGGCCCACGGCACCGGATCGAGCACATCGAGACCGTCCCCGACGACCAGCTCGGCCGCTTCGCCGCGCTCGGCGTCGTCGCCTCGATGCAGCCCCCGCACACCGCGTACACCCGCGCCGACCACACCGACGAGTGGTCGAAGCGGCTCGGCGAGGAGCGGGCCGCCCGCGCCTGGCGCTGCCGCGACCTGCGGGACGCCGGGGCGCACCTCGCGCTCGGCTCCGACTGGCCCATCGCCCACTACGACGCCCGGCAGGTCCTCGCCACCGCGCGGGCCCCGCGCGGCGCCGCATCGGCCCGGCACGGACTCACCGGCCTGATGGCCCTGGAGGGCATGACCACGCACGCGGCGGTCGCCGCGGGGGAGGAGAGGGTCGCGGGCCGGATCGCCCCGGGCTACCGGGCCGACCTCACCGCCTTCGCCGTGGACCCGGTGGAGGCCCCGGCGGACGAGACCGCGGAGGCCCCGGTCCGGCTCACCGTCGCCGGCGGGCGCGTCACGTACCGGAGCTGACCCGTCGCCGCTCGGCGTCGACCGCCTCGTGGTCCGCCCCTTCCGTGGGGGGCGGGCCGCCGGCGGCGACCGGCGCCGCCGTCCGCACCTGCTTGGACAGCCGGTGCGGCCAGGCGCCGTACAGGCCGAAGGCGACGAGGAACCCGAAGCCGAGGCAGATCATGCCGCCGACCGCGTCCAGCCAGAAGTGGTTGGCGGTCGCGACGATCACGACGAGCGTGGCCGCCGGGTAGAGCAGGCCCAGGATCTTCGCCCAGGGCGCCTTCGCCACGAAGAAGAGGGTGAGACCGCACCAGAGCGACCAGCCGATGTGCATCGACGGCATCGCCGCGTACTGGTTCGACATGTGCTTGAGGTCGCCCGAAGCCATCGAGCCCCAGGTGTGGTGCACCAGGACCGTGTCGACGAAGTCCATGTTCTCCATCAGCCGGGGCGGCGCGAGCGGGTACAGGTAGTAACCGACCAGGGCCACGGCGGTGGTGGCGAACAGAACGGTACGGAACGCGGCGTAACGGCCCGGCTGCCATCGGTAAAGCCATACGAGCACACCGATGGTGACGATGAAGTGCAGCGTCGCGTAGTAGTAGTTCATCGACACGATCAGCCATGTCACCGAGTTCACGGCATGGTTGACGGCGTGCTCGAAGGCGAGGCCGAGGGACTCCTCGGTCCGCCAGATCCAGTCGGCGTTCCTGAGCGCCTGGGCCTTCTGCTCCGGGACCGCGTTGCGGATGAGCGAGTACGTCCAGTAACTCACCGCGATCAGCAGCAGCTCGAACCAGATGCGGGGGCGCCGGGGCGTGCGCGTACGCAGCCACGCCCACCTGTCGTCGGCCACGGTGGGTGACGACGACGGGGTCGTCCGGTCGTCCAAACTCTTCACGGTCGTTTCACCCATAGGCAGAGAGTGTGCCAGATTCCGTCCCCCGACCGATCATCCCTCCGACGGGTTCTCGGCGCACCCGCTCCCCCTCAGGGACGAGGGGGAGCGGAGGCGGTTGAACCGCGTACGACCAGCTCGGGCATGAACACGAACTCGGAGTGCGGGGCGGGGGTGCCGCCCACCTCTTCGAGGAGCGCGCGGACCGCGGCCTGCCCCATCGCCTGGACGGGCTGCCGGATGGTGGTCAGCGGCGGATCGGTGAACGCTATGAGGGGCGAGTCGTCGAAACCGACGACGGAGACGTCCCGGGGGACGTCGAGCCCCTGCTGGCGTGCGGCCCGGATCGCGCCGAGCGCCATCATGTCGCTGGCGCAGACGACCGCCGTGCAGCCCCGGGAGATCAGCGCCCCTGCCGCGGCCTGGCCGCCCTCCAGGGTGTACAGGGAGTGCTGGATCAGCTCCTCGGACTCCTCGGGGCCGAGGCCGAGGCGCTCCGCCATGCCCTGCTGGAAGCCCTCTATCTTGCGGAGCACCGGCACGAACCGCTTCGGTCCGACGGCGAGCCCGATCCGGGTGTGCCCGAGCGCGGCCAGGTGCGTCACCGCGAGCCGCATCGCCGCCCGGTCGTCGGGGGAGACGAAGGGCGCCTGGACCTTGGGCGAGAAGCCGTTGAGGAGGACGTACGGGACGCCCTTGCCGCGCAGCTGGTCGTAGCGCGTCATGTCGGCGGTGGTGTCGGCGTGGAGTCCGGAGACGAAGATGATGCCGGCGACGCCGCGCTCCACCAGCATGTCCGTGAGCTCGTCCTCGGTGGACCCGCCGGGGGTCTGCGTCGCGAGGACCGGCGTGTAGCCCTGCCGGGTCAGGGCCTGCCCGATGACCTGCGCGAGCGCGGGGAAGATCGGGTTGTCCAGTTCGGGGGTGATGAGGCCGACGAGCCCCGCGCTGCGCTGGCGCAGTCGTACGGGCCGCTCGTAGCCGAGCACGTCGAGCGCGGCAAGGACGGACTCGCGGGTGGCCGTGGCCACGCCCGGCTTGCCGTTGAGCACGCGGCTGACTGTGGCCTCACTGACCCCCGCCTGGGCTGCGATGTCGGAGAGCCGCGCGGTCATGAGGATGGACTGTACCGGTCACGCGGCGTATTGCCCACCGGTCGGGTGATGCAAGCCACCTCGCAAGGTCTTGCAGGATTTGCGGGGCGCGCGGAGAGCAGGAAGGGCGTGTGTATGGGACTGCGAGCCCCCTGAGAGGCCTGTCTCAGCTGCTGTCAAGCGATCCGATGGCAACCTTAGGGACACGCGGATGTAACGATCGCCGGGCCTTGCAGAAAGTTCTCGCAAGGTCTTTCGGCTCGTTTTCATCCCTGTTACGTTCCTGGCAACCCGGAGCGCCGCGAGGGAGCGGTCGCATGAGGAAGGTTCCAGCCCCTCGTCCCCCCGGGATCAGTTGAAGGAGTTCACATGCGGCGTGGCATAGCGGCCACCGCGCTGGTCGCGGCCCTGGGCGTGACCCTGGCGGCGTGCGGGAGTGACAGCGGTTCCAACGGCGGCTCGACGGGCTCGGGTGAGCTCTCCGGCACCGTGACCTGGTGGGACACCTCGACGGTCGGCTCCGAGGACAAGGTCTTCAAGAAGGTCGCCGAGGACTTCAAGAAGAAGCACCCCAAGGTCACCGTCAAGTACGTGAACGTGCCGTTCGGCGAGGCGCAGAACAAGTTCAAGAACGCCGCGCAGTCCGGCTCCGGCGCGCCCGACGTCATCCGCTCCGAGGTCGCCTGGACCCCCGAGTTCGCGGACCTCGGCTACCTGGCCCCGCTCGACGGCACCCCGGCCCTCAAGGACGCGGACGACTTCCTGGAGCAGGCCGCCGCCTCCACCAAGTACAACGGCAAGACGTACGCGGTGCCGCAGGTCATCGACTCCATGGGCATCTTCTACAACAAGAAGATCTTCAAGGAGGCCGGCGTCGAGGTCCCCAAGACCATCGCCGAGCTGAAGACCGTCTCCGCCAAGATCAAGGAGAAGACCGGCAAGACCGGTCTCTACCTGCGCGGCGACGACCCGTACTGGTTCCTCTCCTTCCTGTACGGCGAGGGCGGCAACCTCGTCGACGCCGAGAAGAAGACGATCACCATCGACAACCCCGCCGGCGTGAAGGCCCTCGCCACGGTGAAGGACCTGGTCGACTCCAAGGCGGCGATCACCGACGCCACCAACGGCTGGGACAACATGCAGGCGTCCTTCAAGGACGGCAAGGTCGCGATGATGATCAACGGCCCGTGGGCCGTCGCCGACACCTACGCCGGCAAGGAGTTCACGGACAAGGCCAACCTGGGCATCGCCCCGGTCCCGGCCGGCTCCGCCAACCAGGGCGCCCCGCAGGGCGGTCACAACCTCGCCGTCTACGCGGGCTCCAAGAACCTCGACGCGTCCTACGCCTTCGCCGAGTACATGACCTCGGTCGAGACCCAGACGACGATCGCGAAGGAGCTCAGCCTCCTCCCGACCCGCGAGTCCGTCTTCATCAAGCCGGACGTCGCCACCAACGAGATGATCGGCTTCTTCAAGCCCGTCGTCGAGAAGGCGGTCGAGCGCCCCTGGATCCCCGAGGGCGGCAGCCTCTTCGAGCCGGTCAAGGTCGAGTACACCAAGGTGCTCACCGGCCAGACCAGCCCGGACGCCGGCGCCAAGGCGATCGGCGACTCCTACCGCAAGCTCCTGAAGGACTGGAAGTAAGAAGGAAGGCAGGCCGACTGATGGCTGTGGACACTCCCAGCCAGTCGGTGGCGAAGGCCGCGGGTGACACCGTCACCCGCGGCCGGAGCCGCGGTACTGGTGACAACGGCGGCGCCGCGCGTCGATCCCTCTCCACCCACTGGTACGCCTGGGCCATGGTCGCCCCGGTGATCGTCGTCCTCGGCGTGATCATCGGATACCCGCTGGTCCGCGGCATCTACCTGTCGTTCACCGATGCCAACGAGCGCAACGTCGCCCGCAGCATCGGCGTCAACGAGATCCCGGCCACCTACGAGTTCGTCGGCCTGGACAACTACGTCGACGCGGTCACCGGAAGCCAGTTCCTCGCCACCCTGGGGTGGACGGTCCTGTGGACCGTCTCCTGCGTGGCCGTCACCTTCGCCCTCGGCCTGGCCCTCGCCAACATCCTGAACCGCAGGATCGCCGGCCGCTCCCTCTACCGGATGCTGCTGATCCTGCCGTGGGCGGTGCCCGGCTTCGTCTCCGTCTTCGCCTGGCGCTTCCTGTACGACGAGCGCCGCGGCATGCTCAACCAGATCCTCACGGGCGGCGGCATCGACGGCATCCCGTGGCTGAACGACCCGACCTGGGCCAAGTTCTCGGTCATCCTCGTCAACGTCTGGCTCGGCATCCCGTTCATGATGGTCGCCCTCCTCGGCGGGCTCCAGTCCATCCCCGGCGAGCTGTACGAGGCCGCCGAGATGGACGGCGCCAACGCCTGGCAGCGCTTCCGGCACATCACCATGCCGGGCCTGCGGTCCGTCAGCACCACGGTGATCCTGCTGTCGACCATCTGGACCTTCAACATGTTCCCGGTGATCTTCCTGCTCACCCGGGGCGGGCCCGGCGAGGCCACCCAGATCCTCGTCACCCAGGCGTACAAGTTCTCCTTCGAGATCAGCCCGCGCGACTTCGCCCAGTCGTCCACGTGGGGCGTCCTGATCCTGATCCTCCTGATGGTCTTCGCCGCGTTCTACCGGCGCGTCCTCCGCAAGCAGGGAGAAGTCTGGTGACCACCACGACCCCCACCCCCCAGGCCGTGAACACCCCGGTCCGCGGCCGCCGTTCACCGCTCGCCTCGGTCGCGCTGCACACCACGCTCATCGTGGCGTCCGTGATCGCCGTCTTCCCGGTCCTCTGGGTCCTGCTGACCTCCCTGAAGCCGGCGAAGTACGCGACCACCACGGACTTCTTCAAAGAGACGACCCTCGAGAACTTCACGAACCTGCTGAACGACACCCCGTTCCTCACCTGGTTCGCCAACTCGCTGCTCGTCGCCGGCCTCACCACCGTCGTCGGCGTCTTCATCTCCGCCACCACGGGCTACGCCGTGAGCCGCTTCCGCTTTCCCGGCAAGCGCGGCCTGATGTGGACGCTGCTCATCACCCAGATGTTCCCGGTCGCCGTCCTCATCGTGCCGATCTACAACATCATGGCGTCGATGGGCCTGCTCAACCAGCCGGTCGGCCTCGTCATCACGTACCTGACGATCGCCGTCCCGTTCTGCGCGTGGATGATGAAGGGCTTCTTCGACACCATCCCGCGCGAGATCGACGAGTCCGGCTACGTCGACGGCCTCACCCCGTTCGGCACGTTCTGGCGGCTGATCCTGCCGCTCGCCAAGCCGGGCATCGCCGTCACCGCCTTCTACTCCTTCATCACCGCCTGGGGCGAGGTCGCCTACGCCTCCGCCTTCATGGTCGGCGACGAGAACCTCACCCTGGCCGGCGGACTGCAGAAGTTCGTCAACCAGTACGGCGCCCAGTGGGGCCCGATGGCCGCGGCCTCCGTGCTCATCGCCATCCCCGCCGCCCTGGTGTTCCTCTTCGCCCAGCGGCACCTGGTCACCGGCATGTCCGCCGGTGCCGTCAAGGGCTGACGGCCCTGAGCGCCCCTCCTGTACGCACCCCTGTACGCATCTCCTTACCTCCCAGGGAAGACATGACCCAGCATCTCGCCACCCCGGCCGACGCCCCGACCACCGGCACGCTCACGGGCTGGTGGAGAGACGCCGTGATCTACCAGGTCTACCCGCGCAGCTTCGCCGACGGCAACGGCGACGGCATGGGCGACCTGGAGGGCATCCGGAGTCGGCTGCCGTACCTCAAGGAACTCGGCGTCGACGCCGTCTGGCTCTCCCCGTTCTACGCCTCGCCGCAGGCCGACGCCGGTTACGACGTCGCCGACTACCGGGCCATCGACCCCATGTTCGGCTCGCTCCTCGACGCCGACGCGCTGATCCGCGAGGCCCACGGACTGGGCCTGCGCATCATCGTCGACCTGGTCCCCAACCACTCCTCCGACCAGCACGAGTGGTTCCAGCGCGCGCTGCGCGAGGGCCCCGGGTCGCCGCTGCGCGAGCGCTACCACTTCCGCCCCGGCAAGGGATCGAGCGGCGAACTGCCGCCCAACGACTGGGAGTCCATCTTCGGCGGCCCGGCCTGGACCCGCACCGAGGACCCGGACGGCACCCCCGGCGACTGGTACCTGCACCTGTTCGCCCCGGAGCAGCCCGACTTCAACTGGGAGCACCCGGCCGTACGGGACGAGTTCCGGTCGATCCTCCGCTTCTGGCTCGACATGGGCGTCGACGGCTTCCGCGTCGACGTCGCCCACGGCCTCGTCAAGGCCGAGGGCCTGCCCGACCTCGGCGCCCACGACCAGCTGAAGCTGCTCGGCAACGACGTCATGCCCTTCTTCGACCAGGACGGCGTCCACGAGGTCTACCGCTCCTGGCGGCAGGTCCTCTCCGAGTACGACGGTGAGCGCGTCCTCGTCGCCGAGGCCTGGACCCCGACCGTCGCGCGCACCGCGAACTACGTGCGCCCCGACGAGATGCACCAGGCCTTCAACTTCCAGTACCTGGGCACCCACTGGGACGCCGCCGAACTGCGTACCGTCATCGACGAGTCCCTTGAGGCGATGCGCCCGGTCGGCGCCCCCACCACCTGGGTCCTCTCCAACCACGACGTCACCCGGCACGCCACCCGCTTCGCCAACCCGGCGGGCCTCGGCACCCAGCTGCGGACCCCCGGCGACCGTGAACTCGGCCTGCGCCGGGCGCGTGCCGCGACCCTGCTGATGCTGGCGCTGCCCGGCTCGGCGTACGTCTACCAGGGCGAGGAGCTCGGCCTGCCGGACGTCACCGATCTGCCCGACGAGGTGCGCCAGGACCCGTCGTTCTGGCGGGCCAGCGGCCAGGACGGCTTCCGCGACGGCTGCCGGGTCCCGATCCCGTGGTCCGTCGAGGGCTCCTCGTACGGCTTCGGCGGCGGCGGCTCCTGGCTGCCGCAGCCCGCGACCTGGGGCGCCCTGAGCGTCGAGGCGCAGACCGGTGACCCCGGCTCCACCCTGGAGCTGTACCGCAGCGCGCTCGCCGTGCGCCGCGAGCGCCCCGAACTCGGTGCGGGCGAAGGCGTCGAGTGGCTGGAGGCACCCGAGGGTGTGCTCTCCTTCCGCCGCGACGGATTCGTCTGCACCGCCAACACCACCGGCCGGGCCATCTCCGTCCCGCTGCCCGGCCGGTATCTCCTCTCCAACGAGGACGTCAAGATCGTCGACGATGAGGCACTCGTGCCCGCCGACACCACCGTCTGGTGGGCGGTGTGACGATCCCCCTGCCGCGGGGGGGCGGGGCCGGCGCCCCCCCCCCCGGGGGGCCCAAGCGGGCCCCTCCGGCCGCAGCGAGGGCCCCCGCAGCCCGGGGCGCAAACGGACCGCGGGGGTGGGCGGGGCGCCCCGGCGCCAAGTGGG